>JANMXA010000092.1:0-7038 GCA_031394255.1 Gemmatimonadota bacterium
TGCTGGACAAAGGCGCTGCGGCTCAACTCGGTCCACGCGTCCTCGATCAGGCGGAGGGCGGCGGCAAGGGCCGTGTCGGACGTGGTGCTCATCTGAATCACCGGGGTGCTGGCGGTTTGATCGCAACAACGGCATCGATGACGGGCTCGGACTTCATCAGGTGCGCAAGGAAGTAATCCCAGGTCCGCTTCATTGGGTACCCTTCGCCGCCGCCCGCATGGGTACGGCCGGGGAGATAGATCAGGTCGTATGGCTTGTTAGCCTTGACCAGCGCGGCGGCGAGGCGGAAGGCCTGAAGCGACGGGACGTTCTCGTCGAGGTCGCCGTAGATGAGGAGGAGATGGCCCTTGAGGTTCGGCGCCATCGCGGTGATGTCGAGGTTCCGCCAGCTGGCAGGCGTCTCATCGGGCTTGCCGCGGATCGCGGAGCCGTCGGCATAGACCGGCAGGCCGGTAACCGTCTCGAAGCCCGGATAGAGTGCCGCGTAGTCGTACACACCGGCGCCGGACACCGCCACGCGGAAGAAGTCCGGCCGGCTCAGAATCGCCTGGGCGGCGAAGGTGCCGCCCCACGACCAGCCGTAGACCCCGACCCGCGTGGTATCCATCTCGGAATGGCGGAGAGCCAGCTGGCGGATCGCCGCGATATGATCGTCGATCCCGACCTGGGTGAACTCCGGGTAGCCGGCATCACGGAACGCGTTGTCGCGATAGGGCGTGCCCCGGCCATCCACCGTCACCATCGAGAAGCCGAGGCGGGCCAGGCCGCTTTCGCCCCTGGGATTGCCGGCGCCGTAGGCCTGGGGAAAGTTCCTGGGCGCCACCATCACCTGGGGCCCGCCGTACTCGGCGTCGATCACCGGATGCCGCGCCTGACCGATGTCGCGGAGCGGGGCGTAATAGACCGCGTAGATCGGTGTCGTGCCGTCGGCCGCCGTGACCTTCTCACGGACCGGCGCCTTCCAGCCCGTGGCGAACAGCGCCGAGGCGTCGGCCCGCTCCACTTCGGCGAACTGGCGACCGTCCAGCGTGGACCGCAGCACCGTCACCGGCGGCGTGTCGACGGTGGAGTAGGTGTCGAGAAACACGGCGCCGCCCGGGTTCACAACCACGGGCGGATCTCCAACCTGGAAGAGGAGCTTGAGCAGCGCGCTCCGCGGCGGATCGAACTGGTGATCGGCATCGGTCGGGGTCAGCAGGCGCGGTTCGCCCTTGTCGAGGCCGGCTTTGTAGAGATGCTGGTAGTAGGGATCTCGCCCTGCCTCCCGGCCGCCAGCGGTGAAGAAGATCTCGCGTTTCTTCTCGTCGACCGCGATGATGTTGAAGACGGCGCCGGAGGTGCCGGTGAGGCCGTTCACCAGGGCGCCGGTCTGGCCATCGTACCGGTACAGCTGGCCCGCGCCGGAGCGCGCCGAGTACCAGATGATCGAGGCGCCGTCGTCGATCACCCGGATGTTGGGGACATTGTACTCCTCGGTGTTGGTCTCGACCCGACTGCGTGTGGCCTTTTCTTCGATGACGAGCGCCGCGGTGCCGGTGGAGAGATCCACCCGCAGTAACGCCAGCGCCTTCCCGCCGGGGGCACGTTCGATCAGGAACGCCTGGTGACGGGCCACACTCCAGCCGACCGGCTCGCTCGACAGTCCCTGATCACCGCCTGACCCGTATCCCGAGGGCAACGTGATCGGCAGGCGTCGGCCGGTCGCCACCTCGAAGATGAAGAGGTCCGTCACCAGCTGCTCCCGGTCCCCGGTGAAGGCAGAGCGGACCTGGTGGAGAATCGGACGGCGCGACCCGTCCTGCGGAACCCACTCGACGAAATTGTTGAACGCCAGCCTGCGCTCGTCCACCCGTGGCACGATCAGGTAAGATCCGTCAGGTGACCAGGAGGTCCCCATCGGCGGCAGCACCATGCCGAGCTTCCGGCGCGGGATGGTAATGAGGGACATCTCGGATAGGGCGCCGTAGGAGTACTGCGGCGCGCCGTCGGTGGTAAGCTGGGTCTCCCGCCCGCTGGCCAGATCACGGATGAAGAGGTTGTCGGCCCGGATGAACGCCGCCCGGCCCCCGTCGGGTGAGAGCAGGAGGCCGGGCTCGGCGCGCTTGGCATCGGCCGCCTGGCATGAGATCGGTGCGAGTTCACAGGTGACCGCTTTGGCCCCGGCGGTCGCGGTAAGGCGCTTCCCGTCAACGCTGAGGGCAACGCCGCTCAGTCCGAGGTGGTGCGCGGTGGGCGAGTTGGCCGTGCCCAAGGCCCTGGCAAGCGCTGTCGCGAGGCCGGCGTGATCGAAGAGTGGCGTTTTCCGGCCGGTCCGCGCCGCAAACCGGACGTAGCTCGTCCCGTCCGCCTCGTCGCGCCGGTACCAGAAGTCGCCGGTCGTGCCGATCCAGTGGGGTTCGACCGATTCGTTGCGGACCAGGCCCACCGTATTGGGTTCGATCACGGCTGCCGCATCGGTGTAATCCCTGGCGGTGTACGCCGGGCCGCTCTGGGCGGCGAGCGCGGTGGCGAGCATCGAGGTGGCAGCCCAGGCCGCGGCATATCTCAGGGTGTGGTTCATCAGTGGGACCCCGTATTACGTCTCATATTGCGGGACATTGTGCCAGGAATTCTTCGACGGTACCATTGGGAAAGGGCCGACGCAAGGACGATCACCCCGTCCGCCCATTGAGCGCCAGCGCACCAGCCACGCCATCCCGGACTCGCCAATGAACGACGCCGACTACATCAACAACTGGGGCCCCAAGGCCGCCGTCACCGGACTGACCGCCGCCGTCAGCACCGACAGTGCCATCGTGACCGAGACGATGGTCAAGATCCTCAAGGAAGGGGGCAACGCCGTCGATGCTGCGCTGGCCGGCTGCCTGGTGCAAGCGGCGGTCGAGCCGTTCATGACGAACCACACCGGCACCGTCACGTTCCTCTACTACGAAGCGAAAACCGGCAAGCGCTACCAACTCGACAGCGTCGGCACGTTCCCCGACGGCCTGGCGCCGTTCAAGCCGATCCCGCCCCAGGGCCACGGCTACGCCATGATGCCGCCGTCGGCCTGTATTCCCGGATTCATGCCGGGCGTAAAGGCGATCTACGACCGTTTCGGCACCAAGCCATGGGCCCGGCTCTGCGAGGATGCGATCCGCTGGGCCGAGGAGGGGCATCCGGTGTCGTCGTTCGAGCTGGCCGTCAACATCTTTGCCCAAGACTTCGTGACGTACTTCCCCGAGGGCCGGGAGTTCTTCATGCCCGGCGGGTACCTGGTGCCGGTCGGACAGCGATTTGCCTCCAAAGCGATGGCCGCGACCCTCCGCAAGGTGGCGTCGGACGGCCCGGACTGGATGATCACCGGCGGCTGGGCCGACGCGTTCATCGCCAAGGCGAACGAGATGGGCTGGAAGATCGAGAAGGCCCACATGACCGACACCCCGCCCCGGTGGCTCGACCCGCTGGCGTTCCGGCACCACGAGTACGAGGTCGTCTCGTTAGGCCCGCCCCAGCAACAGGGTGTCTTCTGCGCCTTCGTCCTCGGCGTCCTCCGCCATCTCGGCATTCGCGATACCCAGCCCGGCTCGGCCGAGCACCTGTTCTACACCAGTCATGCGATGCGGCAGGGCCTCTACTACTGCGGCATGATCGGCGACCCCACCGTCGCTGATTACGGCGTCGAGGCGATCCTCGACGACGGTTTCCACGCCTCGATCGCCAGGATCATCCGCGGCCTCAAGCCGAAGATCGACCTTACGAAGCATGTGGCCCTGACCGCCGGCCCCGGGCTCCCCGGTATGAGCGCGGCCGGCAAGCCCACCGGCGGCGACGCCCGCGCCAAGCAGCCGACCGGGAGTTGCGAACTCGCGGTGGTCGATCGCGAGGGCAACTGGGTCCAGATGATGAACACGCTGCAGTCGGGCGGCATCCCCGGCATGGTGGTGGAGGGCATTCCGATGGTCGGAAGCCACGCGACCTTCACGGGCATGAACGGGTTCATGGACGCCAAGATGGTGAAGGGTGCCCGGGCCCGCTGCGTGATCGGCAACACGATGGTGTTTCAGGACGGGAAGCCGCTGATCTCGCTCGGCTCGCCGGGGAACGTCCACTGCACCGTGCCGCAGGTGCTCACCTACCTGCTCGATTACAAATTCGACCCCTACCGCGCGGCCGATGCGCTCCGGATGCTGCCCTTCGGCGAGGACGGATCGATCACGGCCGAGGATCGCCTGACACCGGAGACGATCGCGACTCTCCGCTCGTGGGGCGCGCAGGTCCGGAGCGTCGGCCAGTACGATTGGCACATGGGGTCGTTCCAGATGTGCTTCCGCGATCCGGTCTCGGGCAAGTTCGGGGCGACGGCGGATCCGCGACGAGTGGGGGTGGCGGACGGGCTGCGGGACTGACCGCGACCGAGTTGCCCCTCGAGTGTCCCCTCGGCACATTGCGGGGATGGAGCCTCCACGTTCTGGCCCGTTCCGACGGTTGCCTCCCCGCCTCCTCCGGGTTGCCCGGAAAGAAGTAAGCCCTGCTGCGACGCCGCACCCGATCGCCCAGCGTCAGATCGGCGCGACCAATGATGGCCGCCGCGGCGCGCAACTCCATGAAGACGGTGCCAATCACGCGATGGCCGCTCTGGAGGTCGCTGCGCAGCTGCCGTTCCATCCTTCAATCTAGACCTTCGGGAGTATTCTGGCGGCACTCCCGTCCGCTCTATCTTTCACGCTCCGCGGTCCCCGCGGAGGCAGGGGCGACCCGTTCGCGGAGCCACCCGGGGAGGTTAGGATGTCAAAGCAGCGGGTGCCCCGACCCCTCGGCCGACGAATCCTGATCGGCGCGGCAGTCACCGCGGCCACGGTGGCAGCCGTCGGAGCGGCCTCGGCTTGGTACTTCAACCCCGAACGTCGCAAAGCCTCGATCGAGGCAGCCGTCTCGAAGACATTAGGCCATCCTTTCACGATCCGCGGCAAGGCTTCGCTCCGCTTTTTCCCGCAGGTTCGACTGATCCTGCGCGACATCCACCTGACTGACCGGGCCATCGAGCTGTTCTCCGCCGCCGCATTTTCCGGCTCTCCCCGGGTTATTCCGTTCCTGCTCGGCGGGCCGGTCACGTTCCACCAGGCGCGGCTCGAGCACCCGACGATGCGCTTCGAGCGGGTCGGTCTTCCCCTCCCGGCGGCCGACACGATGCGGGAAGCCGCCGCCGCACCGGCCCAGCCGCGCGGCGCACTCGAGGCGCTCTTCGTCCGGCAGGGCGAGATCACCTATGTCGGCGGGCCGGCCGGGACCGTGACGATCGAGGGGGCCGACTTCGACCTCGAGCATGTCTCCTGGGCCAGCCGCGGCGACGACCCGTTCGCCATCGTGGGATCACTTTCGTTCCGGGGACTCCTGGCGGTGAAGACCCTGCGGCTCGGCACGCTCGACATCACCGGACTGACGAGCCGACTCACCGCGGACAGCGGCCTCGTCCAACTCGACTCGACCGTGATGACGCTATACGGCGGCGAGACCCGCGGGAAGGCCACCCTCGATCTCCGGGGCAAGTCGCCGCGGATCCATGTCGTGCAGAGTGCCCCGAAGCTCGACCTCGCCCTCGCCTTTCCGGTCACGATCGCCAAAGGGTTCGCCGATGCGTCCCTCGACCTCGAAGGGACGGGTGCCAACCAGCTCGAATTCGCCACCACCGCCAAGGGATCGATTTTGATTCGAAGCGCCCAGGTCGCGATCACGGCACTCGACATCGACGGGCTGATTCATGACTTCAACAAGAGCCAGAACTTCAGCGTCATCGACTTCGGCTCGCTCCTCATCGCCGGACCGTTCGCTCCGTTGGTGACCAGGGGTGCCACCCTGGCCCAGCTCCGGTTCCTCGGCAACATGGGGAAGGGCAAGGGCAAGATCCGCCGGATGGTATCGGACTGGAAAGTCGAGAAAGGATTTGCCAGGACGGTGGACGTGGCATTCGCGACGCCAGAAAACATGGTGGCGTTTCGGGGAAACATCGACCTGCGGAAGGGGACCTTCGACGACTTCTCCGTAGCCACCATCGACCATCGGGGGTGCGCCCAGGTCAAGCAGAAGATCACCGGCCTGGTCGGGCACCCGGATGCTCAAGGCCCGGTCTCTTCATTCATTGGGCCGTTCAAGTCGGTGTTCAAGAAAGTGACCAAGGTGTTCGAGCCCAATCGGTGCGATCACTTCTACTCCGGCAGCGTCCTCAAACCGGCGGTGCCGGAATGACCCGCTTTGGCCGAAGGGTCCGGGAGACCGGCCTCCGGGCGGCC
Organism: Gemmatimonadota bacterium; assembly: GCA_031394255.1. Classification (GTDB taxonomy): domain Bacteria; phylum Gemmatimonadota; class Gemmatimonadetes; order Gemmatimonadales; family GWC2-71-9; genus SHZU01. The sequence continues at coordinate 6,270 of JANMXA010000092.1, forward strand.
ATGCTGGTCGGGCCGATTAGTTTGCTCGCCGGCTGCGGGCTGATCGTGCGGCAGGCGACCATCGTGTACATCTCGGTCAATGCCCATTTCTCCCCGAAGGAGATTGCGATCGAGATCAACAAGTCCTTCGTCGAGCGATACAAGAACCGGGTCACCATCGCCACGACCTTTACCGTCGACAAGGCGATGCGCTCACCCCTCCCCGTGGAACTCGACGGCGACATCCATTTCTCGGGTCGCGCCCCCGAGGTCGCACTGCCGATGATCGCCGAAATCGCCAACGCCGCCGACCACAAGATTGCGGCGGATGTCGTCCGGGCGGCTGCCGGCGGCGACGACGCCCTCAAGATCACCGGCGTCTGGCGGATCTGGCCGGAGCACCCCGGCAGCACCATCGAGAAGCAGGGGACTCCGCTCGAGGCCCTCGAGTCCAACAACCCGGACCATGTCTTCGAGGTTCACCCCATCACCCGAATCGGCCGGCTGGGATTGCTCGACACCTTCACCCCGGTGAAAGGGTTCAAGCCGGGTGGAGCCGAACGGACGTTCAAGATCTACGAAAAGGCCACCTGCGCCATTACGGTCAAGTCGGCAGCGGTCTCAATCGTCACCCAGACCGGCCTCTATAACGATGTGGAATTCATCATGGAGATCGCCGACGACCAGCCGCTCGTGGTGGCCGATGGGCGCTTCGTCACGGCAAAGGCGAGGGACATGAGCGGGGACTTGATGGTGGAACGGCTCCGGATGGTCTTCATGAAGGGAACCC
>JANMXA010000093.1:0-26973 GCA_031394255.1 Gemmatimonadota bacterium
CGAACGATATCTCCCAAATCGGGCACCCAAAGCGGGCCGCCACCGAATCCAGGCAGGACCCAGAACATTGACGCTGTGACTGGCAGCATCGCCACGAACCCGATCGCCATTCGTCCCAAAATCCACTGGCTGATCGGAAACATCGCTCCACCAATTGCCCCCGCTCCGGCCCAGCCAATCAAGTACCCGATGGTGAGCCGGGCCGAAAAGAGTAAGGCGGGGCCCGGTTCATCGAGGAAGCCCGCCCGGAACAAGAGCAGGAGCGTGGCTACTACGCAGTATAGGCCGCCTAGAATCAGACCAAAAAGCGCGCCAACTCGCGCTCGAACGCGGAGCGAGGAACGGAGGCGCGGTGGAAGAGCAGGGCGGGCGTCCTCGGTCATTTGCAGGCTTGTCGGTAGTCGAGGTAGGATAGCACCGAGCCGAAAATCGGGACCGCGTTTGCAAGGTTGCTAAGAGGGGCGAACGGCGCGCCCCGCATCGCGTCTGTTCCGCCATAGGCCAAGGCGGTCATTCCGGCCCCCCTCCCCGCGAAGATGGCCCCAACCGTTCTTGCGGCTCCTCGAGCCTCGGCCCGTCCGAGAATGAACGACATCGTCCAGTATCTCCCGGCCGCTCGCTCGGCGCTCAGCGCCCATCGCCCCAGTGTATATGTTGCTCGGGCCAGCGGAAACAGGGTAAGAGCGTGGTCCACCCCGTCCCCCCGCCGGGTTGGCAGCCGGCGAACAGCATCCCAAAGTTGGTGTCGGGGCAGGTGCCCGGTGGCACCCGTGCACGCCTAACCGACCGGTCCGGTGACTTCATCACCCGATCTGGGTGGACCCATCCGAAGCTCAAGAGCCCCGGTCTCTATGGCCGTCCCGCCGACTCGCATGGGAGCCCACTTGATGTCTCGAGTAGTTCCAGTCTAAGGATGCGGTTTCCGAATTGCGGGTCGTGATAGTACCGGACGAAGAGGCACGAGCCTAGCCGGAAGGCCTTTTCCTCGCTGAGTGAGCCATTGAACCCAACTTGGGGGTTGAACCGGGCATACTCGAAGTCAACTCCGCCGACAGACAAATTCTCGTGCTTCCGATCGCGGGTTTCAGGAGTGAAACGGAGAGCACGGCCCTGAACAGTGGCCACTCTGCCCTCGGCCTCCGCTCGCCGAACGTCGGCCCAGTTAAGGAGGGCCAAAGCGACTATCAGCCCGATCCAGGCTACAGAAACGCCCGTCAGTAACAAAAGGCGGATCGACATTGCCCTTTTCGTGAGGCGCAACGCGGCATAGCCGACCAGCCAGAATGCTAGGCCACCTGCGGCCCAACTAAAATCAGGACGGTACACATAGATGAGGCGCGAACTGGTCAACACCAAACTTCCTCCTCGGTTTCAGCGGGGAAACTAGGGCCCTTCGCTGGCGGATTCGGGCTGCTGTCGTCTGCCTAAGGCGCACAGGTGGCGACCCCATTCTTGACCACCCGGGCCCAGGTTGTGGACTCCTCGTAGTGTCCACTAACTGGAACTGGCAGCGGCCCCTTCGCGATGGAGATCGATTTCGTGACGCCACTGGGGTTGCTGGTCTTGCATCCCGAGACGAACGCGGCTGTGCGGCAGAAGCCCTGCGAGGGTCCCGCGAAAGCTTGCTGACTTTGGGATCGGCCGAACTCCCCGCCAACTCCAGCGTCGATGCCGATCGCAAGTGTCGTGAGCCGCAAATAGATCCCCCGGTCTCCTGTGGTTGGGTCTGAAAACACGCCGAACGCTACACCCACTCCAACAAAGGGTGTCGCAACTAGTGCCGCCACACCGACAAACGAGACTGCGTTTGAGCATAGACGCGCAGCCGGCGCCCTGGCGCCAATCCTAGCGCCGCCCCCCGACCTCTGTAGCTCACCTGGTGGCCGTCCCCCCGGCTGCCGCGCACCGATCTCGGTCATGTTGCGATACCACGTATCAATCAGCCAGGACGCAAGGCTGGGATTGCCCCAATTCGTATGACCGACGACGTTGACGTTGCCCAAGCGGTAAAGGCCGGTCGGGTCACTGCCATCGACGGGATCGCTTCCGGCAAACGAATACAAGTTCATCCCGGCGTCGACCCCGAGCGGATCCTCGCTCAGGAACCGTCCCGTCTCAGGATCGTACCACCGGTTCCGCAGGTAGTACAGATTAGCCTCATTCCCATACCAGAGCGCCCCCTTCCACCGGAGCCGATCCGCCCCGCTAAACGGAAACCCATCCGCCCCCCCGCTGAGCTTGCCCCAGTCATCGTACTGATAGGTCCGATCCGGTCCGCCAAGGCTGTCGTTGGTGACGATCACGTTCCCGACCGCGTCGCGGTGCGGGTACCAGGTCCGCCCGCTCCAAATAAAGGCGTGCGGACTATCAAGACCGGGAAAGTACGAATACTCCGTGGTCTTGGCACTGGCGAGTCCATTCAGGTCCGCCAGCGGGTTGCCCCCGTCCCACAGCTGAAAAGCAGCCGGGCTGTTGTTGACCCGTTTGAACACTAGCCGACCGGCCGCATCGTACAGATACTTCACTCCGGTGGCCCCCGTCTGAACCGAGTCAAGCTGCCCCTCGGCGTTCCAGAAGAAACTCGCTGCGCCTGCCGCACAACTCCCGCCGCTCCGGCCGGTCACGTTGCCGTCGGCGTCCGTGGTGTACGTGCAGTTGTTGAAGGCCGTGATTCGGTTCCCGGTGTACGTGCCCCCGTTGTCGGTCCGGTTGCCGCCGAGATCGTAGGCGTAGGTCTTCGTGGTGTCGGTGGTCCACCCCGACCCCCCGCCGGGTTGGCAGCCCGCAAACAACATCCCAAAGTTGGGGTCCGGGCAGGTGACCGGCGGCACGAACGTCGTGTGCTGGTCGCGCCGGACGCGGAGCTGCCCTAACGAGTCGAACTGAAAAAACCGGCCTTCCTGACCGGTGCCGTCGTTTCGGAACAATTGCTGCGACAGGCGCCCGACACCGTCCTGGCCCAGCCACCGATTGAGCTGGGCGCCATAGTTCGGGTTCCCGCCGGTGCCGTTGCCGGCGATAACCTTCTCTGGCAGGCCGAGATTCCCGAAGCTCGTCCCGACGGTGTCCAAGGCGGGGTACTTGATACTGGTCGGCCGGTAGTTCCCATCTAGGGTGAACAGGGTTTGGCGGCCACCGAGCGTCAGGCTGGTGAGCGAGCCGCGGCCGGTGTTGTACCCGTACTTGCGGGAAGCAAACGTCACCCCGGCCGGTCCCGTCACGCCGACGGTATCGAGTAGCCCCGGTAAGATGTAGGCGTACTTGCGGCGATAGGTCTGCGTCGGCACCCCGACGCCGCCGAGGATCGTCACGACACTGTCCGGCTGGCCCCGGGCGTTGGAGAAAATCGAGTCGACGGCGTAGGGGCTGCCGGCCCGGACGATCCAGCCGCCATTCGTCGAGTACCCCCAGGTCGCGACGTAGTCCCCGGTCCGTTGGGTGACCCGGTGGAGGGCATCGTAGAGAAACGAGAGGGTTTTGAGCCGGCGGGTGGTGACCTTTTTGAGATCGCCATCAAGGCTGTACTCGAACAGGTCGTTGGCCCCGGCTTGGTCCCGGTGTTTCGTTGGCCAGCCCAGTGCGTTGTAATAGGTACTATCACGCGTGCCGTTTGGGGCGATCGTCCCGCGGAGGTAGATGTTGTCGTACTCGTAGGTCGCGGCACTCCGGACGCCGCCGATCGTTGTAGCGACCACGGTGGGGCGGTTGAGGCGGTCGTAGTAGGTGCTTTCCGCCACGGCGAGGGGTCGCGTCACGGTCCGGACCCGCCCAGCCGCATCGTAGCCGTAGGACAGGAGCCGGTTGCCGGGCTGCTGGACCTGCTGCAGGTTCTTGAGCCCGGTCGGCTGGTAGGTCATTGTCGCCACCGTGGTGTCGTTGGCGTCCTTGATCGTCACCGCCCGGCCAAAGGTATCGTAGGCCGTGATCTTCTGGACGATCTGCCCCGCCGCCTGGACGTTGAGGATCTCGCCGTGGCCGCCGAGGGTGTAGGTCATCGACGGTTGGCCGGTGCCCACCGTGGTCGCCACTTGGCCAAAGACGCCGTACGTGACGGTGGTCGCCGAGGACGCGGCCGCTTTGGCATAGATGGGGAGTCCGTTCGCATTGTAGGCCGTAGTATCAAATACCCCGCCTGGGTAGCCCGGCATCACCGCCTTGACCAGCAACCCTTCGGCGCTGTACGTCACGGTCGCTTGTTCGGCCAGGGCGTTCACGATGACCTTGGGCTGGCCCCAGCGGTCAACCTGGTAGGTGTTCACGGTCCCGCCCGGTTCGGTGACCCGCGCCCAGATGGTATCAGCGCCCGGCGACGCCAGCGGCGTCACGGCAGTAGGCGCGAACGGCACCCCCCGGAGTTGCCAGGAGCTAAGCGTGGTGACCGGGGCGCTCGACCCGCCGCCGAAAATCGGCACCGACGGGGCCGTGATCGTGCTCACAGTCTTGGTCGCGTTCGCGTCGTAGGCGAGCGTCGTGGTTGCCAGGTTTGGATCTTGGATCGTGGCCAGGCGAAGGCTCGCGTCATAACCCAGGGTCGTCACCATCCCGGCGGTGTCCTGTATTTGCGTCAGGGTCCGGTTGGCGGCCACGGTGATGGTGGTGGTGCGACTGGCAGGGTCTACGATCGTCGCAAGACCGTTGGCCCCGTAGGTGAGCGTGGTGGTGGAGAGGAGCGGGTCCTTGATGAGCGAGACCCGATTGCTCCCATCATAGGTGATCGTGGTTGCGTTGCTCCACCGATCCGCCACTTGGGTCAGGTAGCCGGTGGCGCTGAAACTCACCGCCGTGCCGTCGACATAGGTCCGAGTCCAGGGCCCCGTGCCGGTCAAGGTCGAGAACTCACCCGGAGGCGCCTTCAAGACCGTGCCGATCTTCTTGAAGTAGACGGCGTTGCCATTCCCCTCGAGGATCAGCACGGACCCGTCGGTTTGCCCGAACGCCCGTTGCACGCCGGCCACCGTCCAGCCCCGCGCCACCCCGTTGTTGACCTCGTTCACACTCAGGTATTGGGTCTTGTACTTGGCCGTGAAGGAACTGCCCGAGTAGACCGCCGTGACCCAGATCTCCAACGGGTACACTGAGCCGTGGGCATAGGTGACGATGTTGCTGGCATCGAACTGCCCGCCAATCCGGACCACCGGATTCCCGGCCGGACTCGAAAACTTGAGGACGGTTTCGCCGTTGACGAAGGTGACGGCGGTGGCGCCGACCCCGAATTTGAGCTGGAGCTCGTACCGAAGCGGAGTCCCGGCGGTGCCCGGATCCGGCGACACATCGACATGGACGAACGGCCGAGGGATCACTCGCGATTCGTTATAGGCGAGAACGACGTTGCGAGGGAGGTCGAGGGAAATGTACGGCACGCTGCCCTGAGCGAACGAAGCGGTAAAGCAGCTGGTGGCGCAGCGGGTGAGGTCCTGGAGGTCCGCCACGAACGGCAGCGGATTGATGCGAGGTGCGCCGGCGCCAAACCCGGCGTTGACCGTCACCGCATTGCTGAAGTTGTACCCGTCGTCAACCAGCGCCAGGCCGATCGTCCCGGACGATCCCGCGGCCAGGGTCCGGTAGTACAACGTGACATTGGTCGAGGCGCTGGCGGCCAGGGTCACCGATGTCTGCGACACTGAGCATCCGGGATCGAGCGCCGTCCCGGTGCAGGTCGGAGTGATCTGATAGGTCTCGCTGGCCCCGGCCGAGTTGGTGACCGTGAAGGTGTAGGACGAATCGGTGTATGGCGTCGTGGTGATCGTCGTGCCGGTTGGCGTGATGGTGGGATTGGGAATCGAGATGATGACAATGCGATTCCCAGTGGCCAGGCCGGCGCCGATGTTGATCGTGACGGAGCCAGTGCCGGTGCCGCTCACCGTGTAGCTCACCGAAACCATCTTGATGGCACCGTTCGCGATCGTGCCCGTTGAGGCCGGGGCGGTGCACGAATTGACCGGTGCGGTGAAGCCGCACGTGACCGCCCACGAGCCGGACGAACCGGTCTCATTGTCGACCGTGAAGGTGACGCTGTACAAGGGTTGATTCGGATGAATCCAAACAGTGCCAGTCGGATTGGTGATGATCAACTGAGCGGCTGCCTTGGTTGCGCCCACTGCGATGGCGACGAGTGCGCACGTCAGAGCGTGAACAAGCACACGCAGGCCCGATTGACGGAGGTGCAGGCTGGGCTCGAACATCGCGAACCTCAATTTTTCCAACCGGGCGAGGATGTCAGAAACCGGAGGTGCGTCCTAACGTGTGGAGCCGGGTGAAGCGGCGCAAGAGGCCAATCGGTAGTGAAGCAAACTGACACACTGCGGCCAGCCGAACGAAGCCGGATCTCATGGCTTGAAACACGACAGGGGAACCACGTCCAGTGATTGGCGGGCCTCAACCTCCTCATCAATTACAACTAGAGCATACCCTCATCCACCATCGCGCCGACCGAGGCCGTCAACGCCTCGACCGTCAGGGCGATATCGGCACTGGTGTGAGCCGCAGACAGCGTCAGCGCCTCACCGCGGGTCGTGGCGATTCCTCGGGTCAGTAGCTGGAGTTCCAGTCGCTGGTACCGGGCCGCCGCGCCCGGATCGACCAGCCGCGTGATGTCCGACACCGGCGGATCGGTGTCGGTTTCGCGTTCGATCTCGCCAAGATAGACGTGGCAGATCGAGCGCCCGTAGAGGCGGGCCGGCAGTCCGGCCCGCCGGAGCGATTCATTGGCGGTCCGCCGCAGCAGCGCGCCGGCCTCGTGGGCGGCGCGCTGAGGCGCCCCGTCGTGATACAAGCCGCAGGCGGCAATCCCGGCCGCGCAGGTGACCGGCACCGCATTCCAGGTTCCTCCATGAAGCACCCCGCGGCCCGGCGGCGCATCGGGCGAAAGCGCCGCCAGCAGATCGGCCCTGCCTAACAAGGCGCCGCAGGCCATCCCGCCGCCCGCGGCCTTGCCGACCGAGGTCAGGTCCGGCTGGATCCCGACCAGCGACTGCCACCCGCCCGCGGCTTCCCGGAACCCGGTCACCACCTCGTCGAGCAGGAACACCGTCCCGTGGCGCCTGGCCACGTCCGCCACCGTCCGAAAGAAATCCGGAGCGGTGGGGATCCGCCCCGACAGCCGCCCTCCGCCACCCTCCATCAACACGCAGGCATAGGCCCCGCTCGCAAGTTCCCGTTCGAGCAAGTCCGGATCGTTGGCCGCAATCGTGGTGACGTGATCGTCGAGTGCACCGGCGGTTCCCGGCCCTGTCAGCTCGTCGGCCCAGCCGTGATAGTTGAAGGTGAATTTGAGGAGCCCTTTCCGGCCGGTGGCCACTCTGGCCAGGCGGATCCCCATCTGGTTGGCTTCCTGCCCCGAGGCGAAAAACTCGATCCGCTCCGCCGCGGGCATGAGGGCCCGGATCAGTCCGGCCCATTCCAGCTCGAGCAGATGACTGTCCCCGTAATGAAGACCGAGCCGGCTCTGCGCCGCGATCGCGTCGATCACCGCCGGATGACTGTGGCCCAGGATCAGCGCGCCATGGCCCATGACATAGTCGACGTATTCGTGGCCGTCGACATCCCACTTGCGGGCGCCCCGGGCCCGGACGATATACGGGCGAAACGGCGCCATCACCCGGGAGAAGTGGGTGGCGCCCCGGGCCGCAAAGAACCCCCGGGCCCGGCCCGCCAGCGCCGCCGATCGCGGACGGGCCTCGACATAGGCCCGGGTCAGGTCATCCGATTCCATGGGGAAGGCGGCCTATGGCTTGAGCATGCGGTCGACCTGCTGCTGAATCATCGGCTTCATGTTGTCGGGCGCGATCGCCAGCGCCTTGTCGAAGCTCGCCTTGGCCCCGTCCTTGTCGCCGGACTGGACCTGGGCGCCGCCTAACGCGAGCAAGGTCCGCACATCGTCACCGTTATTGGCGATTTCGAGCTGCAGGAATTTGACCGCCTCGGCGAACTTCTGTTTCTGCGCCATCCGCTCGCCCAGACCGGTCAGCGGACCCCGGGCAAAGTTGTAGGCAAACCCGCCGTAATAGCGCTTCCGCAACTCATCGTACTTGGCGGTGGCCGCGTCCATGCCGGCCGAGTCGAGGGCGGCTTCGAGGACGTCCTCGAGCGGCACCGGACGCGCCAGGCCGCGGTGGCAGGTCGTGCAGGTGACCATCATCCGCTTTTCCCCAAGCTCGGCCAAGTGAGTGCCGTTGATCGCCTGCAGCATCTTGAGCATCACCCGGGCTTTCTGCTTGGCCGGCTTGTCGTCGGAAGCAAAATCGAAGTTGGCGAGATCGCCCTGGCCGACGTGGCAGTGATCGCAGCGAACCCCGAGCGCCCCGGTAAAGCCGCGCATCACCTGGCCCAGGCGCTGACCCCGGATGCTGTCCGGCAGCACCTTGATGTTCTTGGGATTGTCGGGCCAGCGGAAACCGGCCTGGGCCAGCGCGAGAGACTGGATCGAGCCGAGCAGAGCGGTGGCCACCAGCAGGGAGCGACGCATCGAAGTTCCGAGCCAAAAGAGGAATGCTAAAGGTCACCCGATCCCGGCACCGCGCAAGCGGCCAGGTGCCCGCACCTGGCCGCGTGACCGAACCGGGGCCAGATTGTCTGGCATGACCGATACGACGCTGCGATGGGGCATCCTCAGCACCGCCAATATCGGCCGGGCCGCGGTGATTCCCGCGATCCAGGCCTCACGGAACGGGCGCGTCATGGCCGTCGCCAGCCGCGATGCCGCCCGGGCCGCCGCCTTCGCCGCCCAGGCCGGCATCCCCACCTCGCTCGGCAGCTACGACGCCCTGCTCGCCGATCCGGCCATCGACGCCGTCTACATCCCGCTCCCCAACAGCTTGCACCACAGCTGGACCATTCGCGCCGCGGAACACGGCAAGCACGTCCTCTGCGAAAAACCGCTGGCGCTCACCCCCGATGAGTGCCTCGAGATGGAGGCTGCCGCCCGGGCCAACGGCGTCCAGCTGATGGAAGCGTTCATGTACCGGTTCCATCCCCGAACGACCCGGGTGGTCGAGCTGGTTCGTGCCGGAGCGATCGGCCAGCTGAAGGCGATCCGGAGCACCTTCACCTTCCGCCTGACCCGCCCCGACAACATCCGGCTCCGGCCCGAACTCGGCGGCGGGGCGCTGATGGACGTGGGCTGTTACTGCGTCAACGTGAGCCGCACCATTGCCGGTACCGAGCCAACTCACGTCCAGGCCTGGGCCGAGTGGACGCCGAGCGGCGTCGACGGCCGTCTGGTGGGGACACTGTTCTTCCCCGACAACGTCACCGCCCAATTCGACTGTGCCTTGAACCTCGAACGCCGTGAATGGTTCGAGGCCGCGGGAACCGACGAAACCCTCCGGGTGACCGCCGCCTTTCTGCCCGGCACCGGCCCCGTCCCGATCGAGCGCCACCGCGGGCGGAACCTGACGAACGAACCAATCCCCGGCGCCGACGAGTACCAGACCATGGTCGAACACTTCGCCGACGCCGCGCTCTCGGGGGCCCCGCCCCGTTACCCCGCCACTGAAGCCGCCGCCAACATGGCCGTCATCACCGCTCTGTACCGCTCGGCCCGAGCCAGCGGCGACATGACTCGGGTTGCTTGACATGTCGGCCCTCCTCCGGCAACCTCACACCGCCCGCTGATCACCACCAACGACCGCCGAGCCTCCCATGCCTGCCCTCGACCCCGGTATCAAGCAGCTCACCCCCGTCATCATCGTCGACGCGGTCGAGCCCTGCCTCGCCTTCTGGACCGAGCGCTTCGGCTTTGCCGTTGGGGCCACCGTGCCGGGCCCGGACGGCTCGCTGACCTTCGCGATCGTCGCGAAGGACAACATCGAGATCATGTACCAGACCCGGGCCAGCGTCCTCGCGGACGACCCGACGGCGGCCAAGGACTTGAACGGCCACTCGATCGCCCTCTTTCTCACGGTGGGAAGCATCGACACGGTCGAGAAAGCCGTGACGGGCGCACCGATCGTCAAGCCGCGCCACGACACGTTCTACGGCAGCACCGAGATCTACGTCCTCGAGCCGGGCGGCAACACCGTTGGGTTCGCGCAGATGGGCGACTGAGCCACTGGTCAGGGGGTCCGGGTGATATCCTCGACCCCGGTGTGATACGACCCGTCGGCGGCCCGAATGATCGCCACTGCCTTGGCCTGGCCGGCTGCCATCGGGAAGAAGCCGAAGAACGCGACCACCGTCTTGGTATTCCGTCGGGTAAACGTCACCCCCACGAGGCCCGGGGTGGTGTAGAAGAAGGTCGAGTAGGATGGAGTCTGGGTCTCCATCCGCACCACCGGTGTCGCGGCCGCGATGTTCATGTCCGGTGTCAGGTACGCATCCAGCTCGGTGACCGCCTGAAGCGACGAATCGGCCACGGCACGCGGCACCTCGGGGGCGCTGATCAGGCGTACGTTCCCCACGTCGGTCCGCTGGACGCCGGTATCGGGCACCGCCGCCAGGGCAAACTGGGCCCCCCCACCCGTCAGCACCATCGTGAGCCGGTCGCCGTCGGCCACCGAGACGGCGGCCGACGCCAGGGCCGTCGTCCCGGAATAAACCTGGATCGTCCGCGACCCGGCCGGAATGATGAGCGGCGCCGTCAGGCTGCCGTAGCCGACTCCCCGGATCGACTGCCCGGCAGCGGCGAAGTCAACCGATCCTGCGGCCACCGACGACTGAAACAACCGAACCTGCGCCAGCCCATGAATGGTGCCCTCGGTTGCCGGCGAACAGGCCGCGAGGGCCAACACCACGACCGGCCCCAGACCATTGAAACGGTTCATCGTGAAGCACCCCGTGAGAGTAACCCGACACCGGCCGGCCGACTTGAATCCTGGCCCCGACGAAGGGTAGCCTTCTTCTTCTCTCCCGACGAGTGCCGCCGATGAAAGATTCGAATTTCCCGGGCGCGATTCCCCGGCGCGACTTCGTGGCGGCAGCCGCCGCCGTCTCACTCCCCTGGCACGGCAGCTGGGTGCCCGCCGACCTGACCGACGGCAACCTCCACTACGCACCGGTCGCCACGCTCGCTGCGGCACTCAAGGCCAGGCGGATCTCGTCGCTCGAACTCGTCGAGCTGTTCCTCAAGCGAATCGAGGTCGTGAACCCGCGGCTGAACGCCTTCGTGGCGTCCCGCGCCGAGGGGGCCAGGACCGACGCCCGGGCCGCCGATCGCGCCCGCGCCCTCGGCAAGAACCACGGTCCGCTTCACGGCATCCCGTTCTCCATCAAGGACTCGATCGACACCGCCGGCGTCGTCACCACGGCCGGCACGATCGGCTGGGCCAAACGCATTCCCGAAAAGGACGCCACCCTGGTGGCCCGGCTCCGCGCGGCGGGCGGCATTCTGCTGGGCAAGACCAACACCCCCGAATTCACCTGGTCCGATGAAACCGACAACGCCGCTTACGGGGTGACCCGGAACCCCTACGACCTGACCCGCACCCCGGGTGGCAGCAGCGGCGGACCGGTGGCACTGGTCGCCACCGGCGGCACACCCTTCGACATCGGGAGCGACACCGGCAACAGCATCCGGATGCCGTCGCACAACTGCGGCGTGGCCGGAATCAAGCCGACCCACGGCCGGGTCCCCAAGACCGGGCACGCGATCTCCTACCGCGGGATCATGCAGTCCTGGACGCAACTCGGCCCGATCGCGCGCCACGTTGAAGATCTCGCCTTCCTGCTGCCCATCGTCTCCGGGCCGGACGACGAAGATCCCTATAGCATGCCGGTCCTGCTCCGCGAGCCGAGCCGGATTACCGCCCGCGGGCTCCGGGTGATCTGTTTCACCGACAACGGCGTGCAGCACCCCACGGCGGAGACCAGGACAGCAGTCACCGCAGCCGCCAAAGCGCTCAGCGATGCCGGCGCCCACGTGGAAGAACGGTTCTGGCCGGAGCTCAACCGGGCCAACGAGCTGTGGCATCAGATTGCGGGCGCGGACGGCGGGGCTTGGCTCAAGCGCCTGCTCAAGGCGGCCGGCACGCCGGGAGACGGCACCGCCGGCGCCTGGTTCGCCGACAGCAAGCCGGTCTCATCGGAGCAATTGGGAGCTTGGGTCGAGGATCTCGATCAGGTTCGGGGCCAGCTTCGCCGCCTCATGACGCCGGTCGATCTGATCGTCTGCCCCGTGATGGCCATGCCGGCCGTGAAGCTCGGCGGCTCCAACGCACCCGGTTACGGCGACACCTACAACGAACCGCACAACATCACCGGGTGGCCGGTGACCGTGGTCCGGGTCGGGACGTCACCCGAGGGATTGCCGATCGGAGTCCAGCTGGTGGCGCCGGCGTGGCGTGAAGACATCTCGCTCGCGGCGGCCCGGGTCGTGGAGCGGGCGTTGGGCGGCTGGAAGCCGTCGCCGCTATTTCCGTGAGGGCCGGCCGGGGGACCTCCAAAGCCGCCCCGCGTTGATGGTCGCGCCGGCGTAAAGGGCCTTGGCCGGTGGTCCGTGCACCGGCACGATCGCGCCGAGGTCGAAGACCAGCCAGGGCGCGGCGGCGATCGTCGGACCGGTCAGGAACGAGATCTGGTCTTCCGCCGGGAGCCCGCCCGAGAGGCGGGTCGTCGCCGGATAGCTGAACAGCTCGGCGGTCCATCCGAGGCGGCCCCGGACCGGAACGCCCGCGGAGACCGTCCACACCGTCGACCAGCGAGGGATGTCGTCGGTCCCGCCGGTCAGTCGCGTGGCCCCGGCATTGAGGTCGAGGGCTACCGGTCCCACCGTCCGGCTCGAGATCAGAAGCAGTGAGAAATCCGTAGTCCCGGTCCCGCGGCCGAGGCGGTAGTTGCCAGAGGGCAGTTTGACGCTCGGGAGGATCGCGAAGTTGGCCAGTACCGGGAGCCCCTCCCCCAGCCGCCACTTGACCCCAGCCGACACCTCGTTCAAGCCCAAGGGACCACCGCTGGCCCGGCTGATCGGAATCCCCAAGTTCAGCTGAACCCGCTGCCCCAGCCCGATCTTGATGACCGTCGGCACGTCCCACCGGGTGACGGCGCTGGAGCCCTTGAAGCCGTTCCGGAGCACCCCGGTTTCGATTTCGAACCAGCCGGTCGCTACGACTCCTGCGTGGGTAGCCACGGTGGGTCGCTCCGGCTGTACGGCATGGGGGTCGACCGGGCTCTGAGCCTCGACCGTTGACGCTGCCAACAGGAGAAGAATCGCGGGCGTAGTCCTCATGGCCTCAAGATAGCCCTGCCAGTCGACGGCCTACGCCGGCCGGTGTATCGTTGTGCGTCCCCTACCGGATCCCCTTCGATGGCCTTTACGCTCCGAGTGAACGGCGCCACCCACACGGTCGATGTCCCCGCGGACATGCCGCTGCTCTGGGTCCTCCGCGACATCCTCGACATTCGCGGTCCCAAGTTCGGCTGCGGGGTCGGCCAGTGCGGCGCCTGCACGGTTCATGTGAAGGGCACCCCGATCCGCTCCTGCTCGATGCCGGTCTCCGCCGTCGTGGGCGAGGTCACCACGATTGAAGGCCTCTCGGCGGACGGGACCCATCCGGTCCAGGTCGCCTGGGGCGAGGTGGACGTGCCCCAGTGCGGCTACTGCCAGGCCGGCCAGATCATGACCGCCGCCGCGCTGCTCAAGAAGACACCGAAGCCAACCGACGCCGACATCGACCTGGCCATGACCGGGAACCTCTGCCGCTGCGCCACCTACGGCCGGATCCGCGAAGCCATCCATCGCGCCGCCGACCTCGGCAACGCCGCCACCGCCACCAGCCCCGCGGGACGGTCCGGCCGTCCGGCGCGGACCCCCGAGTAAGGAGCGACCATGACCACCACCGTCGATCGCCGCGCCTTCCTCAAGGTCACCGCCCTCTCCACCGGCGGCATCCTCCTCGCCTCCTACCGGAAGCCGCTCAAGCGGCTCCGGGGCGCCGAGCTCTTCGAGCCTAACGCCTACATCCGGATCGGCGCCGACGGCGCCATCACGATCATCGCCAAGAACCCCGAGATCGGCCAGGGCATCAAGACGATGCTCCCGATGCTGATCGCGGAGGAGCTCGACGTCGAGTGGAAGAGTATCCGGATCGAACAGGCCGACGCTGATCCCAAATACGGCCGCCAGTTCGCCGGTGGCAGCCTGGCCACCCCGATGAACTACGACGAACTCCGCCGGGTCGGCGCGGCCGCCCGCCAGATGCTGGTGACCGCGGCGGCGCTCACCTGGGGCGTTCCGGAATCGGAGTGCTCCACGGAAGCCGCCACCGTGCGCCACACGGGCAGCGGCCGGAAGGCCGGCTACGGCGACCTGGTCGCCAAGGCCGCCTCCGTTCCCGCGCCCGACCTGAAGACGGTCCGCCTCAAGGACCCCAAAGACTTCAAGATCATCGGCACCTCGGTATCGGGGATCGACAATCCGGCCATTCTGACCGGCAAGCCGCTCTTCGGGATCGACATCAAGATCCCCGGCATGCGGTACGCCGTGTTCGCCAAGTGCCCCGTCTTCGGCGGCAAGGTGGCCTCGGCCAACATCGACCAGATCAAGGGGCTCCCGGGTGTCCGCGATGCCTTCGTGGTCGAGGGGGGAACCAACCTGGCCGGCCTCCTGAGCGGCGTCGCGATCGTGGCCGATTCCTGGTGGATGGCCGAGAGCGCCCGGCGGAAGCTGGTCGTCACCTGGAACGAGGGGCCGACGGCCTCCCAGTCGAGCGAAGGCTTCGCCGCCAAGGCCACGGAACTGTCCAAAGGGCCCGGGGCCAAGGTGCTCCAGAACGACGGCGACGTGGATCAGGCCATGGCCGGGGCGGCCAAGGTCGTCGAGGCCGCGTACTTCTACCCGTTCCTGGCCCACGCCCCCCTCGAGCCCCAGAACTGCACCGCCAATGTCCAGAACGGCAAGGTCGAGATCTGGGCCCCGACGCAGTTGCCCGAGGGAGGACGCGACCTCGTCGCCAGCACCCTCGGCGTCGACAAGAGCGCCATCACCATTCACATGACCCGTTCGGGCGGGGGCTTCGGCCGCCGGCTCAGCAACGACTACATGGTGGAAGCCGCCTGGATTTCGAAACAGACCGGCACACCCGTCAAGCTGCTCTGGACCCGGGAAGACGACATCAAGCACGATTTCTACCGGCCCGCCGGCTTCCACTTCCTCAAGGGCGGAGTGGACGCGGCGGGCAAGATCGTCGGCTGGAAGAACCACTTCGTCACCTTCGGCGAGGGCGACAAGCTGGCGAGCAGCGCCGGGCTGTCAGCCACCGAATTCCCGTCGCGCTTCGTCCCCGCCTTCCGGCTCGAGCAATCCACCATTCCGCTCGGCGTACCCACCGGCCCCCTCCGGGCGCCCGGCAGCAACGCGATCGCGTTCGTCATGCACTCGTTCCTCGACGAACTGGCCCACGCCGCCGGCAAGGATCAGGTCCAGTTCCGTCTCGATCTGCTGGGCGAGCCCAGAATGGTGGGCCCGGCCGCCGGCGGATACGATGCCGGCCGGATGCGCGGCGTCCTCGAACTGGTGGCCGAGAAATCGGGCTGGGGCAAACGGAAGCTCGCCGCGGGCCATGGCATGGGCGTGGCGTTCCACTTCAGCCACCGGGGTTACTTCGCCGAAGTGGTCGAGGTCGCCACCAGGGCCAAGGACACGTTCAAGATCGTGAAGGTCTGGGTCGCCGGCGATGTCGGGAGCCAGATCATCAACCCGAGCGGTGCGATGAATCAGGTCCAGGGCGCGGTACTCGACGGGATCAGCGAAGCGGCCGGCCAGGAGATCACCATCGACCGGGGCCGGACGAAGCAGAACAACTTCTACGACTTCCCGCTGCTCCGTCTGGCCCAGGCGCCACCGGTTGAGGTCCATTTCCGGAAGACCGACAACCCGCCCACCGGCATGGGCGAGCCCGCGCTGCCGCCGGTCATCCCGGCGTTATGCAACGCCATTTTCGCGGTCACCGGCCGGCGGGTCAGGTCGCTCCCGCTGGCCAAGGCCGGCATCCGGCTGGTCTGACATGGGAATCTTCAGCGCGATCTTCGGCATCGTGATGCTGGGCATCATCAGCGACACCGTCGTCAAGCTGGCGAAAGCGCGGAGCGGCGGCTCGTCACCGAGGGAACTCGCCGGCCTCCGCCAGCAACTCGACGACCAGGCCTCCCTCCTGGACCATCAGGGCCAGCAGATCCTCGAGTTGCAGGAGCGGACCGACTTCATGGAGCGACTCCTGGCCAAGTCGCGGGAAGGCACGTCGTTGAATCCCGGCGACTCCGGCAAAGGGTCATAACCCCCGCGTCATCAGCTCGTTCACCCGGCGGGCGAACCCCGCCGGATCCTTGATCTTCGACCCCTCCGCCACCGTCGCCTGATCCAGCAGCAGCCGCCCGTAGCTCTCGATCCGGGGATCCTGTCCGTCCTTTTCGACGATCCCGTGAAGGGCCGCCACCACGGGATGATCGGGATTCAGCTCGAGAACCCGCTTCTGGTCCCCGACCTCGGCCCCGCGCCCCATCCGCTGCATCAGCCGCTCCATGTGGGCCGTCATGCCGAAGTCATCGGCCACCAGCACCGCCGCGCTCTCCTGGAGCCTGGACGTGAGCCGGACCTCCTTCACCTCGGACTCCATCGCCTTCTTGAGGGCTTCGAGGACCGGCTTGAGCCGCTCGGCCGCTTCCTTGAGCCTGGCCTCGGACGATTCGTCCTTCGCCAGTTCCCCTTTGTCGATCGCCTTGAGCCGCTTCCCCTTGTAGTCATACAGCGACGACACCAGGTACTCGTCGATCGTCTCGGTGAGGAGCAACACCTCCTGCCCCTTCGCCCGGAAGCCCTCGAGGTACGGCGAATGCTCGAGCTGCTCGCGTGAGTCCCCGATCAGGTAGTAGATCTCGCCCTGCGTTTCAGGCATTGTCTCGAGGTACTTGGCGAGGGTCGTGTACTCCCCTGCCTTGGTCGTCGTCGACTCGAACAACAGCAGATCCACCAGCCGGTCCCGGTTAGCGTGATCGGTCCCGACCCCTTCCTTCACGAGCGGGCCGAACTCCCGATAGAACGCGGCGTATTCATCGTAAGCCCCGCTCTTCATCTCGTCTAGCGTCTTGAGCACTCGACTCACCAGGCTGCTCTTGATTTTCGCCAGCAGCGGATTGTGCTGGAGCGTCTCGCGGCTCACGTTGAGCGGCAGGTCCGACGAATCCACCACGCCGCGCACGAACCGCATCCACGGCGGCGACAACTCTTCGCAATGATGCTGAATCAGGACCCGGCGGACGTACAGGTCCAACCCGCTCGGCTTGGCCGGCCCCATCGACCAATCGAATGGCCGGTGACCGGGCAGGTACATCAGGGCCCGGAACTCCTGCGTCCCTTCGGCGGCAAAGTGAATCGTCCGGAGCGGCTTCTCGTAGTCCCGCGACACCTGCTGATAGAACTGCTGGTACTCCTCCTCCTTGATGTCGTTCTTCGAGCGCAGCCAGATGGCCTGCCGCGAATTGAGGATCTCCTCCTCGACGGTCTTCTTGCCGTCCTGCTCCCGCTCGAGGTCCATCGCGATCGGATGATCGATGAAGTCGGAGTAGGCCTTGACCACCTCGCGAAGCCGCCACTCCTTGAGGAACTCCCGGGCATCGTCACGCAGGTGGAGAATGACGTCCGTTCCGCGGTCGGCTTTGTCGACCGCCGCGACCGTGTACTCCCCTTGCCCGTCGGACTCCCACTGCACGCCATCAGCGGGCTCGCCCGCCGCCCGGGAGACGACGGTCACCCGGTCCGCCACCATGAACGAGGCGTAGAAGCCGACCCCGAACTGACCGATCAGCTCCGGCTGATTGGCGGCGTTCGCCTGTTTCAGGCTCTCCATGAACGCCTTCGTTCCGCTCTTGGCGATGGTCCCGAGGTTCTCGACGATCTGCCCGCGCGACATGCCGATCCCGTTGTCCCGCACGGTCAGCGTGCCGGCCGCCTCGTCGGCGATCAGCTCGATCTTCCAGTCGCTGTTGCCCTCGAGTATCGCCTCATTGGTCAGGGCATCGAACTTCACCTTGTCGATGGCGTCGGCCGCGTTGCTGATCAGTTCGCGGAGGAAGATTTCCTTCTTGGTGTAGAGTGAATGGATGATCAGGTCGAGCAACTGCTTGAGCTCGGTCTTGAATTCGAGGCGCTCGGGCTCGTGGCTGGTCGTCATGGGTCGGTCTCCATCGGTCGATAGAACAGGTTGCGCGGGCGTCCAAGCAAACGGAATGCCCGTCATTCGTGCCAGATTTTCACGGTTTCCGGCGGCAGCGCCGCCCAGTCGCACCCGCGACCTCTGCCGCAATGGCAGATTCGCGTGCCTTGACGGAAGTGCACCCAGACTGGAAGTTGAAAAGCCCCGCCGGTCACCCCGATCCCGCTGCCGAACCGAGGCTTCATGCGAACCCTGGCTATTGCCGTCATCGCCGCAGTGGGAATCTGCACGGGACTGAGCGCCCAGGATACCACCCTGGGCAAGCCGAAGGCGCCCAAGAAGGATCCGAACGTCATTGCCGCCTGGGAGATCGAAGAGGTGGCCGGGCAGGCCCATGACGCCTACGACGTGGTGCAGCTGCTGAGACCCCGGTTCTTCCATATCCGCGCCCAGGGTACCGGAAATGACCACTGGAACGGTGGGCCCGGTGTGCTCGTCGACGACACGCCCCGCGGGGACGTCTCGTCACTGCGCTCCGTTCAGATCAGCGCCATTCACGAGATCCGGTACGTGAGCGGACCGGACGCGGCCAGCCGTTACGGCGCGGAGTACCACGCGGGCGCCATCGTCGTGAAGCTCAGGTAGCCCTGTTGACTGGTCTCAGGGCACGACCGGCAAGAGGATGTGAGACGGATACCGGGCCGAGTGGTGGATGGTGTTCCGCGCCACCACCATCGTGGTTTCCCGGGAATTCGCTCCACCGGTATTGAGGTTCCGGTCGAACCGGGGAAAGTTGCTGCTCGACACTTCCACCCGGATCCGGTGCCCCGGCCCGAAGTAGTTGCTGGTCGCGTGCACGTTCACATGGACCCGGTAGACCTGGCCCGGCTCCATCAAGATCTGCTTGTCGAGACCCTCCCGGTAGCGGGCCCGGAGAATGCCCTCCTGGACGTTGTAGGCGGTGCCGTCGGGGTATACGTCGATCAGCTTGACCGTGAAATCCGTGTCCTTGGCTGAGGACGACACGTACAGCTCCGCACTGAGCGAGCCGGTCACCTCAATTCCCTTCGCCAGCACAGCGGTCGAGTAGACCAGCACGTCGTTCCGGGTCTCCACATCCGACTGGTCAAACGCTCCCGGCGGAGCGTCCGCGGTTCCCGTGCAGCAGAGCGCGCCCCCCTTCGACTGGACCGGAGTCGCCGGATCGTAAGTGTACTGGTCGAATGGCTCGGCTCTGGCCGCCTCGAGACTCAAGGCGCCGGTGCCGAAGCGACTGTTGGCATGCCCATCACTCCGGAGATAGAACTTGGTGAACTGGGTGGTCGGAAGCGGCCATTCTTCGGCGGTCCGCCACTCGTTCCGGCCCATCACGTAGTAACGGATTCTTGGCTCTCCGGCGAACGCTTCTGCGTTCCCTTTGAGCCGCGAGTCGAACCACCGGAGGAAGGTGCCGTTGAAGTCGAAGCGGGCGTCACCCACATCGCGGGCGCCGACGATCGTGTGGGCGGTGGCCCGCTCGAACTCGCAGTGCGAGGTCGGCGCGATGATTACGTACTGGCCGTCCCGCGTTCGCTGATCCGCTCCGGTCCTCCGGAACCGGGTGAAGTACTCCAGTGTCTCCGCGACCCCGTAGTCGTACCATGACCCCACATGAAGCCCCGGCGTAGCGATGGTGTCGGTCGGCTCGAGCAGGTTGAACTGCTTCCACCACGGATCCTCCGGGCCGTGGGTGACGAACGCCTCCCAATCGTTTGGCGGCCCGGGCACCCGGCGGTTCATCTCGGCGAGCGGCAGCGTGCGCCAGGCGGCCTGGAAATCGGTGACCGGAAGTTCCTGCTTTGCGGTGAGGAACGCCCGGGAGAGCGCGACCAGTGAATCCGGCGTACCGGGCGCGGGCTGGAGGTGAACCAGGCCACCGCTGGAGCGAAGCCAGCCGAACATCAGCGCCAGCTCATACGCGCCGCCGTTGATCGCCGAGAGGTACCGGTTCGGTCCAGCCGCGGCCCGCGGAATCATCGCCACGTGGGCGGGGTGATGCCGTTTGGCCAGGAAGATCTGCGCTTCGCCGGGGTACGAGCAGCCCGAGGTACCGATCTTCCCCGTGGACCAGGGCTGTTTTGCCAGCCAGTCCACCGTGTCATAGCCATCGTTCGCATCGTCGGCCTGGATCCGGACCCGGCCCTCGGAGTTGTATTTCCCACGGACATCCTGAACCGCGAGCACATACCCCGCCGCGGGCAGGCCGCGGAACAAATCGTTGTCACGGGTCTTGTCGTAGGGAGTCCTGATCAGCACTACGGGCCAGGGACCCGTTCCGGTGAGCGGCCGGTAGAGATCGGTGGCGAGCCGGACACCGTCCCGCATCGGGACCATCACGTTGGGCTCGAGCCGCCACGCCGGCGGGCCCGGTTGAGTCACGGCCTGCAGGGCGAACGCCAGTACCAGGGTCAGCATCAGGTCACGTCTCCGCGGCGTGAGAGCGGTGGTCCCAGGACATCGTCATTTGCCTCGGCGGGATGGAGCTTGAACCATGCGAACGGCCAGATCGGCGCACTGATCGGCCACCTGGGCGACCGTGAGCCTGCTGTCAGGATCGAACCAGGCCACGGCAAACTCACCGAGGGCGAGGATGCCCATGCCGGTCACCGTGAAATCGGCGACGGCGAACTCCCGCCGGGCCACGCCGCGCTCGAGAATCGCCTGAAGGCGCCCGCGGACCTTCGTCTGGAACTTGAGGATCTCGGCTCGCTGTCCGGCAGTAAGGGACTCCAGCAGCGCGCCGGTTCCAAGGAACATGGCGTTGTAGATCCGGGCCCGATCCACGTCTTCGAGCTGGAATTCGAGATGGGTCCGGACGAAGGATCGCAGCGCCTCCGTGGGCGAGTCGGCCTCCGCGGGCACCAACAGGTCAAGCATCCCGGCGAAGTGCTCGAAGTTGATCTCGATCACATCATAGAGCAGGCGCTGCTTGGATTCGAAATAGTAGTAGAGCGCCGGCGCAGTCATCCCGACCTTGACCGCGATGTCCTGCATGGTCGTGGCCTCGTACCCCCGGGAGGCGAAGAGCCGGATCGCCGCCGCATAGATCCGGGCGGTGACCTGCTCCCGGGGCGGGCGCTTGGGAACGAGGGCTTTGGGCATCGACCGATCTCCCGGGCTTGACGGGTGCCCGTGTTTAACGTTCATTCAATAATGCCTGAATTTTCGTTCAACCGCAATCCGGCCACCCCGCCGCACTGCCGGAACGGCATCTTGTCCGATACCCCCGGATGATCAGCCCCACTGGAGAATCGGTTTGCATGACGCCGTTCAATCGTCGGTCCTTCCTCCTCGTCCTTGCCGCCTTCGCGACGGCCACCCAGGTCGCGGCCCAGAAGCGGCCCGCAGCCCGGGATCCGCTTGCCGGATTCGACGCCTACGTCACCGCGGCGATGAAACAGTGGAAGGTCCCGGGCCTCGCCATCGCCGCGGTCCGGAATGACTCGGTCATCATGCTCAAGGGCTACGGCGTCCGGACCATCGGCGACCCCTCGCCGGTGGACGCCCAGACGATGTTCGCCATCGGCTCCGCCTCGAAGGCCTTCACCGGCGCCACGCTCGAGATGCTGTCCGACGAGGGCAAGCTCAACTTCGACAACCGGGTCACCGATTACCTGCCCTGGTTCGAGATGTACGATCCCTGGGTAACCCGGGAGATCCGGGTCCGCGACCTCCTGCTCCATCGGAGCGGGATGAGCCGAGGCGACAACATCTGGTACGCGACCACCAATTCCCGGGAAGACGTCATCCGGTCAATCCGGCGGCTCAAGCCGACCACCAGCTTCAGAACCCGGTTCCAGTACCAGAACCTGATGTTCATCACGGCCGGCGAGGTGGCCCACGCGGCGTCAGGCCAGACCTGGGACGACCTGGTCAAGACCCGGATCTTCGCCCCGCTCGGCATGACGGCGTCCAACACCTCGGTCCGGGACCTGGCCGGCCGCCCCAACGTGGCCACCCCGCACGCCGCACTGGACGGTGAGGTCAAGGCGATCGCCTACCGGAACATCGACAATGCCGGCCCGGCCGGCTCGATCAATTCGAACGCGACCGACATGGCCAAGTGGCTCCGGCTCTGGATCAACCATGGTACCGTCGACGGCAAACGGCTCCTGAGCGAAGCCATGGTGAAGGACGCCACCACCGGCCAGTTCACCATCGACGAGCCCGAGATGATCGCCCGGCTGATGTCACCCCGGTTCCTGGGATACGGATACGGTTGGTTCGTGGAGGACTTCCGGGGGCAGCGCTGGGTCAACCACGGCGGGAACATCGACGGCATGGCGGCGATGGTCGGGTTCCTGCCCGAAAGCCGGATCGGCGTCGTGATTCTCACCAACATGAACCAGTCCGACGTGACGCTCCCGCTCACCGCCAACCTGTTCGACCGGCTCCTCGGAATCTCCCCGGCCAAAGACTACAATGCCGAGTACTACGCGGCGGAGCAGGCGGACCAGGCACGGCAACGGGCGTCAGCCAAACCGCCGGTCAGGCTCGAGGGGACCAGGCCTTCGCTCCCGCTCGAGGCCTACGCCGGGACCTACCGGGAGAACTTCATGGGGACGGCCACGGTCCGCTACGACCAGGGCAAGCTCACCATCCAGTACGACGCCAGTGCAATTACCGGCGAACTGGAGCACTTCCATCTCGACTCGTTCACGGCCAGGATGAATGATCCGATCCTGGGCAAGATGCCGGTAACGTTCCGGATTGGCGCCAGTGGCACAGTCGAAGGTATGACGTTCCCGCTGGCCACGACTGAGTGGGTCAAGCAGAAATAACCGAGGAGACCGCGATGACGCCGCACGAGATCAGTTCGCTGCCGGGACAGAAGTCGACCGAGGGCAAGTGGGGACGGATGTTCTCGAACCACACCTTCGACATTACCCTGGCGAAGTCCGAGGGGATCTACCTGTACGACACCGCCGGCAAGCGCTACATCGACGTATCCGGCGGGGCACTCGGCACCAACATCGGCAACGGCGACCGCCGGGTGCTCGAGGCGATGCGGACGCAGGCGGAGAAATTCACCTACGTGACCCCCGCAATGGCCAACGAACCGCGGGCCGATCTCTGCGAGCGGATCGCCCGGCTGATGCCCGGCACGCTCAACACGACCTACCTGGTATCAGGCGGCTCGGAGGCGGTGGAGACGTCGATCAAGATCGCCCGCCAGTACCACATGGCCACGGGCAATCCCCGGAAGAACAAGGTGATCGGCACCTGGGACAGCTACCACGGGATGACCCTGGGCGCCCTCTCGGTGGCGGGCGGCGCCGGGTACCGGCACGCCTTCGACCCGATGCTCAACGATTCGCCCCACATCCGGCACTGCCGCCGCCCTTCCGACCGGCCGCTCGGCGTGAGTGAAGAGGCCTGGGGCCGGACCTGCGCCCTCGAACTCGAGGAAATGATCCACTACCTCGGGGCCGACAACGTCTCCGCCTTTCTCGCCACCCCGGTCGGGGCCGGCAAGGACTACGGGCTGGTACCGCCCCAATCCTACTGGACCACCATCCGCGAGATCTGCGACCAGTACAACGTCCTGTTGATCTCGGACGAAGTCGTGACGGGATTCGGACGGACCGGCGCCTGGTTCGCCATGAACCACTACGGCGTGGTCCCCGACATCATGGTGACCGCCAAGGGGATTTCGAGTCTCTATTTCCCGATGGGCGCCGCGACGGTGTCCGACAAGATCAACGCAGCATTCACCAAGGGCACCTACTTCATCCACGGCCACACCCACATGGGAAATCCGGTGGGCTGCGCCACGACCCTCGCCGTGCTCGACGTGCTCGAGCAGGACGGGCTGGTCCAGAACTGCGCCGAGGTCGGCGCCTATCTGCACACCCTGCTCCGGGAGCGGATCCTCCCCCACCGGCCGATCGCCGATGTGCGGGGCAAGGGACTGCTCGCGATTCTCGAATTGGTGCGGGATAAGGAGACGCTGGAGTTCCCGCCGGTCGAGGCTGAGCCCGAGGTTCTGTTCCAGGCGATCGCATACAAGAATGGGCTCTCGTTCTACACCGCCCTCTACGGACCGCGGCGGCCGAGTGCCATGAAGCGGGGCGTGGCCATCTTCATCATGCCCGCGCTCTGCATCACCAGAGCGCAGGTGGACGACATGGTCGAGCGGCTCGACCGGACCGTGCAGGAGTGGGACCGGCTGATCGATCGGTAGCGCCGGTCCCTTGTGTCGGGGTGTCCGATTTACTGCTTGGGCCAGACCGTGCCCTGGTCCTTTGCGGTGACCCGTCGGATGCCCCGATAGGTGAACTTCTGGACTCGTTTCCCCTCGTAGGTCTCGGTCGTGTAGATATTGCCCTTCGAGTCCGTGGCGATGCTGTGCACGGCGAAGAACTGGCCCGGTTGGCGGCCCCCGTCGCCGAAGCTGGTGAGGACTTCCAGCGACTGCCGGTCGAGCACGTAGACCTTTTCGTTCTTGCCGTCGGCCAGGTAGAGGTACTTCTGCTCCCGGTCACGGGAAAAAGCGATGTCCCAGACCGAGCCGTCGCTCAGGGTCCGGGGAGCGACCCGCTGCTCTTTCACGAAAGTTCCGTCGAGCTTGAACACCTGGATCCGGTCGTTCGGACGGTCGCACACGTAGACCAGGCCGTCGTGCGACGGCTCGGCGCAATGAACCGGGTTGCGGAATTGTTGGGCCGGTGGCGCATCGGGGTTGTAGGGGCCCAGATTGGCGTCGTCCGGCTGGTGGCCGTAGGCGCCCCAGATCCGCTTGATCTTGCCGCTGTCCATGTCGAGGACGGCAACCCGTTTGTTCCCGTATCCGTCCGCGACGAA
This sequence comes from Gemmatimonadota bacterium, assembly GCA_031394255.1. Taxonomy (GTDB): domain Bacteria; phylum Gemmatimonadota; class Gemmatimonadetes; order Gemmatimonadales; family GWC2-71-9; genus SHZU01. Next base: position 24,924 of record JANMXA010000093.1, read on the forward strand.
TGCTTCGTTCGCGGCCGGCTCGAACGAAATCTTGGCGACCTGGCCGAAATGCTCGAGGCTCCGGCTGTCGACGCGCTGGTTGGCCTTGCCGATCTGGAGCAGGAAACGCCCGTCGTGCGAGAACTTGAGGATGTGCGAATCGGCTCGGGCCGAGTCCTGGCCGTTGCCGCCGATCCAGATGTTGTCCTTGTTGTCGATCGCGAGGCCGTGATTGGAGAGCGGCCAGTCATAACCGGCGCCGGGGCCGCCCCACGAGTTGACCATGTTCCCTTCGGGGTCGAACTCGAGAATCGGCGGCGCGGCCAGGCAGCACTCGCCGAACGGCGGCTTGGCATCGGCGCCGCCCTCGGTCCGGGGCTGGAGGGTCGACGCTCCCCGGTGGATGATGAAGACGTGATCGCGGGAGTCGACCGCGACGCCCACGGTCGAACCGAGGATCCAGTGATTGGGCAATGGCTTGGGCCAGACGGGATCGACCTCGAACGCCGGGGCGTCCCGACCCTGCGCCCCGGTCGCATCGTTGAATACCGCCCGGCCAACGCCGAAGGCCGCGATCAGCGCCACCGGAACAGTCATCAGAATCCGACTTCGGGTGCCTACCATCCGTGCCTCCTCGTGGCATTGGTGAGCCCGGTGCCGCCGGGACCGTGAATGAGTATACTCTCTCCATGAGACGCCGAACATACCGGCCGCGTCTGACGGCCGCCCTGGTGGCCGGCCTGTTGCTCGGCGGGCCTGCCGGTCTGGCCGCGCACGAGATTCCTGCGCGGGTTGCGGTGCGGGCGTTCGTCAAACCGGAAGGTCGGCAGCTCTGGCTGGTCGTTCGGGTTCCGCTCGAAGCGATGCGGGACATCGAGTTTCCCCAGCGGGGCCCAGGCTATCTCGACCTCACCCGAACGGCTCCCCTGCTCGACGAGGCCGCGCGGGTCTGGATCGCCGGGTCGATCGCCCTCGAAGAAAACGGCCATCCACTGCCCAACCCGCGGATCGCGGGCGTCCGGATCTCGCTCCCCTCCGACCCCTCATTCGGAAGCTACGCCGAGGCACGGCTGCATCTCGCCGCGGCGCCGATCCCCGCCGAGACCGAGTTGTTCTGGCGGCAGGCGATGCTCGACGTCCTCCTGGAGTACCCGATCGTGTCGGACCGGTCGGACTTCTCGGTGCGTCCGACGTTGGCACGACTTGGCCTGCAGACCACGACCACGCTGCGTTTCCTGCCCGCTGATCCGCCGGGCGCGGAGCGGGCCTACCTGTTCGCCGACGACCCCGGCCTGGTCCGGCTCGATCCGCACTGGTACCAGGCGGCCCTCCGTTTCGTCCAGCTGGGCTTCCGTCACATTCTGGACGGCCTCGACCACCTCCTGTTCCTGTTCTGCCTGGTGATCCCGGTCCGTCGGATCCGGCCGCTGGTCGCCGTCGTGACCTCCTTCACCGTGGCCCACTCGATCACCCTGATCGCCGCCACGGCCGGCCTGGCGCCGTCGGCGCTCTGGTTCCCGCCGTTGATCGAGACGTTGATCGCCCTGTCGATCGTGGTGCTCGCGTTCGAGAACATCCTCGGCGCCAAGCCCGCCCGGCGCTGGCTGCTGGCGTTCGGCTTCGGACTGATCCACGGTTTCGGCTTCTCTCTCTTCCTTCGGGATTCATTTCAGTTCGCCGGCACCCATCTCGCCGCTGCCCTGTTGTCATTCAACCTGGGTGTCGAGCTGGGCCAGCTGCTTGTACTGGCCGTGACGGTCCCGGTCCTCGCCTGGCTGTTCCGCCGGGTGATGCCCGAGCGGACCGGCACCATTCTCCTCTCGGCCCTGGTGGCCCACAGCGCTTGGCACTGGATGGCGGAACGCTGGTCGGTCCTCCGACAATATCGGTTCCAGTGGTCGGAGCTCGATGCCGGCCTCGCGGGGGAAGTGTTGCGGGCGCTACTGTTGTTGCTGATCGTCCTTGGCGCGGGGTGGCTGATGCGGGCGCTGGCCCGGAAACTGACTCCACCGATCGGACCGGAGCGCCCTCCGGTCGCCACCGGGAATTAGCTTGCGTCTCCTCGCGGCGG
>JANMXA010000094.1:0-2708 GCA_031394255.1 Gemmatimonadota bacterium
CCGGCTGGTGAATTCGGCGGCGGTCAGGATCGCCAGGAACGGGAAGATGATGTTCAGGTAGTAGGGCAGCTGGAACTTGGAGAGGGAGAACACCACGAACATCGCGGTGGCGCCCGCCGCGGTGTACCACTCGACTGACCGGGCCTCGCGGGCCCGGAGGATCCGCACTCGGCGGGTCAGGGCCAGGATCAGCGCGACGGACCAGGGCAGGAAGACCCAGAGCAGCGTGTGCACGAAGTAGAGCGGGCTCCAGTCCGACTGGCGGATCGGCCCGGTGCCGAGGAACCGTCCGAATTGGCTGTCCCAGAAGAAGAAGCGGATCCCGGACACGCCCGTTCGTCCCAGGATCAGCTTGTCGGGATGGCGGTCGAACTGGGCGTAGAGCGCCCACAGTTCCGGCGTGATGCCGATGGCGGCCACCAGAGCCACCATCATCCAGCGTCGCCACTGGATCGGCGGCCTTCCATGCAGCAGCCAGTGCCCGCCGAGCGCGCCCAGAATCGGGATGATGGTGAACGGCCCCTTCGACATGATTGCCGCCGCCATGCAGAGGCCGCACCCCAGGGACGCCTTGAGCCAGCGGTCGTCTTCGGCCACGCGTACGAGGTACCAGGTGGAGGCGATGATGAACAACGCCACGTAAGGCTCGGCCCGGACGTCAGCGCTCGAGAGGATGGTGTGCTGAGCGGTCAGGAGGATGGCGGCGGCCCAGGTCCCGGTGACGCGGCCATGGAACCGGGTACCCAGCCGGAAGGTGAACCACGCGGCGCCCACGATCGCGAGGAATCCGGGTAGTCGGTAGGCCCAGGGCATTATCCCGAAGAGCCGGAACGACGTGGCCGTGAGCCAGAAGGGAAGGTGCGGCTTGTCGAGCCAGTCGCGGCCCCAGGCGAACAGCGACAGGTAGTCGCCCCGCCGGACCATCGCGCCCGCGACCGACGCATACAACGTCGCATCGCCGCCCATCAAGGGCTGGTCGATGGCGACCAGGTTGATCAGCACGGCCAGACCCAGCGCTACCAGCGCCCAGGTCCGATCCCGCAGGCTTTCCGTCATGGAGGATTCTACCGCCGCAGGGCCCAGCGAGGCTACTTTCCCGAATGATCATTGCGTTCGGTTGGTTGGCGTTGTTGGCCGTTCAAGGGCCCCCGGCCGGTTTCAACAGCGGATATGCGGCCAAGATGCTCTGCTCGACGGTCTTCGTGTCGCATCGGGCGGCGGATGTGGCGCTCAGGGAAGACCTCGTGCTGGCGGCACCGGTCCCGTACCGGGTCGACAGCGCCACTCGCTCGGTGGTCGCCTGGATTCCCGGGGTGGAGTCCCGTCGCGCGGTCTACCGGGGGAAGCTGGGGTGCGTGCTTCGTCCCGATTCGTCGCTCGGGCCGGTGGGATGGCCACTGCGGACCATCGGACCCGCACCGGTGTCCACGGCCCTCTGGCCCGCGGGTGAACGAATCGACACGACCAACCTGGCCGCCGGCGTGGACGGGGCACGGCTCCGGGCCGCGCTCGATTCGGCTTTCGCCGAGCCGACGTCGGCCAACCCGCGCCGGACCCGCGGAGTCGTGATCGTGTGGAAGGGCCGGATCGTGGCGGAGCGGTATGCTCCGGGGTACGACGCATCCACCCCGCAGCTGGGCTGGTCGATGACCAAGAGCGTCATCAATGCGCTGGTCGGGATTCTCGTGGCGCGGGGCAAGCTGGCCGTTGATCGCCCGGCCGCCGTCCCCGAATGGAAGGGGCCGGGGGATCCCCGTAGCCGGATCCGGCTCGATGATCTGATGCGGATGAGTTCCGGTCTGGCCTTCGACGAGACCTACAGCCTGGGTCCGAGCGACGTGGTCAAGGATCTCTTCCTGGCCCCGGACGCCGGGGCGTACGCCGCCGCGATGCCGCTCGCGGATTCGATTGGAACAAAGTGGTCCTATTCGAGCGGCACCACCAACATCATTTCGCGGCTGGTCCGGCACGCCATCGGCAACGATGCGGTCTATCACGATTTTCCGCAGCGCGCTCTGTTCGGGCCGCTGGGGATGACGACCGCTGTTCTCGAGCCGGACCCGTCCGGCACCTTCGTGGGATCCTCCTATATGTATGCCAGCGCCAGGGATTGGGCCCGGTTCGGGCAGCTCTACCTGAACGACGGGGTCTGGAACGGCGTCCGGATTCTTCCCAAGGGCTGGGTTCGGTACTCGACCACCCCGTCACCGGCGGACTCGACCGGCGGCTATGGCGCGCAGGTCTGGGTGAACGGCGTCGGCCGCTCCGGCGTGAGGCCGCATCCGCGCCTGCCAGGGGATGCATTCTTCTTCCTGGGTCATGACCAGCAGAACGTGGCGGTGATCCCATCGCGCGGCCTGGTGGTGGTTCGGCTGGGGTACACGCCGGCCCGGGCCTGGGATCTCGATGGGTTCGTCGAGCGAGTGCTCTCCGCCCTTCCTGAATGACCAACAGCGATCCATGCACCGGTGCTCCCGTTGCCAATCCATGTGAGGTTTCGATGCCTATCGTCGTTCGTCCTTTCCTGACCAATCGTTTTGCTCTCGGGGTGCTACTGGCCGTCGCGACCGGACCAGCCCTGCAAGCCCAGGATCGCGCCGCCGACCGGCGTCGTTTCCTGGCGCCCACGTCGCAGACCACCGACGATCCCCGCCGGGTCCTGATCGGCAACGCCCCCCGCGGCCCCGACGGCGCGATCGTTCTGGTCG
>JANMXA010000095.1:0-68431 GCA_031394255.1 Gemmatimonadota bacterium
CGGCGCGACCTGGCCGGCGCCCGGATCCTCAAGGTCGAGTCGATCGTGAACGGGACCTGCCATGCTATCCTCCGCGCGATGGAAGCCGGTCAGGATTTCGCGGCGGCGGTCGCGGAGATGCAGCGGCGCGGGGTCGCCGAAACCGACCCGAGCCTCGACGTCGATGGCTGGGACCAGGCGGTCAAGCTCGTCATCATCGCTAACGCGGTGCTCCGCCGTCCGACCGTGCTGAGCGATCTCACGGTACGGGGGATTCGCGATGTGACGGCCGACGATCTCCGGGCGGCCGCGACTCGCGGTGAGCGAATCGTGCTCCTCGGCAGCGCCACCCGGGACGGCCCCGACGCCGACTGGCGCCTGGTCGTGGAGCCGACGTCGTTGCCGGCGAGTCACCGGCTGGCCCGGATGACCGGTGACGAGATGGGTGTGGTCTACTACACCGACATCGCCGGGATCCAGCACGCCACCAGCGAAGAGGCCGACGCGGTACCGACGGCGGCCGCCATGTTGCGCGATGTGATTGCCATTTCGACCTGAGCCGGCCTTTACCAGGAGTCATCATGCGAATCGACCGTCGTCGTTTTCTCGGATCGGCCGTGCTCGGCGCCGGGTCGTTGACCCTGGCCTGCGCGCCGCGTGCGAAGAGTGACTCCACCGCATCGGTCTCGGCGGGGGCGGGGAGCGATCTTCCCGAAGTGATCCGGGAACTGAAGCCGATGACGGCCGGGGTCGTTCCGATCACGGAGGCGGAGCGCAAGGAGCGGATCGCCAAGGCCCAGCGGCTCATGGCCGAGCAGAAGATCGACGCGATCTTCATGGAAGGGGCCACCAGCTGCTTCTACTACACCGGGATGCGGTGGGGGCAGAGCGAGCGGACCTTCGGGCTGGTCATTCCGGCCAATGGGGAGGTGGCGTGGGTCTGCCCGGGGTTCGAGGAGGAGCGGGCCCGCGAGCTGCTCAATCCCGCCTTTGGCAAGGAAGTCCGGGTCTGGCAGGAGGACGAGAGCCCCTACGCGGTCATCGCGGGGATCGTGAAGGACCGGGGGGCGAAGCACCACCGGATCGGGGTCGAGGAACGGGTCCGGTTCTTCATTGCCGACGGGATCAGGAAGGCCGCCACCGGCACCGAGGTCGTGGATGCCACGCCCGTCACCGCCGGCTGCCGGATGTTCAAGTCAAAGGCGGAAATCGCCCTGATGCAACGGGCCAACGACGTCACCATCGAAGCCTACCGGGCCGGCCTCAAGACCCTGCGCGAGGGCATGCCCCAGGGGGAACTCGCCGCCAACATCATGGCCGGGTTCAGCGCGTTAGGCTTTGAGGGGTATGCCAGCGTCCAGTTCGGGAAGTGGACCGCGCTCCCGCACGGCAGCGCCACACCCCAGAAGCTCAAGGAGGGCGATGTCGTGATGATCGACGACGGCGTCACCTGTGAAGGGTACCAGGCCGACATCACCCGGACGGTGGTCTTTGGCAAGCCGACCCAGCGGCAGATCGACGTCTGGAACAAGGAACTCGAAGCCCAGACTGCGGCCTTCAACGCCATGAGGATCGGCCGGCTGTGTGAAGAGGTGGACGCCGCCGCTCGGAAGGTCGTCGTGGATGCGGGCTTCGGGCCGGACTACAAGACCCCCGGCCTGCCCCACCGCACCGGGCACGGCATGGGACTCGACGGGCATGAGTGGACCAACTTCGTCCGCGGGAACAAGACCCCGATCCAGCCCGGGATGTGTTTCAGCGACGAACCGATGATCGTCATCCCCGGCGAATTCGGCATCCGGCTCGAGGACGACGTCTACATCGGGGAGGACGGCCCCCACTTCTTCTCGAAACAGAGCATCGCAATCGATCAGCCGTTCGGCTGATACGGTTCACTGGATCGGCGGGGTGGCCTCCGGATCGTCCATGTCAGTACAGATCCCGAACCACTTCGTTACGACGTCGGCCTCATCGCGGAGCGGGACGGCTCGCCATTTGAACCGCCGAAAGATCCCGTCGTATCGACGGATCCGGAACTCGCCCTCCAAGGTCGTTCCCTCGGCGACCGCCCCATTCCATTCGACGAGGACCGCCGAACGGTCGTCCGGGTGCACCTGCCGGACCCAGCCCAACCCCAACTGCTCCGCTTCCGTAAATCCGGTGTACTTCACCCACCGGGGAGCGACATGCTCCCAGGTGCCATCGGCCGCGCTCATCCAGACCATCTGCGGCAGCGCGGCAGCGATTTGGCGATAGTACGTCCAGCCGTTCCGGAGTGAATCAGCGGTCCGCATCGCCTGTTCGGCCGTCTTGCGATAGGTAATATCCGTCATCACCATCCGCCACACCGGCGTTCCCTCTTCGTCATCTCCAACCGCGGCTTGAATCCACACCCAAAATGGCCGCCCGTCCGCCTTGGCCATCCGCAACTCGAATCCCTGATCATCGCCGGTTGCGGCGAGTTGCCGGGAGGCGAGATAAAACTTGTCCTGATCCTCGGGGAGAATAAAGAGACTCAACGGCTGCTTGGCCAAAGCCTCGCGGGATACACCGAGCAGCTGGGCCCCGGTGAGGTTGACTTCGAGGATGCGCCCATCCTTGCTGATCGTAAAGTAGCTCACCGGCGCCAGGTCATAGAGGTCAAAGTACCGGGCCCGGGCCAACTCCAGCGCCTCCTGGGCGCGTCGCAACTCCTCGTTCTGCAGTTCGAGTTCGATCTGATGGACCTGCAGGGCGTGGATCGCCTCCTGCGCCGCGGCGGCGGACAGTTCACCCGAAGGTTTGGAGGCCTTTCCTTTTAAAATCTCATCGGCTCGCCGACGAAGAGCCTCCGGCGAACTCATTGGCGCCGGCCCCCTCCGCGAGCTCCCCCCCTCTACTGCGTCGTGCGAGTCAGCCATCCGTTGCACCCCTCAATTGATCACTCGTTCCGTCGTTGCAATCGCATACACCTCACCGGCCTCGTTCACCAGTGAGGTCGCGGTGAGCGAGACCTCCACCGTTCGGCCGGCCTTCGTGGCGCGGCGGGAACGGTACGGTTCGAGGACGTCCGCCCGGCTCAGGTCCCAGAGCGTGTCCAACGCGGCCGCCCGGTCTGATTCCGGGATCAGGTCGCGAACATTCATCGTCAGCGCCTCGGACTCGCTCCAACCGTACAGCCGCACCGCTCCGGGGTTCCAGGCGAGGATCCGCCCATCTCGGTCCTGAACGGTAATAGCATCCTGAGCGTCGCGCACCATGGCCGCCAGCCGTTCGAACGTACTGGAACGAGTCAGGGCTTCCTGGGCTTGTTTCATGGCCGACACATCGGTCAGGGTGATCACCGCGCCTTCGATCATGTTCTCGAGGGTCCGATAGGGGCGGATCCGGAGCAAAAACCACCGGGCATCCTTGGCCTGGACCTCGACTTCGACCGAAACCAGGGTGTCGAGCACTTTCTGGACGTCATCGACGAGACGGTCATACCCGACCAGATTCGAGGCGAGGTGGCCGACGGAACGCCCGATGTCGGTCGGAATCAGGTTGATCATTGGGGTGATGGAGGGAGTGAACCGCTTGATTTGCAACCCGTGACCGATGAAAATCGTCCCGACTCCGGTACCGGCGAGCAGGTTGTTCATGTCGTTGTTGGCTTGGGACAGATCGGTGACCCGGGTTTGCAATTCGATGTTGACCGTCGACAGCTCCTCATTCACCGACTGCAACTCCTCCTTCGAGGTTTCCATCTCCTCGTTCGCGGATTGCAATTCCTCGTTCACCGACTGCATCTCCTCGTTTGAGGATTTGAGCTCTTCGTTGGAGGTCTCCAGCTCCTCATTGGAGGTCTGAAGGCTTTCCTCCTTGACCACCAGCTCTCGTTTCAGCTCCTCGATTCGGGGATCAGTCAGGTTGGCCGGGTCCGCCGCTGGCGCAGCAGCCCCTTCGCCGCCCGTCGCCGGTCGTCGCGCCCCAACCTCCTCGAGGATGACCAGATAGAACGACGATTTGCCGTCGAGTCCGGAAGGCACCGGCCGGACCGTGAGGTCGATCGTCGTAACGGAGGCGTTGGTTCTCACGGACAGCCCTGCGTGATGCTCCGACCGGCTTCCCGCAATCGCCCGCCTCAGGGCAACGCTCAGCGGATGCTTGAGGCCCTCGCGCGCCATCTTGAGGATATTGGTTTCGACCTGGCCCGAGGCGAGCTCGAGATACTGGCCGGTGCGGCCGTGAAGGTAGAGGATATTGCCAAACCCATCGATGAGCGCGCCGGCAACCGACCGGTGTTGCAGCAACGCGCGCTCGGTCAACTCGCGGAGCGGTTCGCTCGGACGGGGCCGTTTTTGGGGGGGCGGAGGCATGGCCTCGCCGCCGCCTGCCCGCCGTGTCTGGGAGAATCGTCCCCCCAGGGCCAATCGGGTATGACCATCGTCTCTGCTCTGATACAGCTTGGCTTTGCGATCGATCGTGGTGAACAGGTGCCCAAAATCCCCGACACTCTCCGAGGTGCCCAAGAACAAATACCCGCCGGGCACCAAGGCATAGTCGAACAACGGCATCACTTTCTTCTGAAGCTCGCCACCCAGATAGATCAACACATTGCGGCAACTGACTAGATGGAGCTTGGAAAAGGGCGGATCCCGAACCAGACTCTGTTCCGAGAACACCAGCACGTCGCGAACTCGTTTCTGGATCCGGTAGTGGCTGCCATCCGCCTCCAGCGTGAAGAATCGGTTCAGCCGGTCCGCTGTGATGTCACTCGCGATGCTCACGGGGTAAATCCCGGCCCGGGCACAATCAATCGCCCGGCGGTCGATGTCCGTGGCGAATACCTGCAACTTGATGCTTCGGTTCGAGGCTTCCAGATGCTCGATAAGCAGAATGGCGATTGAATAGGCTTCTTCCCCGGTGGAGCAGCCGGCGACCCAAACCCGCACGACGGCGCCGGCGGGCTTGTCGGCGAACAGACGCGGAATGACCGATGCCTCGAGCGCGGCAAAGGCCTCGGGGTCCCGAAAGAAACTGGTGACGCCGATGAGGAGGTCGAGAAACAGCGCCTCCACCTCAATCGGATTCTGCTGCAGGATCCGGACATAGTCCTCCTCCGCCTGGACGCGGTGGACGGCCATCCGCCGCGCGACCCGGCGCGCGATCGTGCTCGCCTTATACTGGGAAAAGTCGTGACCGGTGTGCGACCGGAGCAGGACGAACACCTTTTGCAGGATGACGCGTTTGCCTTGGAGTGACTCGACCAAAACCGAGGCGGGTCGGCTGGATTCGTGACGAAGAAAAGCCAGGATTTCTCGCGGCATCTCGGCCGGCGGGAGCACGAAATCCGTCATGCCGGTGGCAATGGCGCTGCGCGGCATGCCGTCGAAGGCGGCCGACGTCGGCTCCTGGGTCATGACCATGCCACCCTCGGCTTTGACGGCCCGGATCCCCATCGTCCCATCACTGCCGGTGCCCGAGAGTATGATCGCGATCACCCGGTCACCCTGGTCTTGAGCCAGGGACCGGAAGAAGTAGTCGATCGCCATCCGTTGCCCGCGCGCGGCCACCGGTTCGAGCAGTTGCAGGCCCCCGTTCAAGGCGGCCAGGTCATAATTGGGGGGGATCACATAGACACAGTTTGGGCGGATGACCACGCCGTCCGTCACCTCGAACACCGAAAGCCAGGTAACCCGCTTGATCAAGTCGGCGAGAACACTCGGATGATCGGGCGAAAGGTGTTGCACTACGACAAACGCGGCGGCCATATCCGGCTCAGCCTGCCAAGCGCCGAAGAATTCTTCGAAGGCCGCGAGTCCGCCGGCCGAGGCACCGAGGGTAACGATGGGAAAGCGGGCGTCTGAGGGGGCCTCCGGACTCGGCCCATCTTCCTGGGGCACCGTCGGTGGAGCGACCGGGCGTGGTTTCTTCATCGCGGGCGACCTGTCAAGCGCTGAGGGAAGGAAGGGGCAGACTCCCCCCGCCTTGGGTGCAAGATAGCCACCCCAGGACTCCGGCGGACGGCCTCCCCGATCAGGGTAGAATCTTCAGGCTGAAGTTGTCCCCCGGCCGCGGGTCGGGAGAATCGCTCGACACGAACGCCGCCACCGCCTTCGGGATGGTGGGCAGCGGGACGGAGGAGGCAAAGACGAGGTGCCGTCGCTCGTTGACGACGAACGTTCCGAGGTTGCAGCTGATCCGGCCGCGAACCGGGCTCCCTTTGACATCGGTCACCGCGACGCACTCGGGAGGCATCCGAAGGACGGTACTGCCGGGAGGCAGCAGCAACTCCAGGTGGACGCCGTCCGAGGGGTCGTCCATGCCGGCGTACACGACGACGTGGCTGACCATCGCTCCCGCCTCGATCTGGACCGTGAGGGCCTGAATCCCGATATCCGACTGTCGCAGGCGCTGCTGACGGTTCCCGCCTCGAACATCGGCTGACAGGAGGCCGGTTCCGACAATCGCCAGCAGGGTGGCTCGCCCGATCATATCAAGGCTCCGGTGGTTGTGGTAACTTGCAACGAATCGTGTTTCCCGATCCGCACGGCCAGGATAGCGCGGCGAGGTCACCTCGATCTCAATCGCACGTCACGCCACGATCATAGGACCCAACGTGTTACGGCTTCACACCTTCGGCGGGCTCTGGATGGACGCCTCCGATCCGGGCAGCCCGCTCGGCGTCGGCCCGCGCCGCCGCCTGGCGTTGCTGGCCATCCTGGCCGCCGGTGGTCCGCGGGGTGTGAGCCGGGATCGATTGCTCCTGCTCCTCTGGCCCGACAGCACCGAGGCCAACGCTCGGCACGCCCTGTCCCAATTGCTCTACACGTTGCGTCGCGATGCGGGCGCCGACGTGGCGACCGGCGCCACGGAACTGAGGCTCGATCCCGCGCTGATCAGCTCCGACGTCGCCGATTTCGACGCGGCCCTCGCCGCCGGTCGACCGGACGAGGCGGCGGCCCTCTATCGGGGGCCGTTCCTGGACGGCTTCTATCTCGAAAACGGCGAGGAGTTCGAACGGTGGGCCGCCGAAATGCGGGCCGATGCCGGCCGACGGGCGGTCGGGGCGATCTCCCAGGCCGTCCGGCTGGCCGAGCAGCGGGGAGACCGGGCCGGGCTGGTCGAGCTCACCCGACGACTGACCCAGCTGGAGCCGCTCAGCGCCCCCCACGCCTTGGGGTACATGCAGGCTCTCGCCGATGGCGGGGACCGGAGCTCGGCGATCAAGTTCGCCCGCGACTACGAGGCAATGGTCAGGAGTGAGCTCAAGACACCGGCGGAGCCGAGCATCCGGGCGCTGGCGCAGCGACTGGCCGCTGGGCTCCACGAGTCGCCGCCCACGGGGACCGCCGCCGAGCTGTCGGTTGCCGAGGTACCGGGGGGGGCGGCTGCGGGCCCGGCCGTCTCGGAGGCCGTGAGGATCGCGCCCGCAATACCCGCATTACCCGCCCGCCAACCTCGCCCCGTCTCTCGGGCAATGCCCTTGGTTCTCCTGGCAGGCGCGGCAGTGGTCGCCATCGCATGGGGGCTGCTGCGTTCCCGGTCGCCCAAGCTCTCGAATGACATCGTCGCGGTCGCGTCGTTCGAGAACCGGAGCGGCGATCCGGCCCTCGATGTCGTCGGCCAGATGGCCGCCGACTGGATCAGCCACGGGATCAGCGAGACCCAGGTCGCGCGGGTGGTCGACCCGAACAGCGCCCTGATCGCCCGCGCGGCGCCGCTACCGGGACGGGAAGCCACCCACGACGCGGTTCGGGCTCGGGCGTTCGGTGAAGGGTTGGGCGCCGGTACGGTCGTCTGGGGCTCGTTCTACCGCAAGGGAGACAGCCTGACGTTCATCGTCCGGCTCAGCCGTACGGCTGACGGAGAGGTGCTCGCCGCCATCGAACCGGTCTCCGGATCGACGCAGAATCCCCTGACGGCGATTACCGTGGTCCGGCAGTTGGTGCTGGGCGCGCTGCTCGCCCGCAACAACCAGGGGAAGGGTGACCTCCCATTTCTCAGGCGCCCTCCTGCCTATGATGCCTACGTGGCGTTTCTCCAGGGCCTCGAGTTCGTCACCAGCTATGACACCGACCGGGCCATCGAGCGTTTCCGGCAGGCGGCCGTGCTCGACACCACGTTCTTCGCTCCCAAACTCTGGATGGTGGAAGCGTACGAAGCGGCCGAACGCATGCGGGCGGCCGACTCCGTGCTCGATCTGCTCGAACCACACCGTAACGAGTTCACCCGCTACGAAAAGGCCTTCTTCGACGACTATCGGGCCACGTTGAGCGGCGATCTCGGGGCGGCCCTCGAAACCTCGCGGGAGATGAGTCGAATGGCCCCGGGGCCGCTGTCCTTTCTGCTCCTCGGGCAGGACGCTCTCGCCGTCAACCGCCCGCGCGAGGCGCTCGCGGCGTTCGCGCGAATCAACCTGGGCCAGTCCTTCTTCCAGGGGTGGGACGCATACTGGTCCTGGGCGCTCCAGGGTCATCACATCCTGGGGGAAAACCGCGAGGCGCTGGCGATTGCCCAGGAGGGCCGGCGGGCAATGCCTGACGCCCCGGCACCCATGCTGGCCGAGGCCAAAGCTCTCGCGGCGCTGGGCCGGGTCGGCGAGGCCGGGGCCGCGATCGAACGGGCTCGAGCGCAGCCCGAATCCGACTTCACGCCCTACCTCTTGTTCTACGTGGAGGTGTGCCGCGAACTCTCGGCCCGGGGAGATTCCGCGGCGGCAGCCGAGGTCGGTGCGGTCGGGTCGGCGCTCCCGGCCTCGGACAGCCTGAGGCCAGCGCACCGCCGGGCCCGAAGCGGATGCCTGGCATGCGCCGGCCGGTGGGCCGAACTGCAGGCAATGGCCCGCCGCCTCCACGACGGTGACCCGCGCGATTGGCACTGGCTGGCGATCGCCGGGGTCGCCGCCGCTCATCTGGCCGATCGGGCCGAGGCGGAGCGGGTCGACCGGGTGCTTGCCTCCGTCACCGAGCGCTACAGCTTCGGCGCGCCCGACTTCTACCGAGCCCGGATCGCGGCGGCACTGGGCCAGAGCGACCGGGCCGTGGGGTTGCTCCGCCAGGCCTTCGCGAGGGGCTTGAGTTATCTGACTGCCATCGAGGACCACGCGCCGGAGTTCAGGTCGCTCGAGGCCCGCCGCGACTATCAGGAACTGATGCAGCCGAAGGGCTGACGGGTTCCGCGCACTATCTCGGCGACGCCGACTTTGACGCGACACCGAACGGCACGCCGAATCCGAACTTGAGCTGGATGTCCTTCTGCTTGAGCTTGTTGGTGTTCAACGTGGTGCCAATGTAGTCCGCGTTGTATGGGTAATACTCGGCCCCGACGCTGAGACCGATCCCACCGAGTCGAATCCCCGCGCCTGCTCCGGCGACCGGGCTGATGTACCGCGATTTGGTCGCCGCGGCAAAGGCGGCGCCGCCCCGGTTGATGACCCCGACCCCGCCGCTCACGTACAGGGTAAACGGACTGCTGAGCGGCAGCAGGAAGACCAGGAGCTGGGCGGCTCCGGTGAAGATCTTGGCGTCCCGTGACTGAAGGCCGTTGCCCCCCGAGCCGAGCGTGTAGGTGGTCGGGACGTAGGTGCCGCTGACCTGAAACCCGAGATGCTGGCCGAAGGTGGCGCCGATCCTGCCCCCGAAGGAGATGCCGCCTTCAAGTGAATCCACGGCGCCCGGGGTTCCGCTGACGACGCTCTGGAGCTTTTCGGTCGGGATGTACAGACCGATCTGGGGCGCGAAGATGACCCTGGTCTGGGCCTGGGCCGGCAGGGCGACCACGAGGGCTGCGAACGCAAGTCGGAAGGGACGCATCGGGAAGCTCCGATCGAGAGAATGGCGCGGTCCGGGTGAGTTCCGCGCCGTTATTGGGACATTGCAAAGATACGCCACACCATCATTCCGGCCTCATCTGGCGATCATCCCGCTGACCGGTTCCTAAATCATTGTTCCGTCGTGGCTTAGTCAGCCGCCCCCCGCTGTCATCGTCACGGTCGGGCCGGGTACGGCCACTCAAGGCGAACCGGTTGCCGCGGGTTCGACGCGCGCGGAGTAGCCGTCCCCAACGATCAGCCGCGTCACCTTCCCGTTCTCCTCCACGAATCGCACCACCTCTCCCACGTCACCGCCGCCCGATTTCGCCAGGTAGCGGAACCGCCCGCCGCCGAGCGGCTCGAGCGTGACGGGGTCGTCGAGGTTGGGTTCGGTAGGGTCGATGAGCACGAGTCTATCCTTGAGGGCGACCACCTGCTGGTCCCCCCAGGCGCCACGATAGAGCCCGGCGAATCGCGCCCACGCCGGGTCCCACGCCACCACCGTCGGCTTCGGGGCCGCCGCCTTCGCCACCGCCGCTCCCACCGTGGCCATCAGCTGCCCGGCGATCGCGCTCGGATCCGAATCGTTGGTGTTCGTCAGGACGATGACCCCGACCTTGTCGTCGAGCTGGATCAGGGTTTGGGTCGTGTTGCCGAGGTAACCGCCACCGTGTCCGACGTAGGTGCGGTCCTTGATGCGGCTGATCCAGAAGCCGACGCCCGTCCCATAGGTCCAGTCTTCCTCCACCGAGCGGACCCGGTGCATCAGCCGGAGCGACGACGTGCTGAGGACCTGCGATCCTCCCGTCTTGCCGGCACGGAACTGCGCCGAGACGAACCTCGCCATGTCCTCCACGTTCGAGGAGACTCCCGTGGCCGCCGCCATCCCGCGGGCGTCGATGAAGGGAATCACCGCCCGCGTCCCGTCGGGCATGCGGCGCCCGTAGCCGACGGTCAGCGCGGGGACGTCCTTGTCCACGCTCGACGCCGCCATGCCTAACGGGTCGAAGATGTGGCGTTGAACGTAGTCGCTCCACCGCTCGCCGCTCACCGCCTCGACCAGCATCCCGGCGATCGTATAGGCCAGATTCGAGTACTTCCAGCGGGTCGCCGGCGGCAGGGCGGCCTGCCGGTCGGCCATCAGCCGCTTGAGCTCCTCGCCGGTGGGGAACTGGTTCGACGACCAGTGATCTCCCGCTTCGCGCGGGAGCCCGGAGGAGTGGGTGAGCAGCTCCTCGATCGTGACCTCGCCGTCGTCGTCTCCCGCCGGCTTGAGAGTGAACCAGGGGAGGTATTTCACGACCGGATCGTCGAGGCGGAGCTTGCCTTGCTCGCGCAGCTGCATGATCGCCGTCGCCGTGAACAGCTTGCTGTGCGACGCCATCCGGAAGAGCGTGCTCGCCGACATCGGGCGCCTCGCCTTCAGGTCGGCGAAGCCGAACCCCTTCGCCCAGACGAGTTGCTGGTCGCTCACCACGCCCACGGCGATTCCCGGCAACCCCCGATAGGCGATTTGTCCCTCCAACCACGCCGAAAACAGCCGTTCGGCGCCGAGGACGGCGGGATCGGTCGCGACGCTCGATGACGGTCCGGGTCCCTGCGGCACCGGTGCCTGCGCCGCAAGCGGCCGGCTGCCAAACGGGCGACCCGCGAGGGGTGCCGAGACGAGAGCCATCGCCGAACCGACGACGACGGCGAAGCAACGGGTGATTCGCAGGAGACGATGCATGGTACCTCTGGTGGTAGGATCGCCAAGCGTCGCACGGGAAGGAAGTTGCTTCGGCTCTCCCAACCTACGGCGTGGGGGCCGGACGGTCCAGGGCCCTTGACTTCGAAATCAACGCCGCCGTCGACGGTCGCTTCATCCTTCGCGCTGAGCGGATAGAGCACCCGGGCTGATCCGTCGGAGTTCATCCGCATGACCAGCAGATAGCCGCACGCCGGGCCGCGTGGTACCCTGACTCGAATCCGGCTCAACTCAGCGCGTCGAGCACCCGGTCGATGTCGGCCATGTCGTTGAAGACCGAGGGCGAGAGCCGGAGGTAGTTCTTACCGACCCGGGCGTTGATCTTCCTCGCCGCGAGCCGTTCGCCCACCCGCTTGTTCTCCTCGAACACGAAGCTGATCAGCGGTGACGTGGTTCCCGCCGGCGTGGCCGGACGGAGGCCGAGCCTCGGCATCTCGGCGTGAAGCCGCTCGAGCAACGGCCTCCGCCAGGCCTGGATGTTCTCGACCCCGAGCGACCGGATGTAGGGCAACGACGCGCCCAGCGCGGCCAGCGCCCCCAGGGCGTTGCTCCCGACTTCGAAATGGGCCGCGGCCGAGGTACCGAACTCCCAGGTGAAGGGTGCGGCGGCCGGCGGGTCGTAGGGCAGGAAATGGGTCCCGATGTCGGGTGACGAGTGGTACCCGAAGTGGGTCCGTTTGATCACCCGGTCGAGCAGCTCCTCTCGAACGTAGAGGAATCCGAGCCCGAAGTCCGCCATCAGCCACTTGAACGAGGCACAGGCGCAGCAATCGACGCCGGTGGCCCGGACATCGAGCGGCACCGCGCCCGCGCCCTGGATGATGTCGGCATAGACGTAGGCGCCGTGAGCGTGGGCCAGATCGGACACGGCCTTCAGGTCGTGCTCGAATCCGTTGTACATCGCCACCTGCGACACTTCGATCAGCCGAGTGTTCCGGTCAACGAGTTTCTCCAGGTCGGCCATGTCGATGCGGCCGTCCTTGGGCATCGCGATCCGGAGATCGAGGCCCCGCTGCTGCAGGGCCTGGAGATGAAGAATGGCGCCGTCGAAGTGAAGCGCGTCCGTCACGACGTTGCCGCCCGAGCCTGGAATGCCGAGCCCATGCACGACCAGGTTCTCGCCCATGCTGGTGTTGGGGATGAAGCTGATCTCGTTCGGCCGGGCGTTGATCAGCGCGGCAAAATGGCCCTTCACGGCGGCGGACAGTTCTCCCGAGTCGGGCATGGTCAGGCCGGGGATCGACCGCCTGGCCAGATGAGCCTGAACCGCCTCGACCGATTTGATCGGGAGCGGGTGGGTGTAGGCCGAGTTGATGAAAGTGATGTCGGACGGGATGGCGAAGTCAGCCCGGCGCGGGGAACCGGTGACGGCGCCCTCGAGCCCGGTCGGAGCCTGTCGGCCACGGACCGCCGATGAGAGAGCGATACCACCCATACCGGCGATGAGGTCGCGGCGGGTCAGATCGAACATCGGTCCTCCTACGGATCAACGGACGGCGATCGTGCCCTTGAACAGGAGATGCACCTCGGGGTCGAGCATCACTTTGGCGGGCCGCGCCTCCGCGGGGATCGTGAAGCTCTGCCTGGGCGTGGTGACGGTCACAGTTTCGATTTTGGTCTTCCCGTCGGCTCCCGTGAGCCCGAGCTCGAGCGGGAAACTGAACGGCTCGCCTGACTGCGTCTGGGTGACGTCCACCGCGATGTGCTTGCTCCCGGCATCGTAGCGCCAGGTCACGGCGACTTCGGGGATGCCGCCCCGATAGAGCCACTGGTGGAAGAACGCGGCCAGGTCCTGGCCGGAGGCCGTCTCCATCGCGGCCCGAAAATCATCCGTCGAAGCGACGCCGTCCTGGTGGCGCTGATAGTAGAGGCGGATCCCGTCCCAGAAGAGGTCGGTGCCGATCAGGTTCCGGAGCATGTGCAGGGTCCAGGCGCCCTTCTGGTAGGTGAGCCCGTTGGTCACCTTGCTCATGTCCGCCAGCTGGTCGTGCACCACTCGATCCGCCGGATCCTTGGCCGTCAGCTCCGCGATCTTGTCCCGGCTCGCGATCAGGCCGGCGGCAAACTCGTCGCGGCCGTAGGCATGCTCGATGAACAGCAGCGTGAAATAGGTGGCGAATCCCTCGGAGAGCCAGACGTCGTCCCAGTCCGACTCGGTCACCGCGTTGCCGAACCACTGGTGGGCGATTTCGTGGATCACCACGTTCCGCCACCGGAGCGAACGGGTGCCCGACACGCTCTCCTGCGAGTAGAAGATGCTGGACGCCGCCTCCATGCCGCCCGAAACGCTGTTGGACTGGACGTTGGCGAGCTTCTCGTACGAGTAAGGCCCGATCCACTCGCTGTAGAACGCCAGCACGTCGCGGGTCGGGAGGGCAAAGTCGTAGAAACCGTTGTCCCGCTCCTCGGCAAACACCCAGGTCTCGATCGGCACGCCGTGATACTCGCCCACCCGCGCTACGGCAAACGGCGCCACGCCGAGCGCGTAGAGCCACGGGGCAATCGGCACGGACTCCTTCCAGACGGTTCGGCGCATGGCGTTGGGCAGGTCGGTCTCCTCCACCCGCGTGCCGTTGGCCACCACCTGGTACTGGGCCGGCGCGGTGATTACGAACTCCACGGTGCTCTTGTCGGCGATGTGGTCGATGGTCGGGAGCCAGTTCCGGACCTTGTCGGGCCAGTTGTCGCTGAAGAAGGTCCGGCGGCCGTTCCGGTTGGGCTTGATCAGCAAGCCGGTCACCGGGATCCCGTCGTACTCCACCGACACCGCAATCCGCTGGCCGGGCTCGGACGGCGACGGCAGCGTGATGGCCAGGCGGTCGTCCCGGTGCTCGAATCGGGTGGGCTGTCCGTCGACGCGGACGGCCGACACGGTCATTCCCTTACCGGGATGACTCGGCGCCGGCCGGGTCAGGTCGAGCTCGACGCCGCGCATACCGCCCGTCAGCAGCCTGATGTCGATGGTGGCGTGGCCGTGGATCGCGTCGGTGCTGTCGCTCAGGGTGAGCTCGAACCGATAGTGCTGGACGTCGAGCGGCTGACGGGGATAGGTATCCCGGGCGGGCGGAGCGGTCAGCAGCAAGGCAAGGAGAGCGGTCAGCACGATTGGCTCAGATCCGGTGGAGGAGGATGGTTCCCTTGGGTGAACCCTTGACCCGGCCCCGAATCCGGATCGTCTTGCCGATTTCCGGGACAGTGAGGGTCCAGACGTCGCGGCGGCCTTTCACTGGGCGGATCAGCTGAGGCGCGGCGGCGGATCCCATTCGCAGTTCCAGCGTCGGCAGAGCCGTCCAGCCGCCCAGTCCCACGAACCGGAGCCGGTACACCGCCGCCGCCTTGATCTTGGGGCTCAGGTCCACGTCGAACTCGCCGTCATCCCACTTGCCGGCGTCGTCATCGGCCCAGGCCGGCGCGGCCTCGCCCCAGTTCTCGGGAGGCGCGGCGCCGGTTTCGAAGGCGGCAAAGGTTCGGATCATCGGCACCCCGGCCGATTCGGCGATCCAGAGCCGGAGTTTTCGGGCCTGGGTCGGGATGACGGGATGAATCCGCTTGTGGCCGATGCTCGAGCCGGTGCCGAGGAGAATCCACTCCGATCCGGCCGAGAAGTCGAGCCGGTAACCGCGGACCCGTTCGCCGCCGCTCAGGTCTTCCGCCAGCACGACATGGTCGATCTTCCGGGTCTGTCCCAGATCCAGCACCAGTTCCCGGGCATGACCCTGCGTGGCGCCCGCCGGTGAGCCGAACCGGCGGCGGACCTCGTCGCCGAACTCCTTGACCCGCGCAACGTCGGCGGCGGGAATCTTCCCGGTCCGGTCCGGCGGCATGTTGAGCAGGAGCTGGCAGCCTCGGCCGACGGACCGGTAGTAGATCTCCATCAGCTGGGCCGTGCTCAGCAGATTCTTTTCATTGTCGGTGTGCCAGAACCAGTCGGGGCGCCGAATCGAGACGTCCACTTCGCTCGGCATCCAGGTATCGCCCTGGGGGTCGCCGTGGAGCGACGTGGCGACGCCGGTCTTGGCGTCGGCCCGGGCGATCGAGTTCCAGGCGGGGTAGGGGGCGAACCCGTCCTCGTTGCCGACCCACCGGATGGTGGCGTGCGGTCCCTGGAAGATCATCGAGGTCTTCGCGTGTTTGAGCAGGATGTCCCCGACCGGCACCACGGAGCTGCCGTCGAACCAGATCTCCACCATCTCGCCGTAGCGGGTCAGGACCTCGGTGAGTTGCTGGCGGCAGAGCCGGTTGTAGACGGCCTGCTTTTCCGGCGTCGGGCATTGACCGCTCTGGCCGGCGCCTAACGAATCGTCACGCGGCGAGAGGTAGACGCCGAGTCGGAGGCTCCGGTCCTTGCAGGAACGGGCCAGGTCGGCCATCACGTCGCCCTTGCCGCCCTTCCACGGCGTGCCCGCGATGCTGTAGCTGTTGGTGGTGGTCTGCCACAGGCAGAATCCGCCGACGTGCTTGGCCACCATCACGATGTAGCGGGCGCCGAGGGCCACGGCGGCGTCGGCCCACTGGTCGGTATCGATGTCGGGGGTGATCTGCGCCAGTGGCGTGGTGCGGTCGTCGTACTCCTGGTTCTGCCAGGTGTTGGGCGCAAAATGGATGAACATCCCGATTTCCAGGTCGGCCCAGGCACGCTGCGCCGAGGTCGGCACCGCCAGCCGCGCCGGTGTCTGGGCCAGGAATGCGCCTGCACCTGGGAGCCCGATGGCGCCGGCGGCCGAGAGCCCGCCCAGCCGTTCGAGAAAATCGCGCCGGGAGGTCACGGGCGGGCCGGCGAAAGCTCGAGGACGATCACCTCATCGACCGGGTCGCCGCTTCGGGCCGGGAGCGAGAGGGCCAGGCCGTCCGCGACCGCCTTGAACGTGACGGGCGCCTTGTCGTCGAGGCGCCAGGCTTTGGTGACCTTGCCGGCCACCGGTCCGAGGCCGAGGACCCGGTCGGGCCAGTTGAGCAGATGGAGATAGATCCGGTCGCCCTTCTGGGTGGTGACGCCCCACGGCCGCGGCGCAATCGGTCCCCCGCGCGTGCCATACACTGATTCGCCGAACACGCCGGTCCACTTGCCCAGCTCGGCCAGGATGTTCATCGCCTCGGCCGGGAATTCGCCATTGGGCATCGGGCCGACGTTCAACAGGAAGTTGGCGTTCCGGCCGGCCGCCTCGACGGCCTCGTGGACCAGGGCGCGCGGGGTCTTCCAGGCCCGGTCGTTGATCCGGTAGCCCCAGCTGTCGTTCATCGTCTCGGCCGTTTCCAGCGGCAGGGTCCCGATCTCGGTGGTGTTGAACCCGGCTGAATTGGCGCCGGGAAGATCTCTCTCGAACATCTGAAAATCTTCGCCCGGGAACGGCAGCTTGTGGTGATTGGAGCCGACCAGCGCCGCGGGCTGGAGCTTGTGGATCATCCCGTAGGTCTTCGCGAGCCGCCACTCGGCGTCGGGCTTGTCCCACATTCCGTCGAACCAGATGCCGCCGATCGGACCGTAGTTGGTGAGCAGTTCCGTCAGCTGCGCGTCCATGTAGTCGAGATAGCGGTTGAAATCGCCGGACTCGGGGCGGCCGCTTTCCCGCCCGGTGCCGCCGCGCGGGAAGTAGTCGGGGTGGCGCCAGTCGAGCTGCGAGTGATACAGGAACAGCTTGAGCCCCTGCTCGCGGCACGCCTCGGCCAGTTGCTTGACGATGTCCTTCCCGTACGGTGTCCGGTCCACCACGTCGAAGTCGCTGACTCTCGAGTCCCAGAGCGCGAACCCGTCGTGGTGCTTGGTGATCAGGGTGATGTACCTCATCCCGGCGTTCTTCGCGGTCAGCGCCCACGCCCGGGCGTCGAACTTGACCGGATTCCAGAGCGGCGCGATCCGTTCGTAGTCGGCGACCCGGATGTTCCGGTTGTTCATCACCCATTCGCCGTCCTCGAGCTGGCTCGAGATGCCCCAGTGGATGAACAGGCCGAGCTTGGCGTCCTGGAACCACTGCCGGGACTGGAGATTCTCCGGCGAGGGTTGATAGGCCTGCGCGGCCGCCGGGCCGGCCACCAGCAGCGCGGCGACTGCAATGCGAAGATTCATCGACGGGCGGGCTCCAGAATGAGTTCGATGACGAGGTCGGGCTCCGAGGGGCCGGGCGGGGCAATACCGAGCGCCACGCCGCCGGCCACCGGAGAGAATGTAGGGTGATCACTCCGGCCGACATACCCGGCCGAGCGGACCTTCCGGTCGAGTCCGGTGATCGCGAGGACGGGGTCCTTCCAGTCGAGCACATGGACGAAGACTGTGTCCCCGCGAGCGGTGGTGACGCCCCAGGGCCGGGCGGGGATGGGGCCTGCCCGGGTGCCGTAGATCGAACGGCCGTAGCGGGAGAGCCAGTTTCCCATGGCGGTCAGGCGTTCGACGAATTCGGGCTGGATGGTGCCATCGGCCATCGGACCGACGTTGATCAGGTAGTTGGCCCCGGCGCCGGCGGCCTTCACCATGTTCCGGATCAGCGTCTCGGGGGACTTGTAGAGATAGTCGTGCACCCGGTATCCCCAGGTGTCGTTGATCTTTTCGCTCACCTCGGACGGGTAGTGCCTCCCGACGGGCATGTTCCGGGGCCGCACGAAGGCTTCGTAGGTGACGTAGTCTTCGCCGGGGTGGGGCAGATCGTTGTGGTTGGAGACCACGAGCGCAGTGGGCTGGAGGCGTTTGATGAGGGCGTAGGTGTGATCGAGGTGCCAGTCCACCTGGCCGTTGTCCCACGCGCCGTCAAACCAGATGCCGGCCACCGGGCCGTACCTGGTCAGGAGTTCTTCCAGCTGTCCGTCCATCAAGGCCAAGTACCGGTTGAAGTCCCCCGATTCGGGGCGGCCGGATTTCTGGCCCGTTCCGCCGCGGGGGAAGTAGTCGAGGCTGTGCCAGTCGAGTTGCGAGTAGTATAGGACGAGTGGCATGCCATCGGCGCGGGACGACTGGGCCAACTCGGCGATGACGTCCCGTTTGAATGGGGTCCGGTCGATGATGTCCCAGTCGGTCAGCTTGCTGTCGAACATCGCGAAGCCGTCGTGATGCTTGGTGGTCATCGTGATGTACCGGGCGCCGGCTTTGCGGGCCAGGGCCACCCAGCTCGCCGCGTCGAACCGGGTCGGGTTGAATCGCGGGGCCAGGTGTTCGTACTCGGCTGAGGTGATGCTCCGGTTGTTCATCACCCACTCGCCGTCGGCGAGGAGGCTGTAGATCCCCCAGTGGATGAAGAGGCCGACTTTGGAATCCTCGAATTGGTTCCGGGCCGAGTCGAGGGGCGTGACCTGGGCGGCGGCAGGCGCGGCGGCCAGCAGAGCAAGGGCCGTGAGGAGCCTTGCCGGTGCGAAAAGCGCTTTGGACTGGGTCATGGGTGCCCTCAAGAGTGCAGCCATGAAGGCGAGTCTGCAACGGGCGGGTACCGGATCCCGCAACTAGCGGGTTTTCCGAACGGCGCGCTGGTTCCAAGGTCCGGGATTGAGCGTAATGCCGACCACTCGGCCCGACTCGCGGTCGAACCGGATCACGTCCCCGGCCGGCGCATCCACCAGAACGAGGTCTGGGCCGACCGGCACCAGGCGATAGTGGCGCCCCTCGTCGAAGTAGATCCGCCCCTTGCCGCTGAACACGCCATTCAGGCCGGCCGAGTCGACGGTGACCGAGAGGGTTCCGCCGTCTGGAAACACGAAGGCTCCCGCTAACTCGGCGCCGGCGCCCGCGGCCAACGGGCGCGGCGGCGTCGATGAAGGGGCAGGCAGCGCCGGAACGCTCGCGAGTACGGCGTCCCAGGCCACCTCCGCTGCCAGAGCGCCCAGCTCGATGGGCGCGAGTGCCGGATTGTCGACCTCGTCGGTGGTGACCGCGTAGAGAACGTCGCCGTCTTCCTCGGTTGCAAACGGCTGGATCGCCCGCGCCATCGAGGTGTGCACCTGCACGGCGAGCCGCTGGAGCGCCCACCAGGGCAGCTTCTGATTCGTGACCACCAGCGTGATGGTGGTGTTGCCGGTCGGGCCGGGCGCCCCGCCGTCGCTGTCAGCGTCCCCGCCCGGGGGTGTCCGGTCGATGTGGTTGCGGATCATCGTGGCGATCGGCGGGCACGGGCCCCGTTCCGCGTTCCGCCGGCACCGGACCACCCTTCCGTCGCGGTCCACCACGGCACCCAGTGCATTGACCACGGTGAACACACCGATCCTGGTCGGCCCGGACTGACGGAACGCGCCGCCCTGGCCGGAATGAGGCCAGGCCGCGTAGGGATCCGCCTTCGGCCCGTCGACGAAGAAGACGCCTTGCATCGCGAACCGCCCGGCCCCGCGGGCACCGAGTGGAAACCAGCCTTCCCGGGCGCTCCGGACCGCGGCCCGGCCGAGCCGATCGTCGGGGGTCACTCGACTGAACCGTCGTCCGCCGACATCGAAGATGATCGCGCCGAGCACGCCGGCGATGAAGTCCTGGTCCCCACCCTCGGCCCGCATCGTTTTGATCTCGTTAGCGACGCCGGTGGCGGCGGACAGGCCATACCACGATCCGCCGGAGAAGACGACCGCTTGCATTTCCTTCGACTCGTAGCCGAGTCGGACGGCGTCGGTGTTGAGCGTTCCGGGTGCTCCGCCTCGCACATCGACCGCCGCCTTTACGCCTTTCGGGAAATAGAAGACCGTGGTCCCCGTAGGTCCCTCCTCGTACTCGGCGACCCCGATCCGCATGCCCGGGAAATCAAATCGGAGCGCGGAACGGGCGGAGTCAGTGCGCGGCGTCGGGTCCGCGGGGCGTTGGGCCACGGCGGGCAACCCCCATCCAACCAACACGAGCAGTAGTACCGGCATCGGTGACCCCAATTGGAACAGAACAGGTGGAATGGCCCGTGGTTCAGGCGAACGGGTTGACGACGGTCAGGCCTTCGATCCGCCAACCGGGGTGCAGGTCCTCCGAGTAGAGCCGGCTGCAACCCGCGGCTCGGGCCGCGCGAATGATCAGCGCATCCCAGAACGACACCTGATGCAGCCGGACCAGGTCGATGGCATCGGTGATGTCGTCCACGCCGATGCCGACGACCTCGAAGCGCCCGAACAATTCTACCTTGCGGCGGGCCAGCTTGGCATCGACGCCAAGCTTCCGGGTCGAGGCCACGAAGTATTCCTGCAGTACCTGGGTGGAGATGACGCCGCTCCGTACTCGCCGGTGTTCGGCCAGCAGTTCGATGGCCCGGTCCCGCTTGGCCGGTGCATCGGCGTCGTCGGTATAGACGAGGACGTTGCTGTCGAAGAAACTACGACCGGCCATGGAGTTCCTCGCGGTCGAGACGCCGTCCGCCCGATCGGCCGCCCGCTTCGAGGGACAGCTTCCGCAGCTCGCTCAGTTCCGCTTCCATTTCTCCCTCCCCCGCCAGAAAGGCGAGATGATCCCGAATGACCTGATTGAGACTCTTGCCCATCGCCCGGGCCGCCTTGCGGGCCCGCTCGACGAGATCCTGGTCTACAGACAGCGTGATGTTCATGTCCACATAATATGTGGACCCGTAATATTGTGTCAATGGTGCCTCCCGGATCAAATGGTACCCCGGAAGCTGGGTGGTTCAGGGAAGATTCGGTAACCCCTTTGGCGCGAATGACATCGAAACTGTGCGATTGGTCCGCTTCCGGCCGGGGTCCATTGAGGAGGTCACCGGCGTCAGGCCCAATGTTGGCTGCCGCTGGCCGGCGGGAGTACAATCCACTGTCGTTCCCTTCGCCCGGAGCCGCGGTATGCGCCCGATCTTCGTCATGCTCCTGGCCCCATCGCCCTCGGCGCACTGGGCCAGCCTCAAGCTGTTGCCATCCGAATTTTCGAATGAGAATCCGCGGCTCACGATTCCGCGCGGGGACCGCCGCTAGGCGATGGCCGAGACCGATCCGACCCCCGCCGAGCAGCTGGCGGCCTATCGCGCCAAACGTTCCGCCGACCGGACCCCTGA
The DNA here is from genome assembly GCA_031394255.1 of Gemmatimonadota bacterium. Lineage (GTDB taxonomy): Bacteria > Gemmatimonadota > Gemmatimonadetes > Gemmatimonadales > GWC2-71-9 > SHZU01. Next base: position 21,443 of record JANMXA010000095.1, read on the forward strand.
ACCGTTCGGCGGGGAGGCCGTTCCCGCATCGCCGGGCGGTGGGCTGTTTGTCGTCCACAAGCACGCCGCCCGCCAGCTCCATTTCGACTTCCGCTTCGAGATGGACGGAGTCCTCAAGTCGTGGGCGGTGCCGCGGGGTCCGTCGTACGACCGGGAGGAAAAGCGCCTGGCGGTCCGGGTCGAAGACCACCCGCTCGAGTACGGCGACTTCGAAGGCATGATCCCCGAGGGGAACTACGGGGCCGGCGCGGTGATCGTCTGGGACCGGGGCGAGTGGGTGCCGCTCGAAGATCCGAAGGCCGGCCTCGAGAAGGGGAAACTCCTCTTCGAGCTCAAGGGCTACAAGCTCCACGGCAAGTGGACGCTGGTGAAGATCAAGAAGAGTGAGAAGGACTGGCTCCTGATCAAGGAGCGGGACTCATGGGTGAAGCAGCCTGGGGAGGATTTCCCCCAGGGGTCGGTCCTGTCCGGGCTCACCGTCGAGGACTTCAAGGCCGGCCGGAGCGCCGCCGATGTGCTCCGTGCCGAACTCGAGAAGCTCGATGTGCCGCGCCGTGCGGTGGATGCCGCCTCGGTCGACGTGATGCTGGCCGAACCCGCGGACACGGCGTTCACGAAGGACGACTGGATCTTCGAGCTCAAGTTGGACGGCTACCGGCTCCTCGCTTCGCATCGGGGCGGGGAAGCGCGGCTTTTCACCCGGAGCGGGGCCGACTACACGGCGGTATTTCCCGAGGTGGCCCGGTCGATGAAGGCGATGCCGCTCAAGAATGTGATTCTCGACGGGGAAGTGGTCGTGCTCGATCCTCAGGGGAAGCCCAGCTTCTCGATGCTGCAGCGACGGGGGCGCCTCTCGAAACCAATCGAAATCCGCCGGGCGGCCATCGAGCTCCCGGCTACGTTCTTTGCCTTCGACCTGCTGGGCTTCGAGGACTTCGATCTCCGGCCGCTACCGCTTGTGGAGCGGAAACGGTTGCTCAAGTCGATTCTGCCGCCCCTGGGTCCGATTCGCTATCTCGATCACATCGAGCGGGAGGGGGTCGCGTTCCTGAGGCAGGTCGAGCAGATGGGGCTCGAGGGCATCATCGCCAAGAAAGCCGATGCGCCGTATCGGGCGGGCCGGTCGCCGAACTGGCTCAAGCTCAAGGCCGACAAGACCGGCGACTTCGCGATCGTTGGATTTACGGAGCCGCAGGGCGGGCGCGGCGGGTTCGGCGCGCTCCAGCTCGCGGATGTGATCGATGGTCGGTTTGTGTACGCCGGCCGGGTCGGCACCGGGTTCGACGACCGTCAGCTGGCCGAGTATCGCGCCATGCTGGAACCGCTGATTCGCGAGGCGCCGGTCTGCTTCGGTCCGGTGACCGCCCCCGGGACTGAGCCGCTTCCATCCGAGTCGATTCCGGAAACGAAAACCACGACCTGGGTGGAGCCGCGGTTCGTGTGCGAGGTCCGCTATCGCGAGTGGACCCCGGACGGTGTCCTTCGCCATCCCGCCTTTCTTCGTCTGCGGGACGACAAGCGCCCCGAGGATTGCGACCGGCAGGGCTGGACTTCGGCGCCCGCGCCCCAGCCGGCCCGTTCCCAGGCCTCGTCGGCACTCGCGCCCCGCACGGTGGCATTCTCGAATCTCGGCAAGATCTTCTGGCCCGAGGATGGGTACACCAAGGGTGACATGATCGACTACTACCGCGAGATCGCCCCGTGGCTGCTGCCGTATCTCAAGGACCGGCCCGTGGTGCTGACCCGGTTTCCCGATGGCATTCACGGGAAGTCGTTCTACCAGAAGGATGCGCCGGAGTTTGCGCCCGACTGGATCCGGACCACGGCCATCTGGAGCGAAGACACCCAGCGAGACATCCGCTATTTCGTCTGCGACGATCTCGAGACCCTGCTCTATCTTGCCAATTCGGGCACCATACCCCTGCACATCTGGGCGAGTCGAGTGGGGTCGCTGGAATTGCCCGACTGGTGCGTGATCGACCTCGATCCGAAAGAGGCGCCGTTTACCGACGTGTTGACGGTGGCGGCGACGCTGCACCGGATCTGCGACGAGGTCCGGTTGCCCAACTACGTCAAGACCACGGGCAAGACCGGGCTCCACATCCTGATTCCGCTCGGCCGGCAGTGCACCTACGAACAGTCGCGGACGTTAGGCGAGCTGCTGGCCCGCCTGGTGATCCGGGAGCACTCGGACATCGCCACGATCACCCGGCACGTGACCAAGCGGGGCGACAAGGTCTATCTCGACTATCTCCAGAACCGGCATGGCCAGCTGATCGTCTCGCCGTACAGCGTGCGGCCGCTGCCGGGGGCCGCGGTGTCGATGCCGATCACCTGGGACGACGTGGGCCCCGAGCTCGAGGCCCGGCGCCACACCTTCACGATCAGGACGGCCGTGGCCCGGATGGAGGCGCTCGGTTCGGACCCGGTACGTCCGGTGCTCGAGGAGCGGCCCGATCTGACGTCAGTACTTGAACGACTGGCCGCCCGGTGGGCCACCGATCAGGGACCGGCATGAAGCCGGTATCGGTGACGGCGTTCTACTGCTGCGCCATCCGGGCCTGGGACGCCGGCCTGATGATCGGTGCCGGGTTCGACACCAGGGCCTTTCGGCTGCCGGCCGGCCGGTTTGTCGATCAGACAGTGGTCGTTGATGCGCGGGGTACGTCACCATCGGGCCGCGCCAATGCCCTGGATTCTCCTGGCCACGCTGCGTCGGCCAGGGCTCAAGGGAAGCCAAGTCTGGCGGTTCGACTACGGAGAGACGGCAGGCGGCTGACGCGCCAGTGGATGCCGATCGCCGCCCGGGACACCGGATGGGCCTGCGTGAGACCGCCGCCGCCAGGGACTCGGTGGGCAGGAAGCTCGGTCACTCGAAGCAGGAGCGGGTGGCTGGTTTTCGACCCCCCTGCCGGTGTCTCGGCCGCGGCGCCAGATTACCGGCACACCAAACCCCATTCCCGAGGAGCGTGCCATGCGAGCCATCGTGCTGGCCCTGGCGGTCATCGGCGCGGGCGTTCCCGTTGCCGCCCAGAAGAAGCCACCGCGCCGTCCGGCCGCTGCCGACAGCAATGATGCTCGGGCGTATTACCGGGCCGGCCTCGTCGACATGGAGAAGGACGCCGAGCAGGCGGAGGCATCTCTCTATTGGGCGACGCGGTTGCAGCCGACGTGGGCCCAGGCCTTGTACCTCCGGCGCGTGACCGAACTCCGCGCCGACGACTATACCCTGGTCCGGTACTACCAGGGCGACCGCAAGGCCCGCCGTGCCATGCAGGGGGCCGACTCGCTGCTCTACCGGGCCCGGATGATCGAGCCGTTTCTGCTCCTCGAACACGATCGTGATTTGTTGGTTCACTACCTCGAGACTGCGATTACCGCCGATACCAAGACCCGCAACCCCAATGCCAATGCCGGAGAACTACGCTACGCCGTCACGAACTATATCCGGGAGCTGATGCAGGAAGACAACCGGAACCATGTCATGGCCGGTTGGCTGGCTTTCTCCGAAAGGCGATACCCTGAGGCGCTCGACCACTACGCCAAGGCGATCGGGTCCAAGCACGAGAGCCCCGGGTTGCATGACGATCGGGCCACCATGTTCTTCGTGCTCAAACAGTACGACAGCGCCGCCGCGGAGTTGCGCCACGCGGTGAACGAAATGAAGAAAGAGGAGAAGAAGGAAGACGCGGTGATTTATCGGCCCAAGGCCTTGCTGGATTATCGTCTGGCTCATGTCTTCCTGATGGCCGACAAGACCGACAGCGCCAAGGCCGCGCTGGGCCGGGCCCTGGAAGAAGACCTCGCGTTCTATCCCGCCCACATCACCCTGGCCAGCATGGCCCTGGCCCATGGCGACTCCGCCGGCGCCAAAGGAGAAATGGATCTGGCGGTCCAGCTCCAGCCAACCGATCCGTATCCCTTCATGCGGCACGCGGACCTGGCCATCGCCCTCCACGACTACGACCAGGCGGCCGCGTCCCTCAAGAGCGTGATCGCGCTGGAACCGTTCTTCGCCGAACCGCACCGGCTGCTTGGCCTGGTGGCGGAGGCGCAGAAGAATACGACGGACGCGATCGAGCATTATCGACGGTTCCTGTCGCTCACGGTCCGGGATGACCGTGCGGCGTCGGTCCTGCGGGACAGAATCAAGCAGCTTGGCGGGGTGCAGTGAGGGCGGGGGTGCTGGCCATGCTGGCGGCCTTTACGCTGGCCGGACCGGCGGCCTCAGCACAGTCGCCCGCCGCCACCACGGCAATCCGCAAGCCGACGCTGGGGGAGGATCTCCAGATGTTCAGCCAGGTGCTCAACCAGCTCCGGCTCAACCATGTCGACTCGCTCGACAGTCACACCCTGATCCTCGCGGCAGTCGAAGGGATGATCGAGGCGGCGGATCCGCATTCCTATATTCTGCCGATTGCCCGTCTGTCGGCCGAGAAGGCTCAGGCGTGGGAAGACGGCAAGCTCGTGCCGGTTCCCGTGGCATTCCAGTTTCTGCGGGGCGCCCCGGTGGTAGCCAGCGTGGCCCCCACGTCCTCGGCGGCGCGGCAGGACATCCTCGTCGGTGACGAACTGGTGGCGGCCGACGGGAAGCCGGTCCTGGCGACGAGCCCGGACGAGCTCTCGATCACGCTCTCGGGGGAGAAGAACAGCGTGGTCCGCCTGACGCTGAGCCGGCAACGCAGTGACGGTTCGCGGCTCGAAGTCGTCCGTGAAGTAAAGCGCCAGCAGGCGGACGAAGCGACCGCCGTACCGATCGCCGAGATGGTGGACGCCGAAACCGGCTACGTCCGGATCACCACGTTCAGCAACGGCAAAGTGGCCGAGGACCTCCACTCGGCCGTGGGCCGGCTCAAATCCCGCGGGATGAAGCGGCTGGTTCTCGACCTGCGGGACAACGGCGGCGGGATCGTGGATGAAGCGGCCCACGTCGCGGGGGAGTTTCTTCCGGCCGGCGCGATTGTCTACGTGGCGGAGAAGAAGAAGGCGGAGAAGCCGGACACCGTGACCGTCAAGCGATCGTTCTGGAAGAGCGAAGACCGCTATCCGGTGGCGGTCCTCGTCAACGAGGGTACCGCGAGCGCCTCCGAGCTGGTGGCCGGGGCCCTGCAGGACCACGATCGGGCGCTGATCATGGGGCGTCCCACATTCGGCAAATCGCTGCTGATGCGGGGATTTCCTCTGGTGGACGGCTCCGTCATCATGATGGCGTTCGGCCGGGTCAAGACGCCGTGTGGCCGGGTCGTCCAGCGCGAGTACCGGCAGATGAGCCGGCGGGACTACTACCGCCAGGCGGGGGCGGTGCAGGACACGACCGGGCGGCCCAGCTGCAAGACCGCAAGCGGTCGCACCGTGTATGGTGGTGGCGGCGTCTTCCCCGACGTGCTGGTGCCGGAACGAACTCCGTTACCGGTCTGGCTGGCGCGAATCGAAGAACAGGATCTTCCTCTGGCGTGGGTGGGCGGATACCTCACCGGCGCCGCGCTGCCGACGCTCGATTCCTTGCTGGCGGCGCGGAAGCCTCCCGCCGGTGCGGTGGCGAGCTTCCGGCAGTTTGCTACCGGAAGAAGCGCCACTATCCCGACAGACCCGGAATCGGATGCCCGGCTCGAACGGATGTTGCTGGGGCAGATCGTGTGGGGGAAGTGGGGGGAAGCTGGATTCTACCGGTTGGCCGCAACGGTCGATCCGGTTGTGGGCCAGGCCGCCGCGGCGTTGGCCCGGGCCAAGGCGCCCTGAATCAGTCCGGTCTTCCCGGGGCCGGAACCAGCGGCAGCGTGACGTAGGAGCCACGGTCCCGGTCGTGGTAGATCGTCTGATCGGCGACTGAGAGCCGAGCCGAAGTGCCGATCGGATCACCCGTGTTCGGATTCCGGTCGAACTTGGGAAACGCGCTCGACGCGATCTCCACCCGGACGCGATGCCCCGGCAACACCATCTGGCAGGTATTCCAGACGTCGATGTCGTACGTATAGACTTTCCCCGGCTCGATCAGCTCGGGTTTCTCCCACCCGTTCCGGAATCGTGCCCGCACCATGCCGTCATTGAGCCGCTGGACGTAGCCGTTCGGCCAGACGTCCAGCACCTTCACCATGAAATCCGTGTCGGTGGCCGATGATCCGGCATAGATCCGGGCCGTCAAGGGACCGCAGAGCAGCGCGGAGGCCTTGAACGGCGCCGTCGTGTAGAACAGCAGGTCCTTCCGGGTTTCCACCCTGGCGTAGTCGTCGGGTCCGCCCAGTTGCGCGAACGACGGCTCGGTCAGGAAGGGTGTCGGATCGGCGGGGTCGTAGCGGTAGGTGTCAGGCCGCTCGATGGGTGCAGGGGCCGTGGTAGTGAGGCGGCCGCCGGACCCGAGATAGTACTTGGTGAACGCCGTGCCGGGGATCGGCCAGTCGTCGGCCTCGAACCAGCGATTGGCCTGCATCGCGAACAGACGCACGCGCTTGCCCATCGCGGCGGCCTTCCCCTTGAGCCAGCGGTCGAACCACTCGACTTCCGTGCTGAGCAGATCGATCACGGCATCCGGTCCGAAATCCAGGCGGCCGAGTTTCCGGGTCGAGTTGATCGCGTGGGGCCACGGGCCGATCAGCAGCTGTTGCCGGTCACGCGCCGCCGCGGTTCCGGCGCGGGTCCGCATTCCCACGTAGTTCATCGGGGTGGCGCGCTGGGTGTCGTCGTACCATCCCGTGATATGGAGTGCCGGCACGTCGGCCCGCTCCAGGCGATCCTGATAGCGGAGCGGGTCCCACCACTGGTCCCGGGTAGAGTGGGTGATCATGTCCCGCCACAACGGGTTGGGCCGGCCCGCCGCTTCGTCCATCGTCAGGAGCGGGAGATGCCAGTTGAGCCGGTCCCAGTCGACCGCGTCCATGTTCTGCATCACCTTGCCGGCCGTGAGGTGATACCAGGAGATCATCGTCGGCGTCGGTACGCCGCCGGGGCCGGTGATCCAGACATCCTCAAACGGATCCGCCATCGGTGCCAGCGCGATGATGGCGGCCAGGTGGGGCGGCCGGCGCACCGCGGCCACCCACTGGTTGTAGCCGACGTACGACCGGCCGATGGTGCCGACTTTGCCGGTGGACCAGGATTGCGCCGCGCACCATTCGATCGCGTCGTAGCCGTCGTCCCCCTCGTGAAAGTACGGGCGCCACTCGCCGTCCGAGTCGCCCCGCCCCCGCACGTCCACCGCGACGTACACATATCCTCGGCCGGCAAACGCCCGCGCCTCCTTGAGGATCGCGTCGCCGTTCTTGTTGTAGGGAGTCCGCATCAGGACGACCGGATACCGGCCCAGGGCGGCGGGGCGGTAGATGTCGGCGGCGAGGGTGACGCCATCACGCATGGCGATCCTCACGTCGAACTGAATGGCGACCGAGTCCGGGGAGACGGTTGGGCCCGATCCTGCTGGCGTGAGCGCCATCAGGCCGAGTACCAGCGGAAGCATCATCACACCGGCTGGGTTTTGGCGTACTCGAAGTAGAGGGACCGCGCCACCATCGTCGCATCGTGCCGGTTCAGCTTCCGGTTCTCGTACCGCGTGACCGGAAGCACTTTGCCGTGGTTGCCGGTGGAAAACAGCTCGTCGGCCTCGTTCAGGTCCTCTAGCGTGACGACCCGTTCCTCCGCCTTGTGTCCGGCATCCCGGAGCAGGTGGAGCAACCGGAATCTTGTGATGCCGGCCAGAAAAGTTCCGTTTGGCACCGGCGTGCTGTAGACGCCGTTCTTCACGAGCCAGATGTTCTGGGATGTCAGTTCGCCAACCGTTCCGTCCGGTGAACGCATGACGGCGTTGTCGAAGCCGCGGGCCCTCGCATCGGTCACCGCCATGTTGGACATCGGATAGAGACAGGCAGCCTTCGCCAGCGTGGGCGCCTGATCCGGGGATGCCCGCCGGTAGGGTGAGAGGCAGAGCGTGAAGCCGGTCGGCTCGGGCAGCGGGACCGGCGTCAGGACGATCGCGAAACGGGTGGAGTCCGGATTGAACGGAATCCATCCCTCCTGGATCCAGAACATCGGCCGCAGGTAGAGTTCGGTGCCGGGCGGAAACCGGTTGATCCCCTGCCGGATCAGTGCTTCGATCTCCGGCGCGGTATGGGTCGGCTTCATCTGGAGCGTCAGGGCCGACCGGATGACCCGCTGGCAATGGAGGCCGAGGTCGGGGGCAAATCCCGCGAAGGCGCGGGCGCCGTCGAACACGATGTTGGCCATCCAGCCGGCGTTGGTATCGGAATCCATGAGCGGGGTCGGGCCGTCATGCCAGGCGCCGTTGTAGTAGCAGATTGAGGTCACGAAGCGTTTCCTGTGTTGGTACTGGGGAATGAAACCGTTCCGAACCCGACACGCAACGTCAACGCGCCGACCCTTCGCCTTCCGATTCGGGTGTGATCCAGGCCTTGAGCCAGCGCCCGACGCCGGCCGCCTTGGCGGCGGCTCGTCCCAGAAGATATCCCACAGCCGTGGGCCAATCGAGTTGCTTGACCGCTTGGGTATCCCCCAGCGACTCCATCAGCCGTCCCCGCATCCGCCACAGCGTCGGCCCCGCGGACAGAATTGGGTTGTACTCGGGGTCGTACCGGACCCCTACGCCTTCGATCAGCGCCGAGGTCCGTGCGAAGTAGACCAGATCGCTGGGAAGCCGGATCGGCCAATCGTAGAGTTCGTGGAGGATTTCGCGGGTCAGCAGTTCCACGCGCTGCCTGGTGGTCGTCCGTTGCGCGGCGAGATCGAGCAGGACGGCGGCGAGTCGCTCGATCTGGGCTCGATCGGCACCGGGCTCGACCAGACCCAAGGCGTAGAACCCATCCACCACACCGACGGCCTGATTCTGGACCGCGGCAAACACCGTGTCCACCAGGACCTTCCGCCGATCCCGCGGCACCTGGATCACCACGCCGAAATCCAGCAGTACGATCCGGCCCCGGTCGTCCACCAGCACATTCCCCGGGTGCGGGTCGGCGTGGAAGAGACCGTCCACCAGCATCATCTGGATGTAGAGCTCGAGGAGCCGCTCCACGACCGCCGGAATCCGGAGCCCGCCGTAGGTCGCGGCCGGATCCATGGCGTCGATCCGGATCCCTTCGACGAACTCCATGGTCAACACGTCCCGTCCCGACACCTCGGCCACGGGTTCGGGGATCCTGATCCTGGGGTTGCCGGCGAAGTTGGCCCGGACCAGCCGGAGATTCTCGGCTTCGATCACGAAATCCATTTCGTCGCCGATCCGGCGGCCGAACTCCTCAACGATGGCGCTGATGGCGCGGGTATGAACGTTGGGGTACCAGCGGGTCATCCGGCCGGCGATCCACCCGGCCGCCTCGATGTCGGTGGCCACGAGTTCACGGACCCCCGGGCGGAGCACCTTCACGGCCACGTCGCGGCCGCGATACGTGGCCCGGTGGACCTGCCCCAGGGACCCGGCCGCGAGCGGCGTCGGATCGAACCAGCTGAACAGATCGGGCAGAGGACGGCGAAGGCAACGCTGGATGGTCAGCTCGATCATCTCGAGCGGGACCGCCGGCACCTTGTCGGTGAGCGTGTTGAGCGTTCCGGCGTACTCGTCGGGCAGCAGGTCGGTCCGGCCGGCGAACAGCTGCCCCATCTTGACGAAGCTTGGGCCGAGTTCGACGATCGACGCGAGGAGCCGCCGGGCCCGCCGTTCGTGGAACGCGGCGGTTCGCTCGGCGGGCCCGCCCCAGAAGAACCACCGGCGCCGGTCCCGCAGAACCGACAGCAGGAGCGGCACCGCGTGTTTGAGAATGACGAGCAGGCGCATGGCGCCAGCAATCTACCGGCTCAGCCTGGCCTTGGCTTGAACCGGGCCTGGAAGAACCGGAGGTACTTCGGTTCGTAGATCATCTCGAGGCCCGTCGCCGCCCGTTCCCGCGTGTCCCGGTCGGTGACCCGGAGCGGCTCGACCATCTTGATTTTCCACGGCTCGGCCCAGGATCGTCGGCCGAACTGCTGTCCCATCGTCTGCGGTTCGAAGTGGGTCATCACGGTGTCCTGGGTGCGGGCCCAAGGGAATTAGCGAGGGGACCCGTGAAGCGTTCATGGGCGGGAGGCGAAGGCCCCGCCCGAGAGCTATCCGCAGCGGCTCTAGTTCGGTCTCGACCCGCTGAAGATCCGCAGCACCGGGTGACCGCCGACGTTCTGCAGGGGCAGGTAGACGAGGTGAGTCGCCCCGTCGACCGACACCGTGTGGGCATGGGGGAGGTCGAGTTTCCCCTCCACCTCCAGCCGGTGGCCCCGGACCCGGTACAGCCACAGGCCCCCGTCCTCAGTGGCGACATAGAGACGGTTCAATCCGGGGTCGAACGCGAGGACGTCGGGGTCCGCTCCCACCGGAGCGATGTCGGTGACCTCCATCGTGGCGAGGTCGACGACCTCCATCGTGGCATTGCCCTGATTGGCAACGAATAGCAGCCGGTTGGGGGCATCGATATACATCCCGTGCGGGTGGTCGCCGCCGGAGAGCGTGAAGCGGGCGACCACCGCGATCGTTGCCGGGTCGATGGCCACGATTTCGTTCGTGGTCTGGACGGCCACCAGGATACACCCGGAGCCTGGATCGTACTTGGTGTTGCCGGCCTCCCCGCCTACCGGTACGGTGGCAATCACTTTGTCAGTGACGCCGTCGATCACCAACTCCATGCCCCGCGACTCATCTGACACGAAGATCCGTTTGAGGTTTGGCGCGTCGGCGATCCCGTCGGGGAAGCCGATCGGGCCTGGCGTGGCCCGGACGGACAGGCCGGGCAAGTCGATCACGGCGACGTGATGGTGGCCGGTCACCGACGCGTAGAGTTTGTGGAGCGCCGGCACCGCCCACACGCCAGTGACCCGCGGCATGTCCGGGATGCTGGCGATGACCCGGCGGGCCCGGGTGTCGAACGCGACGACGCGGCCGTCGTTCATGTGGGACAGGTAGAGGCGCCCGGCCTCGGAATCTGCGCTCTGGTAGTCGAACCGCACCGGTTCGCCGGGGAGGGACACGTCGGCGACGGGGCGGAGGAGTCGGGCGGCGTCAGCGGTGACGGGCTGGGCGGGCCGGGTCGCGAAGTCTTTGGCCCGGCCAATGACGGCTGTCCCGGGATGGGCAAGGGTGCACGCGGCCGTGACCAGCGACGAAACGAGCGGGCCGGGGACGATCATCGGGTCCTCCTCTTTCTTCGCTGCAAGCCGGCGCCCGGCTAGGAGGTCCTCGCGGCGTCCTTCTTCGCCACGATCCCGCCCAGCCCTTTGCCCTGCAGCATCTTGTTGAATTGATCCAGATCCTGGTTCAGGAACCGGTCGAACGCATTCCGCGCGGCCTTTGCCTGGTCCCTGAGCAGGCCGCCCACGGCGCGCTGCGGAGCGGTCGGCGCATTGTCGGTGTTCCCCACGTCGCCAAAGAGATACACCAACTTTTCGGCGATCATCGTGGGGTACCGGATCAGGTCCTGGCCCCGCCCGGTGATCCGGAGCTGCACCATCGGCTCCTCGAGTTCCACCACCTTCCGGTCGATCGAGTCGGTGGCTGCCTTGACTCCTTCGTCGCTGGCCGCGGCCTTGAGTGTGGCGAGCTGCGCCCGGACTAGTTCGAGCGTGTTGACCATGTCGGCCACCCCGTTCAAGTCATCGCGGATCCCGCCCGCAAACGCGGATTGGGCCATGACATCCGCCTCGGTGCCGGTGGTGGCCGGGTCCTTGAGGACGGTGAGCGGGGCGGTGAGCGTTTGGCCCCGCACCTTGAGCGTTAGGGTGTAACGGCCCGGCGGGACCAGGAGGGAAAGCGGGCTGGCACTGGCGCTCGGCCGCCCGGCGGCGCTGACGGCGAATTCGGGCGCGAAGAGCGGCGCGGTCCGCATCGTAATCTGGGTCGAGCCGTTGGTCCGGAGGTCCCACATGGTACGGTTGATGCCGGCCTGGCCCTTGGTGGTGATGGTGCGGACTTCCTTGCCGCCCGCATCCGCGATCGCGATCACGACCGAGTCCGCTGCCGCCTTGAGGTAGTAGTTGAGCGCGGCGCCATACGCCGGGTTCTGGCCGACGACGGGGTCGTAGCTCACCGCCATCGGGGCCTCGGCGTTCCGGAACCGGTAGGCCGAGCGGGGCGTGAACAGGTGGACGTCCCTGGCCGCGATGTCCGGGGTGAGTTGCTGGAGCGGCGTGATGTCGTCCAGGATCCAGAAACCCCGGCCGTAGGTCGCCACCACCAGGTCGTTGAAGTGTTCCTGGACCGTGATGCCGTAGACCGGCGCATGCGGCATGTTGCTCTGGAGCGGTTGCCAGCTCTCGCCGTCGTTGAGCGACACCATGAGGCCATTTTCGAGCCCGAGGTACAGCAGGCCCTTCCGGACCGGATCTTCCTTGATCCAGTGGGCGTAGCTGAGCGGATTCCTGGCGATTCCGCCGGTGATCAGCTTCCAGGTCCGGCCCAGGTCGGTCGTCTTGTAGACCCAGGGGTCGCGGCTGTTCACCTGGTGGCCGTCCACCGTGAGATAGGCGGTGTTCGCGTCATAGCGCGATGGCTCGATATTGCTGATCGTGCCCCAGTCGAGCAGGCCCGGGATGTTGGCCGTCAGGTTGGTCCAGGTTTTCCCGCCGTCCTGGGTGAATTGCACCAGGCCATCGTTGGTGCCGACCCAGATCAGCCCCGCCTTGAGTCGCGATTCCGCGATCGCAAACACCACGCCGGCGTATTCCACGCCGACGTTGTCCGGCGTAAGCCCGCCGTTGCTTCCCTGGCGGCTCTTGTCGTTCCGGGTCAGGTCGGGACTCATCTCGGTCCAGGTTTTCCCGTCGTCCCGCGTCACGTGGACGTACTGGCTCCCGACGTAGACGGTGTGCCGGTCGTGGGGCGAGATCGTGAGCGGGAAGGTCCACTGGAACCGGTACTTGAGGTCGGCCGCGCCGTGTCCCGTGGTGGCTTCCGGCCAGACTTCAACCGGTTCGGTGATCCCGGTCCGGACGTCATAGCGGGTCACGATCCCGCCCACGCTCCCGAACCCAGAGGAACTGGACCACACGATGTTGGGATCCTCGGGATCCGGTGTCGCCCAGCCGCTCTCGCCGCCGCCAACCGAATGCCAGAAGCCACGGGTGATCTCCCCGGTCCGGCTGTTGCTCGGCCCCCGGGCCGACGGGCCGTCCTGGCGGTTGCCGTAGACGAAGTAGGGGACCCGGTTGTCGACCGTGACGTGATAGATCTGGGCCACCGGCAGCTGGATCTGGTTCCAGCTCTTGCCCCGGTTGGTGGTGATCGAGACGCCGCCGTCGTGGGCCACCACCATCCGGTTCCCGTTGGTCGGGTCGATCCAGATGTCATGATGGTCGCCGCCGGCGGTTTCGGTTATGGGCGGGTCGATGATGGTCACCCCGCCGTCCAGCGTCTTGGCCCAGCTCGCGGTGAGGAAGTACGCCTCGTTCTCGTTGTCCGGCGTCACGATCATCCGGGTGTAATACTGGGTCCGGCCCGCCAGCTGCCGGTCGTAGCTCACGGTCTTCCAGGTCGCCCCCGCATCGTCCGAGCGCCACAGCTCACCCGCCTCGGCCTCGACGCCAGGCAGCGGGACACCGTCACTGGTTTCGATCAGGGCGTAGACCCGGTTCGGGTTGGACTTGGCAATCGCCACGTCGGCCTTGCCGAACGGCTTCGTGGGCAGGCCATTGCCGCTCAAGCGCTTCCAGGTCGTTCCGCCGTCGGTGCTCTTCCAGATCCCGCTGCCCGGTCCGCCGCTCTTCCGGCCCCAGGTGTGGATCTCGATTTGCCAGGTGGTGGCGTAGAGGATTCGCGGGTTGTTGAGGTCCATCTCGACATCATAGGCGCCGGTGTTCTCGTCCACGAACAGGACCCGCTCCCAGGTCTTGCCGCCGTCGGTCGTGCGGTAGACGCCTCGTTCCGGCTGCGGTCCGTAGGCGTGGCCTAACGCCGCCACGAAGACCACGTCCGGATTCCGGGGGTCGATCGCGATCCGGCCGATCCGCCCGGTGTTCTCGAGTCCCATCTTGTTCCAGGTCTTGCCGGCGTCGGTGGATTTGAACACGCCCCAGCCGACCGAGATGTTGCTCCTGATGTAGGGCTCGCCGGTGCCGGCCCAGACCACGTTCGGGTCCGACGGGGCCACGGCCACGGCGCCGACGGAGGAGACCGGCTGGTCGTCGAAGATCGGCTGCCAGTGGACCCCGCCATCGGTGGTCTTGAACATCCCGCCGGAGGCGGCGCCCGCGTAGTACACGTTGGGATCGCCCACAACGCCGGCCACCGTGGAGATCCGGTTCCCCTCGGGGCCGATGTAGCGGTATTTGAGTTGGGCCAGTTGCTCGGATCCCACCAGCGGCTGAGGCGGAGTGGCGATCGCTGCCGGTCGGCGCTGTGCGGACGCGCCGGACGCGCCGGCCACGAGGCCAAGCAGGGCAAGATGGATGGTACGATTCATGAGGACCCCGGAAAGGTTGGACGGCCAGTTTCCAATCTAGCGGTCGATCGCCCCGCCGGAACGGGTGTGACCGGTTCAGGTGTCGAGATACCTCGCCGGAGCGACCCCCACGTCGGCGCAAAGCCGGTGAAACGCCGCCACCCGCTCCGACTCGACCTCGGTATGGAACTGCAGAAAGAACGGCCGGTGGCCCCAGTCGAACGGTTCCTGGGCCTTGCCATGGATGTAGTAGAGCAGCGCCGCAAAGTGGACCGCAATTTCCCCGGCCCGGACGAGCGTTCCCCGGAACAGCGCGTCGATCACGGGGGGTGGGTGGAAGCCCTCCACCAGGTCGAGCGCCTCGGTGAGCCCGCCGTAGAATTGTTCCACTCGAATTGCCTCGACCAGTGCGTCCGTCCGTTCCTGGTCGTTCACCAGATCAGGTGCCCGGCTGAGTACCGCCATGCGGATCTCGATCTTGCCATGGTCAAAGGCCTGCCGAAGCGCCTTCCTCGCTCGCGGGGTGCCGAGTGCCACGAGTGCTTCGATGTCCCGCCAGTTCTGCGCCCCCTGGCCCAGGACGATCCGCTCGATCGAGGCCCGTTCCTCATTCGTGGCGGACTCGATCGCCTCGAGATCGTACCCGATCCCGTCGTGCCACTTCTCGTAGTCCAACACCATACTCGCCTGGAACCGGTCCACCGCGCCCGACGGGTTCGGGGCCGGCCGCGGCTGGGGAGCGTCGGCCGAGGCCCGGATCGCATCCATGCCGGGATCGGACGGCGGCGGGGGCGGTGGGTTCAGGACGAAGAAGAATCCCTGGGCATCGGTGAAGCCGGTCTCCCGGTTCCAGTTGGGCCACCGCCTGAACACCAGGCCGTCCTTCGCATCGGCTGCTCGGGTGCTGATCGGCGCCTTGAGCCGGGCCAGGCCGCCGACCGGTGGCGCCGGGAACCCGGCCCCTGCCTCGATGATCTCGTTGCCGGCCGCGAGTTCCGCCGTCAGCAGCGCCCTGAGCGGGGCGGGGAATCGCTCCAACTCGGCAGTGAAGCGATCCGGCCAGGCAGGTTCATTCATCGAGGGGGTGTTCCCTACAAACGTGCCAGATACGTCAGCTTCACCAGCCCGGCCCGTTCCCGCGGAGCCCACAGCCGGATCCCATCGCCCCTGAGCTCGTTGAACACCAGGAACAGGTCGCTGCCCGGGCGGAAGGTGTAGCCGATCCGCAGGTTCATGCTGACGTCCCGCTTGAACGCGTTGTACTGGATGAGCGAGTTGGCGGCCAGCTTGGTGGACAGAGCTACCGTGAGCCGGAGCGTTCCCAGATCGGCCGTGAACCGCCCGCCGGGCAAGTTGACCCGGCTCCGGCTGACCTGGAGCCCGAAAGCGAAGTTGGGCGACGGAGCCGCCGACAGCTCGCCGCCGTAGGTGTCGATCCTCCCGCCGTAGATCCCCTGCAAGGTCACGTTGGTCCGGAGCACGATCGGCCGCCGCGCGCTGGTGCCACTGTACCAGTTGACCGACCAGGTGTCGTACCAGCCGGCCGGCACTGGGACACTGTCGGAGACTGCGAAGGCTTCCTCGAGCCGCGTCGCACCGCGGGTATACCAGCCGAAGACGTTGTCGCCCGAGTTCCACTCGGCGACGATGTTCGGTGAGGCCATCCAGTCCTGAACCGTACCGGCGGTGTTGGTGATCAACTGGCCGTACATCAACAGGTCGAGCCGCCTGAGGCCGAGCGCCTTGGGACGGGCCGTCACCCGGATGTTCGCGTCGCTCCGCTCGATGTCGGACCGGGTGACGAACCCGAGATCGGCGCGGGCATTCCGGTCAACCAGGAGATGGGCCACCTCGGCCCCGAACCGGTCGGTCTGATACTGGGCATCGATTCGCCCCGAGAAACCCATCGGTCCCGATTTCGCGGCGGTCGTCGCGGCGTATCCCAGCACAGTCAGCGCGTGGCTGGGCCGCACCAGGAAGTCCACGCCGCCGGCGCTGTTCCAGTCGGTCCCGGACCGCTCGTCGGTGGCCATCGCCCCCAGATACCCGCCGGTGCTGAAGTCCCGTTTGAATCGCACCACGGCATGGTTCTGCCTCGGCTTCCCGAAGGCGGGGTCGGTCACCACGTTCAGGACGCCGATCGACTGCCGACCAGCCCGGCCCGTCAGCCGGAGGCCGCCGAGCAGTGGCACCGGACCGTCATCCGCCACGCCGATCCGGCGCGAGAAGAACATCAGGAACGGGGGTGGCTCGAAGGCGCTTCGGTACCCGAACTCGAATATGCCGGCGTTCTCCAGGAAGAAATCCCGTTTTTCGGGGAAGAAGAGATTGAACCGGGTCAGATTGACCTTCTGGTCGTCGACCTCCGCCTGGGCGAAATCGGTGTGCGCGGTGAGGTCGAGCACCATCCCCGGTGACACTTCGGTCTTGAGGTCGAGGCCGGTCGCCAGCCGGCCATCATTGGAGGTCGTGGCCCCGTCGACGGTCCGGGTCCCGCCGGCGAGCAGATACGGCTTCACATCGAGGTTGGCGCCCGGGCGGGGGAGCGCCCCGATTCCGAGCAGATGTCCGGCGTTGCTCACCCGGTGGAACCCTTCGGGGTCGCGACCCCACGAGGTCCACACCGTCTCCTCGTTGGTCCGCGCCTGATAACGAACCACGTTGAACCCCCAGATCGCCGCCGAGTCCGACGGATACCGGATCGACTGAAGGGGAATCGCAAATTCCGCGCTCCAGCCCTCCCCGGTTCGGCGGGCGGCGACCCGCCAGACGCCTCGCCAATCGGCGTTCATCTCGCGGCCGTCGTTGCTCACCAGCGCGTCGAATTCCGCGCCGTTGGCGTTGGTGGCGAAGACGTAGGCCGAGCGTCGATCGTGAAACGGATCGAGCAGGATCGCGACCACGTCCTCGCCCTTGTAGCGGAGCCCGGGTTCGAAATCGCTGACCCGCACCACCTGATCCCGCTGGAGCACCCGGGCAATGACCTGGTCGGGGCGGGAATCCCGGGCCAGGATGCCCACGTAGATCGTCGTCCCGTCGATCGCGACCCGAACCTCGGTCGCCTCCGTCGCCGGCTGGCCCACCGCGGGTTCACGCTGCCGGAAATTGCCGGCCGTCGGGCCGGTGTGCCAGAATGATTCGGTCAGCTCCCCGTCGATCCGCACCGGCGTGCCGGGGGCAAGGCGGGTGACATTCAGGCTGGGCGGTCGGTGTTCCTGGCCGGAGAGCGGCCCCCCCGGGCCGACCAGGAGCAGGGCCGCCAGCCACCCGGCCGCGGACCGGGAGAACCTCGGGACGAACGATGGGGCCATGCGGGGGATGTCGCCTTCGGGTTTGAGCGCCGCCATAACCTAACTCTGAGTGCGCCCCAACTGGCTGAATCAGTGGCGCGCCGATTGACCCCGGACCGATGCCGAGGTACCCTCCTCGCCGTGAAACTCGCCACCTGGAACGTCAATTCGATTCGCGCCCGGCTCGACCGGCTGATCGCCTTCCTCGGCCGCCACCAGCCCGACGTGGTGTGCCTCCAGGAACTGAAGGTCCCCAACGAGGATTTTCCGACCCTCGAAGTCGAGGCCGCCGGATATCAGGCGGTCTTTCACGGCCAGCGTACCTACAATGGCGTCGCGATCCTGACCCGGCTGCCCCTCACCGACGTCGAGGCGGGGCTTCCCGGCAGCGATCAGGACGATCAGGCCCGGCTCATCGCCGCCACCATCGGCGGGATCAGGGTCCTGTCAGCGTACTTCCCGAACGGACAATCGGTCGGCAGCGACAAGTGGCTCTACAAGCTGGGCTGGATGGAGCGCCTTCGGGCCCACCTCGACGCCCGGTACCGACCGGATCAGCCGATCGCGCTCTGCGGTGATTTCAACGTGGCCCCGGAGGATCGGGACGCGGCCCGTCCTGACGAGTGGCGCGAGAGCGTGCTCTGTCATCCCGATGCCAGGGAACGCCTGGCCCGGATCGCCGCATGGGGCCTGGTGGACGGGATGCGGCTTCACGAGGCGGGGCCGGGCCCCTATTCGTGGTGGGACTACCGGATGCTGGCCTTTCCGAAAGGGAACGGACTCCGGATCGACCACGTCTATCTCACCGCGCCCCTGGCCGCCAGATGCCGGAAGGCCTGGGTCGATCGTGATGAACGGAAAGGGAAACTGCCCTCCGATCACGCCCCCGTGATGGTCGAACTCGACCCCTGACCCGCCGGCCGAACCTCAGGATCCGTCCCCCCGTGCCGATAACATCCCGGCATGGCGACCAACTACGAATTCGACCTCCTCTGCATCGGTTCCGGTCCCGCCGGCCAGCGGGCCGCCGTCCAGGCAGCCAAGCTCGGCCGCCGGGTCGGCATGATCGAGCGCCGGATGGCGCTGGGCGGATCTTGCCTGGCAACCGGCACGATCCCGAGCAAGACCTTCCGCGAGGCGGTGCTCCACTTCGCGGCCCTGCGCGACCATCCCGAACGCCGGCGCTACGCAAAATTTGAATACCGGCCCACGGCGGAGCAGCTGCTCGACCGGGTCGGACGGGTGGTGGAGGACGAGAACACCGTCATCGAAGACCAGCTCCGCCGGAACGACGTCGCGATCCTTCGGGGAGAAGCCGCGTTCGTTGATCCCCATACCGTTGCCGTTCAGTCGCCGGACGGCCGCCGCGAAGTCACCGCCGGCAAGATCCTCCTGGCCGTCGGCACCAAGCCGGCCGACCCGCCCGGCGTCCAGGCGGACGGTCGGACCATCCTGACCAGCGACAGCATCACCGGGCTCGACCGGCTGCCCAAGAGCATCGTGGTGGTCGGAGCCGGCGTGATCGGGATCGAGTACGCCTCGATGTTCGCCGCCGTCGGTGTGGACGTGACCATTGTGGACCGCCGGGACCGCCCCCTCGAGTTCCTCGATCACGAGATCGTCGACGAGATGATCCACCAGATGCGACACCGCAAAGTGACCTTCCGGCCCCGCGAAGGCGTCGAACGCCTCGAGGTGATCGACGGGCCCCAGCGCCGGGTGGCCGTCCAGCTCGAATCGGGGAAACGGATCGTCGCGGAGGCCGTGCTGTTCTCGGTCGGCCGGGTCGGCGCCACCGACGACCTTCACATCGAGCGTGCCGGCCTCACCCCGGACGATCGCGGCCGTCTCAAGGTGGACGAGACCTTCCGGACCGCGGTGCCGCATATTTACGCCGCCGGCGACGTGATCGGGTATCCCAGCCTGGCCGCTACCTCGAGCGAACAGGGGCGGCTGGCCGCCTGCCACGCGTTAGGCGCGGCCGCCCACCCGATGGCGCCCCACTTCCCGATCGGGATCTACGCCATTCCCGAGATGTCGATGGTCGGCGAGCCCGAGCACGTGCTGACCGACCGCAAGGTGCCCTACGAAGTCGGCATCGCCCGCTATCGGGAAATTGCCCGGGGTCACATTCTCGGCGACGGCGATGGCCTGCTCAAGCTGCTGTTTGCGCGGGAGGACCGGCGCCTGCTGGGGGTGCACATCATCGGGACCGGTGCCACGGAGTTGCTGCACATCGGCCAGACCGTGATCGGCCTGGGCGGGGGGCTCGACTACTTCCTCCGGACCGTCTTCAACTACCCGACCCTGGCCGAGTGCTACAAGGTGGCCGCGCTCAACGCGGCCAACAAATTCGCCGCGGGCGAGGAGTGGCCGGCCCATCCGGCCGATGGCGCCGCCGCGCTGCCGTCCGCGCGCCCCACGTCCACGACCGGCGCCACCTACTGAGCGGCCATCCGGCCCAGCACCTCGGCGATTCGACGGAGCGCTTCGCCGACGTAGTCGGCGCCCAGTCCGTGGGTAATCCGCAGATGATGGTCGGCGCCGAGGTATTCACCCGGGCCGACCAGCACTGAGGCTTCCTTCCGGATCCGCTCCGCCACCTCGACCGACGATTGGGGCAACCGGTATCGCACGAAGGCGATCGAGGTCGCCTCGGCCGCCGCCGCCGACACCAGATCGGCGTGCTGCGCCAGCCAATGTTCCATCAGCTTCCAGCCGTTCCGGCTCAGTTCCCGTTGCCGGGCGATCAGCCGTGACCGCATCGGTTCCGCCAGGGCCAGTTCCGCCAGTCGCATCGACGGCGCGGCGGCTGAGATCACCGCATACTCGTGCCGCCGCCACAGCGGCCCTACGAGGTCGGTCGGCGCCACCATCCAGCCCAACCTGAGCCCCGCGAGTCCATAGGCTTTCGACAGACTGTTCACCGCCACAACCTTGTCGTACTCCCCCCAGAACGACGGGGTCTCGTGGTCGGTATGCCGCTCGACCCCCCGGTAGACTTCGTCGGCCAGAATCCAGGCGCCGGCCTTTGCCGCGATGGAGACGATCTCCTGCCGCTCTTCGCGGGTCAGCACCGAACCGGTCGGGTTGTTGGGGTTCACGAGGTAGATCAGCTTGAGGCCCGCCGCCGCATCGCGAGCCAGCTGGTCGAGCCGGGGTCGCCAGCCGCGGTCCCCGTCGAGTGCCAGCGGCAACACCGTGCAGCCCAGCGCCTCGGCCACGCCGTGCACCTGGCGATAGCCGGGTTCGATGACCGCGACCCGGTCTCCCGGCTGCAGGAGCGTCTGACAGGCCAGCTGATTCGCCTCGGCGCCACCCACGGTCACCAGCACGTTGTGGCCGGTGGCGCCGTTCCGGTACAGGCCCGCGATCGAGTCGCGGAGCCGCTCGGTGCCGTTCACCATCGGGTAGCTCAGCTCGATCGCCAGGAACCGCTCCAGCTCCTCGGGGGTGAGCACATCACCCAGGCGGGCGCCGCGAACCGAACTGTCGGCCACGTTGTAGTCGACGGCGTGCTCGTAGTCGGATTGCCACCGTTCCAGCTCGAAGACCCGGAATCCCATAGATTTCCCCCGTAGTTGGGTTCAACTTAGCACTGAAATCGTCGTTCTCGAGTCCGCGAGGGTCGTATGCGCGCTTTGTTCATTCTGGCCGGCTTGGTGGTCGCGGCCCGGGCGGGGGCCCAGGTTCGCCGTCCGTTCACCGAAGCCGACCTCGACCGTCTGTATTCAGCGGGCGATGCCCGCCTTTCGCCTGATGGATCCCGCCTCGCGTTCGTGCGGGGCTCGGTCAGCGTCGCCGACAACAGCTCGAAGTGCGAAGTGGTGGTGCTCGCCACCGCGACCGGCGCCGAACTCATGAGCTGGCCCGGGTCCGCTCCGCGGTGGTCGCCCGATGGCCGGAGTATCGCCTACGCCGGGTCCCGGGCCGGCCAGTCGGGGATCTGGATTCACGAGCTCGGTCGCGGTGCCGATCGGTTCCTGGCCCCCACTCCCCAGTCCGATGCCTGGCTCGGCCGCGGTTCATCGAAGAATTTCGACTGGTCGCCCGATGGAAAATGGATCGCCTACGTGGCCGCGGAGCCCGCCGGTCCGCCTCCGAGCGGCGATGTGAAGGTGTTCTCGCGGGTCATGTACAAGACCCGCACCGGTTTCACCGACGATCGCCGAACTCACCTCTGGCTGGTGGCGGCCGGCGGCGGAGAGCCCAGGGCGCTCACGTCGGGCCGGTTCGACGAACACTCGGTCTCTTGGGCGCCCGACTCGAAGCGGGTCGCTTTCGTGAGCGATCGCTCCGCCGATCCCGACAACAATTTCGCCAACGACATTTTCGTTCTCGATATCCAGACTGGCGCCACCACGCAGCTCACCAACACCAGGAGCGCCGAATTCTTGCCCGTCTGGTCCCCCGACGGACAGTGGATCGCGTTCGAAGCGTGGGTCCGGACCAACAACACCAAGGACAGCCCCGCTGAGGACACCAAGGCCTACGTGATTCCAGCCCAGGGCGGGTCGCCCCGTCGTCTGGCGCCGGCCCTCGACCGCCGGCTCACCGAAATCACCTGGCACCCGTCCGGCAAAGCCGTCTATTTCTCCGGCGGCGATCGGGGCGCCAACGTGATCTATCGCGCCGGCCTGGCCGACAGCGCCGCCGAGGTCGTGGTCGGTGGCCTGGCTCAGTCCCGGGGCATCAGCTTCGACGCCCGGGGTGAGACCCTCGCCTTCATCCGAACCGAGACGACCCGGCCCGCCGAAGTCTTCGTGATCGACCTCGCGACCCGTCGCGAGCGGCAAATCACCCGGCTCCACGACGAATGGCGCTCTCAAGTGGCGCTCCAGGATGCCGAGACGTTCTGGTTCACCAGTTTCGATGGAACCAGGATTCAGGGCTGGATCATGAAGCCGGCCGGACTGACGCCGGGGCGGCGCTATCCCGCCATTCTCAACATTCACGGTGGCCCTCACAGCGGTTTCGGTTTTGCCTTTTTCGACCGGCACCAGCTATGGGCGGCGGCCGGGTTTGGCGTGGTCTACCTCAACCCGCGTGGGTCGGCCGGCTACGGGCAGTCGGTTTCCGATGGCTCACTGCTCAACTGGGGTGGTGGGGACTATCAGGATCTCATGATCGGGCTCGACTCGGCCCTGGCCCGCAATCCGTGGATCGACACCACCAGGCTCGGCGTGACCGGTGGAAGCTACGGTGGCTTCATGACCAACTGGATCATCACCCAGACCCATCGCTTCAAGACGGCGATTTCGCTGTTGAGTCTGAGCAACCTGGTCTCGTTCTATGGGACCTCGCTGTACACCGACCTGATCGAAGCCGAATTCCGGGGCCTGCCGTGGGACAACTATGGCATGCTGTGGCAGTGGTCTCCGCTGGCGCACGTCGCCGGCGTCACCACGCCCACGCTGTTCATTCACGGCGAGGCCGATAACGAGGTGCCGATCACCCAGGCCGAGGAGATGTACGTGGCCCTGAGGAAGCAGGGCGTCGAGGCAACTCTGGCCCGCTATCCCGGCGAAGGTCACGGGTTTCACGAACCTCGTCACGTCGCGGATCTCAATCACCGCATGCTCGAGTGGTTCAGCCGCCATCTCGGCCCGCCGGCCGCGACGCCATGAGGCGGGTGAACACGTGATCGTCGTCCGGGAACACGGGGCGGTCCGGGAGATCGAAATGTCCACCCGGCTGAGCCGCCTGGTCGGGTTCAAGGTCAGCGCGTTCCTCCACCGGGGCGTCCTGATCGATACCGGGTTCCCCCGCGCCCGCGCCGAGTTGATGGCGGCGCTCGATCGCCACGCCGTAACCGGCGCCATCGTCACCCACTGGCACGAGGACCACGCCGGCAATCTGTCGGCGCTCGTGGCGCGCGGCCTGCCGGTGTCCGTCTCGGAACAGACGCTGGCGCTGCACCGCGCTCGACCGACGGTCCCGTATTTCCGCTGGGCCATCTGGGGACATCCCCGGCCCGATCCGAACATGCGTCCGGTGCCGGTCGAGCACCCGTTCCAGCTGATTCCGACTCCGGGCCACTCGCCCGATCACCTCGCCGTCTTCGACCCCGAGGAACGGATCGCCTTCACCGGCGACCTGTTCCTCGGCGTGCGCGCCTGCGTTGTACATGACTACGAGTCGCCCTCGGACACCATCGCGAGCCTTCGCCGGATCGTAGCACTCGAACCCAGGGTCGTCTTCGACGCCCACCGCGGCCGGATTGACGAGCCAAGACGCCTGTTCGGCGCAAAGATCGAGTGGCTGGAGGAGACCATGGCCGCGATCCGCCGCCTCGCCGAATCCGGCCGGTCCGACCTCGAGATCGTCAAGGCCGTCTTCGGTGCCGAGGACCGGGCCGCATTCGTCAGCCGCGGCGATGTTTCGAAACAGAACTTCGTGCGGATCGTCCGCCGCGGGATGCCGGGGTTGACGGGCCATTCCGCGCTATCTTCCTGACAGTTCACGCCAGACATCCCACTGCACGGGAGGCCGCCATGCTCCGCATCCGTCCGCTCCTCACCGCCGCATCGCTCGGCTGCCTCCTGACGGAGCCGGCGCTGGCCCAGCGCACCGTCAAACCGGTGCTCCACGGCCGCCACTGGGTGGCGATCACGGGAAAGCCTCTCGCGGCCACCGCCGGCGCCATGATCTTCCAGCGTGGCGGGAACGCCGTGGACGCCACCTGCGCCATGCTGGCGGCCGTCACCACCATGTGGGACGTGCTGAGCTGGGGCGGAGAAACTCAGGCGCTGATCTACCATCCCGGGCTCAAGAAGGTGATCGGCATCAACGCCCTGGGGGTGGCCCCGACCGGAGCGACCCCTGCGTTCTACCGCTCGAAGGGCTTCGCCTACCCGCCCGAATTCGGCCCGCTCGCCGCGATCACACCCGGGACGCCCGGTGGCCTCCTCACGATGCTGGCCGAGTACGGCACGATGAGCCTCAAGGACGTGCTGGCCCCGGCGATCGAAATGGCGGACGGCTATCCGATCGAAGAGCAGACCGCCAATTCCATCGAGGGCAACAAGGCCTGGATCAAGCAGTGGCCCTATTCAAAGGCGCTGTTTCTGCCCCACGCCGGCGATCCCCGGGAGGCGCCCTCCGCCGGCGAGATCTTTCGCCAGGCCGACCTCGCCGCGACGCTCCGCAAGTTGGTCGAAGCCGAGCAGCTGGCATTGAAGAAGGGCAAGACCCGGAAAGAAGCGATCTACGCCGCGTACGATCGGTTCTACAAGGGAGACATCGCCGACGAACTGGTGCGTTCTGTTCGGGAGCAGGGTGGGCTCTTCACCATGGAGGACCTGGCCAACTGGCGGGTCAAGATCGAAGAGCCGCTGTCCACCAACTACCGCGGCATCGACGTCTACAAGCTCCGCGAGTGGCAGCAGGGACCGGCGCTCCTGCAGGCGTTGAACATCCTCGAAAACGCCGACCTCAAATCGATGGGCTACAACAGCGCCCGCTACGCCCACACGATCTATCAGGCCATGAGTCTGGCCTTCGCCGATCGCGATTTCTACTATGGCGATCCCGCCTTTCCGCCGGCGACCCCGATCAAGGGACTGCTCTCCAAGGAGTATGCCCGCCAGCGCTATGGCCAGATCACCTGGGACCGGAATGACCCCACTATCCGCCCCGGCGATCCCTATCCCTTCCAGGGCGGCACCAATCCGTTCCTTGATGTCCTCAAGGCCTGGCCGCCGGCCCCCAAGCCCCAGCCGAGCAGCACCGACCACACCGGTGGCCCAACCCAGTTCGGGATGATGCCGTTCGATTCCGCTTTCCGCGCCGGCACGACGTCGATCCAGGCAGCCGATGAGCAGGGATGGGTTGTGTCGGTTACGCCGAGCGGCGGTTGGGTTCCGGCGGTCATTGCCGGGAAGACCGGTGTGGGCCTGAGCCAGCGGGCCCAGAGCTTCGTGCTCGATCCGGCCGAAAGCCCCTTCAACGTCCTGGTGCCCGGCAAGCGGCCGCGCGTGACCCTCACGCCGACGCTGGCCCTCAAGGACGGCCGGCCCTTCGTTTCGATGGCGGTGCAGGGTGGCGACACCCAGGATCAGAACCTGCTGCAGTTCTTCCTCAACATGGTCGAGTTCGGGATGAACGTGCAGCAGGCCACCGAGGCGCCGAACATTGTGAGCTATCAGATGCGGAGTTCGTTCGGCGCCCATGATTCCAGACCGGGCCGGGTCACCCTGAACGACGCCATGCCGTCCTGGATTCGCGACGAACTCCGCCGGATGGGCTACACCCTGGACTTTGCCCGCAGCACATCCGGGCCGATCAACGCCATCTTCTTCGACTGGAAGCACGGCTCGTTCTGGGGCGGCTCCAGCACCGACGGCGAGGATTACGGGATCGCCTGGTGAGATCTCTCGGTCCCGGTCGAGCCGCCGCCGGTCTGGTCGAATGATCTTCCGAGCCATCGTCGCGATCGCTGCCCTGTCGGGCTGGGGCGTCAGGCTCGTGGCCCAACCGCAGGTTCCGGCGCCGGCGCCGTTTCGCCCCAGCCTGCTCCCGATGCCCGCCTCCGTCGAACCGCGGGGCGGCGGCGTCCGGATCAGTGACGGATATTCCCTGACCGTGTCCGGATATCGGGAGCCCCGCCTCGATCGGGCGGCCGCCCGATTGCGGAATCACCTCACCCTCCGGCTGGGTCGGCCCATTCCCGTCACGGGCCTCCCGGTCAGAGTCACCGTAGTCGGTCCGGCGGTCGCGCTCCTGGCCGGGACCCCCGATGAGTCCTACCGTTTGACGGTAGGGTCTTCGGGAATTGACCTCCTGGCCCCGACGCCGGCCGGCGCGATCTACGGTCTCGAAACCCTGCTTCAACTCGCCGAGAGCGACGGCGCGGGACTGTCGGTTCCGTCGGTGGAGATCCGCGACCGGCCTCGCTATCTGTGGCGCGGGCTGCTGCTCGACGTGGGCCGCCACTTCGAACCCGTGGCTGCGGTCAAGCGACAGCTCGACGGCATGGCCGCCGCCAAACTGAACGTGCTCCACTGGCACCTGTCCGAAGATCAGGGATTTCCAATCGAGAGCCGCCGGTTTCCCAAGCTCCACGAAAAGGGAGGCACCCGGGGTTTCTACAGTCAGGCGGAGGTTCGCGAGATCGTGGCCTACGCCGCGGACCGCGCCATCCGGGTGATCCCCGAGTTCGACATGCCCGGCCACTCGACCGCCTGGTTCGTCGGTTATCCAGAACTGGCCAGCGCCCCCGGCCCCTACCACCTCGAGACTCGCTTTGGCGTCTTCCGGCCGGCGTTCGATCCCACCCGTGAATCCGTCTATCGGTTCCTCGACTCGTTTGTCGGGGAGATGGCGGCGCTCTTCCCGGATCCCTACTGGCACATCGGTGGTGACGAGGTCGAGCCCCACGACTGGCGCACCAGCCGCCGGATCCGCGCCTTCATGGCCCGACACCGGATGAAGCGGCCGGCGGAGCTCCAGGCCTGGTTCAATCATCGACTGGCCGGAATTCTTGCGAAGCACGGCCGCGTGATGATCGGCTGGGACGAGATCATGGACGGCGATCTCCCCGCCGGTACCGTGGTGCAGTCCTGGCGCGGCGAGAAGACCGTGAGTCAGGCCGTGGCCCGGGGCTTTCCCGTCATCCAGTCGTGGGGGCTCTACCTCGATCACATCAAGCCGGCCGAGGAACACTACGCCGTCGACCCGACGCCGGCGGGATACACCGGGGACCCTGGCGTGATCTGGGGCGGGGAAGCCTGCATGTGGGGCGAACAGATCAGCGGCCGGACGGTCGATTCGCGGATCTGGCCCCGCGCCCTCGCGGTGGCCGAGCGCCTCTGGTCGCGCGCCGAGGTCACCGGTGTGGACGACTACTACCGCCGGGCGGCCGTCGTGAGCCACGCCCTCGCCGAGCGAGGCCTGGAACACGAAAGTCACACCCGGTCCATGCTTGGGGCTCTCGCGCCGCTGGAAGCCCGCGACGCGCTCGCGGCGCTCCTCGACATCGCCGTGCCGGTGACCTTCCCGGAACGGGCCGAGTTGCAGCGGCCACTTACCGGTACGCCGCACGACCGCCTGGTGGACGCGGCCACCCCCGATGCCTGGCGGACCCGGCGCACCCTGATCCGTCTGGTCGATCGGTTCCTGACCGACCCGGCCCACGAGGCCGCGCGGGATTCGCTCTCGATGATGTTCGAAGGCTGGCGGGATCTGGCGACCCGGATCGGCGCCCTTGCCGACGGGAACGCGGTGGTGGCCGACGCCCGCCCGGCGGCGGAAGCGTTAGGCTCGGCGGCGGCGGCCGGGCTGGCCTCCCTGGGGACGCTGGTTGGACGGCGCCCGCTCAGTCCGGCCCAGGCCGCCCAGGTTCGCTCCGCCGGCGATCAGATCGGCCGGCCTCAGGGACTGCTCCGCCTCGATGTCAGGCCGGGCCTTGCCGCCCTGTTCGCGGCCGCGCTCGCCCTGTCCGGTACACCCTAGAAAATCCCGCCCGGATCAGAGCTCGACGATGCCGAGCTGCGGCATCGTCTTCCACCGCCCCCGGGTAAAGTCCGGCACCGACATCGTCTTGGCCCGGTTGGCTACCGACTGCTCGGTGAGCGGCGTGACCACTGAGAGCGCCGCCGCGTCGTAGACGTTGCTGTCGGTGGGCAGACCCTGGCGAAGGCAGTGGATCAGCCGCAGATCCTCAAGGAAGTCCATCCCGCCGTGCCCTCGGCTCGCCTGCTTCACCTTGTCCGACTTCCACAGCGGATGGTCGTGGGTCTCGTACCACTTCTCGGCGGTATCCCAGACATCTTCTTTGGCGCTCATCCCCTCGACGTATACCCGGCGTGGATACCCCTCGACCAGTCCCCGGGTTCCCTGGAGGACGTACTTCCGGCTGTATGGGCGCGGCAGATTGGTGTCGTGGGTGACGTAAATGGTCTGGCCGTTGGCCATCTTGATCAGCGTGACGTTGACGTCGCCCAGCCGGTATTTCTCCTGGCGTTTCGGGCTGTCGGCCGGGAGGTGCTCGGCGGCCCACGCCTGGAGCCCGCGGGAGGGGCCGCTCATCGACACGAGGTGGTCGAACTGATTGCCCCGGTTCAAGTCCATCGCCTGTGCCACCGGCCCCAGGCCGTGGGTAGGATAGAGGTTGCCGTTCCGGGCCACGGCATGGGCCCGCCGCCACAGCCCCTCGCCCTCGTCGGCGAACTTGATGGCCCGAAGGTCGTGGTTGTAGCCACACTCGCCGTGCTGCAGCAGGCCGAGCAGGCCTTTGCGGGCCAGATTGAGCGCCAGCATCTCGAGCCGGTCGTAGCAGCAGTTCTCCATCATCACGCAGTGCTTCCGATACTTCTCTGCCGTCTCGACCATCGCCCAGCAATCCTCGATCCGGTAGGCCGCCGGCACTTCCGTGGCGCCGTGCTTGCCGTTCGCCATCGCCGCCAGCAGTACCGGCACGTGCCACTCCCAGGGCGTCGCCGTGAACACCAGGTCCAGGTCTTCCTCGGCGCAGAGCCGCTCGAAGTCCCGGGGCCCGTTGGTATAGGCCGTCGGCTTCGGTTGCCCGGCCGCCACCGCCTGCCCCTGCGCCCAGGCCGTCCGCTCCGGCCGGATGTCACAGACCGCGGCCAGGCGAACCCCCTCGATCGCGAGCAGATTCTCGACGTGGGTGCTGCCCTGGCCACCGATGCCAACGAATCCGATTCGGACGGTCTCAATCGGCGGCGCCCGGAAGAACCCGTCCGGCTGGACCCGGGCCCCGCCGATCGGCCCCATGGCGGCGCCGACGCCCAGGGCCGCCGCACCGCCCACGAAATCCCGCCGTGACATCTCGTCGCTCATGGATTCTCCCGGACCGGCCCCGCGTAGCGCCGGACGAAATCAGTAAAGGCGGTCATGTACTTGTCGTGATCGAGTTCCCAGGCCGAGTCGTGGTCGCCGCCGAGGGAGACAAAGATCTTGGGTTCCGGCGCCAGTCGGTAGAGCGCCTCGCCGTGTGCAAACGGAATGGTGCCGTCCATGCGGGCGTGCATGACCAGCACAGGCATCTTCAGCCGGCCGATCTTTGCCGCGTTGTCAAACCGGTTTCGAGCCAGCATCTCGATCGGCATGAAGCGGTAACGTTCCTGTCCGACGCTTGGCACCGACTTGAAGGCTCCTTCGATGATCAGCGCCGCCGCCGGATACCGGCTGGCCATTTCCAGGGCGACGCCGCTGCCGAGCGAATGGCCGTAGATCACGATCCGGGCCGGCGCCACGTGCAGCGAGTCGGTCAGGTAGCGATAGGCGGCGCTCGCGTCATCGTAGAGCCCCGCCTCGGTGGGCGGCTCGGAACTGCTGGTGCCAAACGACCGGTAGTCGAACGCCAGCAGGTTGAAGCCTCGTCTGGTGGCGTCCCGGTAGAATCGTTGGCGTTTGAGGAGCGTGATGTTGCCCGCGTTGCCGTGACAGAGCAGCAGCCAGGGTCCGGTCGAGTCGGCGGAGCGCATCACCCAGACGGCCAGCCGTGCGCCGTCGGTTGAGGTCATTGGCAGTGGTTGCACCGACAGACCGAGCGAGTCGGCGATCGGGACCTGTTCACGGCCGCCGTAGGCGTGCGGCTGGAACACCATCCTGGGCTCGTTCTTGACCAGCCAGCCCACCATCCCGCCGTAACTCAGCGTGAAGACGCCGAAGATCAGGAAAACCGCCCTCCGGATCCAGGACTTCATGCGCTCTTGTCACCCGAGGTGAGCGCCTTGACCATCCGGTACCAGAAGGTTGACGATTTGTGGAACGCATCGACCCCGACCCGCTCATCCCGGCCGTGAGCGCGGGAGTCGTTGATCTCATCAAAGAGCGCTCCCACGCCGTACACCGGAATCCCGCCGTTTCGGACATCGAGGCCGTCGGTGGCGCCGGTCGACATCTCCGGGACCACCGTCGCGGTCGGCCACATGTCCTTGACCAGCCGTTCCACCGGCCCCACGATGTCGGCCCGGAGCGGCGACGGCGGGCTTGGGCGGGCTGCCATCGCCACGGAGACCTCGACTCCGGGATCGCCAATCACCCCGATCAGGACCGCCCGGACCGAGTCCTGGGTGTCGTCCGGGAGGATCCGGCAGTTGATGTTGGCCCGGGCCAGCTGGGGCAGCGCGTTGTCCGCATGGCCACCGGTGAGCAACGTCGCCACGCAGGTGGTGCGCATGACCGAGTTGAAGTAGGGGGAGTCTGCGCTCAACCGCGCCGCCGCGGCCGGATCGTTGGTTGCGGCCAGGGCCCGCATGTCCGCCGCGGTCCGGCCTGTCTCCGTGGCCGCCGCCCGGTCGAAGAAGGCCCGGCTGGTCTCGTTCAGCCGAACCGGAAAATCGTACGCTGCGATCCGGCTGAGCGCGGCGGCCAGGCGGTAGATCGCGTTGTCCTTCACCGGCATGGAGCTGTGGCCGCCCTTGTTCCGGACGTCCAACTGGAGGTCGAGGAAGATCTTTTCCGCGGTCTGAACCATGAACGCCTGCGGCTTGCCGTCCTTGAGGGAGCCGCCTCCGCCGTCGGTGTTGAGTGCGTACTCGGCGTCGATCAGGGCCCGGTGCTCCTTCATCAGCCAGGTGATGCTCTTGCCGGTCGTCTCTTCATCGGCGGTGAGCACTATGATCAGGTCACGGTCGGGGACGAAGTTTTCCTGCCGGAGCCGGATGAAATTCGCCACCAGGGTGGCCGCCCCCGCCTTGTTGTCGTTGGTGCCCCGGCCGTAGTAGTACCCGTCGATTTCCCGGAACCCGTACGGGTCGAACGACCAATCCTCCCGGCGGGCGGCGACCACGTCGAGGTGCGCCATCAGCATGATGGGCTTCTTGCCGCCACTCCGCCCCCGGTACCGGGCCACCAAGCTCTGGAACTTGGGCTCGTACCCGAGGATGGTGATATCGCTCGCCGGGAAGCCGGCCGCCTTCAAGCGCTCGGCGACCTTGGCCGCGAGGAGTCCGGTGTTGCCGGCCGAGTCGCTGGTGTTGACCTCGATCATCTCCTTGAAGATGTCCCGTTCCCGCTGGCGGATCGGGTCGGTCTGGGCAAGGAGGCCGGACGGAGCAGCCAGGGTCAGCAAGGCAACGGTGGTCGTGAGGCGCATCGAAACTCCGGGGGCGCAGGCGGCTGCAACTGGAGGGCCAAATATAGGGCGGGAGGAGGCGGAACGGCGGGTATCGGCGCGGCGGCTGCCCGTCGGATGGGCCGCCGCGGCGCCAATGACGCGGTGGGAGTTACGGGAGCGGCTTGCCTTCTTTTTCAACCAGCGTTGGCCAGTTCGTGTCGGCGAGTTTGAGCCGGGCATCCGGCTCTTTCTGCCACATCTTGAGCACGCTCTTGCTGTTCTGCAGGATGAGCCGCCCGCTCATGATGGTGAAGGCCAGCGGGTCCACCGGCGCCAGATGGCCGGCCGAGGCGCCGTATCCGCAGTACCCGCCGAACTGGGGGGCGTATTTGGCCGGTTCCTTGACGAACAGGTCACGGTGCGCGGCCGAGACAAACCGATATGTGGCCCCGGTGTAGCGGGCGGTGAAGGCCTCTGTGCCCTTCGCCGGAGCCGGATCGGTGAAGTAGCTCACCGGATCATAGCCCTCCATGGCCAATCCGTCCTTGACATTGATCACGACCTTCGATTGCGCTCTGGCACTGGAAGACCCGGTCGTGAGGGCTCCGGCGGCGAACAACAGCGCGGCGGCAAATGTTTTCATGCCGAAATGAACGCAGGTGTTCAGACATTGGTTCCCGGAGTATTATCCGGGGTGCACCGTACCATGCTCTACGTCCTGGCGACGCTCTCCGCGCTGACCCCGGTCCGGGTCCTGGCGCAAACCGATCCCTTGAGCCGCGCACCGTCCCGGTTCGCCGCGCTCGACGGGGCCCGGATTCACTACAAGAGCATTCACCACGGCCGGACCGCCGTCGTGTTCGTCCACGGCTGGGCGTGTGATCTGACGGTCTGGCGGTTGCAGACAGCGGTCCTCGAAGAGCGGGTTCGGGTGCTGGTGCTGGACCTGCCCGGCCACGGCCGGAGCGACAAACCGGAGCGGCCCTACTCGATGGAGTATTTCGCCCGGGCCGTCAACGCGGTGATGGAAGCCGCCGGCGTGGACCGGGCGGTGCTGGTGGGCCACAGCATGGGAACGCCGATCGTTCGCCAGTTCTACCGCCTGTTCCCCGCCAAGACCATCGCGCTTGTCGCCGTCGACGGCGCGCTCAAGCCGCCGGGGCTCGATAGCGCATCGATCGAACGGCAGGTGAAACAATTCTCCGGTCCCGGGCTGCCTCAGCTCTGGGAGCAGATGATTACCCCGTTACTTCCCGGCCCGGACCTCGACGCCACTCGGCGCCAGCTGATCCGGACGGCCCAGAACACCCCGGAGCACGTCGTCACGGCGTCGATCCGCGGCATGATGGACCCGAAAATCTGGACTGCGGATACGATTCGGGTCCCGGTCATGGCCGTCATGGCCAAGGGCCCGAACTGGCCTCCCGCCTATCGGGTCTACGTGAAGGGCATCGTACCTGATCTCCGTTATGAGGAGCTCGACGGGGTCCATCACTTCCTCATGCTCGAACGTCCCGACCTGTTCAACCCCTTACTCGTCAGCTTCCTCGAGTCCCACGGGCTTCTCGACCGCTGACCCGGAGCGCCAGATGTCACAAGGATACGTTCTCGGTGTCGGGATGATTCCCTTCACCAAGCCCGGCGAAAGCGCCCCGTACGCCGCCATGGGGGCCTCTGCGGCACGACTGGCTCTCGCGGACGCCGGTATCGCGTACGACCAGATCCGCCAGGCCTATGTCGGCTACGTCTACGGTGACTCGACGGCCGGCCAGGCCGCGATCTATCAGCTGGGCCTGACGGGCATCCCGATTTTCAACGTGAACAACAACTGTTCCACCGGATCGACCGCGCTGTTCCTGGCCCGGCAGGCCGTGGAATCCGGGGCGGTGGATTGCGCCCTGGCCGTCGGTTTCGAACAGATGGCGCCCGGGGCCCTCGGCGCGGTATTCACCGACCGCCCCAGCCCGCTTCAGGAATTCCTGGCCATCGCCGAGAAGAAGTTTGAAGGGGCCGGCCAGGTGCCGATGGCGATCAAGCTTTTCGGCGGGGCAGGGTACGAGTACCAGGAGAAATACGGGGCGCCGACGGAGACGTTTGCGAAGGTCCGGGCCAAGGCCAGCCGCCACGCCCAGCACAACGACAAGGCCATCTTCCGGAAGGTGATGACGTCGGACGAGGTGATGGCCTCCCCCAAAATGTTCCTCAACCTGACCCGGCTCCAGTGCTGCCCTCCAACCTGTGGTGCTGCCGCGGCGGTGGTGGTGAGTGAGGCGTTCGCGAAGCGTCACGGCATGGCCCGGGCGGTTCGAATCCGGGGCCAGGCCCTCACCACCGACCGGGCGTCGAGCTTCGATCAGGGCAGCATGATCAAGGCGGTGGGGTACGACATGGCCCGGGAGGCCGCTGAGCAGGTCTACGCCCAGACCGGAGTCGGGCCGGGCGACGTGCAGGTGGTTGAATTGCACGACTGCTTCGCCACCAACGAGGTCCTGACCTACGAGGCCCTGGGTCTCTGTGGCGAGGGTGGAGCCGAAAAGTTCGTCAGCGAGGGCGACAACACCTACGGCGGCCAGGTCGTGACCAACCCATCCGGGGGCCTCCTGTCCAAGGGCCATCCCCTTGGCGCCACAGGACTGGCCCAGTGCACCGAACTGGTGACCCAGCTCCGGGGCGAAGCCGGCGTCCGGCAGGTCGACGGCGCCCGGCTGGCCCTGCAGCACAATCTGGGGCTGGGCGGGGCCTGCGTGGTGACGCTGTACGAACGGGCCTGAAGTCTCGGTGCAGATGAAAACAGAACGGGCGGGCCACCATGGCCCGCCCGTTCTACTTCTATCCAATCTCGTGTCAGTTTTCGACCAGAATCATGAACTTCGAATTGGTCCAGAAATGCTCCGCGTTGGTAATCTGGAGCGCGCCCCGCACCTTGCCCTTGGCCTCAGCCGGGAGGTTGGCATAGGTCAGGTCCTGGTTGGTGACGAGCTTGTACTGCTTGTCGGGCCGCGGCATCGGGATCTCCGCCGTCTGCCGCCGATCAATCGCGGTAAACACCGAGGGATCGAGGTTTTCCGCCGGCTTCAGGGTCTCACCGGTCCGGGTGAAGATCAGGAAGCGGGTTCCGCCGACTTCCTTAACGATCCCCTTGGTCATGAGCTCCTTCTTGGTGCCGACCACGTAGTACACTGTGTTCTCCCGGGTCGTCAGCGCCGAGACCGTGTCCTGCAGGATCGTCTTGTCCTGGGTCAGCGCGGCGACCTGAGCCTTGGTCAAGTTAAGATCGGACTCGAGATTGGCGATTGAGGTCTTCTGGCCCTCGACCATCGACTTGAGGCCGTCGATCGTAGTCTGGAAGTCGACCAGGCCCGCCCGCAGGCTGTCGGATTCGCCCGACAGCTGCTTGACCTTCCGCTGGCTGGAGGCGAGCCGGACCTCGCTGTTCCGGAGCCGGTCGGTCAGATCCTTGACCTTCTTGAGGACCAGGGCCCGGTCGCTGGGCGACACGGAGAGCTGGCTCTCCGGAGCGACGACCGGCTCGACGGACTTCTTCTTGGAGGTGCTGACCTTGGCCAACTCCACGTTGATGTCGGCCAGGAGCTTGGTGGTTTCCGCGATGTCGCGGAAGAGGCTGTCCTTGGTGGCCGCAACCCCGGAAAGCTGCTGGGCCTGGGTCCGGAAGAATTCGGTCGAATCCGTGGGGATCGACTGCACAACCTGGCCTCGCGGGCCGGCGGTGCAGGCCATGGCGGCCAAAGCGAGGAGGGCGAGAGTGCGTTTCATGGTTCCATCCTTCGTGAAATGGCAGGGCCTATCCCCGCGCCAGTATTCAAGTTACGTAAAATGGCGACATCGACCAACAAAGCCAAGGGACGACTCAGTCGACCCCAGTTGCACAGTTCCATGACTGTTCGCCGACTTGACACCGGCCCCAAGGGGCGGAAATTGTTATGTAGCAAACCTTTCGCCCCCCGTTCCAAGTCCGCCAAATCGAGGACCAGTATGACCCGATTCGTTCGGTCGTGGTTTCTGTCAGCTCTCGCCGTCGCCCTGCCAGCCATCGTCCAGGCCCAGACAGGGAGCATCGCCGGCAAGGTTACCGATAGCTCGCGCGTGGCGACGCTGAGCCAGGCGCAGATCACCGTCCGGGATGCCGGTGGCCGGAACGTCGGGTCCGCCGTGACCGGGTCTGGCGGAGCCTACCGGGTCGATCGGCTGGCACCCGGCAGCTACACGGTCTTCGTGACGCTGATCCCCTATTCTCCGAAGTCGTTCAGCGGGGTGTCGGTGACAGCCGGCGCCACCACCACCGTCGACGCGGCCCTGACCAGCCGTGCGGCCACGCTCCAGGAGGTCGTGGTCGTCACCGCCTCCAGGGTCCCGGAGAAGCTGAACGACGCGCCCGCCGCCATCCACGTGGTCACGTCGGAACAGATTCAGGAGCGGCCGGCGATGTCGGTCCTCGACCACCTCAAGACGGCGCCGGGCATCTCCTTCTCCGAAGGCGGTCTGGTCCAGTCGAACATCGTGTCCCGAGGCTTCAACAACATCTTCTCGGGCTCCATGCTGATGCTGATCGACAACCGGTACGCCTCGGTGCCGTCGCTCGCCGTCAACGTGCCGGCTTTCTTCCCGACCACGAACGAGGACATCGAGCAGATCGAATTCGTGCTCGGACCCGGCGCGGCGCTCTACGGCCCGAACGTCACCAACGGTGTACTCCACATCATTACCAAGTCGCCCATCACTTCGCCCGGGACGACCATCACGGTCGGTGGCGGGTACCGGGGCGCTTCCCCGTCGGTCGAGGGAACCAACGCGGCGGACAAGAACGGCGGCCTCTTCCAGGCCAGCTTCCGCCACGCCACCCGGTTCTCCGACAAGGTCGGGTTCAAGGTGTCCGGCCAGTATATGGCAGGCGATGACTGGAAGTACGCCGACCGCGGCGATACCCTGAGCCTGGGTGCGAACGGAACCACCCTGAACAGGTGCACGCGGCTGGTGACCGGCTGCCGGGACTTTGGGATCCGCAAGTACAACGGCGAGGCCCGGCTGGATGTCCGGCCCGACAGGAACACCGAGTGGGTCACCAGCTACGGTCTCAGCAACGCCCAGAACCTGATCGAGCTGACGGGGATCGGGGCGGCGCAGGCCCGCAACTGGAAATATCAGTCGATTCAGAGCCGATTCCGGCACAAGGAACTGTTCGTTCAGGCCTTTGGTAACTTCAGTAACGCCGGCCAGTCCTTTCGGCTTCGGGACGGCGCCGCCACCATCGATCATTCGCGTCAGTGGGTGGCCCAGGCTCAGCACGGGTTCAACCTTGGCGCCAAGGAAGCCATCATCTACGGCTTCGATTACATCTACACCGACGCCCGCACCGAAGGCACGATCAACGGCCTGAACGAGGGCGACGACACGATCAAGCAGTACGGCGGATACGCCCACAGCGTTACCAAGGTCTCGCCCAAGTTCGACATCGTGAGCGCCCTCCGCGTCGACAAGCACAGCGCCGTTGACAAGGCCGTCGTGTCGCCGCGGCTGGCTCTGGTGTTCCGCCCGGACGAGGACAACAACATCCGGTTGACGTACAACCGGGCCTTCTCGACGCCGAGCAACAACAACCTCTTCCTCGACGTTCGGGCAGGCGCGGCCGGCCCCTACACGGTTCGGGCCCTCGGTGTGCCGAAGTCCGGCTTCCACTTCCGTGGCAACGGTGGCTGCGCCGGCGGCGTCGACAACCTCTGCATGCGGGCCATTCCGGTCCCCGGCGGGCCGACCAGCATCTTGCCGGCCCGGGCTACGGCGCTGTGGCAGCTGGCCGTCGCGCTGATCGGCAACAATGCCGCGGTTCCGGGACCTCTGAAGCAGCTCCTGGCGGCCATTCCGGCGCCGACCACGCAGGTCGGTACCGTCCTTCGGCTCCTCAACGCCACCACGGGCAAGTTCAACCTGATCGACCCGACCCAGGTTCGCGACATCGAGCAGCTCAAGCCGACGATCACCAACACGCTCGAGTTCGGCTACAAGGGCGGCATCGGCCGGAACGCCAGGATCTCCTTCGACGCCTACTGGGAAAAGCGCCAGAATTTCGTCGGGCCGCTGATCGTCGAATCCCCCAATGTCTTCCTCGATCCGGCATCGCTCGGTGCCTACCTGGCCGGAGCGTTCACGCCGATTCTGGGCGCCGCCGGGGCCGCGCAGGCGGCCGGAGCACTGACGGCCGGTATGGCCGGCATCCCGCTCGGTACCGTCATTCCGAACGACGGCTCGCCGCTCACCAACCGCCCGGACATCTTCCTGACCTACCGGAACTTCGGCTCCGTCAAGCTTTGGGGTGGTGACGTGGCGTTCGACTACGTCGCGAACGACCGGTGGTCGTTCAACGCCAACTGGTCGTTCGTCAACAAGGATTTCTTCAGCGCGGCCGAGGTCAACGGTCCGACGGACATCGCCCTCAACGGATCCAAGAACCGCGGCTCGGCGACGGTCCGGCTCCGCAACGACCCTCAGGGCTGGACGGCGGAAGGCCGGGTTCGGTACGTGAAGGGCTTCCCGGTCAACTCGGGCGTCTACGTCAGTCCGCAGAATCCGGATGGCAGCCTCAAGCCGACGGACACCTACGGCGTCGTCGATCTGCAGGGCTCGCTCCGGCCCAAGTTCCTGATCCGAAACACGATCCTGAACGTGTCGGTCAACAACGTGTTGAATCACGCCTACGCGACCTTTGTCGGCGTGCCTCAGATCGGCCGGATGGTGATGACGTCGATCTCGTATTCGTTCTGACCCATTAGCCTGGTGCGGCCCGGTCGAAGGGGCGGGTGGTTACCCGCCCCTTCCTTCTTTTTCTCTCACGGGGCGGGTGGACTGATGGCGGCGTGGATGACCCGGTTCCCCTGGTTACCGTTCGTGGCGCCGTTTGCCGCGTTCCTGGCGCTGCTCGGGCTCGTGCCCCCGCTCGGCTTGCCTCCGATCGCCGAGGGACTGATCCGGGTGGTGGTGCCGGCGGCGGTGATTCTGCTGGCGTCGATGCCGGCCCTCGACTTGAAGCCGACCCGGCCGCTGGCGACGGTCGCAGTCGGCGCCCTGGTGTTCTTCCTCTGGATTCTGCCCGACCAGCTGGTCCCGGGTTATCGTGACTCCGTCCTGTTCCAGAACGGCCTGACCGGCCGGGTCGAGAGCACCATGGCGGTGGAGGCCCGCTCCGACCTGATTGTCATCGCCCTGCGGTTCTGCCGGGCGGCGCTGATCGTGCCGGTGGTGGAGGAGCTTTTCTGGCGTGGCTGGCTCCCCCGCTGGATCGACCGGATGGACGACTTCCAGGCGAGGCCGCTCGGCGCCTTCACCGGCTTCTCGTTCGTCGCCGCCTCGGTCCTGTTCGGTCTTGAGCACGGGGCGTTCTGGGACGTGGGGATCGTGGCCGGCGCGATCTACAACTGGTGGATGATGCGGACGAAGAGCCTGGGTGACCTGATCTGGTGCCATGCGGTGACGAATGCGCTGTTGTCGGGCTGGGTTGTGGGGATGGGGCAGTGGCAGTACTGGTGAGGTGACCTGCGGCGGGCGTTCAGCTCTCCGGACCCGTGGGGTTCACGGTGAGCTTGGGCCCCGCGCCAATCAGACTGTCGGTGTCGAGGAAGACCCGGCGAACGCTCTTCCAGTAACTCGGCCGGGCTTTGGTGATGTCACTCTCGATCACCCCTTTTCGGCGGTTCGCGGCGTGGACGTATTTTCCTTCGCCGACGTAGATGCCGATATGGGTGATCCGCTTCCCGCGGCCGAAGATCAGGAGGTCGCCCGGGAGCAGATCGGTGGTGTCTTTCGGAACTTCGATGCCGACCTGAGCCTGCTGGGCGGCGGTCCGCGGCATATCCTTGCCGAACAGCCCGGCGATCCACTGGACCAGGGCGCTGCAATCGAACGCCTTGCCCGGCTCCTTGGCCCCCCATCGGTACCGGAGACCGATCTGCTGACGGGTAACCGTCACCAGCGAGTCGCGGCCGGCAAGCAGGGTTCGGCTCAACTCCTCAAACGGCTTGGGCAGGGGCTTGGACGCCTGGGCCGCCAGCGGTGACGCGGCGCCAAGTACGGCAGCCACGCCAAAGGTCCATCGAAGGATTGAGGAACGTCCGATCATGGGATCCATTGTAAGCCGCTTGGCCCCTCCTGTCCACCGTACAAAGGCCGAAAATCGAAGGTGCGCCGGACACCCAGGTGTGATATTTTGGGCCGAGTCGCCCGTCCGGGCGGTATTCAGCACCCTTGGCGAGATCATCCATGCTCAAGACCACTCCGTTTCACCCTCGGACGGCACCTCTCATCCTCGGGCAGTCGTGGCGTCGCTGGTCGGGGTTCTCGGTGGCAAGCTCGTACGACCTGCTCCCCGACCGTGAGTACGCCGCGGTCCGGAATTCGGCCGCGCTGTTCGACATTTCGCCACTTTGCAAGTATCGGTTGCGGGGCCGGGATGCTGGACGCCTCCTCGACCGAATGGTCACCCGGGATCTGAGCAAATGCCGGGTCGGCCAGGTGATGTACACGCCCTGGTGCGACAGCCATGGCAAGGTGATCGACGACGGCACCGTGAGCCGGCTCAGCGACACCGAGTATCGGCTGACGGCCGCCGAACCCAGCACCCGGTGGCTCCAGATGAACGGCTTTGGGCTCGACGCCACGATCGAGGATGTCTCCGACGACCTCGGGGCGCTGGCCATCCAGGGGCCGCTGGCCCGGACCATTCTCAATCAGGTCGCCGACCCGACGGTCGAGGGCCTCAAGTTCTTCCGGGTCATGCCGGCCCGGATCGGTGGAGTCGCGGTTGAGATCTCCCGGACCGGCTACACCGGTGACCTGGGCTACGAGATCTGGGTCCCGGCCGACGGCGCGGTAAAGGTGTGGGACACCCTGATGTCCGTCGGTGCCAACTACGGAATCCTGCCGGCCGGGATCTGGGCACTCGACATCGCCCGGATCGAGGCTGGGCTTGTGATGGCGGACGTCGACTACCACTCCGCTCACCGGGCCTTGATTGCCGATCAGACTTCCACGCCGTTCGAGTTGTCCCTCGACTGGACGGTGAGCCTCGACAAGGCGCGGTACAACGGGAAGCAGGCGCTGGTCCGTGAACACGCGTCGGGGCCGGCCTGGCGGTTCGTGGGGATCGAAGTGGATTGGGAATCGTTCGAGGCCCTGTACGCGGCCCATCACCTCCCGCCGTCGCTCCCGACGGTGGCATGGCGGACCAGCACGCCGATCTACCGCGACGGCCGTCAGATCGGGTACGCCTCCAGCGGGTGCTGGTCTCCGCTGCTCAAGAAATACCTCGCGCTTGCCCATATCCGGGCCCCGCATTTCGCTTCGGACACCCGGGTCGAGATGGAGGTGACGGTGGAACATCAGCGGCGCCGTGCCGCTGCCACCGTCCGCAAGCTTCCGTTTTTCGACCCGGCTCGGAAGAAGGCCTGACGTGGCAACCAATTCCTACGACGCGATCGTCATCGGCGGCGGCCACAATGGCCTGGTGACGGCGGCCTACCTGGCGCGCGCCGGCAAGAAGACTCTGGTGCTCGAGCGGCGTCATCTGCTGGGCGGCGCCGCGGTGAGCGAGGAGATTTTTCCCGGGTTCACCTTTTCGGTGTTTTCCTACGTCGTGAGTCTGCTGCGGCCCGAGATCGTCCGCGATCTCGAGTTGCCCCGTCACGGGCTTCAGATCCTGCCGCTCGAGAGCACCGTGACGCCGCTCCCGAACGGCGACTATCTGGCCGGCTGGGGCGATTCGGATCTCACCCGGCGCGAGGTGTCGCGTCATTCGCTCCGGGACGCCGACGCCATGGTCGAATTCGGCCGCCTGATGCACCACATGGCCATGGCGGTCAGGCCGATCCTCGGCATGATTCCGCCGGACCCGACGTCCCTCGCCCCCAGCGATCTGGCCGGGATGCTCAAGCTGGGCGGCCACATGCGGTCCCTTGGTTCCGAGAATTTCCACGCGCTCTACAAACTCATGACCATGAGCGCGGCCGACTACCTCGACGAATGGTACGAGTTCGACGCGCTCAAGGCGACCAAGTCGGCGAGCGGGATCATCGGCACGTTCCTGTCGCCGCGGTCTCCGGGGTCGGCGTACGTCCTCCTCCATCACTACATGGGCGAGATCGACGGCGCCTTCCGGGCCTGGGGCTTTGCCAAAGGCGGCACCGGCTCGATCAGCAACGCCATCGGCAACGCGGCCCGGGCCCTGGGCGCCACGATCCGGACCGAGGCTCCCGTGGCCAAGGTTCTGACCCGGGGCGGGCGCGCCACCGGCGTGGTGCTGGACAGCGGCGAGGAGATCATGGCGCCGCTGGTGGTCAGCGGGCTCGATCCGCGCCGGACCTTCCTCGAGCTGGTCGATCCCCGCCAGTTGCCGGACGACCTGGTCACGGCGGTGCGCCGATTCAAATTCCGGGGTTCGTCCGGCAAGGTGAATCTGGCGCTCTCGGAGTTGCCGAATTTCACCTGCCTCCCGGGCGTGGGGCCGCTTCACCGCGGAGCGGTGTCCATCAGCCCCAGCATGGATTACCTCGAACGGGCCTACGACGACGCCAAGTACGGCGAGTTCTCCAAGCGTCCCTACATGGACATCGTGTTCCCGTCGATGCTCGATCCGGACATGGCGCCTCCCGGCAAGCATGTGATGAGTGTGTTCGTCCAGTACGCGCCGTACCACCTGAACGGCGGTTGGACGGACGCCAAGCGGGAAGCCTTCGGTGATGCCGTGGTGGACACGATCGCCGAGCATGCCCCCAACCTCAAGTCGGCGATCCTCCATCGCCAGGTGCTGACGCCGCTGGACATCGAGCGGGTTACCGGCCTGTCCGAAGGCAACATCTTCGCCGGCGAACTGGCCTTGCAGCAGCTCTTCTTCCTCCGGCCGGCCGCGGCGTGGGCCAAGTACCGGACCCCGATTCACGGTTACTACCAGTGCGGGGCGGGCACGCACCCGGGCGGCGGCATCATGGGCGCGTCGGGTCGGCTTGCGGCCCTCAAGATTCTGGCGGATCAATGAGCAACGTGATCGTCATCGGCGGCGGGACCAACGGACTGGTGGCCGCGATCGGTCTGGCCCGGGCGGCCAACAAGGTCGTGGTGCTCGAGGCGGCATCCGAGGTCGGCGGTGCCCTCAGGCAGATCGAGTTTCTTCCCGGCTTCAAGGCGGCGCCGG
Organism: Gemmatimonadota bacterium; assembly: GCA_031394255.1. Taxonomy (GTDB): domain Bacteria; phylum Gemmatimonadota; class Gemmatimonadetes; order Gemmatimonadales; family GWC2-71-9; genus SHZU01. The sequence continues at coordinate 64,355 of JANMXA010000095.1, forward strand.
TGGCCGGCGACGTCGGCTGGCTGCCGCCCGACGTGGCCCGGGGCATCGGGATTTCCGTCCCGGCCCGTCCCGCCGCCGGTACAGTGGCCGCGGTTCCCCTCGATGGCGGGCGTTGGCTCGAGCTCAAGGCCGGGGCCGAGGCCACGGCCGCGAGTCTCAGGCAGTGGTCGAGCAAGGACGCGGACCAGTGGCCGGCCTTCGCGGGCCGGATCCACGGAATCGCCGGGTTCCTGGCGTCATTGTACGGAGCTCCGGCGCCGCGGATCGACGCGTCGAGCATCGCCGAGTTTCTCGATCTCGCCAAGCTCGGTCGCCAGCTCAAGGGCCTCGGCAAGACCGAGATGATCGAGGTCCTCAGGACCATTCCAATGTCGGTGGCCGAGTTGCTCGACGAGTGGTTCGAGTCGGAGCCGCTCAACGGGCTGATCGCCTCGCAGGCCATCACCGATCTCGGGCAGGGGCCGATGTCGGGAGGCACGGCGTTCAGCTTGATTCACGCTCATGTCGGCCTTCCGGCCGGGATGATCCGTGGGATGAGCGGCCTCGCGGCGGCCGAGGTGGTTGCGGCGCTCGCGGCGCGAGCGCGAGAGGTCGGTGTCGAGATCCGGACCGGGACGCGGGTCCGCCGAATCCTGGTCGAGGACGATCGGGTCAAGGGTGTGGAGACCGCGGACGGCGCGATGATCCCGGCCGGCGAAGTCGTATCGTCGCTGGATCCGTACCGATCGCTCCTCGAGCTGGTCGACCCGATCAATCTCGATCCTGAATTCATTCAAGCCGTGCGAAACGTGCGGTTCCGCGGCGTGGTCACCAAGGTGATGGTGGCGCTCGACGGCCTGCCGGCGCTGCCGGCCGGCCTTGGCGGCGTGGTGGCGATTGCTCCGTCGATGCGATACCTCGAGAAGGCGTCCGACGCGGTGAAATACGGCCGGTGCTCCGATGATCCCTATGTCGAGGTTCGATTCGGGACCGGTTCGGCCCCTGCGGGTAAGCAGGTGGCGGTGCTCCATGTCCAGTACACGCCGTACCGCCTGCGGGAGGGGAATTGGGATGCCCTGCGCGACCAGGTGGCCGATCGGGCCATTGCGACCGTGAACGCCCATCTGCCGGGCTTCGCCGACCGGGTGGTCGGCCGGGTGGCGCTCTCGCCCGCGGACCTCGAGCGGGAATTCGGCTGGCGGGAAGGCTCCGCCACCCACGGCGAAATGATGCTCGATCAGATCCTGTTCATGCGACCGGTGGCCGGGTGGGCGCGACACGCCATGCCGGTCGGCGGTCTCTTCCTGGCGGGATCCGGGACCCATCCGGGGCCCGGCATGGTCGGTGGTTCGGGTTGGCTCGCGGCCCAGGCGGTCCTGGCCGCACGAAAGCAGAAGCGTTAGGGAGGAGGACAGGATGAGTTTCAAGCGCACCTCGACCAGTTTCCGGCAGGGATCCTTCACCATGCCGGGCGAGTACTACCAGTCGCAGGCGGTCTTCGACGAAGAGGTCGAGAAGATCGGCCTTACCCAGTGGCATTGTGTCGGCCGGGCCGAGCAGATCGCCAGGCCGGGGGACTTCTTCACCCGCACCATGGCGGGCGAATCGATCATCGTGGTGCGCGATCGCGAAGGGGTGGCGCGGGCCCACTTCAATGTCTGCCGTCATCGCGGGACCCGGATCTGCGAGCGGGCCTCGGGCAAGTTCTCGGAAACGATCCAGTGCCAATACCACGCCTGGACCTACGCCCTCGATGGACGGCTGATCGGGGCACCGCACATGCACGAGGTCGAGGGCTTCTCCAAGGCCGCCCACGGGCTGCACCAGGCCCGGGTGGCCGAGTGGGAAGGGTTCCTGTTCGTCAACCTCGACTCCGCGGCCGCACCGTTCGAAGTCACCTTCGCCTCGATGGTCCGCCGGCTGTCGCGGTTCGGTCTGGCCGCTCTCGCCGTCGGGCGGCGAGTGGAGTACGACATCGCGTCCAACTGGAAGCTGCTCACCCAGAACTATTCCGAGTGCCTGCATTGCCCGACGATTCATCCCGAGCTGTCGTGCAAGCTCCCCTACCAGAGCGGAGCCAATGATCTGACCGAGGGACCGTTTCTGGGCGGCTATATGGAGATCACGCCGGGGAACGACAGCGTGACGGCGTCAGGGAAACAATGCGGGCCGTTGCTGGCGCCCGATATGCCCGAGGAGGACCGGCGCCGGGCGTACTACTACACCCTGATGCCGAACATGTTCCTGAGCATTCATCCCGACTATGTGAACTACTACATGGTCTGGCCCCAGACGCCGACCCGAACGATCATCGAGAGCGAGTGGCTGTTCCATCCGTCCGCGGCGACGGATCCCGGCTTTCATCCGGAGGACGCGGTGGCGATCTGGGATACGACCAACCGCCAGGACTGGCACATCTGCGAGCAAAGTCAGCTCGGTGTCCGCTCCAGAGTCTACCAGCCCGGTCCCTACTCGGCCCGCGAGAGCGTGCCGGCGGCCTGGGATCGGGCCTATCTCGAAGCGATGGGCCGCTGAACCGGTGCCGCGAGCGCGGCTTCGAGGTTCTGGGCGGCCCGCGTGGTCCGGGCGAGGTCGCCTTTCAGGTCTCCCACCATTTCTTCCAGCCGGAATCGCGCCGAGTCGAAGCCGGCGCCGGCAACCTGCTCGGCCCTGCCTAACGTAGATATCAGCTCGAGCATCAGGCTGGCCAGGCTGTCCCGGGTTCGTTCCAGGTCGGCATGGCTGGCCCAGTATCCGGCGGGAATCCGCCGGGCATGGGCGCTGGCCTCTTCGAGGTGCCGGAGAACGTCATCGGCCCGGGAGAGGTCGGCGGCCGTGGCCACCGCGGTCGCCACGATCGGTTCGAGTTGGGCCCGCCAACGCCCGGCGAGGGACTGGGTGGCGGCGTGCTCGATCCGGGTCCGGGCCAGCATCAGGACGTCGTCGAGCAGCGACCGGGCCGGCCCGGCCGGCAGGCCGCGATAGGTGTCGAGCGCCGCACCGATCAGTTGCCAGGGCGCCTGGGCCGGGTCCGGCTTCCTTTTGTCCCGGCTGCGCCAACTCTGCCAGAGCAGCAAGCCGACCAACGGCGTGGCCGCGTAGAACGCGGGAGATGCGGCCCGGCCCGCCATGATGCCGGTGATGGCCACGCCGCCCAGGAGAATCTTGAACGCCGGCGGCATTGGCCGGGCCGGCTCGACCGGTCGGATGGCCGCGAGGGTCGCGGATACGATCGGCCGGGGCGGGAAGGCCCGGCGTTCCAGTGCGTCGGCCAGGGCTTCGGCGGTTGGAAAGCGAAGCCGTGGATCGGCCGCCGTCGCCGTGGCGACGACCTCATCGAGCCACGGCGGGAGGCCGGGCCGCGCGGCTGCCGGGTGGAAGCCGCCGGGCTCGGGTGTCGGCGGCAAATGGGGCGAGGCACGCGGTGGCAGTGCCCCCGTCAGCGCTTCGTACAGCGTCACGCCCAGAGCATAGATGTCGGCCCGCGGGTCGGGGCGGGCGCCCGCCCACACCTCCGGGGCCAGGTACGCGACGGTGCCGACGACTCCGCCGGTCCGGGTCATCGAGGCTCGGCCGTCGAGGCGGGCCGAACCGAAGTCGGCGAGGTGGGCGTGGCCGGTCCGGTCGAGCAAGAGGTTGGCCGGCTTGATGTCGCGGTGGAGGATTCCGGCCCGGTGGGCCGCGGCCAGGGCCCCGGCGGCTTCGCGCCCGATCCGGACGGCACTGTCGGCCTCGAGGGGTCCCGCGCTTCCGAGCCGCGCGGCGAGATCCTCTCCGTCGATCAGGTCCATGACCACGAATGACAACCCGTCGGCCTCGACGAAATCGTGGAGCCCGACGATGCCCGGATGCCGGAGGCCCCGCACCGCCTCGACCTCGCGACGCAGTCGTTCCCGGGCTTCGGCCTGGCCGGCGGGGGAGGCCACGAGGAGCTTCAACGCCACATCGACCCCGACCGCGACATCCTCGGCCGCGTAGACGACGGACGAGCCGCCACGACCGATCTCCCGGACGATCCGGTACCGCCCGATCAGTCGCCGGCCGGCGGCGAGATCGGTGGTGGGGAAGGGCGCCAGCGTCATCGGTGAATCTTGCGGA
>JANMXA010000096.1:0-17389 GCA_031394255.1 Gemmatimonadota bacterium
CTGGGCGGATTTCCGCCCAGCCCCCCTGTGCATTCAGCCGAAGCGGTGTCGGACTACCGGCCGCCGCCGCCCGCCGCGTGCTTCGGCGCACCCTCGGGACCATTGTCCCAATTCTGCGCACTCGAGATGTTGGGCATGCTCCAGTCGTGCCCGTTCCAGCCGTCGAACCCTTCCATCTTGAAAGCCCAGAACCCGGTGAAGGTATCGCTGATCACGATCAGCCCGTCGTGGTCCCGGACCTTGATACCGAAGGCGCCCTGGAAGACCGTGTTGCCGTAGAACTGCGGTACGCCGCCGAACCCCTTGTTGTCGGTGCAGCCGCAGGTGAAGTACCAGCCCACCGTGAACGGCTTAGTGGGGTCGGCCATGTTGAAGACCTGGAGGCCGTCCTCGTAGGCCGACACGAAGACGTAGGGCCACTTCACCTCGTGGTTGTGCGACAAGGATTGCCAGTCGGAGGTCCAGGCACCGATCGGCTGGGTGATCGCGTTGACCTTGCCCTCGAGGCCGGGCCGCAGGTCAAAGATCCGGAGCGGGGCGTACTGATACTCCGCCTCGGTCACCGCGAACTTGCCGTCCGGGGTCGGCGTAAAGGTGTGGCCACCGGTTACCCCGGCCGCGCCGACGATCTGGGTGATAAGCTTCGGCTGTTCGGTGCCGATCTTCGAGACGTCGAAGATGAAATAGCCACCTCGGCCCGCCCCATAGAACTTGTCCTGATGGGTGGCCGGATCGTAGTAGAGCTGGAAATCATGGTATCCGAAGTTGCCCATCGCCATGCCGGGCCCGGCGGGAATCGGCACCCGGCCGACCAGCCAGCTGCTCTCGGGGGCCCCGCTCACGATCTTCTCGAGGTCGAACACGTCCGCATAGGGGCCGCTGATCGTCGCGAACAGCAGCACCCGGCCGTCGGAATGCTTGTAGGCAAACATGTTGTGGAACCCGCCGAGGTATTCCTTCTCGCGGATGCGGGCGACGATCTTGACCTTGCTGGTGTCGGGCAGCATGGTCACGTCGGCGATCACGGCGCCGAGATCGGCGTCCGGCCCGCTGTTCCCGAACTGCAGTGACTGGACGTAGTAGTACTTGCCTTTGACCTTGAAGTACTTGCCGTCCATCCCGCCGGTGCCACCGTGCAGCTCGGGGTTTTCGATGGTCCAGCTGTAGATCTTCTTGAACTGGTAGTCCTTGGTCGAGATGATGCTGAACCCGGCCCGGTCCCACGACTGCGCCACGTAGGTGTAGGGACGGTTCACATCCTGCTCGATCTCGTTGTCCATCACCCGGAAATAGCCGCCGAGCGGGATGTGAGCGAGCACCTTGATCGTGGGACTGCCGCCGGCCTTGAACCGGCGCGGTTCGGTCCACTGCGCCTGCGCCGCGGTGCTCACCGCAGCCGCCAGCGTCAGGCCGAGGAGACCCGAAGACAATGTGTGACGACCAGCCATATCCAGCCTCGCGTTTGGGAAGGAAGAGAAACCTGCGTTCGCTACGGTGCTACGTTGAACACCATCATCATGCCGGCCTCGAGATGCTCGGCGATGTGGCAGTGCGCCATCCATTTACCCGGGTTGGTGACTTCCACCAGGAGATCGACCGTCTGCCCCACCGGAAGCAGGATCGTGTCTCGCCAGACCAGGTTGTCTTCCGGTATTCCGTTACGCGCCACGATCAGCAGCCGTTGGCCATGGAAATGGATCGGGTGGCTCATCGGGTGCATCGAGCGGCCGTCGTTGGTCATCCGGACCTTGACTACGTCGCCCTTCTTGAAATTCCAGACGATGTCCATGTTCTCCTTCTTCGTCTGGAGGTCCCGCATGATCCAGTGGACCTCGTTCGAGGTCGAAACCCAGTTCATGTCCCGCATGCCGTCAACCCATTCCTGGGGTGGGAAGTACATCGTATCCACCGACATGAATGCCGTGATCGTGATCGGGAGGCCCTGGATGTTGACCGTGAGGAGCAATTCCTTGTCGGGCGCCCGGTCGAAGTGCTGTTTGTACGGGGCGAACTCCGCCGATACCTGCGGCAGGGCCCGGAGAGCCTTGAACTCCCGGCTCAGGTCTTTCTTCGTCGGCTCGGCACTCACGGTGAGGAGGCCCAGAGTGTCGACCGTGTGCTGGAACTCGCCCAGGAAGTTGTTCAGGGCCTGGACCTGATTGGTGATGGCGTAGGTGCCCGGCATATCGAACTTGACCTCGACGACGTAGCGCTGAGCCGGCGCGATGACCACCGCCGGAACCATTTCCTCCCGCTCGAACCGTCCGATGTCGGCGCCGACCAGCTTGATCGGGTTCCCGCCGAAACTCAGGTTCATGCTCCGGGTGTTGGCCACGTTGGTGAACAGAAACCGGACCACATCGCCCTTCCTGGCCGAGAGTTTGTAGTCCGGCTCGCCGTTCACCAGTATCGTGTTGCCGAAGCGGCCCATGATGGAGTAGTTGGCGACTTCTTTTCCATAGGGCAGCAGCCCTTCGTCATCCATGAGGATGTCGTCGAGCATCAGGACCTGCTCGTCGTTGACCGGATTCCAGTAGGCGGGGTCCGGTGAATCGACGATCATGTTGCCATAGAGACCCAGATCCTGCTGGATGTCCTCGCGCACGTGGGGGTGGTACCAGTAGATCCCGGGGTCCGGAAAATGAATCCGGTAGATGAACTGGCCACCGACCGGCACAGGATCCTGGGTGACACCGGGGGCGCCGTCGTAGCGGTTGTCGAGCCGGATCCCGTGCCAGTGGACGGCCGATGGCAGGTCAAGTTCATTGCGGAAACGGATCGTGATCGTGGCGGACTGCTTCACCCGGATCAGCGGGCCGGGATACTGGCCGTTGAACCCGTACATCACCAGGTTCGTGCCCCGGAGAGTGCGGCGGACGAAGCCGGCGGTCAAGTCGAGGGAGTCGCCATCCTTGAGGTCCAGGAGTTTCCGGGGCACCGCCAGCGGGATGGTGGCAGGGTCCTTGTCGGCGCCGGGCACGTAGGGCGTCATCTTCGGCGCGAGGCCCTCCATGCCGGGAATCATCGGCATCGACATGCCTTTGGGCATGGGCGGCATCCGATTGGTGCCGGTGCCGTGATCCATGCCCTCGTGATGCATGTGCTCGTGATCGACCTTCGTTGAGTCCGGCTTCTGGGCGCTGACTGGCGCCGCCGCCGCGAGCAGCACCAGGCCGATCGCCGCCCGCCTCACTGCGGCACCCCGCCGTTGAACATCGTGTGGCCGCTGAAGTTCGTGAGATAATTCGCCGGCGACGTGCCCTTCATGACGATCGGGCCGGCCCACTTCACGCCGGCCGAGTTCGCCTCGGCGGTGATCACCACCAAGAATTTGGTCATCGCCACTGTGCCGGTCGTCTTCCCACCGGCCGTGACGGGACCCAACCGAATGATCCGGTCGAGCGACGATGAAGCAATCCACGCCACGTAGGTCGTATAGGACGCCCCGAACGCATTGGGTGGTGGTAGAATCGGGATTTCGACGTCAAGCCGGAAGAGGAACTGACCCTCGGGTGTCGTGGCCAGCCCGAACGGTGACCGGGCCGGGGCCAGCGACGCGGTGCCCGAGAGGGTGGCGTAGCTGCCGGTGCCTTGCAGTGGAATCTTGTACAGGTCGGGGCGTCGGTGAGCTGATCCGGCCAGCAAGAGAGGCGCGACCACTAACCACGAGAGTCGCCGAACACGATTCATGAACGACCTGGGATGACTGAGGAATGGTGCTGTACCGTCGAGTCCGGTGGGCCAGGTGTCAAGAAACGGAGTCAACCAGCCGCCGGACCTCCTCAAAGATACCGTGCCACATCGATTGGGTAAGCCTTCCGGTGTTGGTGTTCTGGCGGCTCGGATGGTATGAGCTCACCAGAATCAGGTCGTCGGGCAGCATACTCGTCCGGCCGTGGCCAAAGGGCGGGCGGAGGGCCGGCGGGAGACCCTTCCACCAGCCAGCCGCCTTGAGGAAGTTCTGATGCGCGATCCCGCCCAGGGTCACGACCACCCGGAGCCGCACCAGCAGGCCAAGTTCCGCGGTGAGAAAGGGCCGGCACCGATCCAGCTCGGCCGGGGTGGGCCGGTTTCCCGGCGGCGCACAGCGACCGGCGGCCGAGATGAAACAGTCGGATAGCGTGAGGCCGTCGCTTCGAGCCACGCTGGTCGCCTGGCTGGCAAAGCCGTACCGGTGGAGCGCTTCGTACAGCCAGTCACCACTCGAATCGCCGGTGAAGAGCCGGCCGGTGCGGTTGGCGCCCTGGGCCCCGGGAGCGAGTCCCACCACCAGGAGACGGGCGGCGGGGTCACCGAACCCGGGCACCGGCTTCCCCCAGTAGGTCTGGTCGCGGAACCGAGCCACCTTCGTCCGGGCCACTGCCTCACAATGGCGGCGAAGGCGGGGGCAACGATTGCAGGCAACGATCGTCCGGGACACCGAGGCCAGTGAGGGTCGAGCCATGTTGAATCCTAACGCGATGGCTCTATGTTGATCAGGTCTGTTTCCCGACTCCGTGAGGTTCCCTTGCGCCCGTTCCTGCTGCTCCCGGCCCTGCTCGTCACCGCGACCGTCTCGGCGCAACCGCAGCCTCCGAGCCGGGTTGACTGGAACCGGCTTGCCGACCTGGTGGTACGGCGAACCTGGAAAGTCGCGCCCGGCGAGAAGGTCGTGCTGTTCTGGGACCAGGGCACCGATCGCGGCATGGCGCCGGCGCTCCGCGCGGCGATCGCCGGAACCGGCGCGGTCATTTCCGCCGAAATGAGCCCGCCATCGGTGGCGGAGCAGGACGTCATCCGGAAGCTCCCGGCCGCGTTGCAGCGAAGCCAGCGGGCCCGCCGGGACTCGATCTGGCTCAAGGCGTTCCAGGCAGCGGATGTCGCGATCTGGCTTCCGACGCCGATGACCGGCGTCAGCGATCAGCCCTTCGAACACCTGGTGGAGAAATCCAGGGTTCGGTCGATCCACTTCCACTGGTTTCTCCCGCCCGACTCCGCCGACGTAGCCCGGATCGACGCGATGTACGCCGAGGCGATCGCGGTGCCGCCGGAGGCGCTCAAGGGGCGGATCGAAGGGATCGAGACGGCGCTCCGGGGCACCACCATCACGATTACGGCGCCCAACGGCACCAACTTGAGCCTCAGAATGGCGCCCAACGCCTGGGTCCACCGTAATACCGGGGACGCCAGCCGGGCCAAGGTGGCCCCCGGCCGCTCGATTCGTGATCGGGAGGAGGAGCTCCCGGCCAGTGTGTTCCGGACCACCGACATCAGCGGCGCCGAGGGAACCATTGCCGGCTATGCCAGCTTCGACACTCGTTCACCCATCCTGGGCGTGACTTTCAAGAACGGCAAGGTCCAGCGGTTCGAGTCGAAGCGCGGCGCCGAGGCGATCGTGGCGACCTGGCGCAACGCAACCGGCGACAAGGCCTTTCCGGGTGAACTCGTGATCGGCGCCAATCCGACGCTGCCTAACGTGTTGCCCTCGGGCTTCATGCCGTACTATGGTTACGGCTCGGGCGTGGTCCGGCTCGCGATCGGCGACAACTGGGAATCGGGCGGGAAAAACCGGTCATCGAATGGCGAGGTACTGCTGTTCATCCCGGACGCCACGGTGACGGCGAACGGCCGGGTGGTCGTGAAAGACGGCAAACTGGTAGTGGGACAATAGACTGAAACCGGGGAGCCGGTTGAATCGTCAGGCACCGCATCCGAGGACGGCATTCATGGAAAGACAGACGCTGGCGCTCTTCATCCCGATCCTGGCCCTCTCGATCCCCGTGGTGGCCATCGTGATGAGCAACCTCGCCAAGATGGCCAGGTTCAAAGCGGAGGCCGCCAGCGGCTCCCTCCCGGGCGAAGTCGAGGCCCGCATGGCGGCCCTCGAAGACGATGTCCACGCCCTCCGCCACGAGCTCGGCGAAACCCAGGAGCGCCTCGACTTCACCGAACGCCTCCTGGCCCAACGCACCGAACCCAAGCAAATCCCGCCCAGTCAGACCCCATAAGGGCGGGCGTCAGCCCGCCCCCCGATCCCCCTCGTCTCAGCCCTGCTGCGCCTCGCGCATGCCCCGATCGATGTCGACCCGCGCCAGCAACAACGCCCCCACCACAAAGAACACCAGTACCAGCAGAATCCCCGCTCGCCTGCTCCCGAACGCATCCGCCACAAACCCGAATCCCACGCCAAGAATGCTGCCGAACCGCGAGAACATCCCCCAGAACCCGAACATCTGCGCCGACTTGTCCCGTGGGGCCAACAACCCGACGACAGTCCGGCTCGACGCCTGGGTCGCACCAATGCCGGCGCCGGCAAACAGCCCCAATCCATAGAACAGATCCTTGGGCCCCATGCCGGTGAACTGGACCAGGGCGTCGAGGAAATAGATCCCGAGAATGCCGACGATCCACCACACGAGCGTGAGCAGGACCGTCCGCTTGGGACCCAGTTTCCCCTCGAGCCAGCCGAACCCCATCGCCCCGGCCACGGCCGAGAGCTGGAGAAAGAGGAACAGCTTCACGAATTCGCCGCCGGTGAGATGGATCTCTTCGCGAGCGTAAATCCCCACGAACTTCACGATCGCATCGAGGCCCGCCATATAAACCATGAACGCAATCAGGAACTGGAACAGCACCCGATGGCGGCGGGCGGTGTCGAATGTCCCCTTGAATTCATCCAGGCCAGCCCGGAGCAGCCGCCCCATCGACGCCCGCTCGAACCCCGGCTCCGGCAACGAGCGGTTGTGCACCAGCAGGAACGTGGGCAGCGCCGCGACGATGAAGAACGCACCCATCGCCAGCATCGCGAGTTGATTCTGATGGACGTACAAGGCCTGATCCACGGCCGGATCGGCGGTGATGATCACCTTCGAGGCGAGGAATACGCTCGCGAGCCCTCCGAAGTAGCCCACCCCCCAGCCCAGCCCCGAGATCTTTCCCATCGTTTCGGGCGTGGAGAGATCAGGCAGGAAGCTGGCGCAGAATGATTCGCTCAGCATGAAGCCGGTATTCCCGATCACGATCAGGATGATCGCGGACCAGATCTGGCCGGGCTGCACAAAGTAGAGACCGGCGGTTCCGAGCGAGCAGATCAGACAGCTCGCCACCAGCCAGGCCTTCTTCCTGCCGCTCTTGTCGATGATGGCACCGGTGAGCGGGGCCAACACCAGCGACACCACCATGGAGAGCAGGATGGCCGTTGACCAGTACGAATCACGGGCGGTGGACGTCTTGGGAACGACCTGGCCCACGAAGAACGCACTGTAGACCGCAGTAATGACCACCGTGGTGTAGCAGGAGTTGGCGAAATCGAACATCGCCCAGCCGAAGATCTCCCGCTTGGTGACGGGGATGTCGCGGCGAGGGCGTGGCTGGGCTTCGCTGGCGGTCATGGGGTCCTGAGGTGGGGACCGCTGAATCTCCCTCCCCTGGCGCCGACTGGCAATGGGGCCGCGGCGCTCGTAACCTTGGGCCCATGACAGAATTTCCCTTCGTCGACCAGACCCTCGCCCGCCGACTCGAACGCGCCGAGGGCGCCGGGTGCGCCCGCTTCGTCGAGGCGCGGGCCGCCCTGAAGCCCGACGTCGGCGCCTGCTGGATCGAGGAGTCCGGCACCTGGGCCATGTTCGATGGACCCACGTCGCCCATTACCCAGACCTTCGGACTCGGTGTGTTCGAACCGATGCTGCCCGAAGGCCTCGATCGGGTAGAGCGTTTCTTCCAGGACCGGGGCGCTCCGGTCTGGCATGAGGTGAGCCCGCTCGCCAATCCCTCGACGCTCGGCCTGCTCACCGGCCGTGGCTACCGGCCGATCGAACTCTCGAGCGTGATGTTCCGCCCGATCTCGGCCGGCGACGTGTTCCCAGGGGAGGATTCCCTGGTCACAGTGCGCCGGCCCGGTCCGGAGGAATGGAAACTCTGGGCCGACACGTCGGTCGCCGGCTGGAGCGAATTTCCCGAGTATGCGCCGCTCATGGCCGAGCTGGCCGAGATCAGCGCCCGGCGGGCGGATGCGATTTCCTTCCTGGCCGAGTGCGATGGTGAGGCGGCGGGAACCGGATCGCTGGTAATCGAAGGCGGCGTGGCTTTGCTGGCGGGCGCCAGCACCGTGCCGGCCTTTCGGCGGCGAGGGGCCCAGCTGGCCCTGCTCGGGGCCAGACTCCGCCATGCCGTGGCCACCGGGTGCGACCTCGCCATGATCACCACCCAGCCGGGCAGCGGCTCCCAACGCAACGCCGAGCGCCACGGGTTCCGGATCGCCTACACCCGGATCAAGTGGCAACTCGGCGGCGAGTAGCGCGTCGAGGCTAGTTCTTCGGCGTCACCGGCTCGAGTCCGCGGCGGCCGGCCGCGGCGTTGAACAGCGCCACTTCACCCGACATCAACGACGAGAGCGCGGCGGTCTGTCGGGCCAGATCGGCCGACAGTTCCTTGAACACCAGGCGCGATGCGTCCGTCGGCTTCCCGTCCCCGTTCTCGACACTGCCCCGCAGCGCCGAGATCCGGTTGTTCAGCTTGATGGAGAAATTGAGCAGGTCCTGGCCGCTCCGGGTCCGGCCCTGGTAAATCTCATCTTCGATCGCCGTGAGTTTGGCCTTGAGCGGCTGGCCGAGCTGGGCCAGCGCGGGGACCTTGGCGATGCGCGCGTCGACTGCCGCTTTCAGCGCCCGAATCCGGATGACGGCGCCGGTGGCTTCGTTCTCTCTGGCCATGATCTCCGACGCCAGCGTGAATTGCTCCATCAGATCGGCGTCGGTAGCCCGCTTGAGCCGTGGATCGCGTTCGATCGTGAATGGCATCGTTTCCGCGGCGCCACCCGCGGTGATCCTCACCTGGTACGCTCCGGGAGGCGCCGCCGGGCCCGCGTACGAAGCGCCGCCCCAGTAAATCATGCAGGGGAACGAGACCGGCCTGGGGTAACGCCCGTTCCAGCTGAAGCGGTTGAGACCGGCCTTGACCCCGGGACTGGGGTCCGGTCGCGGCCGTACGTCGCAGCCGATCCGGTCGAGCTCGAGCGAATCGGCCCGGGCTTTGGCGCTGTCGATCGTGGCCCGGCCTTCAAAGGCCTGAATCAGGGCACCTTTCCCGTCCAGGATTTCGACCTTGACGCTCTCCGCGTCACGGCCCAGGTAGTAGTGGAACGCGGGGGCGTAGACTCCGCGCACGGCGGTCCGCGGCTGGTACAGTTTGATGGCCGGCTTGGCGGCCGGGTCGATCTCACGGAGGAAGCCCACATCCTCGAGCAGCCACATCGAACGCCCGTGAGTGGCGATCACCAGGTCGTTACCCTCGACCACGAGGTCCGGCACCTGCACGTCCGGGAGGTTGAGCGACAGGCTCTGCCAGTGCGCCCCGTCGTCCCACGAGATGTAGACCCCGTGTTCGGTGCCGGCGTAGAGCAGGCCTTTCCGCTTCGGGTCGGCCCGGACGGCGTGGACGTAGGCGTCGGCGCGGATCCCGCCCACCACCTTGGTCCAGGTGGCGCCATAGTCGGCGGTCTTGAAGATGTAGGGTGCCCGGTCGTCGAGTTGGTAGCGCTTGGCCGCGAGATACGCGGTGCCCGGATCGAGGCGTGAGGCCTCGATCAGACTGATCCGCGAGAACGGCGGTAGCTCTTTGGGCGTGATGTTCTTCCAGGTCTTGCCACCATCCCGGGTGATCTGGGCGAGGCCGTCGTCGGACCCGGTCCAGATGGTGTTCACGTCATGGAACGACGGCGCCACGGTGAAGATGGTTCCGTAGATCTCGGGCCCGTTCATGTCGTGAGTGATCGGCCCGCCGGATTCGCCTAACGTTTGCGGATCGGCCCGGGTCAGGTCGGGGCTGATCTTCTCCCAGGCCTGGCCCTCGTTGGTGGTCTTCCAGAGGTGCTGGGTCGTGGCGTAAAGGATCTTCGGATCCACGGGCGAGAAGACGATCGGATAGGTCCACTGCGACCGCTCCGGCACCGAACTGGCCGGCTCGCCCGAGAAGAAGCGGGGGTACATCTGGACATCCCGGCACTCGCCGTTGCTGCGGTCACAGCGAGTCAGCAGGCCGCCCTGGCTCCCGGCGTAGAACATGTTCGGGTCCTTGGGATCAGGCGCGATATACCCGGACTCGCCGCCGCCCGCGTCGTAGAAGAAGTCGGCCGCGCTCCGGTGGAGGCCGGTCAGGTTTCCCCAGCCATTGGGCGCCACGCAGAAGGTGCTGTTGTCCTGCTGGGCGCCGCAGACGTGATAGGGAAATTCGTGGGTGATGGCGACGTGATACGGCTGCGCGGTCGGAAAGTCGATCCGGGACCAGGTCTTCCCGCCGTTGAGCGAGACCGTACCGCCGCCATCGTTGGAGTTGGCCAGCCGGTCCGGATTCCGGGGATCGATCCAGAGATCGTGATTGTCGCCGTGGGGATCGTCGACCGACTGGAACGTCATCCCGCCGTCGTCGGAGCGCCAAATGCTGGTGTTCAGGACGTAAACCCGGTCCTTGTTGCGCGGGTCGGCGTAGATCCGGGAGTAGTAGAACGCCCGCTGCCGGAGCTTCCGGTCCTGGTTGGTCCGCTTCCAGGTGGCGCCGGCGTCGTCGGAACGGAAGACGCCGCCCGAATCATTTTCAACGATGGCCCAGACCCGGTTCATCGCGGCGCCCGACGGTGCCACCCCGATCTTCCCGATCAACCCCTTCGGCAACCCCGGGTTCCGGGTCAATTCAGTCCAGGTGTCTCCGCCGTCGATCGACTTGAAAAGCCCGCTCCCGACCCCGCCGCTCGACATCGTCCACGGCGTCCGATACGCCTGCCAGAGACCGGCATACAGCACATTCGGGTTGAGCGGATCAATGACGAGATCGACGGCTGCCGTCGAATCATTCCGGAAGAGGACCCGCTCCCAGTGCCCTCCTCCGTCCTTCGACCGGTACACCCCACGCTCGGCGCTCGGCGCGTACGGTTTACCGAATGCCGCCGCGTAGACCAGGTCGGGATTGGTCCGGTCCACCCGGATCCGCGCGAACGCCTGGACACCGCTCAAGCCGACATGTTTCCAGGTCTTGCCCGCGTCGGCACTCTTGTACACCCCGTCGCCCTGCATGATGTTGCCGCGGAATTCGGTCTCCCCCATCCCGATGTAGACCACGTCGGGATTCGACTCCGAGACCGCCACCGCGCCGACCGACGAACTCCGGATCTGGCCATCGGTGACCGGCCGCCAGGCAAGGCCGCCATCCGTCGTCTTCCAGAGCCCGCCCCCGACCGCGCCGAAATAGTATTCGTTAGCTCGGCTCGGGGTTCCGGTAACCGTGATCGACCGGCCCCCGCGGTTGGGGCCGATGTTCCGCCAGGCCTTGCCCTGGAAGAACGATGAGTCGACAGGACTCTGGGCTGTGGCTGGCAAGGCGGTGCTCAACAGTGCCAGCAGACCGGCAAAAAGCGCTCGCGACATCGGACCCTCGAGACGGGAAAGGCGGACGGATGGACGTACTGGAGCAAACCTACCGGCAAAGTGCTGGTAGCGTCCAGATCAGGTTGTCACGGGCCGAGCGGACCCCGTTGGCCGTGGCCCGGCCCGTCATTGCGGAGGGTGAGCAATTGAGAGGCGTGCGTGGACAATGCCCCGGACCCCGGTATAACGTTGGACCACTCCTATGACCAACCCGAATTGGCAGCCCCGCCGCGTTCTCGTGGCGGGCATCCGGATGCCCGACCTGATCGGGCACATCGCGGCCGCGAGGCCCGACCTCGAACTCAAACCGGTGGCCCTCGACGCCATTACTGCCGAACACCTCGACTGGGCCGAAGTCTATCTCGGCTTCCGGCGACCCCCGACGCTCCGCGACTGGGGCAAGATCCGGTGGATCCACTGCATCGGCGCCGGCGTGGACGGGATCATCTACGGCATCGACGTGCCGAAATCGGTCATCGTCACCAAGAGTTCGGAAGACTTCGGTCCCGCGATTGGTGAGTGGTGCGTGGCGCGAGCCCTGGCGGTGAATCAGTTCCTGGCGACCTTTGCTCAAGATCAGGCGGCCCAGCGCTGGGACCGCGAGCGTGAACCGATCGTGCTCCGCGGCCAGCGGGTGGTGATCCTGGGCACCGGGCAGGTGGGGAGCGGAATCGCGCGGGCCTTCCGGGGACTGGGGTGCCGGGTGGAGGGGCTGTCGCGGACCGGCCGGGCCCGGCCCGACTTCGACCGCGTGGCGACCACGGACAGGTTCGCGGAGTTCATGAAGGGCGCCAACTGGCTGATCCTGGCCGCGCCGCTCACGGCGGAAAGCCGCCGTTTCGTCGACCGGACACGCCTGGCCCAGTGCGATGGCGCCTACTTGATGAACGTCGGTCGCGGTGCCGTAGCCGACGAAGCCGCGATCCCCGACGCCATCGATCAGGGCTGGCTCTCGGGCGCGGCCCTCGACGTGTTCGAGAAGGAACCGCTGCCAGCCGAATCGCCGCTCTGGCGCCACCCGAAGATCACCATCTCGCCGCACATCAGCGGACCAAGCACCGTGGCCGCGACGGCGGAGGGGTTCCTCGAATCGCTGACGGCCATCGAGGAGGGTGCCACACTTCGCCTGGCCGTCGATCCGTCGATTGGATACTGACCCGCAGTCCGACCCGTCGCGGCCGCCAGAACGTCGCTCGTACCTACCGCGCCGCCCAGACCCGCCCACCAACGTGCGTGGCGCAAAACCGGGCCCTATGACATCTGATAGTAGCGCGCGCCGCGACAATTCCCAAGATTGGGGGCGGCGCGTTGCACTGCTAAGACCCTGGTGACGAAACCGGCCCCAGGCCGGTCGGGAGACCCGATATGCGGTGGATTCGGCGGTGCTTGATCGGGTTGTTCGTGTTGGGCGCCGCGCGCCCGCTGATGGGCCAGCTCAGTGTCCAGGTGGGTCCGGACAACGGGACGCACCCGGATCCGAAGATCCGCCTGGCGAATTCGACCGGGAACACGGTCACGTTCACGGTGACCAACAACGGCACGATCGACGCCCAGTTCACCAAGACCTGCACCCCAATTGGGAACGTGACGATTACCACCTGCCCGGTCGTGGGCTTGATTGCCGCCCAGGATTTCAAGGTCGTCACGGTCACGTTCAGCGTTGGTGCGGCGGGGTCGGGCGGGGTCCAGTTCTCGGTCACATCCACCAATCCGGTTGGGGCGTCGGCCGTGGGCAAATGGGACGAGACGATTGTCGCGCCGGCCGCGGCGGCGGGCACCACGCCGTCCATCCTTCAGGTTGGGCCGAACCTGAGCAACCTCAAGCAGGTCTACACCGTCACCAACCTGGCCCGCGGCGCCGGTACGTTCACCGTGGGGGTGCAGTGCGGTACCACGGGGGCCATCAACTGCGGGCTCTCCCGGACCACGTTGACGCTCGATTCGGCTGGAGTGGCGGCGGCCTCCGATACCACGACGGTGACCTGGCAGTCCGGTGCCGCCGGCCAGAACGGGGCCATCACCGTGACGCCGTCGTTTGCCGGCGTCAACCTGACCCCCAGCGTGCTCAGCGTCAACGTGCCGAACGCCGCCGTGACGCCGGACGGCCAGGCGCTGGCCACGACGACGGGGCAAACGGGCGTCTCGACGTCCTTCCAAGTCGAAAACACCGGCTCTTTGGTCACGATCTTTGCCCTGTCGCTCCCAACCTGCGCTCCCGCGGCGAACTGCCGGTTCCAGGCGAACGGGCTCAGTACCCTGAGTCTCCAGGTCCAGCCTGGGGCCGCGAACAAGGCCACGGTCCCGGTCCTGTTTGATACGCCCGCGGCGGGCACAGGGCCGATCACGCTCCGGGCGGCGTTCGGCGGGGTGACGCTCGACGACGGGACGGTCGATCTGACGGTCGCCCCCCCGATTACGATCACGGCGACCGGGACCCTGCCGAACCTCGTCGCGCCCGGCGCGGCCGCGACCCAGAGCTTCCTGGTCACCAACCCGGGCGCCACGGCTGCTTTTTCGTTCACCCACAACTGCGCCAGCATGGCGAGCCCGGCCGCCGCGACGGGGTGCACGATTACCCTGCCGGCGTTGCAGCCGGTCACGATCCCCGGCGCGAACGGCACCACCACGGTCACCGTCAGCTTCACGGGCGGAAGCACCCAAGGAGCCTCGAGCACCCTGACCGTTCAAGGCACGACCGGAGGCGTGCTGGTCGGCACCGGGAGCGCCACCATCATCGTGCCCAAGGCCACCGTCTCGACCCCGGCGGCGGCGACCCGAATCGTCGGGAATCCGGACACGGCCACGTTCACCGTGACCAATGGGGCGCCCGCCGCGGCGACGTTCACGTTCACGGCCGTGTGCGGGGGCGGGATGACGAGTTGCCAGGTCCCCTCGCCCAGCAGCGCCCTGGTGGCCGCTTCGCCGACGGGGAACGCCACGGTGACGGTGATCTCGACCGCGAGTACGGTGGGGTCCGGGTCGGTCACCCTGCAGGTCCGGTACCCGGGTGCCGGTGGGACGATCTTGTCGTCCGGTATCAAGACCGTCACCATCGTGCCCCCTCAGCTCCCGATGACGATCGACGTCGCAGGCGCCGGGGTGGATTCGATGGTGACGCGGAGTCAGTGCGCGGCCGCCGCGATCGGGAAGGCCGCCGCCACGGAGTGCGGCGATTTGCGGATCGTGCACCCCCTGCCGAGTGTGCGGACGCTGCAGAAATGGCGGACACCGACCCTGATCTACTCCAGTGCCCATGCCGCCCCGACGGTGGTGGTCGCCGCCAATCTGACCCTGCCCGCCACGTCGGCCGCCCCGACGGGGGTCTCGGCGGCGGTCGTGGTCAACGGCGTGACGCGGGCGACGGGGGCGTGGGCGGCTGCCGCCTGGACCCCCGGCGCCGTCCGACGCATTGTCCTGCCCTTCGACCCCACGACCGGCGCCAGCCCCTTGGCGACTGGCGTTTACACCTACACGCTGACCGTGACGAATACCTTCACCGTCGGAGGTCCCGCCATCAGCAGCTCGACCGGGAAGTTGGTGGTCGTCGACCGACGCGCGAGTCCGTTCGGCGCCGGCTGGTGGCTCGCCGGTCTGGAAAAGCTGGACGTGGCGGTCCCCAGTCTCCTGACCTGGTATGCAGGTGACGGCAGCGCCCGGCAATACAAGCAGCGCAGCGGCAGCACCACGATCTGGGACGCCCCGACCGTGACGTATCCCGACATGATCCAGCTGGTGGCGGGGCAATATGTCCGGCTCCTGCCGGACAGCGTGTCGGTCTGGTTCGACGCCCAGGGCAAGCAGGTGAAGACGCAGAACCGCGTCGGGCATGCGACGTCATTCTTCTACGACGGCTCCGGCCGTCTGTCCACGATCACCGTCCCGCCGGCGGGCGGGGGCTTGACGTATGTCTTCCACTACGACGGCAGCAATCACCTCAGCTCAGTCGATGCCCCGGGGCTTTCGGCCGTCCGGGTCACCCAGGTGGTGGCGGATCCCACGACGGGCCGGGTGACGTCGATCACGGATCCCAGCGCCCCGAGTCCAACGCGGACCACGGGCTTCGGGTACGCGGCCGGGAGTACCGATCACAAGATTCGATCCCGGACCGACGGGCGCGGCTTCCTGACGACGTTCCAGTACGATGCCGCGAACAAGGTCTCGCGAGATAGCCTCGCGATTCCGCCTGCCTTCATCCGGCGCATCCTGACCAACGTCGCGACGCAGGGTCTGGCCCCGACGGCCGTCGACACCAGCACCGTCCGGTTCCGGATCGACGGTCCACGCTCCGTCAATACCGTCTCCTTCGCCCTGAACGCCTACGGCGCGCCCACGACGGTCGTGGACGCGCTGAACCACACGACTCGCCTGGCCCGCACCAAGGCCGGTTTCCCTGGTCTGGTGACGCAGCTCACCACGGTGACCGGCCACACGATCGATGCGACTTACGACACCCGGGGCCGGATTCTGACCTCCACGGAGCCCAGCACGGCCGGGACCGCGACGACGACGTTTGTGTGGGATGCCAAATGGGATGAACTGACGAAGGTGACCGACCCGACGGGTGGATTCACCGATTTCGTGGTGAATGCGACGACCGGCAATCGGGACTCGGAGCAGCGGGCGACCGCCCTCGTCAATTTTGGCTACGATCCCGTGACGAAGCTGGTGGCCAGCATCTCCGGCCCAGGGGCCCACCCAGAACAGTATACCTATGACGGAGCGGGCAACCTCCGAACGGCGACCTCGGCTCGCAACTTCGTGACGACATATACGAACGACAACATTGGACGCGTCGCGCGGATTGACGTGCCGGTTGGGATGGCGCTGAATGGCGCGCCCATCCAGACCGACACGATCACGTACTCGGACCGGAACGAAGAGCTGACGCGCCGGACGTTCAGTGGCGCCGACTTTGTCAACGCCGCGAAGGGCTACGATGCGGAGGGCAATCTGCTGGGGGTGACCCGTACGTACAGCGGCAGCGTGGCGACCTTGGCGACGGGCTGGCACTACGACGGTGCGGACCGCCCGGATCAGGAGACACCGCCTGGCGGGTTTATGGAAACGCGCGTGTTCGACGAGGCGGGGAATGTGACGGACGTGACCACGCGGCGCGGGCTGCACGTCAGGGCCAATTTCGATGCGCTGAATCGGGACACGCTCCGGACCATTGTCAAGGTCTCGGCAAGCGCCGCTCCGACGTTCAGCACTGGGGCAGGGCCGACGATCCTCCAAGCCTACTTGTACGCCGAGGCGGCCGACGATTCACTCCTCTTCACCTTCACCAACGACGGTCGGATCCTCACCGCGAACAACAAGAACGCCTCGATCTCCAGGACGTACCACTCGAATGGCGTCATGCTCACTGAGGCCTTGAGCATCAAGAACGCGGCCCGGACCGGCTTTTCCGGACACACGTACACGGTGACCAACACCTACGACGCGACCCGGCGGCGGACCGGGACCGTCCTGACGCCGGCCTCGCTCTTCGGCGCCAACGGTCTGGTATACGCGAATGACCCGTCCACCGGCCTGCTGAGCGGGGTGATTGATGCCCAGGGGTTCTCGTACTCCTTCGGGTACAACAGCCGGTTCGAGTTGACCACGATCAGCTATCCGGGCCTGATTGCGGGCGGGCGCGGGTATGATGCCGATGGGTACCTGGCCGGCGATACACTCACCAGCCAGGGGGTCGCCTTCCCGCGCCTGCCCAGTACGGCGCTGCGGCGGCTGTCCGTGACGAGTCGGAATGGGCGTGGCCAAATTCTTCAGGCCGGCGACCCCTCACTCGGCAATGAGCAGGTAGTCTCGGGCTACGATGGCCTTGGCCGGCTACAGACCTCGAGCTTGCACCAAGCGGTCGTGAGCGTGCTGGGTGCGACGTCGACGTATGGTTCCAACGACACCTACACCTACGACGGCCTCAGCAACCGGCTCACCGGCGCCGAAGTGGACACCGTGCTGGGCGTCATCGCCACGAACAACAACGGCGG
>JANMXA010000097.1:0-7253 GCA_031394255.1 Gemmatimonadota bacterium
CCCGCGACGAGGGCTTCGACATGCTCGAGCATTCGGTCGATCGTCGGCGGATCGAACAAATCGGTCCGGTAGTCGACGTGAAGTCCGATGCTGCCGGGCCGGATGTCGAATCCGAACGACAGGTCGAATTTGGTCCACCCCCGCTTTACGCCAAAGCCGCGGACCGCGGTCGTGCCGAACGTGGGGGCGGTCGACTCCGGGTTGTACTGGGAGAACAGGACCTGGAACAGTGGCGTATGCGAGGGCCGCCCCTTCTGCAGCTCGATGGCGAGCTGTTCGAACGGGACGCTCTGATGTTCATCGGCCTCGAGGAAAGTCTGCCGGACCCGGCCCAGCAGTTCGGCGAAGGTCGGGTCACCTTCGCAGTCGACCCGAAGGACCATGGTCTTCCCGAGGTAGCCGATCAACTCTTCCGTTTCGGCGTGGGCTCGTCCGGCGCTGGGCACGCCGAGGACGACGTCGTGCTGGCCGGTATAGCGGGCCAGAACCGTGGCCCACGCGGCCAGCACCGCCAGGAACAGGGTGACGCGCTCTTCCTGGGCCACCTGGCGGAACCGGTCGGCAAGCTCCGCCGGGAGCACGCGATGGCGGCTGTTGCCATCGAACGACTGGGTGGTGGGGCGGGCGTGGTCGGTGGCGAGGTCGAGCGGCGCCGCGTCGCCGAGTTGGCCGCGCCAGTAGGCGAGGTCGGTGTTGACCTTGGCGGAGTTGATCTGGGCCCGCTCCCACGCCGCATAGTCGCCGAACTGAATCGGCAACGGCGGCAGGTCGGCGGCCCGTCCCGAGATGGCCTGCTCGTACAAGGCGCCGAGGTCGCGGAAGAGGACCCGCGCCGACGCGCCATCCGAGGCCAGGTGGTGGCTCACGATGGTGATGACATGATCCTCGGCCCCGAGTTCGATCACCAGGGCCCGCAACAACGGGTCGCGGGCGAGATCGAACGGCCGGCGGATTTCCGCCTGAACCAGTTCCTGGGCCCGGGCTTCCTGGCCGGCGATCGGGGCGTCCGCGATGCTCAGGAACCGACATGGTACCGGCGTCGGAGGCTGAATCACCTGTTCGAGGAGCTCGCCGCGCTGCTGGAACGTGGTTCGCAGAATTTCGTGGCGCGCGGCCAGCAGGTCGAGTGCCTGCTGAAAGGCGGCTCGGTCGAAACGGCCCGCGATCCGGAAGAAACGCGGGACGTGGTAGGCCGTCAGCCCGGGATGGGCCAGATGGAGTTGCCAGATCAATTCCTGGGCGAACGTCGCGGGAGCCCGGTGCTGGTCGGCGCGGACCGGGATTCCGGTGGTGCCGGGCGCCGCGCCGGCTGCCACCGGCGAGGTCAGACGGGCGCGGTCCTCCGGCGAGAGCGACCGTAATCGCTCTTCGAGCCGCCGGCGCAACTCGGCGGCGCGGCCTTCGCCCGGGCTCTGCTCTGTCACCGATCCGGTCCTGGCCCGGCGAGGCCTTCAACGGCAGCGAGTTGGCGGGACAAGTCCACCACTTCCGACAATTGCCCCACGGTCGGCGCCTCGAACAGGTCTCGCAGCGCCAGCCGGACGCCGAAAACCTTGCTGATCCGGCCCAGAAGGCGGATCGCGAGCAGCGAGTGGCCTCCCTGATCGAAGAAGTTGTCGTGCAAACCGATCCGGTCCTTTTTCAAGACGTCCTTCCAGATTCCGATCATCTGCTCTTCGAGCGGTGTCTTCGGGGCGAGATGCTCGGCGAAGGCCGCGATGGTCGGCGCTTCGAACAACGCCTTCAGGGGGAGCCGGGCTCCGAAAGCCTTCGCCACGCGGCCCAATACCCGGATGGCGGTGAGTGAATGACCGCCCATGTCGAAGAAATTCTCTTCGATCCCGATCGAGGGCCGCTTGAGCACATCCTGCCAGATCCCGACGAGGGTCCGCTCGGTCTCATTCCGCGGGCTCTGGGCTCCGGCCGGGACACTGGTCGGCGCCGCCACGTCGGCCGCTGGGAGGGCGCGCCGGTCCAGCTTCCCGTTGGCGTTGATCGGCAGGCGGTCGAGACGAATCCACCGGCTCGGGACCATGTGGTCCGGGAGCGCGGCCGTCGCCGCCCGCTGCAATTCGGCGTCCGGCGTTCCTGGGTCCGCCACGACGTAGCCGATCAACTGGTCGCCGGCCAGCGCCACGGCGGCCTGGCGCACGCCGGGGATCGTGGCCAGGAAGGCTTCGATTTCCTCCGGCTCGACCCGATGGCCGCGGACCTTGACCTGCGCGTCGAGTCGTCCGAGGAATTCGATGTCGCCGGTGCCGAGGCGCCGGACCCGGTCGCCCGTACGGTACCATCGGAGCCCGTCCCGTTCCACGAATCGTTCCGCGGTGAGATCGGGCTTGGCAAGATAGCCGGTAGCCACCTGCGGCCCGCCCAGCCACAACTCACCCGCGAAACCGATCGGCGTGAGCTCGCCATTCCGGTCCCGGATCTCGGCGTGCATGTTGGCGAGCGGCCGGCCGATCGGGACCGACCCGGTCACGACGTCGCCAAATTCGACCTCGTCGGGGGCGAAGGTGCAGACCCCGACGGTCGTTTCGGTGGGGCCGTAGTGGTTGAGCACGCGGCACCCCGCCGTCGACTCGGTGACCGTCCTGACCAGGGCCCACGGGCAGGCTTCGCCGCCGAGGATGAGCCATCGGGCCGGAAGCAACGCGGCGACTCCGGCTCCGGCCTGGTCGGCGATTAAGGCCCGCAAGTGGCTCGGGGTGATCTTGAGCAGGTCGAAGCGATGCGCGTCTGTGTAAGCGGCCCAGCGGGCGGGCTCGACCGTCACCGCCGTCGGGACCAGGTGCAGCGTGCCACCGGCCGCAAGCGTCGGGAAAACGGCCGTGTGCCCGAGGTCGGCGGCGAGGGTCGAGACGCTGGCGCCGGACCAGGGGGTGCTGCCATCCAATGCGAGTCCGATCCGTGCGGCGACGGATCGGACGTAGTGCGCCAGGTTGCCGTGTGATACGGCCACGCCTTTCGGTGTTCCGGTGGAGCCCGAGGTGAAGAGCACGTAGGCCAGGCTGTCGGCCGAGGTGGCCGGAAGTGCCGCGCCGGTCCCGGCCGTCGCCACGGTGGCGATGTCGAGGGCGCTGGCCGAGGCGGGGAGCCGGCCGGCATAGGCGCCGGAGGTTACAACAACGCCGGCGCCGCTCTCGGCCACGAGTTGAGCCAGACGGGCCGGGGGCAAATCGGGAAGCAGGGGCACATAGGCGGCGCCCGCACGCCAGATCCCGATCACCGCGGCCATGAGATCGAGGTCCCGGTCCAGGCAGAGGCCCACGCGGTCGCCCGCACCAACGCGGAGGGCCGCCAAACGCTCCGCGATTGCGGTGCTGCGGTTCCACAGTGCGCCGTAGGTCAGGGTCGCCTCGCCGGACCGGATGGCGGTGGCCTCGGGCCGCGCCTGGGCTCGTCCGGCGATCAGCGTGGTCAGCAGGGCCGGCGTTGCCGGATTCGGTTGTCCCTGCCATTCGTCGAGGCGCGTTCGGTCCCCCGCCGACACGAGCGAAAGGCGGGACACCGCCGTGCCGGGCGCGGCCGTGGCGTGGTCAAGGAGGGCTACCACCGCGTCGAGAATCCGCGCGGCCGTGGTCGGTTCGAACAGATCGGTCCGGTAGACCAGCGACACCCGAAGCCCGCCGCCCCGTTCGCTCATGAAGAAGGTGAGATCGAACTTGGTCGAATCGTGGCTCAATTTGAACGAGTCGAGGGCAAGACCTGGGTACTCGACCGCCGAGGGGGTGTCGTCGAGCATGGTGAAGACGACGCGGAACAGCGACGGGTCGCGCCAGGCGTCCGCCCGCTTCAGTTCCTCGAGCAGCCGGTCGATCGGCATGTCCTGATGGTCGAACCCGTCGAGGCACGTCTTCCGGACCCGCCCGAGGTGCTCGGCGAACGTAGGATCGTCGCCGACTTTGGCCCGCAGCGGGACGGTGTTGGCGAAGAAACCCATCAACGCTTCGACATCGGGATTGTCCCGCCCCGCCACCGGCGACCCGATGATCACGTCATCAGTGCCACAGAGCCGGGCCAGGGTCGCCTGGATGCCGGCCAGCAGCACCATATAGGTCGATGCACCGCCGGCCCGGCCAACACTCCGAATCCGCTCGGCGAGTTCGGTCGGGACTGGTCGCATAACCGACGCGCCGGCATCACCGACCCCGCTGGTCCGCGGTCGATCGGTTGGAAGCTCGAGCGGCGAAAGCGGGCCCGCGAGCTGCTGGGCCCAGTAGGTCTGCAACGCCGCAAGGCGTTCCCCCGCCATGTTCTCGCGCTGCCAGGCCGCAAAGTCACCGAACTGGATCGGGAGCGGCGGGAGGGATGGCTCCCGGTCCTGCACCCGGGCCAGATAGAACTCCAACAGGTCGCGGAACAGGATGCTTCCCGACCAGCCGTCCGACGCGATGTGGTGGGTGGTGAGCAGCAGCACCGCATCATCGTCGGCTAGACGGTAGAGGGTCGCGCGGAGCATCAGATCGCGGGTCAGGTCAAACGGCCGGGCGCCGGCCTCCTTGGCGAGTCGCGCCGCTTCGGGTTCGCGGAGGCCGGTCGCCAGGCCGCGAAGGTCAACGACCTCGAGCGGAACGACGGCCTGGGGCGCGACCAGCTGTACCACGGCCTCGTCCTGCTCGGCGAATCGGGTTCGAATGATCTCGTGCCGGTCGGTGAGCCGGGCCAGACCGTGTTCGAGAGTGGCCACGTCAATCGGCCCGCGGATCCGCCTCGTCCGCGGGATGTTGTACAGACTCTGGCCCTGGGCGGCGCGGTCGACGAGAAACAAAACTTCCTGCGAGAATGACGTCGGGAAGACAAACGCTTTCTCGGACCCAGTCGATTCGGCTCGGGTCATGACGCCGGTCCTTCAGGTGACGATGAATCGGCCGCCCCGGCGGGCGCGACACTGACCGCATCACGGCTTCGCCGGGTAATGCCTGCCGGGCTGACCGGCGCGGTGGCGCCGGCCTGACCGCGGGTCCGATCGATTTCCGCGGCGAGTTTGGCCGGCGTGGCGTGATCGAAGAGAGCCCGCAGCACCAGGCGAACACCGGTGGCCTTGCTCAACCGCGCCAGCAACCGGATTGCGAGCAGCGAATGGCCGCCGAGCTGGAAGAAATCCTCGTGCCGGCCGACGGCCGGCCGTTTGAGCACCTCGGCGTAGGCCTCGCGAACCTGGGCTTCCGTCGGGCTGGCCGGCTCGAGTCGGTCAGCCAGCTGCTCGATCGTGGGCGCGTCGAACAGCGCCCGCAACGGCAGCCGCACGCCCGTGGCCTTGGCGATCCGTCCCAGCAACCGGATCGCGAGCAGCGAATGTCCGCCCAGCTGAAAGAAATCATCCCGGATCCCGATCGGGCTCTTCTTGAGCACCTCTTCCCACAGGCCGGCGAGCTGACGCTCGAGTTCGGTCCGGGGCGGGGCGGCCGTGACGGCCGCCGTTGTGGCGGCGGCGGGAACCAGCGCCTTGCGGTCGACCTTGCCGTTAGGCGTGATCGGGAGCCGGGCCAGTCGTTCCCAGTGTTGCGGCACCATGTAGTCGGGCAGGCGGGCGGCGAGGAACGCGGTGACCTCGGCCGGGGCCGCCTTGCCTACCAGGAAGCCGATCAGGCGGTCGTCAAAGAGGCCGATCGCCACTTGTTCCACGCCGGGGCACTGGCCGGCAACGGATTCAACCTCTTCCAGCTCCACCCGGTGGCCGCGGACCTTGATCTGGGCGTCGAGGCGGCCAAGAAACTCGATGTCGCCGGTCGGGAGCTGGCGAACCTTGTCGCCGGTGCGGTACCACCGCCCGCCGTCGCCGTCGGTCGAAAAGCGTTCCGCTGTCAGGTCGTCGCGCCCGATGTAACCGCGGGCCACACCCCGGCCGCCCAGGTATAACTCGCCCACGACCCCGCACGGCACCGGCTGGCCGTGCTGGTCCAGCACCCGCGCTCGGGCGTTCGGAAGCGGCCGGCCGATTGGCACGGATGCGGGCTGCCAGCGCGTAACATCGGTCGCGGCGGGTTCGAAGGTGCACACGCCGACCGTGGTTTCGGTCGGACCATAGTGATTGAGGATCCGGCAGGTTCCCGACTGCCGCACGGTCTCGATCAGGGACCACGGACACGCTTCGCCGCCCAGCACCAGCCACCGGCCCGGGAGACGAACCCGGAGCGCGTCACCGGTCGCGTCGCCGATCAGGGCCCGAAGATGGCTTGGGGTAATCTTGAGCAGGTCCACCGGGTGCGCCGCGAGATAGTCGGCCCATCGCGTGGCGTCCATGGCGGTCTCGGCGGGCACCAGGTGGAGCGTGCCGCCCGAGGCGAGCGCCGGGAAGACTGCCGTGTGACCCAGATCCGCTGCCAGGGTCGAGACACTGGCGCAGCGCCAGCGAACCGACCCGTCCAGGGGAAGTCCGATCCGATGCGCGATGGCGGCGGTATAATGAGCCAGGTTTCCGTGCGTGATCGCGACGCCCTTCGGTGCTCCCGTGGAGCCGGACGTAAACAGGACGTAGGCCAGGTGGTCCGGCAGCGGACCCGGCAGCGGCGTCAGCGGGGCCACCGCCAGGTGGGCCCGGTCGGCATCGAGCGCGATGGTGTGGGCTCCGGCTGGGAGCAGGGTCCGGTGCCTGGCCATCGTCACCGTCCACCGGGCGCCGGACGCCTCGAGCAGCTGGGCGATCCGGGCCCGAGGCTGATCCGGCAGCAAGGGCAGATAGCCGGCGCCCGCGAACCAGATGCCTAACAGGCCGACCACCAGCTCGGGTGAGCGGTCGAGGCAGAGGCCGACCACCGAGTTGCTGGTGACGCCCTGCTGTCGGAGGAGGTGCGCCAGCTGGGTGGCCTGCTGCACCAGGTCGCCGTAGCTGAGTTCTGTGTCGCCGACCCGAACGGCCGTCCCCTTCGGTGATTCGGATGCCCGGGCCAGGATCAGGGCGGGGACCAGCGCGCTTCCGAGATCGAGACCAGTATCGTTCCACTGGTCCAAGGTCGTGGCCGCAGGCGCCGACAACAGTGGCAATGTGGCCACCGGGGTTCTCGGTGAGCGGACGGCCGCCGCCAGCAGCGTCTCGATCTGCTCGAGGAAGGCTGTGGCGGACGTCTCGTCGAATAGCGAGCTCCTGTAGGACAGGAGCAGGCTCAGTCCGTTCGGACGCTCGTTCGGAAACAGGGTCAGATCGAACTTGGCCGCGGCCGGCGAAACCGAGGCCGCTTCGACCCGGCAGTCACCGAGTAAGAGTGACGCAGGTGTCGGGTCGGCCATGGTCAGCACGACCTGGAACAGGC
>JANMXA010000098.1:0-3789 GCA_031394255.1 Gemmatimonadota bacterium
CCGGCGACAACGGCGCCGTTCTGATCGACGGGCTCGGCTCGGATCCTCAGGGTATCACGCGCCGAGACGACCGGTTTGCGCGGGGTGACCCGGATCGATGCGATCGGCGCGGGAACCGGAGTTTGCAGCAACGCGAGGGCCAGCGTCAGCAACGGCATCATATAACCTCGGTGAATCGGGGTTCAGCGCACCGGGACAACCGCTCGCCGCTCGGAAACCTCGGCTGCCAGAAAGTAACCCAGTGGATAGAGACTCGGATTGTCCAGGTTGGCCCCGTTCCCCCGGACTGAAGCCGGCGGGGTCGAAAATGGCGACCCCCCGCCGGTCGTCTGCTCGAACAACGCCGCGTAATAGCGGTACGACGTCTCCGACAGCGCCAGTTGGCGCATCAGGACCTGCTGCCCCGTGTCGACGATTTCCTCGTCGAAGGGCAGATACCCGACTACCCGGCCGCCATCGTAGAACCGATCTTCGCTGATCACCCGGAAGCGGTTGCCCGGATCTCGCGACAGTCGAAGGCTGTCATTCACGATCAGCTCCCACAAGTAGTAGTTGCCCTTGCCGGGAGGATCGGTATAGTCGATCAGCGAGCGGAACCCCGGGTCACTCACGATTGCGTTCTGGTCCTGATACACGAAGTACAGTGAGTCGATGGGACTCACCGGCTGGATCCGGTCCGTCGCTGTGTAACGGTCGCCCCGGAACCGGACCGCTAGCGTGTACCGGCCACCCAAGGTCGGGATGAGTCCGGTCGTGACGTAGTTGCCTGACTCGGTCGCGGACTCGGTAAAGTTGAACACCCGACCCCGATCGTCGGTGACCGTGACGGTGGCACCCGTTACCGCCGGCGGATAGCCCGCGGTGGCGAATCCATCGGTGGTCGATAGCCGGATGTGCTGCCGGCCAATAGCGTCCCCCTTGATCAACTCGATCCGGCCCTCGATCACCAGCCGAACCGGCCCCTCACCGATGCCGAGGTCCACCACGCGGGTGCAACCGAAGCACAGGGCCAGGAGCGCGGCCGGCAGTAGTCGAAGGCTCATCAGGCGGCTCATCAGAACTTGAAGGAAAAGCTGATGCTCGGTACCAGGCCGAAGATCGACGACTGGACCGCTTCGAGCGCGAGCGGGTTCGCGTCCGACGGCTGGAACGTGATCGACTGGGCGTTGAACCGGTTGTAGACGTTATAGAGACCGAACTGCAGCTGCTTGCTGCCCGACGTGCGCGTCAGCGTCAGGTCGAGGCGATGATACGCCGGCAACCGATTGGCGTTGCGAGCGCTGTATTCGACCAACAGCAGGCCGTTGTAGAGGTAACGCGACTCCGGGTAGGTCGCCGGAAGCCCGCTCGACAGAACGAAGGTACCGCTCAGCGTCCACTTCCTGCCGACCGGATAGAGCCCGACCACCGCGAGATCGTGCGTCTTGTCGTAGGGCGACGGATAGTATTGGCCGCCATTCACCCCCGGGTCATCCGCCGCGACACCCCGGACCCGCCGCTCGGTGCGGCTCAGCGTATAGCTCACCCAGCCGGTCAGTTTCCCGGCCCGCTTCCTGGCGTACAGTTCGATTCCGTACGCCCGTCCGTCGCCCTGAAGCAGCTCGGTTTCGATCCGGTCGTTGAGTCCGAGGTCGGCCCCGTCGACGAAATCAGTCACCCGCGACAGCCATTTGTAGTATCCCTCGACGGAGATGTCGTACGCCCCCCCTCCAAGGGTGGATGCCCACCCGGCGGCCACCTGATCGGCGCGTTGCGGCTTCACGTACGGTCCAACCGGCTCCCAGATGTCCACCGGAGTCGGCGAGTTGGTATTGGAAATCAGATGCAGATACTGGTGGGTCCGGGCAAAGCTCACCTTGAGGCTCGATGACCCGTCGAGGCCGATGCGCGCCGAGACGCGGGGCTCGAGCCCCGTAAAGCTCGAGATCAAATCGCCCGATCCATACCGGATACTGTCCACGATCTGCCCCCGCTCATAGCGGCCCAACGCGGCGTTATACACCGCGGGCTGGTTGTTGCGGTACTGGTAGATCGTGGCCTCACCCTGCCGCCGAAATGCGGCTAGTCGGAGCCCGTACCGGACCGAAAGCCAGGGACCGATCTCGATCTCGTGACTCAGGTGGACCGCTGGTGAGTAGCCATGTCGGGGCTGGAGATCGAGCGGCACCACCGGCGAGTTGCCCACCGGCCGGATGCTGCCCGGTTTGATGTCGGGCCGGGTGATCTGGGCCCCGAATTCGAGGGAATTGCCGTTGCCGATATGCACTGACTCATCGATCGACAAATCCGCGTTGCCGATCCGGGCCGTCCAGCCAAGGTCGCGCCCGCTGCCGAGGAACTGCCATCCGTAGTCGTAGTCGCTCATGGTGAAGCTGACCTTGGAGAACCACCGGTTCCCGAACGCCTGATTCCAGCGGAGCGTGCCGGCCTTGTTGCCCCACGAGGCCGAGATCCGATCCTTGAGCCCGTACCGATCACGGCCGAAATAGCCTGACAGCATCAACGTGCCGGTCGCGCCCAGCCGGAAGTTCGTCTTGGCGTTCAGGTCGTAGAAGTAGGCGACGTTGTTCTTGAGGTCGGGATTGCTCGACAGCTTGAGGAACAGATCCGCGTAGGTTCGGCGCCCGGCAACCAGGAACGAGCCCATCTTGCCTGGCAGAGGCCCCTCGGCCAGGACCCGGCTCGACAGTAGGCCGATGCTGGCGCCCGCTTCGAATTCGTTGGCGTTCCCCTCTCGCTGCCGGATGTCCAGCACCGATGAGAGTCGCCCGCCGAACCGGGCCGGGATCGCGCCCTTGTATAGCTTGACGTCATCCACCGCGTCGGCGTTGAAGACCGAGAAGAATCCGAACACGTGAGATGGGTTGTAGATGGTCGATTCGTCGAGCAGGATCAGGTTCTGGTCCGGTCCGCCGCCCCGGACGCTCAGGCCGGTCGAGAAGTCGCTGGTTGTCTTCACCCCCGGCAACAGCGTCAGGGTCCGAATCGGATCCGACTCGCCCAGCACGACGGGCACCAGCTTGACCGTCTTGATGTCGAGGCGGGCCGTGCTCATCTCGGGAATGCCCGGGTCGATGTCCGAGCTGTCCCGGATCGAGGACACCGTGACCTCCTCGAGTTCGAACGGCTTCGGCGCCAGGCGATAGTCGCGAGTGGCGGACTGCGAGAGGGCGATGGTGTCGACAAGGGGGAGATAGCCCACCGCGCGGATCCGCACCACGTGGGGACCGGCCTTGAGGCTCAGGACAAAGAAGCCGTCCTGATTCGATTCCGCGGGCACAGCCACGCCGTCGGCCGAAATCTGCGCGTACCGGATCACCTCACCGGTTGCCGCCGAATGGACATAGCCGCTCAGGCGGACCGTTGGGGCGGGCTGCGCCGCCACCAGAATTAGCAACCACATCATCCGGACCACATCCCCTTCCGGGGATGCCCCGGATCACCACGCGCCGACGGGGCTCACTTTAGTTGGACCGGCCCCGGGTTGGTAGCCGGATGGTGGATCGCGTTACATCATCGGCAGTCCGGCCCCCGCCGGATCAGGGCCTCGGCCTCGGCGGCCATTGTGCCGACCACGCTGCCGGCCCCGGGCCGGTCCTTGATCAGGCCGACGCATTCGCCAGCGACGATCGCCATCGTGTCGAAGTCGAGTCGGGAACGGGCCTCGGCATAAGCCGCCGCCATGGACCCAAACTGAGCTGCGGCGCCGCCCTCCTGCTCGGCCCACCGGTCGGCGAAACGGTTGCGGACCACCCGGAACGAGAACTCGTCGGGCCAGGGCACCCCGCG
>JANMXA010000099.1:0-7200 GCA_031394255.1 Gemmatimonadota bacterium
ACGGTCCGGAATGAGAGCGCCTGCGCCTCCTCTTCGCTCCAGTAGGTGCCAACCAGCCCGGCAACGTCAGCTGTGCGCCCCGTGCCCGCCTCGGCCCTGGTCTCCGGTGCCAGCCGGTTTCCGAGCACCCGCGACGCAACCGCGAGCGCCAGAGCCGACGGGTTGGCCGAGCCGAGATTGCAGGTGGTCAGGACGCTCAAGGCCGGTTCGGGAAAGAGCAGCAGATCCGCCCGGTATCCGGCCCAACTCCCGCCATGGGCCACGCGGGTGAGCCCGCGCCAGCGATCGACCACGAGGCCGGCGGCGTAGGTGACCGGGGTTCCGTCGTCGAGAGCGCCCGGCCGAACCATCTTCCGCACCACGTCAGCCCCGCCCACGCGCCCGGTCCGGAGATTGTCGGCCCAGCGGGCCAGATCCCGGACGCTAGTCTGGACCGAACCATCTCCGGTCTCCTCCCAATTGGAATCATCCACGGTCCAGGTCGAGTCGGACGATGCCTGATAGCCGCGGGCCCGATTGGGGATGACCTCGGTGTGATCATCGCGGATGAGTGACGCGGTCATGCCGAGGGGCTCGAACCAGCGGTGCCGGACGAAGTCGCGGAACCGCTGGCCCGACGCCCGTTCCACCACGATCGCCAGCAGGACGTAGTTGGAATTGCTGTACTGCCACCGGGTCCCGGTCGGGAAGTTGAGGCCGCGCTGGCGGGACAGGACGTCGAGGATGTCGGCGTTGGTTCCGACGTCGTGGGTCCGGATGCCCCGATAGACGAGCAGCGGGTCGTAGTCCCGGATGCCGCTGGTATGGTGGAGCAGGTGATAGAGCCGGATCGGCTTGCCGTAGGCGGGCAGCTCCGGGATCCACTTCCGGATGTCGTCATTCACGGACAGGCGGCCCTCGTGTTCAAGGGCGAGCACGCTCATCGCGGTGAACTGTTTCGAGGTCGACCCGATCTCGAAGACCGTGGCCGGGCCGATCGGGACGTTCCACTCGAGAATCGCCTGGCCGTAGCCGTGTTCGTAGATGATGGTGTCGCGGGAGGCCACCGCCACGGCGCACCCCGGGCGCCTGCCCTCGAAGTTGCGAAACACCGAGTCGATGGCGGGCCAGGAGGCGCGAGGGGCCTGGCCGGCCGCCGGCAGCGACGGGCCGGACAGCAGCGCGACACCGGCGGCAAGGGAATGGAGCCGTTTCGTCATGCGCGAAGATTCCGGGGCCGGGCCGCCGAGGGCAAGGGGGTGCGAACCGGCCGGAGCGCTGTAACTTGAAACAGTTGCTGTAACGACGATTTCCCTTGAGACGGGTTACCCATGCCGACCTGCCCGATGGCCCGCCCCCTGCTCCGCCGCGCAGCGCTGGCAGCGCTGGTCACCGCCGCCCCGTTCGCCAGCGCCGCGGCGCAGGCGCGATTCGACGTGAAGGAACACTACCAGAAATACGAGTATCAGATTCCGATGCGGGACGGCGTCAAGCTGTTCACCTCCGTCTACGTGCCCCGAAACAGCGCGACCACCTGGCCGATCCTCCTGAGTCGGACCCCGTACAGTGCCGCGCCGTACGGCGCCGAAGCCTACTCGCCGTTCCTTGGGCCGGGGCGCCGGTGGGCCGAAGAGCGCTACATCTTCGTCACGCAGGACGTCCGGGGCCGGTATCACTCCGAAGGGCACTTCGTCCACATGACGCCCCACCGGGAGAACAAGGGGCCCAAGGACGTCGACGAGAGCACCGACACCTGGGACACGATCGACTGGCTGGTGAAGAACGTCCCGCGCAACAACGGCCGGGTCGGCCTCTGGGGAATTTCGTACGGTGGCTTCTTCGCCACCGCGGGGATGATCGACGCCCACCCGGCCCTCAAGGCGGTCTCGCCCCAGGCGCCCCAGGCCGACTGGTTCATGGGGGACGACACCCGTCACAACGGGGCCTTCTTCCTGGCCTCGACCTTCAACTTCATGTACTGGTGCGGGCGACTCGGCACCGGCACGTCGATGTCGTGCGACAAGGGCTTCGATTTCGGCACCAAGGACGGCTACAAGTTCTTTCTCGGCCTGGGCCCGCTCGCCAACGCGGAGAAGACCATCTTCAAGGGGCAGTCTCCCGGATGGACCGAGTTCATGGAGCACCCGAACTACGACGCCTTCTGGCAGGCGCGGACCATTCTCCCGCACCTCAAGAACATCCGGCCCGCGGTGCTGACCGTGGGCGGCTGGTACGACGCCAACAATTTCTACGGCGCCCTCCACGTGTTCGAGTCGATCGAAAGGCAGAGCCCCGGCGCGGACAACGCGATCGTGATCGGGCCGTGGTACCATGGCCAGTGGGCGCGCGACGAGGGGTCGAAGGTGGGGCAGCTCACCTTCGGATCGAAGACCGGGGAAGAGTTCCAGGCCACGATGCTGCTCCCGTTCTTCGACTATCACCTGAAGGCGAAGGGCGCCCATCCGACGGCCAAGGCGTACGTCTACGAGACCGGCGCCAACCGATGGCACACCTACGATGCCTGGCCGCCGAAGCAGGCGGTGTCCCGGACAATCAACCTGAACGCCGGCGGCACGCTGACGTCGGGCCCTCCGAAGAGCGGCGGCAGCCCGGCCGACGAATACGTGAGCGACCCGGCCAAGCCGGTACCTTCGGTCCCGGGCATGAGCACCGACATGGACCCCGACTACATGGCGCAGGACCAGCGCTTCACGACCGGCCGGCCCGACGTGTTGGTCTACAAGGGTGAGCCGATGACGGAGGACATGACGCTCGCGGGCCCGGTATCGCCGACCCTGTTCGTTTCGTCGAGCGGGACCGACGGGGATTGGGTGGTGCGGGTGATCGACGTGCATCCGGACGGGTTCCAGGAACTGGTCCGCGGCGACGTGATGCGAGCCAAATTCCGGAACAGCTTCGAGAAGCCGGAGGCGCTGGTGCCCGGGCGAGTTGCCAGGCTCGACTTCACGACGCCTGATGTATTCCACACCTTCAAACCGGGGCACCGGATGATGATTCAGGTCCAGAGCAGCTGGTTCCCGCTGGTGGACCGCAACCCGCAAACATTCGTGGACATCAACCGCGCCAAGGCCACCGATTTCCGGAAGGCCACGATGCGGGTGTTCCGGTCAGGGGCGCAGAACTCCCGGGTGACGTTCAGCGTGCTCCCGGGTAACCTCACGCCCTGACATTGCTTTCAGCGCCTGACGGCGCCACATCGGCGTGTCGCCGTTCCGGCAGATCGGGCAGACGGCCATCTGGGGCTCGTCCCCATAACGGAGGGTGACGGGGCCCAACTGCCGGGCGGTATCGGAAAGAGTGACGGTGAGCGTCATCACGCGGCCGGAAATCCGCCCGGTAAACCGGGCCGGGTGGATGATCCCGCGACTGACAGGATAGGCGTCGACGTTGTAGGTGCCCACGACGGAGAACCGGCCGGTGGCGTCCGGGCGAATCTGGCCCTTGGTGTCACCGAGCGTGCAACCGATGTGGACGTGCGCGCCGGTATCCGCGGCAATCAATCCGGCGTCCTTGCCGCCCCAGGTCCCGACCACCGGGGACATCGGGGGGCCGGTTCCGGAGTCGCACCCCACCCCCGCGATCAGCCCGAACACCGCCGCCAGGGCCCAGTAGGCCGGTCGAGTCGTCTTCATGAAGGTCCTCCTTGCCACCGATTGCAGGCGGGCGGTACCGTTAGACCGATCGCATTGATGTCTTCCTAGACAGGCGCCAGCCATGTTCACCCTGATCGCCCTGTTGTTTGGCGCGCCCCCCCAGCCGCCGGCGGCGATGGCCAGAACGCTGCACCAGGTTCAGTCCCTCTATTCCGGTACCAGCGCCCTCGAGACGACGCGGTTCGTCGCCCAATTCTGGCGGGTGCCCGGCAACACCGGGTTCAACGCCAGCATTCACCGGGTCGCCGACCTGCTCAAGGCCGCGGGCTACGTTCCCGCCGACAAGGCCGGACCGGCCGACCGGCTGACCTTCCGAATCGAGCGCCGTCCCCTCGGCCGGCCAACCTGGGAGCCGGTAGGGGGCCGGGTCACCATCGTCGGCGACACCGTTCCGCTGCTGCGATACGAAACCAACCGCCACCTGGTCACCATTAACTCGGCCTCGACCCCGCCCGGGGGCGTCGAGGCCGAGGTCGTTCGGCTCACCGGCGGTCAGTGGCCGGAGGCCGGCCAGATCTCAGGCAAGATCGTCTATGCTGACGGACCAGTCGGCCGCCTTTACGCCGAGGCAATGAAGAGAGGAGCAGCCGGCGTGGTGGGCTACGCCATGCCGGCCTACACCAGGCCGGAAGTGAACCAGCACTCGATCCAGTTTTCAAGCATTCCGCTGGACACCGCTCATGCCGGATGGGGCGTGCTGCTGTCCTATGCCGCCCGCCAGCGCCTGGAGGCCGCCTTGGCCCGGGGGCCGGTCCGGCTCCGGGTGGAGCTCGAGACCAAGCAGTACCGCTCCGACGAACTCACGCTGGTGGCCGAGGTCCGCGGCAGCAAGGCGCCCGGCGAACGATTCGTCTTCAGCGCCCATGTGCAGGAGCCGGGCGCCAACGACAATGCCTCCGGCGTGGGAGCGCTGGCGGAAATGGCGCGGGTGGCCGCGGCGCTCGTCCGGGGCCGGAAGCAGAATCCGGAGCGGACGATCACCTTCCTCTGGGGCGACGAAATCCAGAGCACCAAGCGGTTCATCGAAGAAGACTCGGCCCGGGCCCGGGGCATCAAGTGGGGCATGTCCCTCGACATGGTTGGCGAGGACGCCAGAAAGACCGGCGGCACCTTTCTGATCGAGAAAATGCCGGATCCCTCGGCCGTGTGGACCCGGGGCGACGACCATCACACCGAATGGGGCGGTTCGCCGATTGGAATGGAGATGGTCCATCCCCATTTCTTCAACGATTTCGTCCTCCATCGCGCACTGGAGCAGGCGGGGCGCCGCGGATGGATTGTCCGGACCAATCCCTACGAGGGCGGCAGCGACCACATCCCGTTCATCACGGCCCGAAAGCCCGCCGTGCTGCTCTGGCACTTCACCGATCAGTTCTATCACACCGACGGCGACCGGATCGAGAACGTCTCAGCCACGGAGCTGGCCAACGTCGGCACGACAGCGCTGTACGCGGCGCTCACTCTGACGAGTGGGGAAGCGACGATCCCCTTCCTCGCGGATGAATTGGTCAATGCGGCGGGTGCCCGACTCGACGCCGAGACCAGCCAGAGCCGGGCCGCCATTGCCGGCGGCGGGGACGCGGGCCGGGAGCGATCGATTCTCGAAGCATGGACGGCCTGGTACCGCGGCACCATCGCGTCGCTGAGCGAAATCGCCATCGGTGCTCCGGGCCCTGCGGCGGCTGCGGCCATGCGGGCCGGGTCGGACGCGGTCTCAGCCCGGGGCGCCGCCGCGCTGGCGGCCATCCCCCGCCCCTGAGAGTCCAGTGGCTCTGTTGGAACCCTTGTTCGGCAGGGCCTAACGGACCGCGCAGGTCCGCTCGAGCCAGCCCGCCACCAGCCCGATCAATTCAATTCGCCGAGCCGAGAAACTGTGGTCGGCGCCGTCGAGCGACATGAACGCGGCCCGGCCGAGCCCCGCCGCCTCCGCGGCCTGCCGGGTTCGTTCCACTTCGGATCCGTCGAACCCGGTGTCGAGCGCTCCACCGATCAGCAGGTACGGCTTGGTGCCAAGCCCTTTCACCAGCGTCGGCATGGCCCAGTCGGTCCGGTGGGCCCGCATTTCGGCCACCGTGAGGGCGCCGGTGGACCCCGCCAGCACCTTCACGCCATCCATATAACGGGCCAGCCGGCCTGCGGCGGCCGAGTCGTCGATACCGATGGTGAGATCCTCGGGCGCCAGCGACGCAACGCATTGAATCCGGGGATCCCGGGCCCCCGCTGCCACCGCCGCCACGGCGCCAAAGCTGTGGCCGATCATCACCAGCCGACCCGGATCCACCCGGAGCTTCCGCGCCACGGCCGGATCCGCGAGGTAGTCGACAGCGGAGGTGGCATCCTCGATTGCGCCTGCGAACGTGAAGGTCCCGGCGGTGCCCCAGTTGCCCCGATAGTCGAAGAACAGCGTGTTGTACCCGATCCGGCGGAGTGACTGGAGGAGGTCGATGTTCTTCTCGAACCCCGGGACCGAATGGAGAAAGATCACCGTCGGGTGGGGGCCGGGGCCCGCGGCCGCGTAGAACGTGCCGGTCGAGGGAATCCCGTGCAGCGGCACCAGCACTTCGATCATCTCGGCCGGCGTCTCTCCCGGCCTGACCGACGGGTCCTCGAACAGCCGGGCATCATCTCCCGCGCAGGCGCCTAACGTCCACCGCTCTGCCCCGGCGCTGACCCGCTGGCCGGCTCGCATGCCGCCCGCGATCAACGCGGTGTCCCGGAGCAGGGCGAGGGCCCGGTGGTCCATCGTGGCGGCGGGAGCCGGGAGGAACGTCCGCCAGCGGCCGGAACGGGTATCGTATCCGAACACTCCCGACAGGGGATCACTGGGCCGGCCGTCGTACCCGATGCCGTCATAGTTGTAGGGGTTGGCGGTCCCGCCGGCAAACAGCACCAGCGACCCGCAGCCCGCCGCCGCCCCGCGGTACAGCGCCGGGCCCGGGTGCGGCGTGGCCGAGGCCCGCCAGGTGATCGAGGTCGGGCGGGCCGGATCGATGGTGCCGGTCCAGGTCTGGGGCACGAGGGAGTACTTCGGTCCACCAGGCCGCCGGGCCGCGCCGTCGATGAAAACGATGGTGTTGCCCGCCCCGCCGCCGGTGTGGCCGAACACGCCGGGACCGGGAATCGGCGTTGCCTTCGACCAGCGATTCCGGACCACGTCGTATACCTGTACCGCCTGGACGTTGTCGGTATCGTGCCAGCCGCTCACCAGGTACACGAGCGAGTCGCGCCAGGAATAACTCACCGCGTCGTCGACGGGGATCGGGATCGGTGCGCCGGCACTCCAGTGCCGGCTGTGCGGGTCGTAGATATCGACCGCGGGTACCGATCGCTCCCTGGCGGCGGAGTCCACCGAGTAGCCGCCAAAGAGATAGACCCGGCCCCGGACCACCTGCGCCGTGGCCGCGAGCCGGCCGACGGGCCCGGGGACCGACGGGAGGATCTCCCATTGATCGAGACCCGGACGCCAGGCCGCCGCCCGCCGGGTGATGCCGGACCAGCGTTTGGTCGAGTCAACGCCCAGGAACGAGAACACCCACCAATCCCGCCC
>JANMXA010000100.1:0-12233 GCA_031394255.1 Gemmatimonadota bacterium
CCGACCGCGGTGGAGGTCGGCGCCCAATCCTTGATTTCAATCCCCTGGTCGAGCGACGCAACAAGGCTGGCCTGATGGGGCAACGGATCAATCGTGACGACGAGTCGGGCCGCCGCCTCACGGGCCGCCAGCCGGGTGGTCGCCAGCACCAGGGCCACCGGCTGGCCCTCATAGCGAATTTTGGCGTCCGTCATCGGCATCGACGCCTGGCCCGCCGCCCAGTGCTCGATCGGGCGGACGGACAACAGCTCGCCGGGCGTGAAAATGCGGACCACACCGGGGACCGCGAGCGCGGCGGCACGGTCGATCGACCGGAGCCGGCCCGCCGCCACGGCGCTCACCACGAAGACGCCTTCGAGCGCGCCGGCCACCTCGAGGTCGCCGACGTAGCGGGCGGCGCCGGTCACTTTGACCGCGGCATCCTGACGCGGGATCGGTGCGCCGATCGTCACGGCGTCGCCTCCGGATCGAGGACGGCCGAGGCGGCGCGGATCGCGAGTTCGACCTTGAAGCGGGTCCCCTCGAGCGGTGTCGCAACGGACAACTCGGCCGCCACCGCCTGACGCACCAGACCGGGTGACCAGGGCCGGCCGACCAGCAACGCCTCCGCCCGCCGGGCCCGCCAGGGCTTCCAGGCAATGCTGCCTAACGCCAGGACCGCCTCCGCCACGATGCCGCCCTCGAGCCTGAGACCGCCGGCCGCCGAGACCAGCGCGAAGTCGAAGGACGACCGGTCCCGGATCTTGGCGTAGCGGCCGGGCAGCCGGCCGGCGGGCAGATCCAATGCCACGATCAGATCCCCGGGGCCAAGGA
The DNA here is from genome assembly GCA_031394255.1 of Gemmatimonadota bacterium. Taxonomy (GTDB): domain Bacteria; phylum Gemmatimonadota; class Gemmatimonadetes; order Gemmatimonadales; family GWC2-71-9; genus SHZU01. The sequence goes on from JANMXA010000100.1 coordinate 814, forward strand.
CGCTCGGAGCGCCCGGCGCCCCCCCCGCCCCAGGATACAGCTGGTCGAGCGGCACAGTACGCCGCCCATCAGGCCCTTCGATCACGACCGCCGCATCGAGCGAGGCCAGGGCGACGGCGGGGTCCGAGGGATGCACGGCGGCGCAATGGAACGACAGCGGCATCAGCGCCGCATGGCGCTGGTCGCCTCGGGCAACGGAGCAGCCCGACCCGGGGGCGCGGCGGTTGCACGGAGCCGCGCCGCGATAGTAGGGGCAGCGGACTTGCTGGAGGAGATTCCCGGCCAGCGTTCCCATCGCCCGAATCGCCGCGGTGGCCGACTGTTCGATCGCCGAGGCCAGGGCCGGAGCCCTGGCCAGAACATCGGGATGCACGGCGATATCGGCCAGGCGAGCGAGGCCGCCAATCCGGAGGCCGTCGTCGGTCCGTTCGATCCGGTCGAGCCCGAGCGGCAGAAGATCGATCAGGCGGTCCGACTGGAGCAGACCATCCCGAATGGCCGGCACCACCTCGGTACCGGCTGCGAGGAAGGCCGACCCCGAACCGCCGGCGCCAATGGCCTCGGCGATGGAATGCGCGGTGCGGTATTCGAAGGGCTTCACCGGGCCGCTGCCACCGCGCGCACGGCCGCGACGATCTGGGGATACGCCGCGCAACGGCAAAGATTCCCGCTCATCCACTCGCGGACCTCGTCGTCGGTATTGGCCCGCCCGGCGTCGAGGCAGGCCACGGCCGCGAGGATCTGTCCCGGCGTACAGAAGCCGCATTGCAGCGCATCGTGGTCGATGAAGGCCTGCTGGACTGGGTGGAGCCGGTCACCGTCGGCGAGGCCCTCGATGGTAGTGACCGAGCGACCGCCATTGGCGACCGCCAGAGTAAGACAACTCAAGGTCGGGCGCCCGTCGACCAGCACCGTGCAGGCGCCGCACTCGCCGCGCTCGCACCCGCGCTTAGCGCCGGTGAGGCCGAACTGGTCCCGCAGCAGATCGAGGAGCGCGGCACGGGGGTCAACCTCCGCTCCGCGCTCCCGACCGTTGACCGTGAGACGAACCTCCATGGACCGCCGGCTCAGGCCAGTTTGATGTCGAGCGGCAGGGTGCGAAGCCGCTTGCCGGTGGCGCGGAAAATGGCATTGGCGAGGCCCGCCGCGACCGGCGGCACCGCCGGCTCCCCGAAGCCCGTCGGCGCCGTGTCGGTCTCCACGAAGTACGCCTCGATCACCACCGGCGCCTCGTTGATCCGGAGGAGCGAGTAGGAATCGAAGTTCTTCTGGGCCACCCCGCCGCCCTTGATGGTGACTCGCTCCTTGAGCGCCGCCGAGAGCCCCATGATGACGCCGCCTTCGAGCATCGCGCGGGCGCCGTTGGGGTTTACCACCGGGCCGGCGTCCGCCGCCACCACCACGCGGTGGATCCGGAGCCGGTCATTCACCACCGAGACCTCGAACACCTCGGCGGCGTAACTCAGGTGATCGTAGCCGCACGAGATTCCCATCGCGTGCCCCTTGGGCAGCGGTTTGCCCCACCCGGCCTTGTCGGCGGCAAGCTGAAGAACACCCTTGAGCCGGTCCGCCCGGAACGGATACTCGGGGAAGTCCGGCGGCTGTTTCCACCAGACGCCGTCGATCATCGCGATCCGGTACTCGACCGGATCCTTGCCTGCCGCCGCGGCAAGATCGTCGATCATGCTCTCCACCGCGAACATCCCGTGGGTCGTGCTGACCGCCCGCCACCAGCCACGGGGAACGCCCGAGGCCTGGAGGGTGTACTCGCATGACCGATTGGGAATCCGGTACGACATGTTGGCCGAGCCGTCGGTCTCGTTCGGGCCCCAGCCGCCTTCGGGCGGTTTCTCCTGATAGCTGACGTCGATCGACGGCGTGCTGACGCGGTGGCGCCAGGCCTCCGGCATCCCGTCGGGCCCCAGGGAGGCATCGATCCGGTGCACCGAACAGGGACGGTAGAAATCGTGGCGCAGATCGTCTTCGCGTGTCCAGACCACCTTGACCGGCTGGCCGATCGCCTTGGACACGAGGGCCGCTTCGACCGAGAAGTCGGGGTTGATCCGGCGCCCGAAGCCGCCACCCATCATCGTGAGGTTGACCCGGACCTTCTCGGGCTTGAGACCGAGCGCCTTGGCGACCTCGGCGGTGGCCATGTCGGGATACTGAGTGGGAGACCACAGTTCGACCTGGCCGTCCTTGAAGCTGGCCGTGCAGTTCATCGGCTCCATGGTGGCGTGCGACAGGAACGGGGTTTCGAAGACCCCCGAGATGACTTTGGCGGACTTGGCCAGAACGCCGTCGGGATCACCCTTGGTGTTGACTGTCTCCTCGCCCTTCTTCTCGACGGCGGCCCGCATGGTGGCGAGATACGACTCGGACGACTCGGCGGCATGGGGCCCGGCCTCCCACTGAATCGTGAGCGCCTTCCTCCCCTTCATCGCGGCCCAGGTGTTGGTCGCCACCACGGCGACACCGGGGTGTACCGTCACGCCGATCCCGACCCCCTTGATCTCGACCACATCCTTGACGCCCGGGACCGCGAGGGCCGCCGCCTTGTCGAACGACTTGACCGTGCCGCCAAACACCAGGGTCCGTTCGATCGAGGCGTACAGCATCCCGGGCACCTTCACATCGAGCCCGTACTGCGCCGTCCCATGGGTAATCGGACCAACATCGATCCCGACCCGGTCCTTGCCCATCAGCTTCCAGTCGGCCTTCGCCTTGAGCTTGACGTCGGCCGGGATCGGCTGGGTGGCCGCCTTGGCCGCGAGGGCACCGTAGTGGAGCTTCCGGTCGCCCTTGGCGTGGTGCACGAAGGAATTGTCGGTCGTGCATTCCGCCGCATCGACACCCCACTCTTTCGCCGCCGTCGCCACCAGCATGGCCCGGAGCGTGGCCCCGGCGGTTCGGAGCGGCATCCAGTTCTGCCGGACGCTGCTGCTTCCCCCGGTGCCCATGTCGCCGAACTTGGGGTCGTAGTAGGCAAGCTCCGCGCGGACCTGGTTCCAGTCGGCATCCAGTTCCTCGGCCACCAGCATGGCAAGCGAGGTCCGAACTCCCTGGCCCATTTCCGATTTGGGGATCGTCACCACGATAGTGTTGTCGGGGTTGATCCGGACGAAGACACTCGGATCGGCCGCCTTGGTCCCGCCGGCCGCTCCCTTGTCGCGACAGGCCGCCAGATTGATGGTGACCAGCAGGCCGCCGCCCACGGCGGCCGTAACCTTGAGGAAGTCCCGGCGATTGACAGCGCTCATTTGGCACCTCCCGCGACCATCTCGGCCGCCAGCTTCACGGCCTGACGGATCCTGACGTAGGTCCCGCACCGGCAGAGGTTCCCGGCCATGGCGGTATCGATGTCGGCATCGGTCGGGTGCGGGGTCCGGGCCAGCAGGGCCGCGGCGCTCATCAGCTGACCGGCCTGGCAATAACCGCACTGCGGCACGTTCAGCTGCTGCCACGCTTGCTGGACCGCGTGGTCCACACCCCCCTGGGCGAGGCCCTCAACCGTCGTGATCGACTTCCCCTGGGCCGCCGACATCGGCAGGCTGCAGGACCGGACGGGGGCGCCATCCAGATGGACGGTGCAGGCGCCGCACATCGAGATGCCGCAGCCGAATTTGGTCCCGGTGAGGCCGACCAGATCTCGAATCGCCCAGAGCAACGGCATGTCGGCCGGGGCGTCGATCTCATGCGAGGTACCGTTGACGAGCAATTTCATCACAATCTCCCGGGTGGCAAGAACCAGCGCGTCCCTAATTGTAGGCCGCCTTTCGCTGGCGGCGCCAGTGCGTCAGTGCCGTTCGAAGACGACCTTGCCGTTCGCCACGGTGAGCAGGACCTTCCCGGTCAACAGCGAATCGGGATGGCGTTCAGCCACGTTCAACAGATCGAGATCCACGACGGTGAGGTCGGCAAACCGGCCGGGCGCAATCACCCCGCCATACAGCTCGCTGAAGGAGGCAATGGCGGCCCAGAGGGTATAGCCCCGTAGCGCCTCGTCCGGCGTCAGCCGCTGCTCCGGATGCCACCCCCCGGTCGGCTGGAGCTTCTCGTCCTGGCGGGTCACCGCGGCGTGGTACCCGTAGAAGAAATCGAAGTTCGAACCCGGCAGATCCGAGCTGAGGGGAATCTGGGCCCCGTAACGGCGCATGGTCCGCCAGGCGTAGGCAGCCCGGATCCGGACGGGGCCAAGGCGCTGCTCGGCCCAGGTCTTGTCCTCCACGGCATGGGGCGGCTGCATCGCCGGGAACAGGCCGAGTTCGGAGAACCGGGTAAAATCGTCGGGATGGACCACCTGGGCGTGCTCGATTCGATTGCGCTGCTGGCGGACCCGCGGATTGGCTCGCTCCACCGTCTGAATAAAATCAAGCACCTCGCGGTTGCCGGCATCGCCGATGGCGTGAATGGCGAGCTGAAAGCCCTTCCGCATCATGGCGGCCACCAGTTTCCGGTCGAATCCATACCCGGCGCCGCTCACCCCCCGATGCCCCGCACTGTCACTGTAGTCCTCCAGCAACCGGGCCCCTCGGCTGCCTAACGCACCGTCGTAGTACGCTTTCACCGCCTGGACCCGGAGCATCCGGGTCGAATCCCGTTGCGGCCCCCGGGCCAGCCACGCCAAGGCCAGCGCGGTGTCCCGAGCCGAGAGCATGGCGTAGACCCGGATCGGAAGCCGGCCGGCCTTCTCGAGCGACTCGAGCGCCGCCATCTCGTCGCTGGCCACCCCGGCCTCGTGAATCGCGGTGTATCCCCGCCCCGCCATGGTATCGAGTGCGGCCAACAACTGATCGGCCAGCTGCGCGGGAGTCAGCGTCGGCACCGCCCGATCCAGCAGCGGCACCGCCTGATTGAGCACCAGCCCCGTCGGCTCACCACTGGCATCCTTGACGATGACACCGCCAACCGGGGCCACCGACGCACGGGTAATGCCCGCCCGTTCGAGCCCCAAGCGGTTGGCCCAGCCGGCAAATCCATGAAGCCCCCGGAGGTAGACCGGATGCGAGGGGACCCGCTCGGTCAGGAGCCGGCGGGTCGGATAGTGCGACGCCCAGGCGCCCTCATCCCACCCGTAGCCCACAATCCACTGGCCGGCAGGCACCTGCTTGGCCCGCTCGGCCACCCGGGCCACGGCCAGGGCCTCGGTCTTGACCCCCGTCAGGTTCACTTTGGACAGGTCCCCCGCCAGTTCGCCGACGTGGGTGTGGGAGTCCACCAGGCCGGGGAGGACCGTGGCACCATGGAGATCGAAGAAGCGGGTCTTCTTGCCACGGTAAAACCCGGCTTCGCCGGAACTGCCGATGAAGATGATCCGGCCCTCCTTGATGGCCAGGGCTTCGGCATTCGGATGCCAACCAGCCGAGTCGTGAGGCGCGTTGGCGGCGGAGCGGCCTTCGGTGTCGGGTTCGCCCCAGCCCAGGGTGTAGACCCTGCCGTTCACCAGGACGATGTCCGCCTCCTCGGCGGCCGACGCACACGCGGTCAGGGCGCCGAAGGTTGCGAGCAACGCGACGACCATCGCGCGACGATCTGGTCCGGACATGGAACGGGCTCCTTGCACTTGTTCGTACTGGAGGAAAGAATACGTTACCCGGAGCCACCCGTCTCGCGCCACCACCCGGAAGCGTAGCCCGACCAATGGAACGAATCCGCACCGTCGTCCACAACGACCACGAGGCCATTGCCGTCGAGGTCGCCTCGGCCATCGCGGCGACGATCCGGCAGGCCAACGCCCAGGGCCGCCACGCCGTTCTGGGGCTGGCCACCGGCTCGACCCCGGTGGGCGTGTACCGGGAGCTGATCCGGCTTCACCGCGAGGAGGGATTGTCCTTCGCCCGGGTAATGACCCTCAATCTCGACGAGTACTACCCGATGGCGGCGGACAGCATCCACTCGTACCACCGCTTCATGTGGGAGCACCTGTTCACCCACGTCGACATCGATCCAGCCAATGTCCACCTCCCATCGGGGACTATGCCCCGGGCCGAGATCGAGGCCCAGTGCGCCGGGTACGAGACCCGGATCAGAGCCGCCGGCGGCATCGATTTCCAGCTTCTCGGGATCGGTAAGACCGGTCACATCGGTTTCAACGAGCCGGGCTCGGGGGCCCGGAGCCGGACTCGGTTGGTGACCCTCGACACCGTGACTCGGCGGGACGCCGTGGCGGATTTCTTCGGCGAAGAGTTCGTCCCCAGGGAAGCCGTCACCATGGGTGTCGCCACGATCCTCGAGGCCCGCCACATCGCCATCGTGGCGACCGGCGAACACAAGGCGGGCATCGTCCGCCGGGCGGTGGAAGGCGACATCGACACCGAGGTGGCGGCCACCTTCCTCCAGACCCATCCCAGCACCGTGTTCCATCTCGACCGGGCCGCGGCCGCGGCCCTGACGCGGATCGCGACCCCCTGGCTCGTCGATGAAGTTGAATGGACCGACGACCTGGCGCTCGACGCCGTGGTATGGCTGGCCCAGCGGACCGGCCGCGGGGTACTCAAACTCACCCAGCGGGACTACGTCGAGCACAAACTGTCGTCGCTGCTCGCCAAGTTCGGGACTCCGGGCGCCGTGAACGGTTTCGCCTTCAACCGGCTGGGAGCCAAGATCCGCGGCCGGTCCAAACTCCCCAGGGGCCGGAAGATCATCTGTTTTTCACCCCATCCGGACGACGATGTCATTTCGATGGGCGGCATGCTCCGGAAACTGGTACTGAACGAGAACGACATCACCGTCGCCTACCTGACCAGCGGCAACATCGCGGTCTTCGATCACGACGTGCGCCGCTACCTCGACTTCGTCAATCGACTCTCCCGGGAGTACCCGGCAGCCCGGGGCCTGACCGAGTCGCTGACCGGTCGCGCCGTCGCGTTCCTCGAGGCCAAGCAGCCGGGGCAGGTCGACATCCGCGAAGTCCAGGACCTCAAGCGACTGATCCGGGAGAGCGAAGCGGTGAGCGGGATCGAAACCCTCGGCCTCTCACCGACCACGGCCCGATTCCTCAACCTGCCCTTCTATCAGACCGGCAAGGTCCGCAAGGATCCGATCGGGCCGGCGGACGTCGCCATCGTGCGGGCTCTGCTGGACGAGGTCAAGCCCGACCTGGTGTTCGTGGCCGGCGATCTCTCCGATCCCCACGGCACCCACCGGATGTGCAAAGAGGCGATCGACGCAGCACTGGCTGGCCTGTCGCCACGCCCCGAGGTCTGGCTCTACCGCGGGGCCTGGCAGGAGTGGTCGGTGACCGAGGCAACCTGGCTGGTACCGCTTGCCCAGGAGGAACTGACCCTCAAGATCCAGGCGATCTTCAAGCACCAGTCGCAGAAAGACTCGGCCCCGTACCCCGGGCTCGACGAGCGGGAGTTCTGGCAGCGGGTCGAGTCCCGCAACAAGGAAACGGCGGCGGCGCTGGACCGGTTGGGGCTGGCCGAGTATTTCGCAATGGAAGCCTACGTGGTCGATGCCCCTCGTTGAGGAGATGGAGCGGTCGGGCGCCTGGCTCTTTCGGTTCCGGAGCTGGGCCCCGCCCCTCGTGCTGGCGCTGCTCCTCGGCGCCATCGCGAGCCGAGGGCACCCGACCGTCCCGGCCGGCCTCGACCCGATTCCGACCGCGGCGGGTCTGCTCCTTGCCGCGATCGGCCTGGGTATCCGGGCCCATGTGGTCGGTCACGCACCCATGGGGACCTCGGGCAAGAACCGCGGGTCCCAGGTCGCCCAGTCGTTGACCACGACCGGCTTCTACTCCGTGGTGCGCCACCCGCTCTACCTGGGCAACTACTTCCTCTGGCTCGGCCCAGCGGTGGCAACCGCCGTCTGGTGGTGTCCCCTGGTTGTCACCCTGATCTTCTGGCTCTACTACGAGCGGATCATGATCCTGGAGGAATCGTTTCTGCGCCGGACCTTCGGCCCGGCCTGGCTGGCCTGGGCCGAGCGAACCCCGACCCTGATTCCTCGCGGCGGGTGGACCGGGTCGCCGCTGGCGTTCTCGGCGCGAACGGTGATGAAGCAGGAGTATTACGGGTTCTTCTCGACGGTCGCGATGTTCGCCCTGCTCGAGGGCGGTACCATCTGGATCGAGACCGGCAGGCCAGCGGTCGGCGGACCGTGGGCGGCCGCCGTCCTGGCCGCGGCCGCGGTCAGCGGCGTCCTCCGCCTCCTTCAGCGGTACAGCCGGGCCCTCGATGTCGAAGGTCGTTAGGCCGCGCCCTCACCGGCTCTCGACGGCACGGTCACGACCCGGGCCGGGTGCCCGGTTTCCGCCAGGAAGCGTTCGATATCGGCCCGCTGGAGGATGAGCGTCGCCGTGTTGGTCAGCGGATGGGCCTGCCACCGGTCCATGGCCCAGACATCGTCGTCGACGAGCAACTCGACCGCCCGCTCTCCGTCGTTCATCAGCCCCAGGATCGTGACCGACCCCGGCGTCACGCCGAGGTACTTCGCCAGCCGCTCCGGCGAGGCGAAGCTGACTCGTTCTCCCGCCACCCGTTCTCCAAACGCCCGCAGGTCCACCTGTTTGGCGCACAGCGTGACCAGCAGCCAGTGCCGCCGCCCCTTGTGGTCCCGGAGAAAGAGATTCTTGGTGTGGGCCGCCCCGAGACCGGCGGGCACGGCGCGCTCCGCCTCGTCGCAGGTATAGACTGCGTCGTGGTCGTATCGCTCGTAGCCGATCCCGAGCCGTTCGAGCAGGCGGTAGAGCCCGCCGGCCGGGTCAGACCCCATAGGCCGGCAGGTCGGGCGTCGCCCGCGGACGCGATTGCCGGATGTACCACTCGGCCACCAGGATGTTCGGCACCCAGCAGAGCCACGACACAATGTGGTAGGTCAGGTCGAAGTTCCCTTGCGTCACGGCCATCAAAGTGGGGATCTCGAGCCGGAGGGTGACCGCCGCGTAGATCAGCGCATAGCTCCGGATCATCCACTCCCGGTGGCGGGCCACGTCGCGGCCCTTGATCACCAGCCACGCCAGGTAGCTCGATCCCAGCAAGGACAGCGCCAGGCCACCGAACCCCAGGTGGGTGATCATTCCCCCATAGGAGAAGAACGCCATGTAGAAGCCGGCGAGACCGGTGCCGAGGCAGGCGACCAGATAGATCTTGCCGAGGAGCCGGTGCCGCGAACGGTTCCGAAGCAGATCCCGGCGGAACTGGAATGGCCCGAGAATCATCGCGGTCCCACCGAAGAACGCGTGGCTGTAGATGCCCCACGGCCGGGAAACGAACGAGTCCTTGAGGTTGGGCGGATACATCGGTCCGCCGATCACCACATACGCGAACGCATAGACCGCGATCGCGGCGGCGAGCGCCACCAGAATCCACCAGCTGATACCGGGTTTGGAATCGCTCATTGGCAATGGCTCAGGCCCGAAAGGCGTAACTCAACTTAACGAAGAATCCGTCATTGATCCGCTGGAGCCCGGCCGGAACCTGGCGCAGTCCCTCCCGGCGGCTGCTCCCGTAGCCCATGAAGACGACGGTCCCGGGGCTCGGCTGGAAGGCGATCAGCACATCCCCCCGCAGGCTTTTCTCGCGCTCCGCAACCGCCTGTCGATAGATCCCATCCGTCCCGAGGATGATGATCGGGAGGTTGGTGCGACCGTCATCCCGCAGATCATCGTGCACGTCGTAGCGGTATTCGAACACGGTCCGGACGAACAGGGCCCGGCTCACCTGATACTCGAGCTTGAGCCGGGGAATCTTGGTTTCGCCCACGATCGTCTGGTCCAGATACCGGCGGTACTGCTGCAGGATATAGGAACCGTCGATGCGGACCTGGTTCGACGGCCGCCAATTGAGGCCGAGGGTGATCGACAGCACGTGGGTCCGGGCCCATTCGAAGAAGTTGACGTCCCGCCCGCCCAACGCAAAGATCGTCGCGGACAGGCCATGGACTTCCGGCGTGCTGCCCGACACCAGCCAGTCCTCGTTCCGGAGTTCGGGCGTGGCCACGAACGGGAGGGTGTCGGTTCCGCGGAGCAGCCGGTACGGAGCGTAGAAATCGGGATCGAACTTCTGGAACTCATGCAGGTACGACGCGCCCAGGTTCCACCCACCCCGGAACCTCGTGTTGGTGTTCACATGGTACTTGTGGTCCTGGGCGCCCCGCCCGTGGACAAGATCATCGTAACGCCAGGTCAGGAACGGCGAGAAGTCCACCGAGAAGCGCTCGACCAGCCCGCCGGGCTTGCCGTAGAGCGTCATCTGGTTCACCAACCGAACGTTGGCGATGCCGCGGCGAACGATGAAGCCGCTCTGCGGATCGAAGTTGTTCGAGATCCCGTCCGTCACCCATCGAAAGCTGAACCGTCGCCCCGACAGGGCGAGGGCGGCATCCCACACGGAACCGTCCCTCGTCACGCCGCCCGCGGTCGTCCGACTTCCGCCGACCAGCAGGTCGACGCTGGTCTTCCCCCCGAAGGTCAAGTGCCCATCGGCGGCCAGCACATGATTGGTGGCCGGCCCGTCGTAGCGCCCGGTGTACAGCATCCCGATCTTGGAGCTCCGGCCGACGTCCCGCTGGAGGCGGCCGATGGCGAATATCGGGTTGTCGCCCGTGGTGGACTGGGCCCGGTCGTCCACCGCCGCCAGGATCCCCATCGACGTCCCCGACAACTTGCCCGACACCTTCGCGGCTGCCACCGGTTCCACGATCCGGCGGGTGTAGACCAGACTCTTGGCGGTGGAGAAGAGCTCCGCTCCGTCCAGGAAGAACGGCCGCTTCTCGGCGAAGAACAGCGCGCTCCTGGGGTCGAACGAAGCCTGGCCGGCATCCGATTCGACCTGAGAGAAGTCGGGGCGGATCGTGCCGTTCACCGTCACGTCGGGTGTCGCGCCCCAACGGATGTCGGCGCCGAACCGGGGCGAGCCGCCCCGGTACTTCCAGTCGCCCGCCGTGCCGGGGGCGCCATCGATACTGCTGGTCACGACCGGGGCCACATCGAGCACCAATCCCCGATGGAGGTTGGTGAGACCGACGAGCGTGCCGCCCTGTCCCAGATACGAAGCTGCGTCCCGCTTGGTCGGTGCCCAGATCGACACCGCGCCGGTGGCCCGGTGGGTCCGCTCGATATTGATGCCCCAGGTCTGCTCCCCCGCGGCCTGGAAGCGGATCGACTTGAACGGAATCTCGAACTCGATCTCGAAACCGGTGGCCGTCACCCGGCCCTTCGAGCGATACAGGAAGTCCGGATCCAGTTCGGCCAGCGGCCTGCCGCCCTGAATCCCGCCCCTGAAAGCGTGCGGATCACTCGATGCCGAGACATCCGTCAGCACGCCGTCGACCTGGACCCCAAGGGGATTGGCGCCGAACAGAAACGCCTGGCGCTTGTCGTTGAAGGTCGAGAGAAAGATGCCGATGAAATCGTCGAGGGTGACGTGATCCCGGGGGACCAGGGTGGCCCGGACGTCCGCCGCGGCTTCGAAGGCCCG
>JANMXA010000101.1:0-7922 GCA_031394255.1 Gemmatimonadota bacterium
GCCTTCTTGCGTTGGCCGGCTGCCCCAGGCCGAACGGCGGCCTTCCACCAGACCTGCCGGCGGTGGGGGGACAGGTCTCCCTGATCCGGGTGCCACGGGCGGGGGGTACCGTCGAGGCGTACCGGCCCGATAGCCTGGGCGAGCCGATCTGGACCTCCCGGATCGGCATCCCCGCGGTTCGGGAGATCGTCGGCGTCGACAACGAGTCCCGACGACTGATGGTCGTCGATACGCTCAAGAATCTGTTGGCCATCGACCTTGAATCGCGCGGCATTCGCACGGTCGGTTCCGGCGCGGACCAGGCGATCATGGCTCCCGACGGCACCGTCGTCATCGTCACGGCGGGGCGGAAGGTGATCCGCTTCGAAGCCGGGCTCCCGGTCCAGTACAAGACCGCCCTGCAGCTTCCGCCACTGTTTCAGGCCGGGACACTGGGCGGTCGGTACATCGCTGTCCTCGGGACCAGGCCCCGACATCTGCTCATTGTGAACCCCGACCGCCAGCTCCACTCCGCCGAGATCCCGGAGGGTCCCCAGGCCGCGACGTATTGGGGTGAGTTGATCGCCGTCGGCGGACCCGGCCCCGAGCTGTCGCTGATTCAGACCGCTGAGCCGTTCGCGTCCCGGACGCTGGATATCGATGGCCCGGCGCGCCACCTCCTGTTCAGCCCTTCCGGCCATCGGCTCTATGTCTCTCATCAGAGCCGCCGCATCGAAGTGTTCGACCGGTTTTCGCTGGACCGGATCGGGACCATCGACCTGCCCGGCCTTCCAGACCAGCTTCGAACCGATGGCTCCGGCCGGTGGCTCCTGGCCCGGCCAACCGGCGCCGACTCCGCCTGGGTGGTGGACCTCGCGACCGGCAGACTGACCGCCTCGGTCGCCACCGACTGGGCCGATGACCTCCCCACCGTGGCCGGCGCCGCCAGTCTGCTGGCTCGCAGGGATGGCGATCTCGTCAGCTTCGACATGGCCCGGCCGGGGCCACTCGAGGTGGGCCGGGTCGCGGGAGGATCCGTCGACCTCTGGGTGGTGACCAACTGGCTCCCCAAGGAGCGCCTGTCCCGGGCCGCCGTGGCCGCGGAGTCCGCGCTGGTGGCCCAGGACAGCGCCCTGGCCCCGGATTCCCAGGCCGTGGCGCCGGCCGACCGGCTTTACCTGCAGATCTCCAGCTCGCAGAACGCGGACTGGTCCAAGGAGTTCGCCAAGCAGCTCAATGACGCCGGCTACCCTGCCCGGGTCCTCGACCCGACCACCCCGGACGAGGGCTACCGGGTGGTGGTCGGCCCCTTTGGAACCCGGGGGGCGGCGGAAGAGACCGGCCGAAAACTGGCCCGGCCCTATTTCATCCTGACCAATCCCCCAATCAAGCAGTAGCCCGGCATCCTTTTTCCGGCTATTTTTTGCCCGTCCCGCGGGGCGCTCCCCGCGTCGGTACCGAACGTTCCTCCCGGATATGCTCATGAAACTGCTCAAGCTGGAACTTTCCGGCTTCAAGTCCTTCGCTGATACCGTCACTCTCGAGTTCGATCATGGCGTAACGGCCATCGTGGGCCCCAACGGCTGCGGCAAGTCCAATGTCTCGGACGCCGTGCGCTGGGTGCTCGGTGAGACCTCCGCCCGCCTGCTCCGGGGCGGCAAGATGGAAGACGTGATCTTTCAGGGGTCCGTCAATCGGCGACCGGTCAACGTGTGCGAGGTTTCCCTCTACCTCGACAACGAGGACGGCAGCCTGCCGATCGCCTACCGGGAAGTGGTGATCACCCGCCGTCTGACCCGTTCCGGCCAGAGCGAGTATTTCATCAACAAGAGCTCTGTCCGCCTCCGCGACGTCAACGATCTCCTGCGCGGCACCGGGCTGGGGAGCGATGCCGGCGTCGTCATGGAAGCGAAGATGATCGACCTGCTCCTGTCCGACCGGGCCGACGAACGCCGGTCGCTCTTTGAGGAAGCGGCGGGGATCGGCCTGTACCGGGACCGGAAGCACTCCACCGAACGCCGCCTCGAGGAAACCGCAACCGACCTCCAACGGCTCGAGGATCTCCTGGCCGAAGTCCAGTCGCAGATCCGGAGCCTCGCCCGTCAGAAGGGCAAGGCGGAACGCCACGGCAAGCTGACCGAGGAGAAATTCTCCGTCCAGCTCACCCTGGCTCGCCGCCTGCTCGACGAACTCATGGAACGCGCCAGTGGGATGGAGGCGCGTCACGACCTGCTCAAGACCGCCCTCCCAGACCTCCGGGACCGGCTCCTGCTCGCCAATCAGTCCCAGGAAACCGCCGGCCGCGACCGGCTGAACGCCGAGGAGCACCGCGCCATTGTGGCCCGGGAACTGGCAGTCGTCCAGGTGGCCCTCGGCAAGCTTGATGGCGACCTCGCCGTAGCGGCCGAACGGCTGACTCACGCGCGAGCCCGGCGGGACCGGGACGAGGAGGAGCGCCAGCAGGTTGAAGTCCGGACCCAGCAGGCCGCCCTCGAGCGCGACCAGGCCGCCGCCGACCGGACGCTGGCCGAAAACGAACACCTCCAGATCCAGGAAAACCTCGTCAACCGGGCGCAAGTCGAGGAAGAAGTGCGTCTCCGGCTGTCCGGCCACCGGGAGGAGGTCCGTCGCCTTGAAGAAGCGGTCCACGCCCAGGCCCAGTCGCTTCGGGCCCTGGAAGGCGAGCGCAGCGCCCTCGAGGGAGATCTCTCGTCCCTCCGCGAAGCGCTGGCCCAGCAGCAGGCCCATTGCGCCGGCCTGGCCCAGGACTACGCCGAGGCTGAGACCCGGGCCCAGGCGGCCGAGCAGGACGCTCTCAACCGGAGCCACGACACCATCGCGGCGACCACCGCCGCGGACCGGGCTCGTCATCTGGTCGCGGAAACCCGTGAACGCGAAGCCAAGGAGCGGGATGAACGCCGGATCGCCGAGGAGAGCCTCGCTCAGTTGACCGCACGGCGCCATGCCCTGGAGGAGCTCGAGCGCGACCGCGTCGGTCTCGCCCCGGCCGCCCAGGCGCTGCTGGCGGCCCGGCAGCGGTTCGGCGATGCCGTCCTCGGCCCGCTCAGCGATTTCTTGAGCACCAACCGCGAGGACGCCGAGTTGGCCGAGCGGCTCCTCGGCGAATGGATGCACGCGATTCTCGTCAAGGACTGGACCACGGTCAACGAGATCCACAGCTGGTACGAAGACGCCCAGCCCGGCTCCCTGGTGCTCCTGCCGGTCGAGCCCGGCCCGACCGCAGAAGGCCACGGCGTCCATCCGCTCGCCGATCGATTGTCGTCGGAAGGGCCGGCGACCGGCTGGATCAACGCCCTGCTCGGCGGGTCGGAGGTGCTTCACCCGTCGGGCCGGATCCTCAAGCGACCCACCGGCGCGGTCCTGCTCAGCGGCGCGGCGGCCCCGTCCGGGTCGATCCGTCGCCGGGCTGACCTCTCGGCCCTCGGACAGGACATCGAGATCCAGGACGACCAGCTCAGGGGAATCATCGAGCGCCTCACCGCGACCCGGGAGCGCCTGAGCGAGGTCGAGCGCAGCGCCGCGGAAGCCCAGTCGGTCATGGAGCAAGCCCGCGAACGTGAGCGCCAGGCGACGGTGGCCCGTGACGATGGCAACCGTCTGCTCGTGTCACTCGCCCGGGAACGGAATGACGCTGAGCACCAACTTGGCCGCCTCAACGAGCGTATCGCGAAATCAGCGAGCCGGCTCACCGAGGTCGGGACTGCGCTCCGGGACGGCGAGATGGCAAGGGCCCGTCAGGATGAGGCACTCGGCGCGGCCCGGTCGACCCTGGCCGCACTCGAGACCGAGCAGGAAGCCGCTCGCGAAGGCCGGGTCCACTGGCAAGTCCAGGAGGCCCATGTCGCGGCCCGGCTCCGGGCGACAAACGATCGGCTCGAGCGGGCCCACCAGACGATCGAACTCGCGCGTCAGGCCGCCGAGACGCTGCAGCACGAAATTGCCCAGCTCGAGCAGGAGTCCATCGCGCTGTCGGCGCAGCACGGCGAGTGGCTCGAACAGCGCCAGGACCGGCTCGTCGCGTTGACCGAACTCGAAGCGGCCTCGGCCAATGCCGAAGGTCGCCTGGCCGGCGCGAATGCGACGCTGGCCCTCGCCGAACAGACGGTCCTCGGGCTGCGCGCCGAGGTTGACGGCGCGAGCGAGGAATTCCATCATCTCGAGCTCGAGCTCACCGAGGTGGCCGGGGTTCGCCGGAACATCATCGACCGGGTCGAGACCGAGTGGCGCTCACCGTTCGACGACCTGATGGGCCGGGTCCAGTTGCTCGAGCTGGATCGGGAGACGCTCGAGACCGAGCTGTCGCGAATTATCCAGAGCCTAGAAGCGATTGGACCGGTCAACCCACTGGCGGTCGAAGAGCACGCCGAAGAAACCAAGCGCCTTGAATTCCTGACCGCCCAGCGCGACGATCTCGTGGCCGCTCGCCAGGCCCTGCTCCAGGCGATCAAGGAGATCGACGGAACCGCCAAGACGCTGTTCATCGACACCTTCACCGCCGTGCAGGCCAATTTCCACAAGGTCTTTCAGACCCTCTTCGGCGGCGGCGAGTGCGACCTCCGGCTCTCGAACATCGACGACCCCCTCGAGGCCGAGATCGAGATCCACGCCGCGCCGCGGGGCAAGAAGACCCAGCGCATACACCTCCTCAGCTCCGGCGAGCGGACCCTGGTGGCGGTGTCGCTGCTGTTCAGCATCTACCTGACCAAGCCGAGCCCGTTCTGCCTCATGGACGAAGTCGACGCCCCGCTCGACGACTCCAACGTCGGCCGGTTCACCAACCTGCTCCACGAGTTCAAGGAGCAGACCCAGTTCGTCGTCATTACCCACAACCCGCGCACCATGCAGGCAGCCGACGCAGTCTTCGGCGTCACCATGCAGGAGCCGGGCGTGTCTACGATCGTCGGCGTCCGCCTCGGCGAGCAGGACCGGGCCGCGGCCTGACGCGATGCTGATCGTCCTCAGGTCGGATGCGTCGGCCACCGACCTCGAGCGCGTGGTGGCGTTGATCGAGGAGTTGGGGTTCGGCGCCACGCCGCTTCCCAGCCTCCGGCGCAGGGCGGTCGCCGTCACGGGAAATGACGGGAGGATCGACGGCGCCAGGTTTGCCGCCCTTCCCGGCGTCGAAGAGATCGTCCACCTCAGCAAGCCTTACCGAATGGTGGCGCGCGATTGGCGCCCCGATCCTACCGTGATCCGCCTTCCCGGTGGAAGGTCGATCGGCGGCCCCGACCTCTTCGTCATCGCGGGCCCCTGCTCCGTGGAGAGCCCCGAGCAGATCTTCGCAACCGCGGCTGTCGTTCAGAAGTCGGGGGCCGTGGCACTTCGGGCCGGGGCCTTCAAACCGCGGACATCGCCGTATGCTTTCCAGGGCCTGGGAGAGGTCGGCCTCGACCTCCTTGATCAGGTCCGCCGCGAAACCGGGCTGCTGATCGTTACTGAGGCGATGGACGACGAGGGAATTGACCGGGTCGCCGCCGTGGCCGACATCGTCCAGATCGGCGCCCGGAACATGCAGAACTTCAGCCTGCTCAAACGGGCCGGGCGCACCGGCAAGCCGGTGCTTCTCAAGCGCGGCCCCAGTGCCACGGTCACTGAATGGCTGATGTCCGCTGAATATGTGATGGCCGAGGGCAATCCGAACGTCCTCCTGTGTGAACGCGGGATCCGGGGCATGGACGCGACCGCCCGCAACACCTTCGACCTGAACGTGATTCCAGCGATCAAGGGCCTGTCCCATCTGCCGATCCTCGCCGATCCGAGCCACGGAACCGGCAAGCGCGCCATGGTCCGCCCGATGGCGCGAGCGGCCGTGGCGGCCGGGGCGGATGGGCTCCTCGTCGAGGTCCATGTCCACCCCGACCAGGCGCTGTCGGACGGCGCCCAGAGTCTGTATCCCGAGCAGTTCGACCTGCTGATGGAGGAAGTACGGGGCATTGCGGGAGTCATCGGGCGGACGGTCCCGACGCCGGCCAGGCAATGAAGAATCCCACGATCATGGCGATCGCCTGGCTAGTCGTCGCCGCCAGTGCCGCGGCAGCGCAGGATCCGATGGCGATCGTCGGCCGAGCCGGCCGGATCTACCGGAGCCTGACGTCCCTGCAAGCCGATTTCGTTCAGACCATCGAGGACCGGGCCCAGGGCGACACCCTGACCGGCAGGGGCACCGTCACGCAGTCCGGGAACAACTATTTCGCCATGCGGTTCACCGACCCGCCGGGTGAAGCGATCGTGGTGGACGGGAAGTTCATCTGGACGTACACCCCGAGCACGGCGCCCGACGTAGTCTACCGCTCGCCGGTCCCTACCGACCCCGTGTACGGAGTCAATCTCCTGGCCGTTCTGCTCGACCGACCGCAGGAGCGGTATCGGGCCGGCTATGTGAAACGGGATACTGTGGCGGGGCGGCTGCTCGACGTCGTGGACCTGGTACCGACCTCATCGAGCATTTCGTTCAATCGGGCAAGGCTCTGGATCGGGGTCGATGACGGACTGCCGCGGCGGATCGAAATCGATGAGGGTCGTGGAGCCCGCCGCACCATCGTCCTGTCCCGGCTCAGGCCCAATGCCGGCGTGCCGCCGGCGACATTTCGTTTTTCGGTCCCCAAGGGGACCCGGGTCGTCGACCCGGCCGGCTAGCCTACTTCCCTCGCAGCGAAGCCATCAGGGACTGACGGCTTGTCGCGCGGGCAAGCAGTTCGCGAGCGGCTGCCAACACCCGGTCGGCCCCGCCCTGCTCAGTCCCCGCGGGAATTTCCCGGTCCGGCATGATTCCACCGCCACCGAGCACCACACGGCCAAGATCGGTCTTGAACTTCGGCCGGGGCGGCGCGCTGTCCGAGGGAGCGGCCCCCGGCCGCTCCGGAATCGGCAGCCGTTGAATGACCCGCCCGCTCGGCGTCACCCAGACCGCGGTCGTCAGGCGCAGCGAGGTCCCGTTTCCAAGCGGGAAGAACGAGTATCGCACACCTCGTCCAAAGGTCTCCTCGCCAACTAGCACCGCCCGGTCATGGTCCTGCAACGCACCCGCCACCACCTCGGCCGGGCCCCCGGTCCCGCGATCCGTCAGCACCACCATCGGGTAGTCCTGCCCCGTCGGCGGCGCCCGATCACGGATGGTTGAAGAGTCCTTGCCGATTCGCCCGCGCAGGGTCACGATCGCCTGGCCCTCGGCCAGAAAGGCGTCGGCGAGCTTGACGGCGGCCTCGAGCGATCCGGACGCCGCGCCACGCAGATCGAGAATCATTCCCCGCCGGCCGACCACTGCTGCCACCTTGGCCGCACCGTCGACCGCCGCCACAACGGCCCCGTCATCGAGACGGGATACGCGAAGGTAGCCGATGCCATCCTCCACGGAGAACAACGGCTCATTGAGAGGCGGCACGAGCCCCCGCACCAGACTTACGACCAGCGGCGCCGAGGCATGTTCCCGGCCAAGGCGGAGCTTGACGGTCGAGCCGGAGGCGCCGTCAATCATCCGGGCCACCTGGTCCGACCGCTGGGCCCCGATCACCGTTCGATCAACCCGGAGCACGGCATCGCCCGACTTGAGACCGGCCACGGCCGCTGGGGACCCCGGAACGACCGCCACGACGACGATCAGGTCGTCGAGCCAGTCGAGGTAGGCCCCCTGCACCGGCGCCGGACCGATCCGGGATTTCGTCTCGGTCGTGTCGGCATCGTTCACCAGGCCGGCATACGGGTCGCCGAGTTCGGTGAGCATGCCGGAGGTGGCCAGCCGGTAGATCGACGCGTCGTCGAGCGAATCGACCGCGTAGGTTCGCACGGTCTGGATCACCGAGGAGAACAGACGGTTGTTCGCCGCAGCGTCGGCGCTCGCGGGCGCCGCCCCCCGAGCGACCGCCCCCCCACGACGCAGCAGCCAACCCCCCAACACAAAACCCGCAGCCCCCACCGCCCCCAGC
>JANMXA010000102.1:0-6296 GCA_031394255.1 Gemmatimonadota bacterium
CGACACCGCGCTCGCCGAACTGACCCGGATCCAGGAACTGGCCCCGTTCCGGGGCATCGAGGATGTGGTGCGCCGGGCCAGGATCGGGCGGCGGGACGCGATCGCACTCGCCCGAGCCAACGCCTTTGCCGTCTGGGAACCGGACCGGAGGAAGGCCGCCTGGGAAGCCCTGCGCCACGCCGGCGACCACCTGCCGCTCGCGCCCGCGCAGGCGACCGAGCACACCCCCCGTCGGCTCACCAGGACCGAAGGAATCTTTCTTGACTATTTCGCCACCGGCTCGAGTCTGGCCGGGCATCCGATGGAGCACATCCGCGGCCGCCTCGAGAAGATCGGCGCCATCGACAGCCGGTCGCTCGCGACGGTCAGCCATGGGACCGAGATCGTGGTTGGCGGGCTCGTAGTCACCCGGCAACGGCCGGAGAGCGCCAATGGGGTGATGTTCGTGCTGCTCGAAGACGAGTTCGGGTTCCTGAACGCGATCGTGCGGCGGGAAGTGGAGATCCTCTATCGAGAGGTGGCTCGTCGCGCGCCCTTCATGCTGATCCTGGGACGGATCCAGCGGGACGGGCCAGTGGTCCAGATTGTGGCGGAGAAGCTCAAACCGATCCGGCCCCGGGCGGCGCTCGCTTTTCGGTCCCGCGATTTCCGTTGACGCGTGCCAATCCCTGGCAGCCTTGACGAAACCGGGGCCGAGCGGGATTATTGCGACTCACTCAACGGAGACCTTATGCGAACCTTCTTCCTGCTCGCAACCGGGCTTACGCTCGCAGCCTGCGCCCCCAAAGCCGAAACCCCCGAGCAGGCGCAAGCCCGCCTCGCGACTGAGTCCGCCTCGGCCCAGAAGGCCATCGACTCACTCAACACCGACTTCGTCGGTCATTTCAACGCCGGCCACGCCGACCTGGTGGCCGCCCAGTACGCCGAGGACGGCGAACTGATGCTCGGTGGGTCCCCGGTGGCCAAGGGACGCGCAGCTATCGCGGCCGCCGTCAGCGGGCTGGCGCCGATGAAGCCGTCGCTCAAGCTCACTCTCGTCTCGGTCGCCGCCAACGGCCCGATGGCGATCGAACGGGGAACCTACGATATGACCATCCAGCCCCCCGGTGCCTCTGGTCCGATGACCGAGTCGGGGAACTTCATCGTCCACTGGCATCAGGTCGACGGCAAGTGGCTCCGGGTTCACGACATCACCGCCAGTCCGAGCCCGTTCCCGCCGCCCCCGCCACCGGCCCCGGCCAAGAAGTAGCACCGCCGTTGAACAACGAAGGGGGCAGGCGGCTCGAACCGCCTGCCCCCCTTTCCATTCCCTCGCGTAGCCCTACCTTAGCACCGCCAGAATCACATCGTACAAAGCATGGCTCCACGCCGCGATCCCGAATCCCCTCATCAGGTAGAGGGCACTGAATAACAGCCCCGCCACCGCCCGGAACGTGAACGACTCAAGTTGCCATGGATCACCGTAAGGACCGACGTAGTGGAAGGCTGAGAAGATCAGCGCCCCGACCACCGTAGCCGTCACCGCGCAGGCCCGAGGCCCCCAGCCAAACACAACTTTTGCAAGGGCCGCCAGACCCGAGACCAGCAGCACGCGGAACACCAGTTCCTCATAGATCCCGGCCCCGAGCGAAATCATCACCTGGGTCGGGAAAGCGAAGCCGCCCATCGGCCCGGCCGCCAGCGCAAACCCGAGCCGGCCAAGCAGGAGCGATGTCACGGTGCTCGCCACACCGCCCAGCACCAGCGCGTACAGCAGCGACTCGGCCATCATGCCGATCAGCAGCTTGAACTCGATCGGTCCGCTCTTCCGGCGGTCCCGCAGCACCAGCCAGCCGCCGACCCCAAGCAACACGGCCCCGAAGATGCCAAGTCCGTGGCGGCCACCAAAGGCCGTGAAAACACTCTTGAGCAGGACGTCGGCGCCGTTTCGGACGCCCGCCATGGCGTCGCCGCTCAGCAGGAAAGCGAGCGCTTCATACAGCAACAGCAGCGGGAGAGCGAAGGTCAGACTGTGACGCGGCGCCCGGGTCTTGGTCCAGTAGGATGCGGCCATGGTCAGGTCCGTACGGGGCCGGGCCGCTCAGGATTCACGGCGGCGGCCAAAGGCCCACTTGAGGCCCGGCGGCGTTACCATCGTGGTCACGATCACCATCACCACCACCGCCGAGTAGGTGGTCGGTGTGATGACCCGGGCACCGGCCAGCGTCAAGCCGAGCCCGATGTTGGCGAAGATGAGCCCGACTTCCCCTCGGGGGATCATCCCGATCCCGACGACCAGCCGGTCGACCGCCCCACCAGCCCCGAACCCGGCCACCAGCTTCCCGACGATCCCGGCCACCACCAACCCGCCCGCAAGCCCGAGCACCGAGGGATCCGCGAAGGCGCGCAGGTCGGTGTGCATGCCCATCAGAACGAAGAACACCGGCACGAACGCCTGAATCAGCGGGTGGAGGAGCTCCTCGAGGGGCTGGTCCCCCCGGTCCGTGAAGGGCTGGTAGTAGGCCGTGTCCAGCACCAGGCCCGCTGCAAAGGCACCGATGATCGGAGCGAGGCCGATCCAGTAGGCGAGGTACGCCGTGGTAAAGCAGAGGGCCAGGCTCACCGCCTGTGCCGCTCCCTTGCCACGGAGGAGAGTGGACCACCGTACCAGACGCGGCGCCACCGCGAGACCGGCCAGCACCGCCAGCACGAGGAACCCGATCGACTTGACCACGATCCCGGCCAACGAGCCGTAACTCACCGCCGTGCCCTGATCAGCGGCCGCAATCACGCCGGTCACCACGGCCAGAATGAGCAGACCGAGCACATCATCGATCACTGCTGCTCCGAGAATGATCCGGGCCTCGTCGGTCCGCGACCGGCCCAGGTCCTTGAGCACCCGGGCCGTGATCCCGACACTGGTGGCCGACAGTGTAGCGCCGATGAACGCATGGGTCTCGGCCCCGACTTGGGGAAGCAGGAGGCTGCTCACGAACCATCCGAGGCCGAACGGCACCACCACCCCGATCACGGCCACGAGCAAGGACCGGGCGCCCACCGACAGCATCTGGCGAACCGTCGATTCGAGACCGACCTCGAACAGCAAAATGAGTACGCCGATCCGGGCGATCAGGTCGATGCCCGGTTCGGTCGCGATCGAACTGAAGGCGTCCACACCGACCAGGGGCAGGTTGCCGAGAATCACGCCGGCGACCAACTCGCCGAGGACCGCCGGCTGGCCCAGCCGGACCGCCACCTCGCCGGCCAGCAAGGCGGCGACGTAGATCGCCGCGAGGCCCAGGACCACCCGCGCCGACGGGTCGGCGCCGGCGGCCGCCAGCGGAATGATGAGCAGCGGAGCGAGTCGGGCGCGGGTCAGTCTCATAATGGGAAATGTAGAGCCCTGACGTGCGTCGCGCCGCCCACCCCTTGGGATGGACGGCGCGACCTTTGTCCTTCGAGCTCGAGACGATTCGCGGGAACCGATCGGTCCCTACGTCAATCTCCGTTTGTCAGGACCGACGCGATCTCCGGCAATCGCTTGCCCAGCTCGAGCCCGAACGACATCTATCACTAGACAATGGACCACCTCCTTGGCTGCAGTGTGGAAGGGCGAACTACCACAGGGGCATTTCTAAGTTGGGAAACTCAGCCCCAAATTTCAAGCCCCGAGCCTCGCCTCAAGCCGGTCAGGACGCCTAGATTCCAGCGTGAAAGAGCCCAGACTCACCTATCGCCTGCTTGCCGGCATCGCCGAGCGGCTACTCCCCCTCGGTGCGCCCTTTTCCGAAAAGCTGGCCCGGGGTGATCGTGAGCGAAGGGCCGCGGCCACTCGGTGGGCCGCGTGGGGCCGGCAACACCGCGACCCGGCCCGGCCCCTGCTCTGGATCCACGCCGCGTCGGTCGGAGAAGGCCTCCAGGCGCTCGCGGTCGTCGAGGCGGTGAAGGCGCAACATCCGGGCTGGCAGATCGCCGCCACTTTCTTCAGCCCGTCGGCAGAGTCGCTGATCCAGAACCATCCGGCCGATCGAATCGACTACCTGCCCTATGACACGGCCGCCAACGCGGCGACGATGCTTGCCGCCCTCCGTCCGAACGCCCTCGTATTCACCAAACTCGACCTGTGGCCCGGGTACGCCATTCGGGTCCGCGCCGTCGGCGTCCCCGTTGGGATGGTGGCCGGCACGGTCAGTCCGGTAAGCGGGCGCCGGCACCCGGTCGCCCGCTGGCTGGGCTCGCCGGGGTACCAGGCCCTGGACCGGGTCGGGGCCATCGCCGAGGCCGACGCTGCCGCGCTAATCGGTCTCGGCGCCAGAGCCGACCGGGTGGTCGTGACCGGTGATCCCCGTTTCGACAGCGCCTGGGCCCGGGCGGCCGCGGTTCCCACCGACTGGCCCTTTCGGAGCCTAACGTCAGGTGCCCCGACGCTCGTCGCCGGCTCCACCTGGCCGGCGGACGAGGCGGTGCTCCTTGACGCTTTTGCGCAGGTGAGGCTGGTCCGCCCGGAGTGCCGCCTTGTCCTGGTGCCGCACGAGCCGACCGCTCGGCACGTGGCGGCGCTCGAGAGCGAAGCGGCCCTCATTGGGCTCGAGGGGATCCCACTGTCCCAGGCCGGCACCACCGTCCCCGATCTGGTCATTGTCGACCAGCTAGGCCTCCTTGCGGGCCTCTACCGGGGTGCCGCCCTGAGCTACGTGGGTGGCGGGTTTGGCCGGCATGGACTCCATTCCGTCCTTGAGCCCGCCGCCTGCGGCGTGCCGATCTTCTTCGGGCCGCGGTGGCGGTCGAGCCGGGAAGCCGGATTGCTGATCGAGGCCGGCGGGGCCGTCGTCGTCAAAGATCCCGCCACGCTTGCCGCCGCCTGGACGGCGGCCCTCGCGGGGAACGAAGCCCACATCATGGGGGACCGGGCCCGCGACCTGGTCCGCGCCGGGCTCGGGGCCTCGGTCCGCAACGCCGGCCTGATCGAGGCGCTGATCGCCAACCGCTGACGGCCCCCACCCTTGCCCCAACCGTGGTATTTTTCGGATCAGTCAGCCGTCCACCCTGCGAACGTCGGACCTCACGTGACCCAGGAATCACCCCGCCGGGATTTTGTCCGCGAGCTGGTCGCCGATGATGTGGCGTCGGGCCGGTTCGGCCGTCCGATCTGCACCCGGTTTCCGCCCGAGCCCAATGGCTTCCCCCACATCGGCCACGCCAAGTCGATTTGCCTGAATTTCGGGATCGCCCGGGAATTCGGCGGCAAGGTGAACCTCCGGTTTGACGACACCAACCCGTCCACCGAGGATGTCCGGTATGTCGAGGCCATCAAGCGGGACATTCAGTGGCTCGGCTTCCAGTGGGACAACGAATATTACGCCAGCGACTACTTCGAACAGCTCTATGACTTTGCCATCCGGCTGATCGCGAAGGGTAAGGCGTACGTGGACAGCGAAACGGAAGACGAGATCCGGCGGCACCGCGGCACCGTGACCCAGGCTGGAACACCGAGCCGCTATCGGGACCGGTCCGTCGCCGAGAACCTCGACCTGCTGGCCCGGATGAAGGCGGGCGAGTTTCCCGATGGGGCTCACGTGCTGCGCGCCAGGATCGACCTGGCCCATCCCAACATGATCATGCGGGACCCTCTGCTGATCCGGATTCGCCACGCCCACCACTATCGGCGCGGCGATGCCTGGTGCATCTATCCGCTCTACGACTACGCCCACGGGCTGTCGGACGCGATCGAGGGGATCACGCACTCGCTCTGCACGCTCGAGTTCAAGGACAACAAGGCCATCTACGACTGGCTGGTCCGCGAGGTTGGCTTCGAACGCCCGCCCGAACAAACCGAATTTGCCCGCCTCGTACTCGACTACACCGTCGTGAGCAAGCGGAAACTCCTCCGCTTGGTGAACGAAGGCCGCGTGTCCGGATGGGATGATCCGCGGCTCCACACCCTGTCGGGCATCCGCCGGCGGGGTGTGACGCCCGAGGCAATCCGTGAGTTCTGTGAGACGGTTGGGGTGGCGCGGAAGGATGCCAGGACGGAGCTGGCGGCGTACGAGCATGCGGTCCGCAATGATCTCAACATGCGGGTGCCGCGGGTCCTCTGCGTCACCAACCCGCTCAAGGTCGTGATCACGAATTTTCCCGACCACACGACCGAAGAGATCGACGCCCCGTACTACCCCCACGACGTACCGAAGACCGGTAGCCGAACGGTGCCATTCTCGCGTGAGCTCTACGTCGAGCGGGATGACTTCATGGAGAACCCGCCGAGGAAATTCTTCCGGCTTTCTCCGGGGCGCGAGGTACGGCTCCGGTACGGCTAC
>JANMXA010000103.1:0-2892 GCA_031394255.1 Gemmatimonadota bacterium
CGACCGCGACCAAGTCGTTGTCTCAGAACGACATGCCGCCTGGCGCCGTTGTTTTGGCGGCAGCGTTTCGGACCCTGTCGGACCAATGTATGAGGTCGAGCCGTGAGCACATAACCGAGAAAACGCAATTCACGGCACGCGGCGCCCTGTCTGGTGCCGACAAGGCGCGTTAACGCTCGGCCGCCCTGGCCGCCGCCCAGTTCTGGCAGTCCCGCGGCCTGAACGAATTGGCCGACCACCGGCCCACCGACAACGACGACGAGGACTTCGTCCGGATCTCCGTCATCATCAACGGCGGCCGCGCCGGCCTGGCCTCCCGCCGGGCCTACTGGGCCCGCGCCCGCCGCGTCATCCGCTGAAACGAGGAGCCACCCATGGGCGCCATCGACCACCCCGAACTCCTCGCCGCCGCCCGCCGGTTCGCCCGGGCCTCCACCGCCCAGCGCGCCACCCTCCGCGCCGAACACGCCGCCCCCGATGACCCCGCCGCCCTCCAGGGCTCGGCCAACATGCTGAACGCCCGCCGGGATTTCCTCACCGCCACCGACGGATTCATCGAAAGCGTCATCGAGCAGAGCTCCATCCTCCGCGCCACCGACCCCACCTACGACGACCTCCGCGGCGCCTCGTCCAAAGCCACCCTTGGCACCGGCCTCCGGATCCCGCTCAAGTTCTGGAAGATCGTGGCCTGGGTGGAGGGCGGGGGGCTCAAGTACCAGGCGTTCTTGCTGGATCAGCGGGATGAGTTGCTCGCGGCGGGGCCGTTGGAGATGGCGCTCACGGCGCCGGTGGGGGTGAAGGAGAGTACGGTGGAGGAGATTGCGGGGTTGACGGATTTGGTGTTTGCGGGTTCGCATGAAGCCAGACTACCGGCCGCGGTGTTTCTCCAGGGCTCCGCGGTCCGGGACGCTGACCAGAAAAGGAGGCCGGTTCGTCTCGGCGTAACGCCGAATGTCGGGCCACCGACGGACGATCAGTGCCAACCAGTCCAGGCCGCTGCGGGTCGCCCGGCCGGAGAAGACGAACGTACCCGTCCCCGACTGGATCAACGCCGTACGCTCCTGGACCCGCTTCTTGATTCGCTGGTCAGCGGTCACAAAGAACCACCCCCGATCCCGAAGGACTCGCGCGAGCTCAACGTCGGGCGTCCCGCGGAGCTGCTCGAACTGGACGTGGGTGACGGGCTCTCCACTGTCCGCCAGTGCTCTCGCGGATGGGACCGGCAGGTTTTCGTCGAAGAGGAACTTCACGCCGCCTGGAGTTCGCGCTCGAAATCTCGAGCGGCCGTAACCTCCAGCTCGGACAAAGCGAACGCCCGGGCCGCCCCGGCCACCGACTCGGCCTCCGCCACCCCGGCCACCGCATCAGTGCGGATTCGCGTGTCCTTGATTGTCGGCGCTCCGAAGCTGATCCGGGGGTCAAGCACGATCGGCACCCTTCGGCCGGCCGGCCACCACCGCGAGGCAATCCCCGACTCGGCGTCGAAGTCCAGTTCTTCGAGAAAGGGCGATACGATATTGGCAATGATCAACTGGGCGTCCCGGTCCCGGGCCAATTCGATCATGGCCTCATCGTCCGGCGCCGGCGCGGTTTGGGCGAAGATGGTCCGGCCGTCTGTGAAGATGCGGCGGGTCGCGAACGGGTGGCCCGTCTTCAACGCCTCCCGGCCCAACCGGGCCGCCGCCCGGATTCGCTGCAGAGAGATCCCCTTCAGGCGCAACGCAGCCACCACCCGTAACTCCATGAGTTCCAGGAACGAAAGGGCCCGCTGGCCCCGAATGGCCGGGATGTCGGTCTGGATCACCGGACGGGAGGAACCGCGCTTGCCTCGGCTGGGGACCCAGTAGGTGTACCCTTGAGCCCAGCGCCTCAGCGCATCGGGCTTGAGCCGGAGCAGCCGGGCACCCTCCGCCGGGTAGTAGATGCCAAGACCGAGTGGAATGGTGGGTCGCATTGTCGTCACCTCCGAAACTAAGGTAGGCTCGGCCGGCACGGTTAACAACAAAAGGGCTCCCAAAGGAGCCCGGTAGTAGGGCCGCCCCATTAAGCCAGCTAGTCGGGGCGACCGACACAATATCGGTCCGCCGGTCATGGGTGTCAAAAGGGTCTGCCGGTCAAGAGAAGCGGCCCGGTGTGCAGCAGCCACGCCGGAACCGGCGACAAGATACGAACGATGACCCGCATGTCTAACTTGTAATTGTGCCGCAGCTAACCGGTGATGTGGTGCCAAGCGTTCTCGTACTACGGGCCGGACTTCACCACTTCCGCCCGGGAGATATTCCGCCGTCCGGAATACTTGCGCATGAAGGGGTCGATGGAGCTGAACGGCATTTGCCGGCCAGGCGTATCGTTTGGCGACGCCCTTGACCTCGACGGTGACAGCGTCCCCGGCTTCGCGGGCGACGACGATATCGACCCCGCCGCCAGGTTCGTGTCGTACCCAGTCATTCCGCACCTCCGAGATGGTCGCCGTTGATCACCGCTGCCCGAATCCGCTCGAGGAGCGACAGGATATAGATTCGCGCATCACCGGTTGGTTCGTACCCGAAGTGCCGATAACGGCGCTGCTCGAAGAACAAGCATGTTCGCAACTCCGCGAGATCCGTCGGCGCTCGTCGGTTCGCAATCTCGGCGCACCGCTCTTGTTCGCCGCAGTGCTCGTAGCCGTTGAACGATAGCGCGAACTCCCCGACGTCCGGCCAGGGTGCGCCTGGCCCGGGTATGGTCGATAGGGTCAGTTCGCTCGTTGGAATGGCTCTCCGTGTTGGCATGGCGCCTCACTGGACGGCATAACTCGAATTATGCGGCGAGGGGCACGCGCCCCACCCCGCGTTGCGGTTATTGGCACGGCGCCCCATTGGCGGGACTGTGGCCGGCCGCCCTCGCGGTGCG
>JANMXA010000104.1:0-23175 GCA_031394255.1 Gemmatimonadota bacterium
TTCCTGCAGCGCGGAGTGCGCGAGGCGGCGGACCAGTTCGGCGCCTGGAAGGGCAAGCGGATCGGCGTGGTGACCGGGACATCCATGGGCGCGCTGATGCCGCAGGTGCTGGCGCCGCTTCGCCAGGCCTCCGGCGCCGAGATTGAACTCATCGTGGTGGAGAACTCGGTTTTCGGCGCCCGGGTTACCACGGCGGGGCTGCTGCCCGGCCGCGACATGCTGGACGCGCTCAAGGGCCGGACCGATCTCGATCTGGCGCTCATTCCGGGGGAAGCGGTCAACGACGACCAGCTTTTCATCGACAACCTGCCGCTCGCCGATCTGGTCGCGGGAGTACCGATGCCGGTCAAACTGTCGAAGTATTTCGTGGATGCCCTCGATGAGTAAACCCACTGTGGCCATCGTCGGCCGCCCGAACGTCGGCAAGTCGACTCTCTTCAACCGGTTCATCGGGGGGCGGGAAGCCATTGTGGCCGATCAGGCCGGGACGACCCGGGACCGGCATTTTGGCGACGCCAACTGGAACGGCCGCTCCTTCTGGATCGTCGATACCGGCGGGATGGTGCCCGAATCGGATGACTCGATGGACCGGGCTATCCGCCGGCAGGCCGAGATCGCGATTGCCGAGGCGGACGTGATCCTGTTCGTGGTCGACGCCCCAGAAGGCCTCCACCCGATCGACCAGGCAATCGCCCAGCAGCTCAGGCGTTCCAAACGGCCAGTCCTCCTGGTGGCCAACAAGCTCGACCACATGCCACGGGTCACGGCCGATGCCGAGTTCTATGCCCTGGGCCTGGGTGACCCGATTCCGGTGTCCGCGGCGGTCGGGAAGGGGAGTGGGGATCTGCTCGACTTGATTGTCGACCGACTGCCACCGGCGGCCGACAACGAGGATGCCGATCAGATTTCCGTCGCGATCGTGGGGCGGCCCAACGTCGGCAAATCGTCGCTGGCCAACCGCCTGCTCGGCGAGGAGCGCTACGTCGTCTCGCCGACGGCTGGCACGACGCGGGATGCCGTGGACTCGATTCTCAATTATCACGGCAAGGTGATCCGGTTCGTCGACACCGCCGGCCTCCGCCGCAAATCACGGGTCGACGAGGATGTCGAGTTCTACTCCACGGTCCGAACCCGGCGCGCGATCGAGGACGCCCAGATCTGCGTCCTGGTC
The DNA here is from genome assembly GCA_031394255.1 of Gemmatimonadota bacterium. Classification (GTDB taxonomy): domain Bacteria; phylum Gemmatimonadota; class Gemmatimonadetes; order Gemmatimonadales; family GWC2-71-9; genus SHZU01. Next base: position 1,172 of record JANMXA010000104.1, read on the forward strand.
GTGGACGCCACGATTGGCGTCCATCACCAGGACCTCCGGATTGCGACCGAGGCCTGGGACCGGGGAACCGGGTTGATCGTGGTCGTCAACAAGTGGGATCTGGTCGAAGACAAGGATCCCAACACCGCGGTGCGCGGCACTGCGATCGTGACGGAGAAGGCGCCGTTCCTTGCTGACGTGCCGTTCGTGTACGTCTCGGCACTGAGCGGCCAGCGGGCCCGCAAGGTGCTGGACGAGATTCTCGCGGTCGCCGAGGCCCGGACCAGGCGGATCACCACCTCCGAAGTGAACAAGGTTCTCGAGGACCTGATCGCTCGGAACCAGCCGCCGCAGGTGGGAGGCGAAGAGGTCAAGCTCTACTACGCCTCGCAGGTCGCGGTGGCCCCGCCGATCTTCGTGCTGATCTGCAACCGGCCTGACGACCTGGTGGAGCACTATCAACGGTATCTCATCAAAGGTTTCCGGGCCGCCTGGAACTTCTCCGGCGTGCCGATGCGGCTCCGAATCAATCCCCGGACAGGCGGCTCGCGGTGACGCTGGCCCTCTGGTTCGCGGCCTCCTACCTCCTCGGGGCGATCCCGGCGAGCTACTGGATCGCCAGGAGCCGGGGTATCGACCTGCGGAAAGTCGGGAGTGGCAACCTCGGGGCGACCAATCTCTATCGAGCGGCCGGCTGGCGGGCTGCGATCCCGGCCGGGCTGTTTGATGTCGCGAAAGGCGCCGTGCCGGTGATGGTGTTCGGTCCGTGGGCCGGCGGCGGCCCCTGGATTCCGGTCCTGCTCGGCGCGGCGGCGGTCATCGGGCACGTGTTCAGCGTATTCGTCGCCTTCAAAGGCGGGAAGGGGGTCGCCACGGCCGCGGGCGTTGTCCTGGGAGTCGCGCCGTGGGCAATGCTCGTCTCGTTAGGCGCCTGGCTGGCGGTGTTCCGCCTTTCGGGGTACGTGTCGCTCGCGAGTATGGTGGCGGCGGTCGTCCTGCCTGTGGCGGTCTGGCTGTTTCACCCGTCGCTCCACCCGGTCATTCCTTTCTTCGCGGTGCTGGGCGGTTTCGTGATCCTGACGCACCGGACCAACCTGCAACGGCTGCTCGCTGGAACGGAAAGCCGGTTCGGGGCGGGGCGGAACAAGGGAGTCGCCCGGTGAAGGTCGCCGTGCTCGGTGCCGGCAGCTGGGGGACCACGCTGGCCGACCTCCTCGGCCGGAAGGGGAACGAGGTCGTTCTTTGGGCGTTCGAGGCCGAGGTCGGCCGCTCCATCAATGAAACCCATGAGAATCCACTCTACCTGCCGGGCGCGCGGCTGTCGCCGGCGCTCACCGCTACCACCGATGCCGTCAGTTCCGTCCAGGGGGCCGAGTGCGTGGTGCTGGTCTCGCCGAGCCATGTGACCCGCCGGCTGTTGTCATCGATTGCCGCGTCACTCGTCGAAGGGCAGTTGGTCGTGAGTGCCACCAAGGGCCTCGAGACCGACACGCTTGCCACCATGTCGCAGGTGGCCGAGTCCGTGCTGCCGCGGCATCGGTTCGTCGCGCTGTCGGGACCGAGTTTTGCGCAGGAGGTTCAAGCCGGGCAGCCGACGGCCGTCGTGGCGGCCTCGACCGACCCGGCGGCGTCGGCGGCGGCCCAGTCGCTGTTTTCGACGCCGTACTTCCGGGTCTACTCGAACCGGGATGTCATTGGTACCGAGCTGGCCGGGTCGCTCAAGAACACGATCGCCATTGCGGCCGGCATCCTCGATGGTCTTGGCCTTGGCGACAACCCGCGGGCCGCTCTGGTCACCCGGGGGCTCGCGGAAATGACCCGGCTCGGCGTGGCCGCCGGCGCCGATCCACGGACATTCGCCGGGCTGGCCGGCATGGGCGATCTGATCCTGACCACCTGCGGCAACCTGAGCCGCAATCGTTCGCTCGGCGTGGCGATCGCCCAGGGCACCTCGCTGGCCCACTATCAATGCGAACACCGGACGGTGGCGGAGGGCGTCAACACCGCCCGGGCCGCGGTAAGACTGGCGGCCAGGCACGGGGTCGAGACGCCGATCGCGGCCAAGGTGGCCGAAGTGCTGTTCGACGAGAAGCCGCCGCGGGTGGCGATCGCCGAACTCATGGACCGAACGTTGAAACCGGAGCTGTGACGCGATGCCACCGCGCCCGACGCAGGAATTCTTCTCGATCGGCGAGGTCTGTGCTCTGACCGATCTCAAGCCGCACGTCCTCCGGTATTGGGAAAGTCAGTTCCGGTTTCTGAACCCGGCCAAGAATCGGTCCGGGAACCGGGTCTACAAGAGCCGTGAAGTCGAGTTGATCCTGCTGGTCAAGCACCTGCTGTACACGGAGAAATACACCATCGACGGGGCCCGGCAGCGGGTCGAGCAATTCCGGCGTACCGGGGAGCTCAAGCAGGAGGCCGCCCGGGCCGCGTCGCGGCAGACGCTCGATGAAATCGACTCCGCCCTCGTGGGCATTCTGGCGACGCTCGACGGTACGGCGCTTCCGGACCAATCTTCGACTGACGAACCAGCGGCCTGATCCATGAATATTCTCGTATCAAACGACGATGGCATTCTCGCCCCCGGGATCGGGATCCTCGCGGCCGCCTGCCGGGCGGTGGGGCAGGTGACCGTGGTAGCCCCGGACCGGGAGCAGAGCGGGACGTCACACTCGCTCACCCTGCACCGGCCGCTCCGTCCGGCCCGGACCCACGACGGCGCGTTCCAGGTGGACGGAACCCCAACCGACTGTGTGTTGCTGGCGATCGGCGCGCTGCTGCCGGAACGGCCCGATTTCGTCTTTGCCGGCATCAACCACGGTCCCAACATGGGCGAGGACGTCCTGTACTCGGGGACGGTCTCGGTGGCGATGGAGGCCGTGACCCTCGGCGTGCCGGGGATTGCCTTCTCGTTCGCCGGCCGCGACCCCGAACTCATGGCGAGCTACCATCCGCTGCTGGTCCGGCTGATTCGTCAGATCACCGAGATCAAGGATTTTCCCGCGGAGACCCTCCTGAACATCAATCTTCCGAAGATCCATGCCTCCGAGGTCAAGGGCGTGCGGGTGACCAAGCTGGGGAGCCGCTTCTTCTCCGGGTCGCTGACCAGGATGAATGATCCGTGGGGCCGGGAAGTCTTCTGGATCGGGGGCGGGGACGTCACGTGGACGACCGATCCCGATTCCGACCAAGCGGCCGTCAAGGATGGTTATATCTCGGTGACGCCTCTTCATATGGATCTCACCAACTACCGGTTGATGGAGGCCGTGGGGTCGTGGGCGCTCGCCCTCTAGACGTTCCGGACAGCTACGGGGGGTATCGGCAGCGGCTGGTCGAGGAGCTTCAGGACAAGGGCATCCGTGACCTGGCCGTGCTCAAGGCGGTTTCTGTCGTGCCGAGACACCGTTTCGTTCCGGAGGCCGTTCGCCACCGCGCTTATGAAGACTCAGCCCTGCCTATCGCGGCCGGCCAGACGATATCCCAGCCCTGGGTGCAAGCCAGATCGCTTCAGGAGCTCCGGCTCTCAGGCGGGGAGAAGGTGCTTGAGGTGGGCGTTGGATCCGGATACCAGACCGCCTTGCTGAGCCAGTTGGCCTACGCCGTCGTCGGGATCGAACGGGTGCCGGCGCTGGCCGACAGTGCCCGGTCGGTCATCCGGGAGCTGGGGATCAGGAACGTCACCATCGTCGCGGGCGACGGCACCCTGGGATGGCGGTCGCTCGCACCCTTCGACGCGATCGTGGTGGCCGCGGCGTCGCCCGAGGTACCCGCTCCGCTGCTCGAACAACTGGCGCCGGGTGGCCGGATGGTGATCCCAATCGGGGATCGGAACGAGCAGGTCCTGACTCGCGTCGAACGCGTGGGGGACCAGACCCGGGTCACGTCATTGTCTGATGTGCGGTTCGTCCCCTTGCTGGGCGAATTCGGATTCGCCGGCTGATCCGCCCGCTATCTTCCACCATGCTCGAATTCATCCGCACCCTGATTGATTTCGCCCTCCATCTCGACCGTCATCTGGGCGAGCTGATCCGCCAGTACGGGACGGGGACCTACGCGATTCTGGCGCTGATCGTCTTCTGCGAGACCGGCCTGGTGGTGACGCCGTTCCTCCCGGGAGATTCACTCTTGTTTGCCGCCGGGGCCTTCGCCGGGCTTGGTGACCTCGATCCCTGGCTGCTGTGCGGCGTCCTGATTGCGGCCGTGATCGCCGGGGACAACCTCAATTACTGGATCGGCCGATACGTCGGACCGAGGGCTTTTTCGGGCCAGAGCAAGCTCTTCCGGAAAGACTACCTGGATCGGACTCACGCATTTTTCGAGCGCCATGGGGGCCGCACGGTCATCATCGCCCGGTTCGTTCCGATCATCAGGACCTTTACGCCATTCGTCGCCGGTGTCGGGGCGATGCCGTACCCGCGGTTCCTCGCCTATAGCGTTGGCGGGGGAATCGGTTGGGTGGCCCTGTTCATCTGGGTTGGCTACTACTTCGGCAACCTGCCGGTGGTTCGGAACAATTTCGGCCTGGTGATCGGTGCCATCATTCTGGTCTCAGTTCTGCCCATGGTGGTCGAAGTCGTCCGGGCCCGCCAAGCCGCCCGCCGGGCCAACTGACTTGGACCTCGCTCGCCGTCTTCTGATCGAGGGCCAGGTTCAAGGGGTGGGGTTCCGGGCGTACGCCCGTCGGGCTGCCATGGCTCGGGGTATCCGCGGGCAGGCGAGAAACCTCGGCGATGGGTCGGTCGAGGTTCTTGCGGTCGGCGAGTCGGCGGCGATGCGGGCTTTTGAGGGCGACCTGCGGGCCGGGCCGAGTTCAGGTCGAGTAGATCGAGTATCGGTCGCTGAGATAGCGGTTGAGGCTACGTGGTCCAAAGACTTTGATATCAAGTAATTGCTGGTTTCACCTCATCCGAATCATAGAACGATCTGGTGATATGTTACGTCGTTGACTGAAATTGACGACCGTCGGGGCACCGGATAGGTTTGCGTCCGCGGGCGAAGGCCCCCGTAGCTCAGATGGATAGAGCAGCGGTTTCCTAAACCGTTGGCCGGAGGTTCGAATCCTCTCGGGGGCATGTTAGGTTTAAGGGCTTCCCACTAACCAGGTAATAAGTCTGATGGCGACCACAGAGGCACCAAAGCAGTCCGAGTCTGATGGCTCGGCAGAGCAATCCCATTTTCTGGCTTGGCTCGTGGCCAGGCAGAAGCAGATCGGGATGGCCCTCGGGGCCGTCTTCGTCGTCGGTCTTGTGACTTGGTATGTGGTCGAGAGCGGCCGGCGGAAGCAGAGCCAGGCTATGGAGGCCCTGGACCAGGCCAGGATGTCCATGGAGTCGGGCAACTACCCGGAGGCCTCCGCGGCGCTCCAGAAGGTCACGCAGACCTACAGCGGTACCGATGCGGCGTACGAGGCAGTTCTGGCGCTGAACCAGGTTCGGCTGTTGTCGGGCCAGGCCCAGTTGGCCGTTGACGAGCTCCGGAAGTTCGTGGCGACCAATCCGCCCGGTGCGTTCGGTTCGGCGGCTCATTCGCATCTGGCGATCGCCTTGGAGAACGCCGGGAAGGTTGCCGACGCCACGGCCGAGTACGTCAAGGCGGCCGATCTGGCGCCTGAGGCGTTCCGGCAGATCGATGCGCTCCTGAACGCCGCCAGGACCTATCGGGCTATCGGGAAGGACAAAGAGGCCGCCGCGATGCTCGAGGGTCTGATCAAGAAATACCCGAAGGAGCAGGCCGGGGTCGCTGAAGCTCAGGTGCGGCTGGCAGAGATCACCAAGGGCTAGAATCGGACTGATTGGTTGTGGACCCGGGCGGCCTCCGAATGGGGCCGCCTTTTTCATTGTGGCTACAAGGGTTGGGGGCCGGACCGAGTCCCGTTTGCCGTCGATCGTATGATGTCGTATAAGATGTATTATGTTAAGTAATATTGTGGACTTCTGTGGGAAAGTCCCGGGCTAGTCGGCCAGGCCCTCAAGGGAGCCGGTGAACACAAGCCGGCCCTCGCCGCGGAGCCAGACGTCGTCGGCCGATGGACCGTTCAGCGTGCCCGCCACGCCGTAGACGGAGCCGCCCTGGCACCGGATCCGGACCGGAAGATCGGCCAGCCCGATCCCGGCCAGCGCCAGGCCGGCGGCGATCGTTCCGGTCCCGCAGGCCAAGGTCTCCCCCTCGACCCCCCGTTCGTATGTCCTTATCGCCCAGGCCGCGTCATCCCCGGCGATCCGTCCCACGAAGTTGATGTTGCTTCCGGCCGGTCCGACAGCCGGGTGAAACCGGAGCTGTCGACCCCGGCCGGGCACATCGACCCGATCGATGTCGGTCACCAGGATTACCGTGTGGGGGACCCCGACGGTTCCCTGGAGGGCGCGTTGCTCCCCTGCCCCAAGCGGCACGCTCAGTGGCTCGGGGACCGGGGCCGTGGGGAACCGAATCTCGGCCCCCCACCCGGGCCCGACGCAGCGGCTGTCGAGCCGTCCGGCGTCAGTGGCGAGCTCGACTCGGTCCGGCCGGGCGAGTCCAAGGTGTGCCGCCAGGCGGGTGGTACACAGAGCCCCATTCCCGCACATGTCGGCATGCGACCCGTCCGAGTTGAAATAGACCATCCGGATTGCGCCGTCCGGGTTGACCGAAACGTGGATGAGGCCGTCAGCACCGACGCCCTGCCGACGGTCGCACATGGCGGCGATCCGGGCCGCAGGCCAGGCCGCGAGGTCATGCTCCCGGCCGTCGAGAAAGACGAAGTCATTCCCGGAGCCGGTCATCTTGTAGAAACGGCTGCTCACAGCTTGCCCAGCCGGTCGGCGATCCACAGCCACCAGACCATCCAGATGGCCTCCCGGACAATCGCCTTGCTCATCTTGCTGGTGCCCTCGACCCGATCCGTGAAGACGATCGGGACTTCAACGACCCGGAACTTCTTGCGCCAAGCCCGGAAGCTCATCTCGATCTGGAACGCGTAGCCGTTGGACCGAACGCGGTCGAACGGGAGCGCTTCGAGGACGGCGCGGCGGAAACACTTGAAGCCGCCGGTGGCGTCGGTCAGGGGCAGTCCGGTCACCCAGCGAACGTAGATGTTGGCGAAATAGGAAAGCAGCAGCCTGGACATCGGCCAGTTCACCACGTTCACGCCGCTCTTGTACCGGGAGCCGATCACCAGGTCGGCGTCGTCCGCCGCCTTGAGGAGGGCTGGAAGGAACTTCGGATCGTGGGAGAAGTCGGCGTCCATCTCGAGCAGGCGGTCGTAACCCCGCTCCAGTCCCCACACGAAGCCCGCAAGGTAGGCCTTGCCGAGGCCTTCCTTGTCCGGCCGATGGAGGACGTGCACCCGGGCGAACGCCCCGGCCAGTTGATCCGCGAGCTGGCCAGTTCCGTCGGGAGAATTGTCATCCACGACCAGGACTTCGAGCCGCGGGTCCTGGTCGAGGATCGCGGGCACCACCTGGGCCAGGTTCTCGCTCTCGTTGTAGGTCGGGAGGATGACGAGGAAGCGTTCAGGCATCGGTCACCTGCCTCCGTCGTACCAGCGGAATCCCGAAGAGGACCGCGATCCCCGCAAGCGAGATCAGACTGATCGTCTTGCCTTGATGATAGGCCGGAGAATCGAACCAGAACGCCACGGATTTGGCGCCAGGCGGGACCACGACGCTCAGGAGCGACCCCTGGGCCCGCAGTACGGTTGCCGGCTCGCCATCGATTGTGGCGTGCCAATCCCGGTACCAGTTCTCGGCGATCACCAGGTACTGGGGGGCCGAAACCGTGCCGTTCATGGCAACGGCGAAACGCCCGGCCTCCCACCCCGTCACCGCGGCCGTGACCGGCGACGGCCCGGGGATCGCGCCGTTCAGCGGTTCGGGCGTGACTGACGCGCTGTCCGGATAGACGGCGAGAAGATCGAAGGGAAACCGGGCATCCGAAACCGTCGCCACGAGCTGGCTGTCGGGCACCTTGGCGGCGCCCGCCAGGACACGCGCGTACGGCGGAATGGTATCCGCTTCGAGCAGGAAGCCGGGGCCATGCTGGGTGGTAACGGGGCCGAGCACCTGGTGGAACCCGGGAACGGTCTGGGCCTGATTCAGTACGATGAATCTGATGGCGAACAACTTCCAGAAGGCGGGGTTTAGCTGGTTCTTCCACTGATTCTTCCCGCCCAGGAGGTCGTCGAAGGTCCGGAGTTCGTTGCCATGGTATCCGAACAGGGTCGGAATTCCGGCCGCCATGAGCCAGCCTTTGGGGTATGGATTGAGGCCACTGACCGAGGCGGCGGGGCCATAGACGCGGTAAGGCTTTGGTGTGGCCTCGAGCTTCTTCATGATGTCGTCGGAGCCGTAGGTCACCGCGGCCGGTGGAGAGAATACGAAGTACTCCCGCCCGACGGTCCACAGGTCGGCGAAGACGACGGCCAGCAGGGCGGCGATGGCGGTTCCGCCGGCCAGGCGTCGCCGGCCGATGACCCAGATGATCGCGGCGGCCACCGCCACGGTCACGAGCAGTCGAATCGAGTCGAGACGGAGAGCCGAGGCGCCGCTGATCGCAAGCTCAATTCCACCTTCGAATCCCGCGTTCCGCGCGATGTCCTCAGCGACGGTCTGGAGGATGCCGAGGGTGCCGAGCAAGGCGAGAAGCCCGGCCACTCCCGCGGCGATCCATGCCCGTCCGAGCTGGGCCGTCCCTTTGAGCAGGCGCTCGCCTCCCCACCCCGCGAAGATCGACAGCGGCAGTGCGACGAGGAAGAACGCCATGCCGGGCGCGCGCAGCCGGCTCATGAGAGGCAGGAGATACCAGAGCCGGAAGAACGGCGTCGCTCCGCCGAGGCTGACGAGCAGGAACAGCCCGGCGATGGTCCCCAACGCGACTCGAGGCTGACGACGACCGGCGCCGCCGATCCCGAGGGCGGCCAGCATCAGGACGACGGGGCCGAGGTATTCGGTGTGCAGCTTGAGACCGTTGCGGCCGAAGTAGGCATTCATGGCGCCATCGACCTTGGGCAGGATCAGCCCGAGGAGTTCCTCCGGGGGCAGCGCGTACGAGATCGCGTAGTCCCACCCACTGTTGTATCCGCCCTCGGCCCGAGGGCTGTAGGCAACATATTCCCGCATGGGCAGGGCGTACACGGCGTAGAGACCGACTCCGAGAGCCACCGCACCCGCGGCGCCCAGGATGACGCGGAAACGGGCCGATCCTGTCGGCCCTTCCGGGCCGAAGACCCAGAATGCACCCCAGACACCGCCCGCGATGAGGAGGTAGTAGCTGGCCTGCGGATGTCCCTGAAGGGCCAGTCCCGTGCTCAGTGCGATGATGCCGTAGCCCGCCAACTCCCGATCGCGGACGGCGCGGACGATCCCCATCAGGAGCAACGGCGCCAAGGCCGATACGAACAGCTTGCCGTCGTGGCCCGGGTGGACCAGCGAGATCACGATACCGGTCAGTTCGTAGGAGAGTCCGGCCACGACGGCTCCGGCCCAACTCGCCTTGAGCGTGCGCATCAGACCGTACGTGGCCAGGCCGGCGGCCACGATATGCAGGGCGAAGCCGAGGTTCATGGCCAGGTCGGTCGGCAGAATCCAGCGGAGCCACGCCGTGGGGTAGAAGATGTCGCCGTGAGCGGCCCCGATGAACGGCAGGCCGGCGAAGATGTACGGGTTCCACTGCGGGATCGCGCCGTGGCTCTGGAAGTACTGAGCGGCGAAATGGCGGAAGCTGTACCCTGCCTCCTGGTCCGACGCGGGCCCGATGAGGAACTGTCCCAGGAGCATCGGCCAGCACAATGTCAGGGCCGAGAGCACGAACACCAGCAGCGCTTTAACGGCGGGTGCTCTGGGTTCGAAGCCCGGGGCGGATTCGTCGGTTGTGGTCATTGGGCTTTCCTCCGGATCACGAACGGCGCGGCGGCCAACAAATCTGCCAGGGTCATCCCGACCCGGGAAACGGCGGCCAGGGCCAGCGCCTTGGCCGGCCCCAGGGCAGACTGCGTCAACAATACAAAGACCAATTCGCGGACGCCGAATCCTCCCGGCGCCAGCAGAAACAGGAACCCGGCGAGATACGACGCCGTGAAGGCCCCGATCGCGGCCGGAATCGTGAGCGCGCTCTCGGCGAAGACGCCGCGGGCGAGCCAGGCCAGCGCCAGGCCATACAGTATCCAAGCGAGCGCGTTGATGACCACGCCGATCAGCAAGGGCCCCGGCGCGGGGGCTGCAATGGAGACCTCTCCCCCGAATCGCCGCAAGAGCCAGTTGAGCGGCCGGGGCCAGAGTACAATGGTTAAACTCGCGATGGCGATGCCGATCAACGCGGCAAGGCCAGCCTGAGCGCCGGGCCGGGCCGCCTCAAGCGCCGTGGAGCCCGACACGGCCACCACGAGCGCTCCCGTCCCGATCGAGACGATCTGCAACACGACCGCCGAGGCGGTGGCGATCCAGCCCGGCACACCGGCCTCCCTGCCTAACACAGCCATCCCGGCGATCGCCCAGACCTTGAAGGGGAGGTACTTCCCCATACTGGACAGGACCCAGATCCGGGCGGCCACCCACCAGGGGAGCCGGCTGCCCCATCCCGCCACCATCCGTCGCCAGCCTTCGACCAGGAGGGCGTAGGTCGCGAGCACCAGGGCGAGGCTGCCGACGATCGCCACCGGATCAATTCGCCAGGCCAGGTCGGCGGCTCGGACCTGCTCCCAATTGCGAATCAGGAATCGGACGGCATACCCGACGATCGCGAGGCCCAGGGCGGCCCGAACCCATCGCCACCAGCCCTTAGCCATCAAGTGCCTCGCGATACCAAGCTTCGCAACGGGCAGCAACGCTATCGGGTGACAGTTCGATTCGATACCCGTCGCCGGCATCCGCAGCGCGCATCCGCGCCCCTGGATCCGCCAGCACCGCCGCAATGCCGGCCGCGAGACCGTCCGGCGTCGGGTCGACCGTCGTGCCTGGGGGAACGATATCCAGGACGCCCCCGCCGTCGCCGCAGGCAACGACCGGGACGCCACAACCAAGGGCCTCGATCGCCGCCAGTCCGAGCCCTTCCCCCACCGCCGGAAAGACGAACACATCGGCATCCCCGATGGCGGCCCCGACCTGGTCCGGCGCAACCTGGCCGGCAAAGCGAACCAGTCCGGTGCCCAGCGACTCCGCCAGCGCGGCAAGGGCCGGCCGTTCGGGCCCGTCCCCGACCACGACAAAGGGAAGCCGGTGCCCCGAGTTGACGCAGAGGGCGTGGGCCCGGAGTGCCAGGTCCACTCGCTTCTGGCGGGTCAACCGCCCGACGAAGACCAGCCCCGCCCCGCCTGAGGATCGCCGCGCGGGCAGCGTGAGGGGCATCGGCGAGCGATGGCCCGCGTCGATGGTTCTCCGGGTGGCCCGCTCGATCTGGTTGCCCACGTGGGCACTGACGGCCGTTACGACCCGGCCACGCCGGAGGGCTCGCCTTGCCAGCCACGCTGCCCCGGGCTTGGCGAGGAGTGCGGCATCGGTGCCGTGCAGAGTGACCACGCAGGGTCGGTCCGGGGCGGCCAGGCCGGCAGGAAACCACCAATGGGCATGGATCACAGCCCGGCGGTCATCGCCCGCCGCAACTTCGGCGCCTCGGCGCAGGGCCGCGACGAGCCGCCGCATGGCGAGCCATCCACCCGGCGAGCGGAGGGCCTCCTGCATCCGGCCGGAGTAGGCGTAGCGCTCCCGGTCCGGCGAGGCGTAGCGAACCCGGTCTACCGGGATGCCGTCCAGCCTGGACGGCCCGCCGGCACCGTGATCACTGGGGGCCACGACCCGTACGTCGTGGTTCCGGGCAGCGAGCGCCAGCGCGAGCGGGTGCAGGAAGGCACCGGCGACGTCCCCCGGACCGCGGGGGTAGTTGTGGGTGAGAAACACCACCCTCATGGTCAGGCGGGTGGGATGCGGTCGGGACGGCGCAGGTCGCGGGAGAGATCCGTCAATTCTTCCCGTTGGCTCGCCAGCATCTCGCCGATGAATCCGGAGCAGAACAGCACGATCCCACCGATCACCATGGTCTCGACCAGGTTGAGCAACGGCCGGAATCCAAGCCCGTACCCGAATCGGAGCACCAGGGCGACGATCCCGGCGATCAGACCTACCGCGAACACGGCCGCGCCGGACAAACCGAAAAAGAGCATCGGTTTCCGGCCGAACTTGAGCAGGAACCAGACCGAGATGAGATCGAGAACGCCGACGGGAATCCGTGTCCAGGTGAACTTCGATACGCCGGCGCGACGGGGATACAGTGGCACCGGTCGCGACGCCAGGCGGTAACCCTCGACGGCGGCGATCACCACCATGTATCGGTGCCAGTCCGGGCGCATCGGCACGACCCGCATGATCTCGGCCCGGTAGGCCTTCACGGAGTTGAGATCCTCGACCCGAACGCCGAAGAGCCAGCGGCAGAGCCGATTGTAGATCCCGCTGACCAGGGCCTTCTCGTACTTGCCCTGCTTCGACCCCGTGACGATATCCGCCTCTCCGTCGAGGATCGGCTTGACCAAGGTCGGAATATCCTCGGGCAGGTACTGGAGGTCTGCCGGGTAAAACACGAGCACCTGGCCGGAGGCCGCATCCGAGGCGCTCCTGAGGGCGTCCGCAATGCCGCGCTGCCGCCGGTGAGTGACGACCTTGAGGAACGGATACCGGGTCGTGAGGTCCCGGAGGACGTCGGCCGTTCCGTCCCGCGATCCGTCATTCACCACGATGACCTCGAACGCCGTTCCGGCCCGGGTCAGCGCCTCGCCGCAGAGACGGACGAACTCCGGCAGATTCTCCGCCTCGTCCTTGGCGGGCACGAGCACGCTGACGTCGACCATGGCGCTACACCCGCTTTCGCATCCGGGCCGGAAGGATGCCGAGCTGATCCCGGTACTTGGCCACCGTCCGGCGGGCGATCTGAATCCCCTGTTCCTTGAACTTGTGGACGATCTGCTGGTCGGTGAGAGGTTTGGCCGTCGACTCCTCGCCGACCATCTTCTGCAGCTTGGCCCGAATCGACCGCGCGCTGGCATCTTCGCCCGAGGCGGTCGAGAGCGCCGAAGAAAAGAAGAACTTGAGTGGCAGTACGCCGCGGGGTGTCTGGACGAACTTCTCGTTGGTGACCCGGCTCACGGTCGACTCGTGCATGCTGATGACTTCGGCGACTTCCCTGAGTGTCAGCGGTTTCAGGAACTCGACCCCCTTCTCGAAGAAGCCGCGCTGCCGGTCGACGATGAAGTTCATCACCTTGAGCATGGTCTGACGCCGCTGCTCAATCGCCTGGATCATCCAGTTGGCGCTGTTCATCTTCTGGGCGATGAACTCCTTGTTCTCCGGCGTCAGCGCCTTCTTGTCCCGGGCCACATCCTGGTACGAACGGCTCAGTCTGAGCCGGGGAACGCCGGTATCGTTCAAGGTCACATGATACTTGCCGTCGACCTTGACCACGATCAGATCCGGGATGATGTAGCCGTCGCCGCGGTTGGAATACTTGAGGCCGGGTTTCGGGTCGCATCGTGAGAGGGAGTCTGCGGCGGCCTGCACCTGCTGCGGCTCGACCCCGAACCGTTTGGCGATCTCATTCCAGCGATGGGCGATCAGGTCGAGGAACGCCTCGGCGACGAGGCGGTACGCCAGCGAATCGACATCCTTGGCGTCCGCGAGTTGGAGCAGCAGGCATTCGCGCAGGTCGCGCGCGGCCACGCCGGGCGGGTCGAGGCGCTGGATGACCCCCAGCATCGCCTCGACTTCCTCGGGGGTGTAGAACGGGATGACCGGGGCTGCGGGGGCCGCCGCCACAGCGGGGTGCTCCATGTTGTCGAGTTCGTCGAGTTCGTCCGTGTCGGGAACTGGAGCGTGTGACTCGAGCAGGCTGTTCACCGAGCCCAGGATCTCCTCGAGTGAGGCGCCGAGATATCCGTCCTCGTTGAGGTTGCCGAGAAACTCCTCGCTGAGAAGCTTCTGGCGGGGGGTCAGGCTCATCAGCTGGAGCTGGCCGCGCAGGTGATCGATCAGGTCCGGCGTTTCCACGCAGACCGGTTCGAGGTACTCCTGTTCCTCGTACTGCTGCTTGACGCCACCGACGTCGAATCCGTTGAGGAGGATCTCCTCCCAGTCGATCTCGTCTTCCTTCTCCGCTTTTTCCTTCTCCTGCTCGACCGTCTTCTCCTGCTGGTCCTGCTCTTCGTCCTCCGGCTCAAGGAGCTCGAGGAACGGGTTGACCAGCAGCTCCTGTTTCAGGTGCTGCTGCAAGTCCATCATCGGCATGTACAGCATGTCCATCGCCTGGTAGAGTCGCGGATTGATCCGCAACTCCTGGCGCATGCCGGTATGCTGCGAAAGGCCGGTCCTCACGGAGCCGCCTCCATTCCATCCTGAGGGGCAGGCCCATCCGTCGGTCCGGGCCGCTCTGGCTGCGCCGCCCGGTTGAGTCGGTCCCGCAGCCGGGCCGTCATGGTCGGGCCAAGGTACAGTTCCGCCACCTGGTCGTTGAAGACGAGTTCGCGGACGGTCCCTGCCGCTCGGACCTCCCCATCGTACATGATGTAGGCTCGATCGACGATTTCAAACATCTGCTCCACACTGTGGTCGGTGATCAGAACCCCGATGCGGCGATTCTTGAGGTTCGCGATAATGGTCTGGATGTCGTGGACAGCAATCGGGTCGACTCCGGCGAAGGGTTCATCGAGGAGCATGAACTTGGGCTCCGTGACGAGGGCCCGGGTAATCTCGAGCCGGCGGCGTTCTCCGCCCGACAGCGTGTACGCCTTGTTTTTGCGAAGATGTTTGAGGCCCAGCTCGTCGAGAAGCGACTCGAGCCGCGCCTTGCGTTCGGCCCGCGAGACATCAAGCGTCTCGAGGATGGCCAGCACGTTGTCCTCGACCGACATGCGCCGAAAGACGGAGGGCTCCTGCGCCAGGTAGCCGATCCCGTTCCGGGCCCGGCGGTACATCGGCTGGTTGGTGATGTCGGTACTGTCCAGGTGAATCCGACCCGCATCGGGCCGGATCAGGCCGGTGATGAGGTAGAAGGTCGTGGTCTTCCCGGCCCCGTTGGGGCCGAGGAGGCCGACGATCTCGCCCTGGCGGACGTTGACCGACACATCCTTGACGACTCGTCGGCGTCGGAACGCCTTGTTGAGGTCAGTACCTGAAAGCACGCTGGTCATGGACGTTTGGCCGGTCGTTTGGCGGCGGTGGAGTCCGCCCGCTTGGTCGTATCGCGTTTCGCCACCGCCGGCTGGAGATGGACGCCGTCGACGTTCCCGTGGGCGTCGATTCGGTCGACGTTGGTGGAGTCGGCAGTCACCCGCATGGTTACCAGGATGTTGTTGGCCCGGGTGTAGTTGACCGATCCTTTGGTCTGGCCCTTTTCGGGCGCCATCTGGTAAAAGGACCGCGCCTGTTGCTGGGCCTCGAGTTCGCGGATGGTGTTCTTCTTGACTCCCGCGGAGTCCCGGGCCATGAACCGGGCGATCACGGTCTCGCCGGCGATCCAGTCCCGGCTGGTCGAGTTCGAATCCTTTGCGGTGCCGGCCCAGGCATTGCCGTAGGCCCGGACGACGGCAAGGCGCTGATTCGGCGAGTCGATCATGAGGGAGTCACCGAGGATCCGGTAGGTGGAGGACACGGCGGTCGGGCGCTGTTTCTTGCCCCAGGCTTTGGTGAGCTCCACCTGGCGGTACTTGAGTTCGATCTGGACGGAATCGCCATCGAGCGTGACATCGCTGTTGACCAGCCGCCCGGGGTTCCTGCCCTTGAGCGAGGAGAGCTCCTTCTGCTTGAGCCCGATGTCGATTGAAGCGCCTGTGAGGACGAAACCCTGGTTCTGCTGGCTCCGGAGGCTGGCTTTCCCGATGAGTTGCCCGCCCTGCTTCTTGCCGGTATCAAGCCAGAGCGAATCGGCGGCGCCCTTGAGGTCCTCCCGGTCGATCGTCACCGCCCCGCCGGCATAGATCGCGTCGCTCCCAACGGCCCGGACCAGGTTGCCAATGATGGTGTATGGGGCCTGGGCCTTGCCGGTTGAGTCCTTGATGGCGTAGGTCACGGTAGGCCGGTTGTAGGCGATCACTTCGAGGTCGGGGCGTACGCCTTTGAGGGGGCGGTAGTAGTTGATCTGGGTGCCTTTGATGGTCGAGCCGTTCTTGATATCCTGATGGACGGCATTGCCCTGGGCCTCGAAGCGTTCGCCGTCCTTGAAATAGGTCCCAGCGTCGGAGTCGAGGTTCGTGGTGGAGTCGCGGTAACGGACGCGGTTGCCCTGGGAAATGAACTGGATGACGTTGCCGCCGTAGGAGGCGACGCTGTCTGCATACATGTGAATGTTGCGGCCCCGGCATTGGAGATGGACGTTGCCGCCGAGGTAGAAGTTGTTGATACCTTCGGTCGGCGTGGTCTTGACACCTTGGCGCTCGGCCTTGACCAGTTCCACCAGGCAGCGGTCTTGAGGATCCGGCCGTCGTTTGGCCTTGGCGACCGCCTTGGGCTTGATGGGTGCCTGGGCAACGAGCGCGAAGGCCGGAGCCAGTACCATCACGGCCAGGACAATCACACTGACGCGGCCGGTCATTGGCCTGGAAGCAACACGCCGGCCCCGCGCTGCTTCCCTTTCGGGTTGTCAATGTGTACGTCGCGGAATTCGAGGTCGGACTTGAACGAGATCCCCGTCATCGTTTCGGTCTTCGATTCGTAGTAGAAGACCGTGTCGCTCCTGAGCTGCATCGCTGACCGATCGTAGATCAGGTGCGGCGTCGTCAGTTTGCGTCCGTCCGTTGACACCACCACGACGTTGCCGCGGGCGTCGAGCGACCCCAGCGTAATCATGTACATCCCCTGCTTGGCGGTCAGTACCGAACTCTGCCGGCCGGTGTTGTCGAAGAACGTCACCTTGAGGCGGCGGAGGTCCATCTTCTGGGCCGCCTGGTAGATGTAGGCCGTTTCCGCCACCACGTAGTTCTTCCGAACTCCGTCCTGACTCATGTAGCTGTCCATCTTGAGCATGACCTGGTCAGCGCTGTCCGCCGGACCTGGTGCCGACGACGGACGGGCTCCCGGCTGCTGACACGCAACCACGGCGAGGCCGATGGCGAGTACCGCGGCAAGGTTCTTCACACCGCACCGGCCCGGAGCAGGTCGTGCAGGTGGACGACGCCGGCCAACCGGCCATCAGCGTCGACCACCGGCAACACCATGATCCCGACCCGCTCCATCAACCCCACAGCGGCGGCCGCGAGATCGTCGGGGGCGATGGTCTTCGGCGTCGTCGTCATGACACGGCCCACCTCGAGGTCGAGGTAATTCACTTCTCGTTCCGCCAGTCGAGACAGGTCCCCTGCCGTCACCACGCCGGCCAACGCCGTATCCTTGACGACGAGCGCCACGCCGCGTTGATGCGCCAGGTGCTCCACCGCACGCCGCATCCGATCCGCGGGCGCCAGCGTGGCCTGTGCCGGCAACATCACGTCTTTCACTCGAAGCAGGAGCCTGCGGCCCAGTCGCCCGCCCGGATGCAGGCTGGCGAAGGCCTCACGGGTAAAGCCCTTCCGCTCGAGCAGTGCCACCGCCAGCGCATCCCCCAGCGCCAGCGCGACCGTCGTGCTGGTCGTCGGGGCCAAGTCGTGCGGGCAGGCTTCTTCGTCGACGCCGGCATCCAGGGTCGCTTCCGCCGCCCGGGCCAGCGTGGAGTCCGTACCGCCGGTGATCGCGACGATCGGAACGCCCTTCCGGCGGAGCATCTCGATCAGACCGAACAGTTCCTCGGTTTCCCCGCTCTTGCTGAGCAGGATTGCGAGGTCGCCGGGGCCGACGATGCCGAGATCGCCGTGCAGGCTGTCGACCGGGTGGATGAACGTGGCCGCCGTGCCGGTCGATGTGAGCGTCGCCGCGATCTTTCGCGCCACCAAGCCGGATTTGCCGACCCCCGACACGATGACCCTTCCGGTCGCCCGGGCGAGTAAATCGATCACCGCTTCAAAATGATCGTCGAGGCGGGTCGCCGCCCGACCAATCGCGGTGGCCTCGAGCTCGAGGACTCGCCGCCCCGTGACGGTCGCGGCGGTCATACGGCTTCCCGTACGGCCCGGTAACGAAGCACCGCGGAATCCCACTCGCCCCGGGCCTTGAGGAGGGCTTCGACCACCTCGCGGACCGCACCGTGGCCCCCCTCCCGACGGGTAGTCCAGTGCGCGATGGTCTTGATCTCGTCGACGGCGTTCGCCACCGCAATTGGAAGACCGACTCGTTCCATCACGCCGAGGTCGGCCAGGTCGTCACCCACGAACGCGACCTCATCCCACTCAAGGCCCCGCTCCGCGATGATGGCCGCAAGCGCCGGAACCTTTCGGCCGCCGGAGTCCTGCACCAAGATAGGAATCCTGAGTTCCTCGGCGCGGAGCGTGGTCGCCTCAGAATACCGGGCGCTCAACCACGCTACCGTGATCGGGCCGCCTCGCAGCAGGCTCAAGCCGAGTCCATCCTGGATGTCGAATCGCTTGAACTCGACTCGCTTGCCGTCGATCGGCCCGAGATAAAGGCCGTTGTCGGTCAGCACACCGTCAACGTCGAGGACCAGCAGACGAACCCGGGAGGCTGCGATGGCGTCGATCATCGGTCAGGCCGCCCGTGCCGTGCGCCAGATCGTCACGGCGCGGCCCACGAGGGCCTCGAGCTGATCGAGCGGCCACTGGGTCTCGGCGTCGCTCAGCGCCCGGGCTGGGTCGGGGTGGGTCTCGATGAAGAATCCGTCGGCTCCGGCGGCAGCAGCGGCCATGAGGAGCGCGGGAATGCACTCGCGGGCGCCGCCGCTGGTGCCGCCGACGCCCTGCCCGGGGCGCTGCACCGAGTGGGTGGCATCGAACAGCACCGGCACCATGGCGGCTGCGCGGACCCGCTCGAAGTTCCGCATGTCGACCACGAGATCGCCGTAGCCGAAAAAGGTCCCGCGTTCGGTGACGGCGATCTCGACACTCCCTCCGTGACGAACCTTGTCGACCGCGCCGCGCATGGCGGCCGGGTCCATCCATTGCCCCTTCTTGACGTTCACCGGCTTGCCGGTCGCGCCGCACGCCACCAGCAGATCGGTCTGCCGGCTCAAGAATGCCGGCACCTGCAGGACGTCGGCTGCCTCAGCGGCGGCTCGGGCCTGGGCGGCCTCGTGTACATCGGTCAGGACGGGCAGGCCGGTTTCGCGCCGGACCTTCGCCAGCGACTCGAGTCCGCGATCGACTCCCGGGCCGCGGGCTGCATCCACCCGCGACCGATTGGCCTTGTCGTAGCTCGCCTTGAAGCAGACCGGAATTCCCAGTCGCTGCCCGAGCTGGGCCAGACAGTTTGCTACGGCCAGCATGACCTCGTCCGATTCGACGACGCAGGGCCCCGCGATCAGGGACGGCCCCCCGGTTCCGGCGAATCGCCAGTCGGTCACGAGCGGACGCCGGCCATCTGCTGACGGACGCTCATGGGTGCTTCCCGCTCCCCGAAGGCGTGCTTCCTGGCCGCGGCGATAAATGCGGCGAACAACGGGTGCGGGCGGGTTGGGCGGGACTTGAGCTCCGGATGGAACTGGCACCCCAGATACCAGGGATGATCGGGCAGTTCGATGATCTCGACCAGTCCGCCGTCGGGTGACTGGCCGGAGAGCCTGAGGCCGTGCTCCGCGAGAACGTCGCGATAGGCGTTGCTGACCTCCCAGCGGTGGCGGTGCCGCTCGCTGATCTCGGTCGCTCCGTAGGCCGCCGCCGCAACGCTGGCCGGGCGGAGCCGGGCCGGATAGGCGCCCAGCCGCATGGTGCCGCCCATGTCGGCCACGTTGCGCTGCGAGGCCATGAGCGCGATCACCGGGACGTCGCATTCCGGCTCGAACTCGGTGCTGTTGGCCTTGAGGGCGCAGACGTTCCTGGCGAACTCGATGATCGCGACCTGGAGCCCGAGGCAGATGCCGAAGAACGGCAGCCGATTCTCGCGGGCCCAGCGGACGGCCTCGACCATGCCCTCCACGCCGCGAACGCCGAAGCCGCCCGGGACCAGCAGTCCGTGCATTTCGGAGAGGATCTGACCGGCGGCGGCGAGGTCGGTGAACCGGTCGCTCGACACCCAGTGAATGTCCACCCCGACGTCATTGGGGATCCCGGCGTGCAGCAGCGCTTCCTGGACCGATTTGTAGGCATCGTGGAGATCGGTGTACTTGCCGACCACCGCGATCTTCACTCGCGCCGGGGGCTCGAGGATCTTGTCGACCATGGTCTTCCAGGCGGTCAGGTCGGGCTCCGGCGTTTCCAGGTGGAGCCGGTGGCAGACTTCGCGATCGAGTCCCTGCTCGTGGAACTTGAGCGGGATCTGATAGATCGACGTGACATCGGGGCTCTCGACCACGCAGCCGAAGTCGACGTTGCAGAACAGCGCGATCTTTCGCTTGATGTCCGAGCCCAGCGGGTGATCGCTCCGGCAGATCAGCACGTCGGGCTGGATTCCGATCTGCATCAGGTCACGGACCGAGTGCTGGGTCGGCTTGGTCTTGAGTTCGCCAGCGGCGGCGATCCAGGGTACGAGCGTCAGGTGAATGAACAGGGCGTTCTCCCGGCCAACTTCCTGGCGGAACTGCCGGATGGCTTCGAGGAACGGCAGCGACTCGATGTCGCCAACGGTCCCGCCGATCTCGGTGATCACCACATCATGGCCCGGCGCGGTCCGCCGGATGGCGCCCTTGATCTCGTCGGTAATATGAGGAATCACCTGGACGGTGGAGCCCAGATATTCGCCGCGGCGTTCCTTGGTGATGACCGTCTGGTAGATCCGTCCGGTGGTGATGTTGTTCTGCTGGGACAGCGACCGGTCGATGAACCGCTCATAGTGTCCGAGGTCGAGGTCCGTCTCGGCGCCGTCGTCGGTCACGTAGACCTCTCCGTGCTGAAACGGCGACATGGTGCCGGGATCGACGTTGATGTACGGGTCGAATTTCTGGAGGGTGACGGTGAGGCCCCGCTGGACGAGCAGCCGCCCGAGTGACGCGGCCGCAATCCCTTTGCCGAGCGACGACACGACGCCGCCCGTGACGAAGATGTACTTGGTGTTCCCGGAGGCCGTCATCGTTCGGTGTTCCTTATGGCTTGAGCGATCCAGTGTCGTTCGGCGGCTGCCAAATCGTCGGGCGTATCGATGCCGGGCATGGCGGGCCGGTCCAGCAATGCGACGCCGATTCGCATGCCGAGGTACAGCGCCCGCAACTGCTCCAGTCGTTCGGTCTCTTCGAGCATCGTCGCGGCGGCGGCGACCCAGCGCGCCAGCGCCGCACGGCTGTAGGCGTAGACCCCGAGATGCTGCCAATAGGGCGGCGGGGTTACCGCCGGTCCGACGTCGCGCTGGTACGGGATCCGGGCTCGCGAGAAGTAGAGCGCCCGCCCGCTGCTGTCCAGTACGACTTTGACGCGGGCGGGGTCATCGGCCCGGTCGGCTGGGAGGGGCACCGCCGCCGTCCCGATATCATCACCAGCCTCGACCCGCATGACGGACCGCCGCACGGCTTCAACCGGCAAGAATGGTTCGTCACCCTGAATGTTGACCACGAGATCGTACGAGGCGAATTCCGGCCGCCCGAGGACCTCGGCCACCCGTTCCGTACCCGATTGATGGAGATGGGAGGTCATCGCCACGTGTCCCCCGACACGCTCCACCACGCGCCGAACTTCATCGGCATCGGTGGCAACGACGACCTCAGTGATGCCTGGTACTTGCCTGACCCGCTCCAACACCCTGACCACGAGAGGCTCGCCACCGAGGAGCTGGAGCGGCTTCTGCGCCAATCTCGTCGAGCCCAAGCGGGCCGGGATTACGGCGAGGACGGGCATGACACAAAGTAAGAGCGCGGCCGACCGTTGTCAAAAGTCGTGCCGCGCCCTTGGTGTCCCGGGCATGTTCCGTCTAAAACCTATTCAGACAATATCTTACACACTACCTCTGAAGTGGCCTGCCAACATGCCAGGGTCGCCTAACGGGGCGCTTTGGAGGCCTTCCCGGTCGCTGGTTTGGGGCTTGTCGCCGGGGCCTTGCCGGCCGGCG
>JANMXA010000105.1:0-4715 GCA_031394255.1 Gemmatimonadota bacterium
TGGGCGTGACGAGCGCCACCTCCGCCAGGCGGTAGAGCGAGGCCCGGATCAGGGGGCCGAGGGCCAGATCGAACGGCCGATTCGCCTCGTCGATCAGCCTGGTCTGCACGGCCGCCTCGTCTGCCACGTCGACCACGCCGAGATCCAGTTCCAGGGCCGGCAGGACCAGCTGCACCGGAGCTTCGTCCTCGAGGGCGAAGATCGTGCGGAGGATCTCGTGGCGTTCGATGACCAGGTTGAGCGCCCGCCGCAGCGCCCCAGGGTTGAGTGGCCCCTGGAGGCGGTAGGCGAGGGGCACGGTGTAGACCGCGGCACCCGGCTGAATCTGGTCCAGCAGCCAGAATCGTTGCTGGGCGAACGACGTCGGCAGCACCGCCGCTTCCGGGTGGCTCAATTCGGCGCCCTCGACGTGGCTCACGGCTGCCGTCCCTTTCGGCCGTAGGCACTGCGATTGACTGCCACGAGCGCGGGCTCGTCGTCGGGTACGGCCGGTGCGGCCCGTAGTTCGTCGATCCGGGCGGCCAGCTCCCCGACCGTGATGCCCCGGAGCAGGCCCTCGAGCGGTACCGTCACGCCAAATTGTTGCCGGATCCGGCCGAGAATCCGGAGCGCATGGAGTGAATGGCCGCCGACGTCGAAGAACCCGTCCGCCAGGCCGACCCGTTCGAGCCCCATGATTGCCTTCCAGATCGCCGCCACCCCCCGCTCCGACTCGGTCACCGGTGCGACCCACGGCGCGGCCGCGATCGAGGCCCCATCGGGCGCCGGCAGCGCCTTCCGGTCGAGCTTGCCGTTAGGCGACAGCGGCATGGCGTCGAGTCGGACGAACGCCGAAGGCACCATGTAGTCCGGGAGGGCGGCCTTGAGCGCCTGCCTGAGGGCCGCCGGTGCCGGGGCTTCCGCAGCCGGGGCGACGTAGTAACCGACCAGGTGCCGGTCTCCGGGTGAATCCTCCCGCACGAGCACCAGTGCTGTCCGTACCCCGGGCTGTTGCGCGAGGGCGCCCTCGATTTCCGACAGTTCGATCCGGAAGCCACGGACCTTCACCTGATGGTCCACTCGACCGGCATACTCGAGGGTCCCGTCGGCCCGGAGCCGTGCCAGGTCGCCGGTCCGGTACATCCGGGCATTCGCCGTGGTCCCGTGCGGATCCGGAACGAACTTCTCCGCCGTGAGCTCCGGACGCTTGAGGTAGCCGCGGCCCACGCACACGCCGCCCAGGTGGAGTTCCCCGATCACGCCGATCGGAGCCAGCCGCCCCCGCGGATCGAGCACGTAGGCCCGGGCGTTCCGGATCGGTTTGCCGATCGGAGCACTGCCGTCGAACCGTTCCCGGTCGAGGGTCCAGTGGGTTGCATAGACCGTGGCTTCGGTGGGCCCGTACAGATTGGTGATCCGAACCGCCGGCAGGGCCCGCGCCAGCCGCTCGAGCAGGTCGCCCGGCAACGCCTCGCCGCCGCAGAACACGTGGCGCAGCGGTAACGTCCCGAATCCCTCCGTCTCGAGCAGCATCATCAGTTGCGACGGCACGAATTGCGCGATTGTGACCGGGGCTTGCTGCATCACGCCGACCAGATACGGTGCGTCCTGATGCCCGCCGGGAGCCGCGACCAGCATTCGCGCGCCGGTCACCAGCGGCAAGTAGAACTCCCACACACTGGCGTCAAAGCTGACCGGTGCCTTCTGCAGGACGCAGTCGGAAGGACCGATCGGGTAGGCGGACTGCATCCAGTCGAGATAGTTCGCCACGCACCGGTGCGGGATCATCACGCCCTTGGGCCGCCCAGTCGAACCGGAGGTATAGATCAGGTACGCCAGATCGTCCGGCGTCCCGGTGGGATCGGGGTTGTCCGGCGGTTCGTTCCCGATTGCGGAGGCATCCCGATCCAGCCGCACCACGCGCGCACCGGTCGGCGGCAGCAGATCCGCGGCCCGGCCCGACGTGACGATAATCGGCGCCTCGGCGTCGGACACCATGAAGGCGAGGCGGTCGGCCGGATACTCCGGGTCGAGTGGCACGTAGTGGCTGCCGCTCTTGAGGACGCCGAGAAGTCCGATCACCAGTTCGGCCGATCGGTCGAGACAGAGGCCGATGGGCACCCCGGGCGCCGCACCAAGCCGGCGAAGATGGTGCGCCAGCTGGTTGGCCCGGCGGTTGACCTCGCCGAACGAGAGCCACGTGCCTTCGAAGCCGACCGACGGTGCCTCGGGGCGCAGGGCGGCCTGCGCCTCGAACATCTGGTGGATCCCGGCCCGGTCGGTATAGGCGCCCGCTGTCGCATTCCACCGATCGATGAGAACCGCACGCTCCGCCTCGGGAAGGATGACCAGATCCGCGATCGGGGCTCCGGGGTCATCAACGATGCTTCGCAGCAGCGTCTCGAAATGTCCGAACAGCCGGTCGATCGTCGCGGCGTCAAATAAGTCGCTCCGGTATTCGATCGTGGCTCGAAGCCCTTCAGGCTGGACCGCCAGGTTGAGCGAGAGGTCGAGCTTGGCCCACCCGGTCTCGAAGTAGATCGGCTCCACCTCGATCCCCGGCAGAGCGAGCCGCGCCGGCGACTCCTCTTCGAGCGAGAACAGCACCTGGAAGATCGGAGCCTGCGACATTCCCCGTTCCGTTTGAAGCTCGAGCGCCAGCTTTTCGAACGGCACTTCGCGATGCTCGTACGCATCCAGGCATCCGGCCCGCACCTCGGCGACCAGTTCGGGGAAGCTGATGGCGTCAGCGAAGTGGGATCGAAGGACGAGCGTATTGGCGAAGTAGCCGATGACCTCTTCAGTCTCTGGATAGGTCCGGCCCGCCATCGGCGAACCCACCACGATGTCGGACTGGCCGGTGTATCGATGCAGCAGGGTTTGCCAGGCGGCTAGCAGCGTCATGAACAAGGTCGAGCCCAGTTGCTTCGATGTCACCTGAAGGGACGCGAGCAGGTCCGGCGGGAACACGGCGTGTCGCCGCGCGCCGGCGAACGCGACGGCCGCCGATCGAGGTCGGTCGGTCGGCAGCTCGAGCATCGCCGGCGCACCGTCGAGGATCCCTTTCCAGTGACCCAGCAACCGCTCCAGCCGCTCGCCGGCGAGGTGGCGGCGCTCCCACGCTGCGAAATCGGCGTACTGGAGGGCCATCGGTGGGAGGTCCGCGGGCCGGTTGGTTGCCGTGGCCTCGTACAGCGCCTGCAATTCCCGGAACATGATTCCTCGCGACGACCCGTCCGAGGCGCTGTGGTGCGACACCAGCAGAAGGACGCAGTCCTCGGGCCCCAGCAGGAACACCGTCGACCGGAGCAGGAGGTCGCGATCCAGCCGGAACGGGAGTCGGCTCCCTTCGCCAAGACGACGCCTGATTTCGGTGTCGCGGTCGGACGCCGGGCAGTCGCGCAGATCGACTTTCTCCGAGTGGAACGGCGCGAAGGGCATGGCTTCCTGCATCGGCTGCCCGTCGATCACCGTGATCCGTGACCGGAAGATGTCGTGGCGCCGAACTAGCTCCCCGAGGGCCCGATCGAGCCGGTTCAGGTCGAGCGGCCCGCGGAGCCGATACGCCCGGGGTGCGTTGTACGCGGCCAGCCCCGGCGTGGCCTGGTCCAGCAGCCACAGGAACTCCTGCACAAACGAGAGCGGAGCCGGTCCCGCGTCCAACCGGGCCGCTGGTGCCTCGGGCACGGCCGCGGCCCGCTGCTTGAGCCGTTGGGCGAGTAGCGCGCGGCGCTCGGGGGACAGATTCGCCAGACGGTCGGTCACTTCGCCGGCCCTTCCAGCAGCTTCGTGACCTCGGCGTCGGACAGGCCCTCGAGTGCGGCGAGTTCGTCTTCCAGCTGCCGCGTCTCGTTCCGCCGTGTGATCTCGGCGTGGATCAGTGCCGCGAACTGAGCCAGCGACGGCGCGTCGAACAGGGTCTTGAGGGAGATCCGCACCCCGAAAACCTTGCTGACTCGGCCGAGAAGCCGGATCGCCAGGAGGGAGTGCCCGCCTAACGAGAAGAAGTTGTCGTCCCGGCCGGCCCGGTCCCGCTTGAGCACTTCGAGCCAGATCGGTTGGAGACGGAGTTCCGTTTCGGATCGAGGCGCCACCAGGTCGGCCAGCTGCTCAATGGTGGGTGCGTCGAACAACGCCTTGAGAGAAAGCCGGACCCCAAAGGTTTTGCTGATCCGGCCGAGGAGCCGGATGGCGAGGAGCGAGTGGCCGCCGAGGGTGAAGAAGTTGTCGGTCCGGCCGAGGCCGTCGCGTTTCAAGACCTCGGCCCAGAGCTGGGCCAGCTGGGTCTCGACCGGGCCCTGGGGCGCGGCGCCGGGCCCCGCGGCCGGGGCGGTCGCGGCGCTCGGGGCGGGCAACTGGCCCCGATCGAGCTTCCCATTGGCATTGAGCGGGAGCCGCGGGAGCCGGGTCCACGAGGTCGGGACCATGTAGTCCGGCAGCGCGGTCTGCGCCGCCGCCGTGAGCTGGGCGTCGGTCACCGCCCCGTCGGCCACGAGATAGGCGGCGAGCGCGTCGTCGTGGAGCCGGACCGCCGCCTGGGTCACGCCCGGGACGGCGGTGAGGACGCGTTCGACCTCTTCGAGTTCCACCCGATGGCCACGGACCTTGACCTGGGCGTCGAGCCGGCCGAGAAATTCGAGCGCCCCGGTGCTGAGCCGCCGGACTCGGTCGCCGGTCCGGTACCAGCGGACTCCGGCCGGGTCGGTGACGAACCGCTCGGCCGTGAGGTCGGGCCG
>JANMXA010000106.1:0-39275 GCA_031394255.1 Gemmatimonadota bacterium
GGCACGCCGCTCCACTTCGCCACTGCCGGCAACCCGGTCAATCCGGCCATTCTCCTCGGACCCTATTTCTTTCCCTCATGGATCGCGGAGTCGCCGCTCGGACAGTCTGACCCCACCGCCGGTTGGGTTGACGGGCTCGCCGACGACTTCTTCCTCATCCTTGCCGACTATCCCCGCGGCATCGGCCGGACCGGCCGGCCCGTTGGGCTCGGCTTTACGCCCGATTTCATGGTCGCGGAGTATCTCCGAATCGCGAACGCGGCCGGGGGCCGGACGTTCGGTTCACTCCGCTCGGCGCGCCGTTCGCGCGGATGCTCGAGGTCAGCACGGCCATGGCGGAGGATCCATCGCCCCAGGTGCAAGCCGTACCCGAGGGCTACCGATGGCAAGCCGCCGGGTTCTATCGACCGCTGCTCGACTGGCCCGAGCGGCAAGAAGTCGCCAAGCTCACGATGCCCAGGATGATCTACATGGGAGACCGCGATCATGGGCAGGGCCTCGGCGACCGGTGGCAGACGTCGCTCTCCGACCTGGTTCGGCACGCGCAGCCGGAACTCGAGCACGTCGGCTGGACGGTACACTGGCTCCCGGGACACGAGCATATGACCGCCAACGCGGCAGACGTGGCGATGCCCGTCGTCCGAGACTTCTTCCGACGGGCCTTTAGCGAACGAACAGGAGATGACGCCCGATGACCCGCCCTACTGGAGACTCGGCCCGAAGCACCGCCTCGGCCATCGCCGACCGGGCCGCCCGCGGCCAGGCCGTCGCAATCGAACGGATGCCGACGCCGTCGATCCGCCTCGGCGTCGCGATGCGCAACGGGATCCGGCTCGACACCTTCGCCTGGCTCCCGGAGGGCGCACCCGGGCCCTTCCCAGCCATTCTGCTCCGGACGCCCTATCAGGAGCACGTCCTCGGCTGGGCCCGGCTCGGCATCCTTCGCTACCGGACCGCCGGTTACGCCCTGGTGGTGCAGGTCATCCGCGGGGTCGGATCGTCCGAAGGCACTTTCGGATTCAACGCTCCGCACGACCGGACCGACGGGTACGACACGGTCGAATGGGTGGCGGCACAGCCCTGGTGCGACGGCAACGTTGGAATGGATTGCGGGTCGTACGTCGGCATGACCCAGCTCACGGCGGCCACGGCAGAGCCGCCGCACCTCAAGTGCATCATCCCGTCGGTGCCGAGCGCCGACTTCTTCCGGGAGATTCCCTATTCCGGCGGCGGCTTCGGACGTCAGCACACGCTGACATGGACCCAGCTTATTTCGGTCGAATCGCTGGCGGAACTGACTGGCGGATTTGCCGGGGTCATGCCGCTCCTGGCCAACCCCGAGTGGGTCAAGAGACTCATGATGCGCCCCGCGGTGGCGGCAGCCGACGACCTCCTCGAGGGAGACAAGCTGGCCCACTATCGCGACGTGCTGGCCCACCCGACCTTCGACGACTGGTGGCGGGAGCGCACCATCATGCCGGAGGACTACGCCCGGATTGGAATCCCGACGATGGTGGTCTCGGGCAACTTCGACCTGAGCATCGGCGCGCTCACGGTGTGGCGGGGTCTCGAGAACAACGCCCCTCCAGCGGAGCGATTCCTGCTGATCGGCCCGTGGGACCACGGCCAGTCGTACGTGGGGGCCGGCGAGCGGTACGGGCCATACCAGTTCCCGGACCACGCCCGGCTTGACCCGTTCGAGCTTCGCCTGGCCTTCTTCGAGCGGCACCTCAAGGGCGCGGGTGCCGGGCCCGACCTCGGTGGCCGCGTGAAGGTCTACCTCACCGGCGCCAACGAATGGCGGAGCTTCGAGGCATTCCCGCCTGCAGCAGTAGAGACCCGCACGTTCTATCTGCACAGCGGCGGCCGCGCCAACACTCACCGGGGAGACGGCCGCCTCGACCAGAGCGTGCCGAACGCCGAGTCGCCCGATCATGTCACCGCCGATCCCACGCTGCCGTTCGTGCCCGCGATGACCAACGCGGCAGCGGTGGTCCTCGACGCCCGCGAGCTGATCCGGCACTCCGAAACCCTGGTATATGCCACCGCGCCGCTCGAAGCACCCCTGACCATACTCGGCGAAGCGACGGCCGAGCTGTTCGTGTCGGCCGACACCCCGGACGCCGACGTGGCGGTGTGGCTGGCGGAACTCACCGCCGATGGCGGCGCCGTCCAGCTGGCGCAAGGGTTCCTCCGGCTCCGCTATCGGGAAGGATGGGATCGGGAGGTCCTGCTGGAACCAGGCAAGCCGGTCCGGATCAGCGTCCCGCTCACCTATGTCGGCCACCAGATCCCGGCGGGCCACCGCCTGGCGCTGCTGGCCGGGCCGGGGAATTTCCCCTGGGTGGACCCGAACCCCAACACCGGCGAGCCGATCGCGACGGCTACGCAGCTTCAGCGCGCCGAACAGGTGCTGTGGCACGACGCGGGCCGACCCTCCCGGCTGCTGCTTCCCTGCCTTCCGCGCTGAGTTCGTCCTGAGCCCTGAGGCACGGCTCAGGGCCGGTCGAGGAGACCTCCATTCGGTCGACTACCGGTTTCTCCGCGGCCACCGGATCATGGTGCAGGTGCAGAGCAGCTGGTTTCCCTTGATCGACCAGAATCCGCAGACCTACACGCCGAGCATCTTTGACGCGAAGCGGAGCGACTATCGGGCCGCCACGCAGCGGGTCTATCAGTCCGCCCGATTCCCCACCCATCTTGAGATGGTCATCGGTCACTGAACACTGGGGCCCGGAGCGATCCTGCGATAGGCGGCCGAGCGACCCTCCGGTGGAATCGACCGCCACCGTTCGAGGCTCGGCTTCCCGGTCACGGACTCAAGCAGCCCCCGGAGGTATCCGGTGGCGAAGGCGTGACCGAGAAAGCCGTAGCCGTCGTTCGGCCCACCCTCGAGGGCCAGGCGCGGCACATGGTCGATTCGGATCGGACTGTCGCAGCCCATTCGGTGGAGCGCCTCGAAGAACGGGACGAAGTCGGTCGGACCGTCATCCGGGAAGGTTTCGACGAAGTCGGTCGGGGTTCCCGCCACGTCGCGGAAATGGAGATGGTGAATCCGGCCCCGGAACCGCTCCGCCATCGCCACCAGGTCGGCTCCCATTTCGAGAAAGCACCCCGAGCAAAGGGCGATCCCGTTGGCCGGGCTGTTCGACAGGCCGACCAGTCGATCGAACGCGTCGACGCTCGACATGATCCGGTTCAGGCCGCAGATCGGCGTGAGGGGCGGATCGTCGGGGTGCATCGCCAGCTTCACGCCGGCGCCCTCGGCGATCGGGATCACCCGCCTGAGGAAATACTCCAGGTTCTCCCACATCTTCTCGGCCGGGACGGTCGGCTCCTGGTGAGGAACCGTCTCGGGCCCCACGTCGGCGAGCCGGAACGCCGTCGTGACCGCCGCACCACGCGCCGAAGCCGCGTAGCTCGTACGGACCACCATCGCGTCGGGCAACACTTGCGGCATGAAGTTATAGCAAAGCACTTCGATCCCGAGCCGTCCCATGTGGCGAATGGCGGTCTCGAACGCGGCGATCTGCCGGTCCCGCCCCTCCTTGCCGAGAACGATCCGGTCGATCGGCGGACCGCACTCCACCACGGCGATCCTGAGGCCCAGGTGAGCGGCCTGGCCGACGACCGCCGCCAGCTCGTCGTAGTCAACCGGCATGGTGGCCATATCGTAGTACACGACGTGGTCCACCCCGATCTGCTTGATCGCCTTGAGCTGATCCACGGTGTAAGGCGCCACCGCTGCCATCGCCAATCGCATGCTCCAAGGTACCGTTGGGGCGTCCTCCTGACCACCGGCGGCGGTGCGGCTACCGTACTTTGACGAGGTCGAGATCCCGAACCCGGTCGACGCTGAACCGCATGCCGGCGACCCGGCCCGACCGCCCTCGCACGAATTTGACCGACACCCTGCCTAACGCATAGAGATCGAACTGGCCGCCGTCGGCCGAACGTCCCCAGAAGAGATCCGGACCGAGCGGCGTGAGGGGAAGGACCTGGCTGGCCTGGACCCCCGCGGCGATCCGCAGCACCAAACCGCCGTGGTCTTCCACCACGGTGTAATAAGCGTCGAGCGCGACGAGGTGGTAGACCCCGAGGTAGTCCCTGGCAGGTGCCGGACGAACCTTCCCCGGCACCACCCGGTGGAACCGGCGCGAGGAGGGCCAGCCTGCCTGGCGGACGTCGAGATCAGGCTCCGGGCAGCCGCCGCATGGCGCGGGGGTGATGGCGAGCCGGGCTCCCCGCTGCAACGCCGGCGTCACGAACCGCCCGTCCGCCGCCTTCGCCACCCGTACCTCGGTTCCAAGAAAGTCGTACCGAAGGAACGGCTGCTCACCCACCCCGGCGGCCGCTGGATCGGTGGCGAGGACGTAACCGGACCTGGGCTCGACGAAGACGCCGCTGAGAGCCCGGGCATCCGACGCCGGGACCGGGCCCGTCGCCGGCCCGGCCTGGGCCAGGGCCCCGCTCACGTTGCCCGCGGGATAGCCCTGGCTGGCCAGAAAAAGGTCGGTCACCGCCATATCCACCGGAATCGGCGCCAGCCCGCCGAGTTGATTGGTGAAGTTGGCGATGATCAGGTCGAGCTCAGGATAGAAGACGTAGTGGGTGCCGGTGAATCCGCCGTGGGCCCAGCCGATCAACCCCCGGTGGAGAAAGACGGCGATTCCCCGCCGGTAGGCCGCCGGCATCCCGTCGCCGAGCGTGAAGGGACGAGTCATCCGCTCGAACAGAGAGCCCGGCGTGGCATGGTCCCGCCGCAGTTCGAGGAGCCAGTGGATGAAGTCCCGCATCGTGGTGATGACCGAGCCGTCGCCCGAGGTGTGGAACGGAACGTTCACGAGCGGAGGCGCGGGATCGTCGGTGCCACCCACGTAGGTGGGCGCCTGGTGGTCGTAGAAATGATGGAGGGATGGATCGGCCAGCGTCGCCGTCATGCCAAGGGGCCGGAAAACGAGCGTCTGCAGCGCGTCCCAGAAGGGCTGGCCGGTTACGGTGGCGATCAGACGGGCCAGGATCCGATAGTTGGCGTCGGTGTACGCCATCGACGACCCCGGCGGAAAGTTGAGTGATCGCTGCCGGGTACTCAGCTGGTACATCTCGTCCACCGTCAGGCTGCCCCGGAGACCGGCGAGCGCCAAGAGCGTCTCGTCCTGCCAAAGCCCGGAACTCATCGTCAGCAGGTTCTCGATCGTGACCGGGACGCCCACGTCCGGAAAATCAGACAGATACCGCCGGACCGGGTCGGTCAGCCGGAGTTTGCCCTGGTCCTCCAGACGGAGCACGGCGTTCGAGACGAGGCTCTTGGTGATCGAGGCGAGCCGGTACCGGGTGTCCGGCGTCCACGGCACCCCGAACTCCCGCTGGGCCACCCCGTAGCCCTTGAGGTGGATCACCTCGCCCTTGTGAATGACCACCACGACGCCACCCACGGTCCCTGGCCTGGTGTAAGGCGCGTACAGGGAGTCGATCCGGCGCGAGAGCTCGGGCCGGAGCGCGATTTCGGCGGGCTCCCGGGATTGGGCCGCCGCACTCGCGACCGCGGCGAGGGTGAGCGCGACCGCGCCCCAACATGGGCTCACGACATCACCTCCACGATTTGGACCGGGAGCGATCACCAGGGGCCGGCTGCTTGTCGGCCCGGGGCTTGAATGGCAAATTTACCGCGTGCCGCCCGGCGCACCACCCTTCACTCGTCAGAGACGTCATGTCGACACGCCTCCGGTCCGGACCCATCCTCGCCCTCCTGGCCCTCCTGCCGGCGCTCGCTCCCGCGCAGACCAAGGTGTCCCGCCCCGGACAGTACCAGGGATACTCGACCGAGCAGTATGACGGGTATCAGCGAACGTCGGTGTACCTGACGATGCGCGACGGCGTGCGGCTCGCGGCGGACATCATCCGCCCAACCAAGGCCGGGGTGCTGCACCAGGAGCCGCTACCGGTCGTATGGGCGCACAACCGGTACCACCGGGCGACGATCGTCAACGGCGCCCTCCGGACCACCTTCGGCGAGATGGGTCTGCTCCTCAAGTACGGCTACGTCCTTGCCGTGGTCGATGCCCGCGGCGCCGGGGCGTCCTTCGGCCACACCCCGGGCTTCTACGCCGAGGACGAGCGGAAGGACACCTATGAGGTGACCGAATGGCTCGCGAAGCAACCCTGGTCCACCGGCAAGGTGGGGATGTGGGGCCGTTCCTACCTCGGCCACATCCAGTACTTCGCCGCGGCCCAGCGGCCGCCCAGCCTCAAGGCGATCTTCCCGGAGATGGCCACGTTCGACTGGTTCGATGACTTCAACCCGGGCGGCATCTTCCACGAGTACGCCCTGCCGACCTGGCGGTTCCTGACCAAGAATCTCGATGAATCGAAGACCTTCGAGTGGTTCGGGGTGCCGTTCGGACCGGTGGCCCCGGTGGACGGCGATTCCGGCGAAGTGCTGCGTGCCGCCGCGATCCGGGACCATGACGGGAACCTGGACGTCGGCGAGATGTTCCGCGACTCGCCCTACCGGAACTCGATCGAGCCACGCACCGGTGAGAAGTTGTACCAGACCCGGAGCGTCGCGACCTACCGGCGGGAGATCGCCGGGTCGGGGATCGGGATCTATCACATGAACGGCTGGCTCGACGACCCGCGCCAGGCGGTGCTGCTCTATCGCAACCTGGCGACCCCCCGCAAGCTGGTGATCGGGCCGTGGTACCACACCCAGACCCGCGGCTTCGACAATCAGATCGAGCACCTCCGCTGGTACGACTACTGGCTCAAGGGAATCGACAACGGCATCATGCGGGAGCCGCCGATCTACTACGCCACCGTCAACGCGCCCGCCGACAGCGCCTGGCACTGGGCCGCCACCTGGCCCCTGCCTAACGAGCGGCGTGTCAAGCACTACTTCGGACCCGGTCCCAGTGGATCGGTCGGGTCGCGGAACGACGGCACGCTGGGC
Organism: Gemmatimonadota bacterium; assembly: GCA_031394255.1. GTDB lineage: Bacteria > Gemmatimonadota > Gemmatimonadetes > Gemmatimonadales > GWC2-71-9 > SHZU01. Next base: position 6,950 of record JANMXA010000106.1, read on the forward strand.
ATCGGACGCCCCCGCGGCCCCGGCGGCGATGCCCAGACGATCGACACCTCCACCACCTCGGGCCCGGCCAACCGCTGGACGGTCGGCTACGGCCATCCCCCCGGCTATCCCGATATGGCGCCCAATGATGCCAAGGGATGGACCTATACCTCGGCCCCGCTCCGGGACCGGGTGCTGGTCACCGGGCACCCCGTGGCGAGGCTCTGGGTCACGGCCGACACCACCGACGCCGACGTCTTCGTCTACCTCGAGGAGGTCGAGCCGAGCGGGAAATCGAACTTCGTGACCGACGGCCTGATCCGGGCGGCGCGGAGCCGGCTCGGGACCGCCCCGTACGACAAGTTCGGGCTGCCGTACCTGAGCCAGTCGTCGAATGACCCGCCGGTTCACCTCTCTCCGGCCAAACCGACGGAGCTGGTGATCGAACTGCTGCCGACCTCGACCTACTTCCGCCCCGGGAACCGGATCCGGGTAACCGTCACGGGTCGTGACTATCTCAACTTCCCCGGGTCCCCCCGCGCCGCCCTGGTGACGATCCACCGCTCGGCCGCGTACCCGTCTCACCTCGAGCTGCCGATCATTCCAGAGCCCTCGCGGTGATCGCTCTCTCGATCCTGCTCGCCATCGCGGCCCCGGCGGTCGCCGCGGACCAGTCTCCCCCCACGCCGGCCCAGGTGCGGGCGACATTCCGCCGGCCGCCCAAGCGCTACCGGCCCATGGTCCGCTGGTTCTGGCCCGGGGGAGACGTGCGCGATGACGAACTCCAGCGCGAGATCGGCCTCCTCGACGACGCCCACTTCGGGGGCGCCGAGATCCAGCCGCTCCGTCTCGGGCTCGACCCCCGGGCCCCAGCCGATGCCCTCCGCCGGGTGCACGACTACCGGACGCCGTCGTTCTTCGACCACGTGCGGGCCGCCCTTGAGGAGGCCTCGCGGCGGGGGATGTGGATCGACTACACCATGGGCTCGGGCTGGCCGTTCGGCGGAGGAATGACGATCACGCCGGAACGGGCGGAGCTCGAGTTACGGCTGGCCCACCGGACAGTGCAGGGCGGGCGGAGGTTCGCCGACCGGATCCCGTGGCCCGCGCCACCACCCGGGTTCGGCACTTTCGTCGCCAAGATCACGGGCGCCACCGATTCACTGCCGGCGGGGTGGCGCGGGCGGCTCGCGGCCCGCGAGAAGCTCGTGGCGGTAGTGGCGGTGCGGGGGTCGGCGGCCCTGATCGACTCGGCCGCCGGCACAGACCTGATCGGCAATCCGGTCCGCGACGTCAAACGCCACGGCACCCTCGATCTCGGCACCACCGTCGTCCTCACCGACCGGGTCCGGCCCGACCGGACTCTCGACTGGACCCCGCCCGACGGCGAATGGCAGCTCTTCACCATGGTTCAGGCTCCGGCGGACCAGCGGGTCCTCGGCGGAGTCAGCGGGCCGCAATTGGTGGCGGACCATCTCGACCGGCGCGCGATCGAGGCCCATTTCGCCGCCGTCGGCGACTCGGCCGTCACGTACCTCCAGCGGTTCGTCGGGACCACCTGGCGCGGCGTCTTCGTCGACAGCCTCGAGCTGTCGGCCGAGTTCTGCTGGACCGAGGCGTTTCTGGCCCATTTCCGCCGGCTCCGGGGCTACGAGCTGACCCCGTTCCTGCCCCTGCTCGACTCGGCCTATGATGCACCCGGCGTGGCCGACCGGATCCGGCACGACTATGCCGAGACGGTCGCGGACCTCCTGGCCGAGCAGGCCTTCGGCCCGTTTGCCGAGTGGGCCACCCGCCACCGGATGGTGTCCCGGATCCAGGGGCACGACGCCCCGGCCGACGAGGAGCGGCTCTACTCGCTCGCGACCATCCCCGAAACGGAAAACCTCCACGGCGGCGGCCGGTACGATCTCCTCAAGCTGGCCTCCTCGGCCGCCCATGCCTACGGCCGGCCGATCACCTCGGCCGAGGCGTTCGTGTGGATCATGGAGGAGTATCAGACGACGCCGGAAAAGATGAAACGCCAGGCCGACCAGATGATCGCGGCCGGGGTCAACCAGATCGTGGCGAGCGGCTTTCCGGTCGAATACCTGGACCGTCCCGAGCCGGGGTGGTACCCGTTCGTCTCCCCGTTTCCGTACGCCTCGCATCTCAGCCGGTACGACCCGTTCTGGCGTTTTCTCCCGCCCCTCAACGACTACATCACCCGGCTTCAGTATCTGTCCCAAACCGGTGACGCGGTCACTCCGGTCGCGGTGCTGCAGACGGAGCTCTCGTTCTCCAACCGACCGGCGGACGCGCCGGTGGTCCGGTTCGTCGGCGACCTCCTCGGCGCGGGATATGATTTCGACTACCTCAACGGCCCGGCGGTCCTTGGCTCGCGGCTCAGTGGCGGGCGGCTGGTGTCAACCGGAGGAGCGCGCTACGAGGCCCTGGTTCTGGTGGAGGCGGAGAGGCTGGACGTCACGGTAGTCGAGCGGCTGGCGGCGCTGGGACGGGCCGGCCTTCCAATCATCGTCGTCGGGAAGCGGCCGGCCGACCAACCGGGCTATCGGGATCACGAGCCCCGGGCGGAGCGCATCCGCGTCTTGATCAAGGCGCTGGAGCGCCTCCCCAACGTCCGGTTCGCCGCGACCCCGTCGGAGGGGATCGCCCGGATCCGGGCCACCGTCACCCCCAACATCCGGCTCGAGGGGACCGGCGCCGGGATCAACGTGATCGAAAAGCGTATCGGCCCGTTGGACGCCTACTTCCTGCGGAACGGCTCGACCGACGCCATAGCGCTGATCGCGCGGTTCCCGCGGGCACGGGGCCGAGCCGAGATTTGGGACCCCTGGACCGGCAACGTGGATTCGCTCGCGCCTGCGGGGGACTCCACGTCGTTCGCCATCGACCTCGAGCCGTACGGGTCGAGGTTGATCGTCTTCGACGTCACGGCTGCGGCGATGCGGGCGGTGGCCAGGCGCGAAGAAGCCGCGCCCCGGGTCATCGAAATCGGCGGCGCGGCGGTGTGGCGTTTCCAGGCCGTGGGCCGGGTCGGCCAAGGCGAGGAGACCGGCCCGGAGCGTGCCCAGACGGCCTTGTTCGACTGGGCGGCGGACTCGGCGCTCAGGAACTTCTCGGGCCAGGGAACCTATTCGACCGCGTTCGAGCTCGATTCGATCGACCTGGCCAGCGCCCGCATCGAATTGGACCTTGGAGTGGTTCGCGACGTGGCCGAAATTACGGTCAACGGGGCGCCCGGGCCGGCGCTGCTGTTCCGGCCCTTTCGGACGGATGTAACCTCTCTCCTCCGCCCGGGCCGGAATGACCTCCGCATCACCGTCACCAACCCGCCCCTCAACCGGATGATCGGCGCCGGCGCCCGGCTCGGGATGCTCTTCGCGGAAGCCTATGCCCGGCCTCCTTCCCGGCTACCGGCCGGGCTGTTGGGCCCGGTTCGTCTGCTCGTCAGAAAGCGTTAGGCTCCGGCGAAAGTTGCCCCGAAGTCGACCAATTTGGCAATCGCCTTCTCCGCCTGGTTGATCGGGTGGGCGTGGGTTTCGGCGATGAGGGCGTTGTACCGGGGGAACCCGGCCGCCGCGTCCGCAGCCCACTCCTGGGCAAAGGCCCCGTTCCGGATCCGGTCCAGGGTCTGTCGCATGGTCTCGCGGACCACCGGGGGCAGCACTCGGTCCTTGTTGCTGAGTTCCCCGAACTGGGCCGTGCGGGAGTGAAGCCGGAGCTGCTCCCAGAAGCCGACCGTGGCGCACGCCTGGAAGACTTCCGCCGTTTCCCCGGACCCATACATCTCGAGCGTCACGACCCCGGGGTCGATCCCCGCCTCGGTGAGCACCTCGTACGCCCAAGTCATCGACCGGGTAAAGATCGGCATCAGCGTCTGCTCGATGAACAGATCGATCACCGTCTCCTGCTCGAACGACAGTTCGATGGCTCCGGCCCGGGTGGCCCCGATGCCCTTCGCGAGCGCGAGGAGTACCTCCCGCGCGCGACCGGAACCGTCCTGGCCCACCGCGACGTACGCGGGGGCACCCTTCCCGGCCTCGAACGACGACCGCACCACCGCCCCGATCATCCGGGGCGCGAGCAGCACGACGTCGACCTCGGGCGGCGGGGCGATGGCGCCGAAATGGAAGTTGTATCCGTGTCCGAAGCAGAGGAGCTTCCCGGGGCCGAGGTCCGCCGCCAGCTCCTGGTCGTACACCTGGCGCTGGACCTCGTCGGGAATGAGCAGCATCAATACGTCGGCCGCCTTGGCGCACCCGGTGACCGGGATGGTCGGGAGGCCGTCCGCCCGGGCCCGCTCCAGGCTGGCATCGCCGATCCCGGCGATCGTGACGGGGATGCCGCTGTCACGCAGGTTGAGCGCCTGGGCCCGGCCCTGGTTGCCGTAGCCGATGATGACGATCCGCCGGCCGGTGAGATGGGCCAGGTCGGCATCGGCGTCGCGGTAGACGCGGAGCTGCGATCCTTGCGAGGACTCTGATGGTCGGTGTGGAGTCATGGAGTCGCGATCGGTAAGGGAGATGGAAATTCGTCAGAGCAAGACCAGCCTGGCGCACTCGCGAGTTGGGATGTCTTCCCCTTCAAGAATTACAGCGCCGCGCCGCCAAAGTCCAGCACCACGGAGCCCGCCGGACGCACGACCCGGCCCATCATTCCCTGGTGGTAGGTCGGGCGGGCGAGCAAGCGACCCGGATTGGTGTCGCGGGTCGTCGCGATTCCACCCCGTCGGCACGACCCAGTTCATCAACCAGACTCGGCAGCCCAAACAGGCTGACGGCGTCACCCACCACTCGAAGTGGGCAACGTTGACGTTCGGCACCAACTAGCCCAGACTCGACCGGGCCAGCGCGGCCTCTTCGACCAGGACCAAGCCGAGGGAAGGCTCCAGCGCCGGCGCGATTCCAGGCTGGATGGCTCGGTCGGTCCCCAGTACTATTGGGATCATCGACAACCTCGGGGAACCCATGTATCACTGGCTCGCAGCCTTCTTCCTCGCCTCGGCCGTCGCCGGGCCGGCGCTGACCGCCCAGACGCCCCCCTGCCCCGCCCCGTGCGCCAAGGCCGGTCCGATCTTCATCGCCTTCTATTGGAAAGCACGGCCGGGCAAGGAGGCCGAGTACGAGGAGTACATCCGCCGGGTAGCCAAGCCGATCGACGACGAAGCCCAGCGCGCCGGCGCGTTCGAGGAGCTGCGCACCTACGTGCCGGAGACCCCTAACGGAGAATGGACCCACCTCCGGGTCTTCCGGCTCAGGGATCAGGCCCAGTTCGACGCTTTCTCCGCCGCGATGGGCGAGGCCGGCCAGCGGATCTACCCGGACGCCGCCAAGCGGCCCAAGGCGGACGACCTTCGGGACATGATCAAGCGGGAGACGTGGCGGGAGTTCCGATGAGGCATTGAGCGCCCAACCTCGACTCGTGCCCCGCTTGCCACGTCGTGGCGCGTCACGGGACGCCGAACCCGCCGACGTCATCGCCCTCCAGGAAGACGTCATCGCCCTCCAGGAAATGGACGACGTTGGCGCGGAGCGGGCTGTCCTATGGGCGAGGGGTGGAGGCCACCCACCGCCATGCCCTTCAAGATTTCGCCGTACCGCGCCATTGGATGGCGGGCTCTGTTCATGGTCGGCGCCTCCGCCTGTGGGTCCGGAAGCGGCCCCGCCGGCCCACTGGCGGACGGCCGTACGGGCCAGATCGCCTTCGTCCGACGCGACGGCACCGTCAATCACATCTACCTGATGGACATCGACGGTGCGGGCCGCGGCGCCACTCCGAGACGGCTCACCACCAGCACCGAGGTAGAGAACTACCCTTCCTGGTCGACCGATGGCCGGCAACTGGTCTACCAGCTCGACCGAGGCGGCGCCGCGATCTATCTCGCCAATGCGGACGGGACCGGCCAGCGGCGGCTCTCCCCCACGCCCGGTTTCGACGTGACGCCGAGCTTCTCGCCGGACGGGACACAGATCGTCTACGTTCGACTGCAAGCGGCACCGGCGCCGGGGCACCCACCCCGGGGGGACATCCGGATCATGAACCTGGACGGCAGCGGCGACCATGCGATCCTGGCCGATGCGCTCTTTGCGGTCGAGCCTCGCTGGTCGAGTCGAGGGATGATCGTGTTCATGAGTTATCTGAGCGGGGAGCCCGGCTTGAATCTCCATGTGATGAACGCCGATGGCAGCGGACTCCGCCAGCTGACCACAAACGCGGGGAACAACGGCGACCCGGTGTGGTCGCCCGACGGGAGCACGATCTCGTTCGGGTCGGACCGGCAGGGCGGTGATACGCTGAACATATTCGCCATGAACCTCGACAGCTCCGCCCTGCGGCGACTCACCTCATTCGTGCCGCCCGACGAAGCGGGTGACACCAACTGGTCGGGGGACGGACGGTTCATCACCTTCGAGCGCGACGCGAACGGGAAGAAGCAATCGAACCCGGACGCCGTCGCGGTCGTGTGGACGATGGCATCCGACGGGAGCGATCCGCGGTCGACCGGGGTAGAGTGCGCGGCGGTCGGCTGCGCACCCCGCTGGCGGCCCTGAGTCCCGGGCGGCGGACCTTGCGCGGTGATGCGTTAGGCCCCTTCCCCCAACAGCTCCGGATCCCAGTTCAAGGCCTGGTCGTCGCTACCCGATCAGGTGAATCGAAAAGCGCTGAGGCCCCGCGGTCGTGCGGATCGCCAGCGTCCCATCGGTGGCGCGTCGCTCGACCCCCGGCGCGTCATTGGCCACCACCGTGTAACGCCCGCCCCGCACCAGCCGCGTCACCCGGAACGCCATCGGCCGGCCGACGGCGTCCGGGGTGCCGGCCGCGAGTTCGACATCGAGCCGTTTCCGGGCGGCGGCGTAGCGCGCCACCCGCACCCGGACGGACGGGAAATCGATCCCCTCGACGGTCGGCTGGGAGAACTTCGCCACGTTAGGCCGCTGGAAGATCCCTCGCCAGTGACCGGGATGGGTTACGAGGTGCGACGGCATGACCCAGGCGTTGTACTGCCCCCGCGGCCATGCCTCGTTGAATCCGAAACCATAGGCAAACTCACCGCGCTCGTGGTCGCGAAGAGGCTCATATTTCGCCTCAATCCAGCGGGCCATCGCGTCGGCCTTGTCGGTGTCGCCCATGTCGCGCGCGAGGGCCGCACCGAGCCCCGTAACGATGCTGAGATCGACGTCGGTTCCGCCCATGGCGGCCAGATGAGCGGTGCCGTCACCCTGCGGCCGGTAGTGGCTCCGGATCATGGTGTCGTAGAGGGGACGGAACAGGGCCTCGTCCATCGCAACGCCGTGCCAGAGGGTCGGAACCCAGTTCCCGACATTGGCTCGCCCGTGATCAGGCCGGCCGACCTTGAGATCCGGATCGTAGTACCCCATCAGCCAGTCGGGGCCGTTGCCCTGATCCGAACCGACATAATGGGCGGCGTAGTAGCGCTGCCAGCGGTAGTAGGGATCAGCGAATCGGGTTCCGTGGAAGGCATCGTAGAGCCGAGTGGCGGCTCCCGAGAGGGTGTTGCACCACGGGTAGACCTTGGAGACCTCGCAGGCGATGCCCTCTTCGTGGGCCCGCCACTGGTCGGCCAGCAATTGGTTCAGCTTCCTGTGGTCCCAGCTCCACGCCAGCTTCTCGTCGTAGCGCACTTCGAACGGGCGGTCGTACTTCCCGTCGTCCGAGACGTAGCGGTACATCGACAGCACGAGGTTGAGGTACCCCTTGTACATGAGCCCGAACCGGCCTCCGGCACGGATCGGATCAGGATCGTACGGCTCCTTCCGGCTCCCGTTGCCGGCCCAGCCCGGGAGATTGTAGTGGCCGGACTGTCCGTCGGGCAGCATCCGTTCGAAGCCCTTGGGATAATCGCCGCGCTTGGGGTCGTCGCCGCGATGTTCCACCCATTCGTAGAACGACCAGTATTCGAGATAGCGGTCGGCCAGGAAGCCGAGGATCCGGGCATACTCCTCGCGCCAGGGCCCGGGGAAGGGCCGGCAACCCGGAGAGCAGCAGGGCAAAGTCTCGACGGTGCATGGAACGCGTTCCAGTACGAAGTTTCAGTGAATGATCGCGCCGTAGACGAGACGCTGAAAGTCCAGTTCGACCGGGTACGCCCTGCCCGGGATGAACTGAGTCCACACCATGCCGATCAGATCGGCTTTGGGATCGACCCAGAAGAAGGTTCCCGCGTAGCCCCACCAGCGATAGATCCCCGGTGAGCCCGGCAGGCCCGCGCGCGCAGAGTCCACCAGGACCACGCCACCGAGTCCCTGGCCGTATCCTCCCTGCCCGACCAACGGTGATTCGATCGGCGTGAGGGCCGGCGGGAGATGGTTTCGCGTGAGCAGCGCCACCGTTTCCCGCTTGAGAATGCGGCGCCCGTCGAGCACTCCCCCGTTCAGGATCATCTGGGCAAATCGGAGATAGTCCGCCGGAGTCGACAGGAGGCCCCCGCCACCGGAGAGAAACCGCGAGGTTGGGAGATAGCTCGAGTCGAGTAGTGGCTCCGTGGCCTGGAGCTTCCCGTTGGCCCCCTGGACGTAGAGCACCGGCACCCGGCCGGTCATCTCGGGCCGCACGTGAAAGCCGGTCTCCTTCATGCCGAGGGGCGTGAAGATCTCGTCCTCCAGAAAGCGGTCGAGCGGCCGACCCGACGCCACTTCCACCACCCGGCCCAGCACATCGATCGACATGCTGTAGTTCCACGCCTTGCCAGGTGAGAACAGCAGCGGAATGTGGGCAATCCGGTCGGCGAACTGGCCTACCGTCGACGCCGGGTCGTTCAGGCCGGGCCGCCGATAGAGCGAATCGACCGGCGTGTCGCCGAAATAGCCGTAGGTCAGGCCGGAGGTATGGGTGAGCAGGTGTTCAATGGTGATCGGACCATCCGGGTCGCGGAGCGTCGGGCTTGCGGCGGGCCCGCCGGCATACACCTTCACCCGGCCAAAGGCAGGAATGAACTTCAATACCGGATCCTCGAGCCGAAGTTTGCCCTGGTCCAGGAGCCGGAGTACGGCGACCGCGATGACCGGCTTGGTCATCGAGAAGATCCGGAAGACCGCGTCCGCGCGCATCGGAGTCTGCCGCCCGATATCCATCCGGCCGACCGTCTCGACGTATCCGACCTTGCCATGCCGGGCCACGACGGCGACGATACCGGCGAGTTTGCCGGCATCGACATAGGCCTGCAGGGCCGGCTTGATCCGCGCCAGCGCGGGGGCGGAGAGTCCGACGGTTTCGGGCCGGACTACGGGCTGCGGTTGGGCGGCCACAACGCTGAGCGGGAGGGCAACCGCGAGGCATGGAGCCAGGCGCATGAGGTCAACTCAGCCTTTTGGGGGTGGTCAGTGCCGCCTGGCTGGCCGCCGTAGCCTTGGCGAGTTCGGCGTCATGCACCCCGGGCCGAATCCGGTGCACCGACCGCAGCCCTGCCGCCACGGCGCGGGTCGGGATCGACGCGTGATTCTCGTTGTTCATGATTTCCCACTCCACCCGGGCACTCGGCCACTCCCGAATGGCGAACTGCTCTGCCACCCAGACCACCCCGCTCCCGAACCCGCAGAGCGCCGAAATCTTCACATCATCGACTTCGACCTTGCCGCAGCAGACGAAGAGATCGATGTCCATGTCTTTGTGAGCGGCCGCATAGGCGGCTTCCGCCCGCTGAATTGACCCGGCGGCGGACCGGAACCCAGGGCTGATAGCCACGACCCGCCGGAACGGGCTGGTCGGATCGTACACGGCGCGGAGCGCGAAGTGTCCGCCCGATGAATCACCAACGAGGGTGTGACGAGCCGCGGGATCGATCCGGTAGTGGCGGCCGAGCGCCGAGAGGAGTTCGTCACGGAGGAATGCCATGAAGCGATCGTACCCGCCGGCGACCATCGTGAGGTCGGGCCGCCCCTCGCTGGTCTTCAGCATGGTGAAGATCTGCTGGAGCGTCTGACCGAGCTCGTCCGTCATGTCCCACGGCCCGTGGAAGTCATGGTTCCGGCGGGCGTAGAAGCCGGAGAATCCTTCGTCGGCCGGGTACCCGACGCCCACCACGATCGACGGCGGCCAGACCCCGCCGCCGACGTTGAACCGGCCGTGGACCTGGGTCTGGACGATATCGAACGACAGGTTGCCGTCGAGCGTCAGGATGACCGGATAACTCGCGGTGGAGGCATCGTAGCCGAGCGGGAGGGAGACGTCGATGACGTAGCGGCCCAGCCCCTCGGCGGAGACTTCGAACTGATCGTGGCGCTGGGTCGGGGCGGGTCGCGGCGAGATCTCGAGTGACATGAGTATTCGCAGAGTTGGCGGATCACCCAACCTAAGCCGCCGGACCGAATCCGCCAGCGTCCCAGTTGCAGGGGGCCCATAGGGAGACGGACTGGCGTCTGCTCCGACCGGAGTTGGCCGGCCCACGAACTGGGGAGAATCGTTGGGCGTCGACCGGTGATATGTTCTTAGCGTCCCGGAACGACGGAAGACGACCTGGCGCCCAGCCGGGGGAGGCCTCAACCTGACCGATTCACTGCTCCGACTGCAAACCGCCCTCGCCGACCGCTACCAGATCGACCGTGAGTTGGGCGCCGGCGGCATGGCCACGGTCTACCTTGCGGCCGACCTCCGCCACCACCGGAAGGTCGCGATCAAGGTCCTTCGCTCCGAGCTTGCCGCCGTACTCGGTCCCGAGCGGTTCATCCGGGAGATCACGACCACCGCCCAGCTCCAACACCCCCACATTCTCCCACTCTTCGACTCCGGGACTGCCGGCGGCTTCCTCTATTACGTGATGCCGTTCATCGACGGCGAAACGCTCCGAGGGAAGCTCGACCGGGAAACCCAGCTTGCCATCGAAGAAGCCGTCCGGATCGCCACAGAGGTGGCGGACGCCCTCGACTACGCCCATCGCCACGGCGTGATCCATCGCGACATCAAGCCGGAGAATATTCTCCTCCACGACGGCCGAGCGACGGTGGCGGACTTCGGGATCGCACTCGCGGTGAGTGCCGCGGCCGGCGGCCGGAAGACGGAGACCGGCGTGTCACTCGGGACGCCCCACTACATGAGCCCCGAGCAGGCCACCGCCGACCGGGAGCTGACGCACCGGTCGGATATCTATTCCCTTGGCGCCGTGCTCTTTGAGATGCTCACCGGGAGTCCGCCCCACCAGGCGCCCTCGGCGCAGCAACTCATCATGAAGATCGCGACCGAGGACGCTCCCCGGGTCACCAGTCTCCGCAAGTCGGTGCCCCCCCATGTGGCCGATGCGGTGGCGATGGCGCTCGAGAAGCTGCCGGCCGACCGGTTCGACCGGGCCAAGGCGTTCGCCGACGCGCTCGGCAATCCCAACTTCCGCGCCCCGACGACGGGGGCCATGGTGACGCCGGCCCGGTGGCGGGGCCGGCTAGCGGTCGCCGCCGGCGTGGCGGCGGGCCTGGCGATCGGCGGGGTATTGGGGCGGTCATTCGTACGGGCCGTCCCAGGTCCGGTGTCCCGGTTCGCGATCACCCTGCCGGACTCCGCTGCGTTCCTGGCCGGCGCCGGCGTCAACCTCGCCTGGTCACCGGACGGATCCCGGCTCGTCTACGTCGGCCGATCCCCGACCGGACACGACCAGCTCTGGCAACGCCGGCTCGATGAGGTCGAGACCCGACCGATCCCCGCCACCGATGCGGGCCGGATCCCGACCTTCGATCCGAGCGGCAGCACGTTGGCCTTCACCGCCGGGGGCGCACTCAAGACGGTGTCGCTGCAAGGCGGTCCGGCGGTTACCGTGGTCGGACAGGGCGTCCCGTCCGCCGGCGGCGGCCTCGCATGGGCCGACGACGGCCCGATCTATTTCGTCAACGACAGCGGGGCGATTCAGCGGGTCGCCCCCGCTGGCGGCGTGCCCACCACCGTCGCGCCGCCGGTGCGGGGCGCCGGTTACATGTGGCTCGAGGCATTGCCGGGGGGACGCAATCTGCTCGCCACCATCGGACGCCTTGGCATCCCCGAGGCGAGCGAGATCGCGGTGGTCCCCACCGGCGGCGGACCAGTCCGCCGTCTCTTCAAGGCGACGATGGCTCGATACGCTTCGTCCGGACATCTGGTGTTCGCCACCGCGGACGCCGCCTTGATGGCAGTGCCGTTCGATCCGGGGAGCGCCACCATCACGGGCGCGCCACGGGCGCTGTTCAGGGGCGTCGATGTCTACATGGGGTCGGCGTCGCAGTTCTCGCTTTCCCGGACGGGCGGCCTGCTTTGGGTCGGATACGGCGCTCTCCGCGAGGTCGTCAAAGTGGATCGCCGCGGGATGGGAGGCTCAACCGATCCGGGTTGGATGGCGGACATCCGGGCCTTCGCGCTGTCGCCGGACGGGACCCGGCTGGCAGTGACGACTGGCGAGGTCGCCGGCCTGCGGGTCGGCATCAAGCCACTGAACCAGGGACCAGTCGCGCCGCTTGCCCTCGACGGGACCCGGAACATCGGCCTCACCTGGTCGTCCGACGGGAACTCCGTGGTGGTGTGGTCGAACCGATCGGGGTCCGACGGGCTCTGGTTGGTTCGGGCTGACGGAGCGGGCCCGGCGTCGAGGTTGCCGGTTACCGGGAGCGTATTCAGCGCCGAATGGTCGGCCGATGGCCGTGCCCTCATCGCCTCGCGGGCCAGCCCGGGTACCAGTTCCGAGGTCGTCGGCTATCGGCCCGGTCGCGACAGCGCGGCCCGCTCACTCATCTCGGGGCCGTTCCTGGGCCAGTACGCCACGCTCTCGCCGGACGGCCGGTGGCTCGCCTACTCGAACAACGAAAGCGGCTCGGACCAGGTGTATGTCCGCCCGTTTCCAGCAACCGGCGACGGCAAATGGCAGGTGTCGCCGGCCGGGGGCCTCGAGCCGGTATGGGCCCACAGCGGGCGCGAGCTCTTCTACCGAGCCGCCTCCGGCAACCTCGTCGTCGTCGACGTGACCGTGGCCGGGATGGCCCCGCGGTTCGGGCCGCCGCGCGTGCTCTTCCCGATCGACCTCGACGAGAGTTCCGACGGCCGCCATTATGACCTAACGGCCGACGACCAGCATATCGTTTTCCTGCACTCGGTCGGAGGCTCCAGGCGGCAGCTGATGGTGGTCGAGAATTTCCTCGAAGACCTGAAGCGCAAGGTGCCTCGCTGACGCCACGGGATCCTCCTTCAGTCGTCAGGCGATCGGCCGGCGTGGTGGCCTCCCATCGTCCCTCCCCCGGCCTCAGGGAACGGGCTGCCGCCGAATGATCTGGCGGGGGCGCTGCACCCAACGCCATCGCGGATACCGGGGGCGACAGCCGTCGATCGCGTCGATCAGGGTCGACGGGCAGCCACAGGGAGGTCGATGAAGGAGCGGCCGGCGCGATCCACCGTCAGCGTCGGTGTCCCGTCGGCGGGAAGGCGTGCGTACACGTCCGCGTCCGCGCCGGCCAGGGCGATCCGGATCCGGTGGCCGCGCTCGAGGCGGACCGACGTCGTGACCAGGCCGAACCGGAGCAGCGCGGTCTCGTCTTGCGCCAACGGACGGGCGGCGCCGCGACGGTGGCTGTGGTACGGAGCGGAGTAGGCGTACGGCGCCTTGGCCTCGGCCCGGTTGAGAATCCGGAGTGCGCCTTCCGTCAGATACCGGACGTGGCCCGACGGATCGACATCTTCGAGATAGGCGATGACGGCTCCGTCCGGGTGGGTGGACCGGATCGAGAGAGTGATCACGGGTTCGCCGGTGATCACGAGATCCTCCGCCAGCGGGGCGGACTGATAGACCAGCAGCTTGCCGTCCTCCTGGCGCCGATCGGGATAGACGACGTCCCCCGCATTGAGGCCGGAATACCACCGGCTCGTTCGCCCTGTCGCGGCGGAAAAGTCGACCTGGTACCGGTCGGTGCCCGCCCCGGCTTTGTCCCGCCGGGGCGAGAGGGCGCCATCAGCCGCGAGAAACCAGCGTTGCATCCGGGTCCCGGCCGGCGGCCAGACGGTGGTACGGTGCCACCGCTCTTCGCCAAGCGTGAAGTAGATGACTTCCCGCTCAGGGCGCGCCGGCGCTGCATTCCCCTTGAGAAACGGCTCGTACCAGCAGAGGACCTCGAGCGCCTGGTCCTGCGGGGACGGCTCGGCCGGCGTATCGTCGGGCCGATACGGGCTCGTGTGATGGAAGGCCCCGTGGTTCCACGGACCGATCACCAGCTTCTGGGGAACGTTCTTCAGCGTGTTGTACCGGCTGATGGCGCCGATCGGCGTCGCGCCGTCCTGCCAGCCGACCCAGCCGAAGATCGGGACCTTCGTGCGGGTCAGGCCACCGGCTACCCGAAACGTTAGGAAGTCGTCCATGGCAAGGCCGTCCCACCCCGCCATTCGATCGTCCCGGAACTCGACTCGTTCGAGGGTGGCCGAGAAGGGCGCCGCCTTGGCGTGCTCCCGAACGGCTGCCTCCAGCAGGGCGACGCCGGAGTCCCCGTCGACCGGCGCGACCCCCGGCCGGGCAAGGGCGCTCGGTCCGCCGGCCACGCTGGGCGACGTATTGGAATTCAACTGGCGCATGAACTCGCCCCAGATCTTGACGTAGAGCGTATTCGGAAGCCCGCCAAACCGCACGACCTCGGCGTAGGCATCCCAGTCGAAGAACTGGGGAACCACGGCCCGAAGTGCCGAGTGTCCGCTCACCGCCGCCAGCTGCGCGGTGTTGCCGAGATACGATCCGCCGATGGTTCCGATCCGGCCGTTGGACCACGGAGCCGTTGCGATCCAGGCCACGATCTCGCCCAGGTCGCGCACCTCGCGCGGCGACCACGGCATCGCCCAGGTGCCGAACGACGCCCCGGTCCCCCGGACATCGGCGACCACGACGGCGTAGCCGTTCCTGACCCAACGGAGCTGGAGCGGGTTGCTGCCCCCGCCGACGGACCGGCGCCAGTACGGCGTGAACTGGGCAATGACCGGCAGGCGGGTGCCGGGGGCGAGGTCACGCGGGAGGTGGACATCCACCGCGATTCGGGTCCCGTCCGACATGGTGACGTATTGCGACCGGATCACCGCGTCGGTCGTCGACGCGGCGGCGACCGGACGGCAGGCGCCGAACTCGGCGGGACTCTGGGCGGCGGCCTGATCGAGCGGCAGCAATGCGAGGAGAACGAGCGCGGCGGACCGCAAGGCTGGCGTCATGGATGTCTGGGGCTCAGGTTCCGGTCCTACCGAAAGCAAAAGCTATTCCTTGCAGCAATCTGCGGCAAACACATCCCCGGAGGCGGCAGCCTCGATTGACACCACCGCAGTGCATTCGTACGTTCCGCACCCCCATGACCCCTTCCGCCTCGCAGCAAACGATCGGGAACGTCTGCGTCGGCCTCGCGACGCTCATCCTTCTGCTGCCGCTGCAACGTCTGCTGTCACATTACGCCGACGCAGAGGTAAGCCACAATCAGTGGGTAACGCCGGCGCTGTTCGTTGTGTCCCCCCTGTGGCTGCTGTTGATGGGCGCGCTCCTCTCTGTAACGGCCAGCGGCGGCTTCGACTGGCTGCGCCTGGGCCGGCCCGCGCTTTTCACACTCACCGTTGCCGCGACTCTCGCGCTCGCGGTCGTGACGTTCGTGTTCGTCGCCTTGTACATCCGGCCTGGATTCACCCCGCGCTTCCTCTATTCCCCGGTCATTTACCTCGTTCCCCTCGCCACCGGGTTGCTGGTGGTCCTAAGCCTCAACCCACAGCTCGTACCCGGGTTTCCAACCCAGTGGTTGCGTTTGCCGTGGACGATCTTTGCCGGCTTGAGCCTCGTCGTCTGCGTGGGCTTTGCCGGCTACCAGATTGTCAGCACCGGCGCTGGCGGGGTGGCTGCGATCGTCCACCGCATTCGGAACCCTGGTCCGTCGTCACAGGAAATCCTCGCCACAATCTCCGCAGCCGATCCGGAGACCGATTTCGAAGACCTGCTCCGCCGGGCGAGCCGGGACGAGAGCCGCGAAGTGCGCGAGGCTGCCGCTGCCCGCCTGCGCTCACATCCGACTTTCCTGGAGCGTCTGTCCACCGAATTGGAGACCGGCTATGCGGAACCCGCGTTGGCCTTCCTCCGTGACGCCACGCTGTCTCCCGCCGAGACATCCCGCCTGGCCCGCCCCGCATGTACGGCCTTGAGGCGTTGGGTGGGCCGCATTCCTGCCCCCAACTACACGACGAAGAGTCATCTCAAAGAGCTGCGACGCTGGGGCACGGAGATGTTTCGCGCCCTCCCGGAGAAGTTCGCCGGCACCGGAGTGGATTTCGCCCCGGTCATGGACGACTTCAAGGACAAAGTCGAATCAGCGAGGTAGGGGTGACCTCGTCGCTATTTGTCCGGCTCAGCGGTGATGATGCGCTTGACCGGTAACCGGGCCCGATCGACCAGCACTCCATCCTTGTAGACGGCTGAAGCCGTGGCATAGTTCGCCGGATCCGCCAGCGGATCGGCGTCGAGAATCACGAGGTCGGCCTTCTTGCCGGGTTCGAGCGTGCCGAGGTCCTTCGCCATGCCATAGCCGACCGCCACGTTCCGGGTCACCGCGTGCAGCGCCTGCATCGGGGTCATGCCCTTCTCGATCGCGGCCCGGAGCCACAGCTGGTGCGCCCCGGGAAAGGAATAACTGTTGTCCGGACCGATCATCTGGGCAAAGCGAGGATCGGCGGCCTGTTTCGCGTCCGGCGGCGTGGACAGTCCGCCGTCCGTCGCCATGAGGAGCAGGGCGCCGGCCATGATCAGGGCGCGGTTGTTCTGGTCCTTCACGTTCAGTGCGCTCTTCTGGGACTCGGGCATCTTCGCCCGTTCCCAGTCCATCCGCCGATTGGTCTGGAATCCGACCGCACAGGGCAGGTTGCGCTAAACGATGATGGCGATGGTCCTGGCCGGCATCGGCTCGGGGCCGGTGAGATCGCAATGCTGGAGCAGATCGGCGCCGGCCTCGATGGCGAGTCTCAGGCTCTCGACCGAGGTGGTGTGGGCCTGGACGTTGAGCCCCGCACGGTGACCCTCTTCGACGATGGCGCGCTGGCCTTCGGGCGAGAAGGCGATCAGCTCCATCTGGTCATGGCCGCTCGACAGGTACTTGAGGATGTCGAGCCGGCCGTTGGCGATGTAGTCGCGGACCCGGGCGCGAACCTGTTCCGGCGTCCGCCACAGGAGGTCGGCCCCGACCCCCAGCTCCCACATCGCATCGAACCGCGCCAATTCCTCCGGCGTCAGGGTGCCCGGGGCGACGGCGTTGGCCACCTTGGTCGCCGGGCCGTACATCCCGA
Organism: Gemmatimonadota bacterium; assembly: GCA_031394255.1. Lineage (GTDB taxonomy): Bacteria > Gemmatimonadota > Gemmatimonadetes > Gemmatimonadales > GWC2-71-9 > SHZU01. Next base: position 24,176 of record JANMXA010000106.1, read on the forward strand.
TGATGTTCCCGGCAACGAAGATCCGGCTCCCGGGCGCCGCCCCCGAATTGATCCGGTCCCGCGCCGTCACCAACGCGTCCCGGGGCCCCCACGTATCGAACAGACCGGTGACGCCATGCTGAAGCTCGACCTGCGCCGCTTCCAGCACCAGCTCCTCGAACCGCCCGTCGTACAACTTGAGCTTGTCGGGCATGAGACCGGAGAAGAGATGGGCATTGCCGTCCATCAGCCCCGGAATCACATAGCGCCCCTTGGCATCGACGCGGGTCGCGCCGCGCGGAACGGGGGCGCCACTCCCTGGCCCGGCATAGCTGACCCGGTTGCCCTCCAGGATGATGACCGCATCCAGCACCGGCGGCCGTCCGGTGCCGTCAATCAGGGTTGCGCCAGTAATGGCGGTCGACTGGGCCAGCGCCGGAACAGCGGCCACCGACAGCGCCAACTGAACCCAGAGCCGTGCCTGGCAGCCACGAGACATGAGCATGTACGGTTCAGGGCACCGGCTGGCGCCGGATGATCTGGCGGGCGCTCTCAGGATTCCACTGCGGCCGCTCGGTGCGATTGGCCACCGCCAGCGCCGTCTCGAAGATGAGCCGGACCACCCGGGATTCCTTCTCGGCGTCGATCTTGTCCGGCGAATCGGTGACCGCGTGGTAATCAGGATGGAACCCGTTGGTGAAGAACAGGATCGGCACCCCGTTCCGGGCAAAGTTGTAGTGGTCTGACCGGAAATAGATCCGCTCCGTCGGCCACTGATCGGGTAGCACCCCGACACCGAGGTCCCGGTTGGCGGCGGCGACCCGATCGACGGTGGCGCCGAGGTCCGAGTGTTCCCGGCCCACCACGACGATCGAGTCACGCCAGTTGCGGCCCAGGTGATCCATGTTGATGTCGGCCACGATCCGCTCGATCGGCACGGTTGGATGTTTGGAGTAGTACTCACTGCCCCAGAGGCCCCGTTCTTCCCCGCTCACCGCCACGAACAGCATCGAGCGCCGCGGCCGAGCGGCCGGGTTCGCGAACGCCTCGGCCAGTTCGAGTAGGCCGGTGGTCCCGGAGCCGTTGTCGTCGGCGCCGTTGCAGATCGAGTCCGCGGGCGTGACACCGCGGCACCGGGATCCGACGTGATCGAAGTGGGCCGAGATGGCGACGTACTCGTCGCGGAGCGCCGGATCCGTCCCCCGAACGATGCCGACGACATTCGGCACTTCGCTTCGCTCGTCGCGGGAGTAGGCCATCGCCGCGGTGGCGGTCCACCCCGGCGCCGGTACGACTCGGACCTCGGCCGTGGTTCGGGCCGCCTCGATCGAGGCCGCTACCTCCGGGACCTGGGCGATCAGCGCCGACTCCCGGATCGCAATGACGGCGGGCCACCCCACCGACTCGGCGGTGGCGATCCCGGCGCCTTGCCCGCGGAGCTGTTCGAAGGCACTGTCGCTGTTGACCGACAGGATGACCAGCGCGGCGCCCGCGTTGGCGGCCGCGATCAGGACCTGGCCCATGTTAGGCGCTTTGCCGCGCCAGTCTGTCACCCAGTGGAGCACCCGGCCGTTGACGGCCCCGCGATCGAGCTCGGTGGTCGGCCCGATCGGCCCACCGCCCAGGGCGAGTCCCCGGGTCGTCACCAGGTCGACCGGCGAGCCCACCAGCAGCTTCGCGTTGTCGTTGAAGCTGAAGACGGCCCGACGGGTTCCGGTATCCGCAATCGTGAGCCTCGACCCGGCAGCGTCGAGGGTTCGGAGCCGGATCGCATACCGCTGGAAGTAGCCGCCATCCCCCGCCGGCACGAGCTTGTTGCGCGCGAACTCACGAGCGATGTACTGCGCCGTGGTCTCGAGACCCCGGCTCGGCGTGTCGCGGCCGCCCATCGAGTCGTCCGCGATGAGGAAGACCCGGCGGCGGACGTCCGCTTCCGTGATCGTGGCGGCGGCACGGGGCGCGCCGGACTGGGCATTGGCGATACCGACCGGCATCAGCGAGGCGGCCAGGAGCAATCGAGTCAAAGGCGTCATGAGCACCACTCCAGATCGTTGCGTGACACGTCTAGTTCCCTACCGCCTGCTGTCCCACAATCGCTTGAGCAGCTGAATCTGCCCCGTGTGGTAGGCATCGTGCATCGCCACCCCGATCAGCATTTGCCCAAAGGTCCACCGCTTCCCCGCCACCGGAATGTATCCCAGCTTCCCCGGCGCGAACGCCGCGATCGCCTCGGCAAGGAGCCGATGTTCCGTCGACAGCAGCGCGCGGTCGGCTTTCCAGAGCGTCTCGTCGGCGCGGCGCGGCGTTGCAGGAAAGTTGGCCGGGTGACGCGGGAAGCGAGGAATCGGCTCCCGCACCAGGTGGCGCCGGATGGTGTACTTCCAATAGGCGATGTGCAGGGTGAGCCGCCAGATGCTGGCGCGTCCCGCGGCCGGAATCCAGTGAGCGGCGGCCGCGCTTACGCCCCGGAGAGCGCCGACCGGCGTCGGGCCGCCATGCCAAGCCTGGCCCCGAATCGGGGCGAGGGTTTCTCCGATCAACTCCACGGCTGCACGTGTCATGGCCGATTCTCCGCAACGAGGTAGGCAGTCTCCCGCAGGGGGTCAGGCAAGAGCGTCTCCGGACGGCTCGGTCGCGCCCGCCTCGGCGCCACGTCTCCCGGTCAGGCGGACTGGATGCGCTCAATCGGCCGGGTGACCTCCTGCCGGGCAAGGCAGGCGTCGATCGCCGCTTCGATGTCGGCCAGCGTGACGGGCTTGACCAGCCACTGAACCTCAGAGCGCTCGACGAACTCGCGCAACCCATCGGTCGTGGCCCCGCCGGTCATCAGGACGACGCGATCCTCGAAACCGAGTTGTTTCGCCTTCTTCCATACCTCGGCCCCGCTGCACCCGGCCATCATCAGGTCACAGAGGATGACGTCGTACGACGCGTTCTCGAGTGCCTGGATGGCCTCAACTCCACCGCCCACGGCAGTCACCTCATAGTGCGCCAACTGCCGGGCCAGGACACGAAGGACGAGTTCCTCGTCGTCGGCAATCAGCACCCGGATTGGCGGCCGCATCCGGGTCGGCCCGGGTGCCGAAGGCAACGCCGCGGCGGCCCTTCGGATCTGGTTGGCCGGCGGGAACGCCACCCGGGCGACAGTGCCGTCGGGCTCTCGTGGCAAGAGCCGAATCTCACCACCGAGGTCCGTCACGATTCCATGACAAATAAAGAGCCCGAGGCCGGTTCCGCGGCCGACCGGCTTGGTCGTGACGAAGGGATCGAATACGGATGGGAGCAGGGCGGGGTCGATGCCGACTCCGCTGTCGGCGATCTCGACAACGGCCCAGCCATCGTCTCGGCTCGAGGTCGAGACCCGAATTGTGTGCGGCTGCCCATCGTCCGGGATGGACTGAAACGCGTTCACGAGCAGATTCAAGAACACCTGACTGAGCCGCCTCGGTTCCCCGTTCACGAGAGGGGTCGGCCCGAGGTCTACGGTGACCGCGGCGTGGTGGCGAATCGTTACCATCGCGATCTTGAGGGCGGATTCCAGGATGGCGCGGCAATCCACGGCGGATCCCACGTCGGCCGGCCGACTGAACACATTGAGGTCTTTGACGATTTGGGCGATGCGCTGGGTGCCGGTCGCGCATTCTTCCAGCGCCGTCTGGAGGTCCACACGGCCCGCCTCGCCAATGTGGCCACGCGGGGCCTCCTCCAGCACGCCCTTCATCAGTTCGAGATTGCCACTGATGAACATCAGCGGGTTGTTGATCTCATGGGCAACACCAGCCGCAAGGGTGCCAACGGACGCCAGTCGGTCGGCCGCCTGCAGCTTCGCCAACAACTGCTTACGCTCGGTGACGTCGCGAACGGTTACCAGCAGACGGGGCCCCTCGCCCAGGTCCATAGCCAGCCCGGCGACCTCGGCCGCGCGCTCGGCGCCCGAAGTCTGGACGAACCGCAGGTCGACAGGCCGGCTGGACCGCGGGGACTCCTCGATCGCCGCCAGAGATCGCTCCGCGCCGGCGTGCTCGCCGGCTGCGATATAGTCGGTGAGCAAGGACCCGATGAGCTTTGTCCTCGGCTGCCCAAGGAACCGCTCAGCGGCGTCGTTGGCGTAGTCAACCTGCCGGCCGTGCAGAAGGAAGAGGGGGTCGGGAATCGCATCGAGGATTCGCCGGCGCACAGCGAGCATGCGCGACAGGCTCTGCTCACGCGCCAGCAGGTCGGCCGTCCGCGCCGCAACGGTCTCCTCAAGCCCAGCCACGAGTTCGCTGGCGCGTGCAAAGATTCCCGCGTTGATCGCCATGCTTTGAATGAACAGCGGGATGCCGACGAGCTCAACCGTGCCGATGGTACCGGAGTAGAGGAGGAGGTCGTTGATCAGCACTGGAAGCAGTCCAAACGTGCCGACACCGAGCGAGAGCCGCTGATGCCACGGAAGCGACCGGCGGCCTTGTCGCGCCAGCCACGTGAGGTACGCCGCAACGGCGATGACATAGGGGATGCCCAGCGGAGCGAGGCCGGAGGGGACCGGCCCGAGAATGGGCCCGGTGAACGACTGGAATACCTGGACCCGATCGCTGATAATCAGGTGACCGATCCAGACGAGCGGGATCGGGACCGAGGTGGCGATCGCACAGATCCAGAAAAAACGTCCTCGAGGCACGGCCCTGACCTCGTGCCCAATCGCGAGCGCCAGAGGCGCGAGGGTGAGAACGCCGGTGTGATAGATCCTGGCGCCCAGAAGAACCGTGGCTGTGGCGCTTGAGCCGTGCTGGACGATTCGTCCGATCATCATCAGCACCGCGGCCCCCGCCCATGCCGCCATCAAATAGAGGATAGGCTCCGACCGCCGGACCCGCGCGATCCTCAACTGGTACGCGGCGACAAACAGCAGCATGCCGACGAACACCAGGCGAGCGTCTTGGGAGAGCTGCAAGAATGTCAGGGGCAGATACTCCGGTCATTCGAACCCTATATGTAACGAACGGGCTCCGGCTGCGCCAGCAAACCAAGGGGGCCTGCGGCCGGCGCCCCTCTGACCCCAAACGGCCGAAACCTGCCCGCCGACTACGCCCCTCGCACCAGGTGGCGCCGTACGGTGTACTTCCAATAGGCGATGTGCAGGGTGAGTCTCCAGATGCTGGCACGTCCGGGGGCCGGGATCCAGTGAGCGGCAGCCGCGCTCACGCCCCGCACGGCGCCGACCGGGGTCGGGCCGCCGTGCCATGCCTGGCCTCGAGAAGGGGCAAGGGTGTCTCCAATGAGTTCCACGACTGCACGGGTCATGGCCGATTCTTTGGTCGGGACTTTGCGTTGGACGCTCCAAAGCTACGCGCCGCGCGACCCAGAGTCGACTCGGGTCCGGCCCCGGTGGCCCGGTCACGGAATTGCCGCGATTCCGGCCTGGCGCCGCTCGAACCAGTGCAGCACGAGGCGCACGGCCCGGCTCTCCCCGGCACGAGTGCTCCGGACGAAGACGAATCGGCTGCCGTCGGCCGAGACGTCCCACATGGCCACCATCGGCTGGGAGACGAAGCGTCCCCCGAAGAGCGTCCGAGGGGGCCTCGTCCGAAATTCGGCACCCGACGGAACGTCGGCGGCATACGCCGAGTCGGCATGGCGGTATAGCAGTTCGCGTCCACCGGCGCCCCACCGCGGCTCGGTGCCCCCGCTGGTCGAGACCCGCCAACGAGGACTTCCCTCCTCCAGTCCGCGAACGTAGACGTCATCGCTCCCCGCCTCGTCCGAGACGTAGGCAAGCCAGCGCCCGTTAGGCGAGAGTGCGATCTCCCGCTCGTTGAACGGCGTGCGCAGCAGCGGCCGGGCGTTGGCGGGGCTGTCCACCGGAACCACCCAGATGTCCCCCTTCGTCTCCAGGGGCGTCTCGACCAGGACCATGGACCGGTGGTCGGGAGTGAACGCCACCTCCTGCACCGCGCTCGGGCGGGCCAGCAGCAATTCGGGCGTCCCGCTGCCGTCGGCCCGAATGCGGAACAGCACCTTAGGCCGGCCGCCCTGGAACGTCGGGTAGACAATGGAGCGGCCGCCGGCCTCCCAGGTCGGGAGGTAGCTCACCGAATCGAATGTCAACCGGGTTCGAGCCCTCGAGGCCCGGTCGTAGACCCACAGGTCGGTCGGGCCGGTCGGAGTACCGGCCCCAACCGCGACCGCGATCCGGGCTCCGTCCGGAGAGAATCGTGGCGCACTATAGTTGTCGGCGGCCGCTCGGAGCACCTCCTCCCTCCCTTGTCGATCGAGCAGTACCAACTCATGTACCTGCGCGCTCCCTTCCACATAGGCGAAATCGCCTGTCCTGCGGGCGATTCCCATCTTCGCGGCTAGGCCGACCCCGAACTGCACGCCGTCGGCGAGTCGCTCGGGGGGGCCGATGAACCTGGCACGGCGGTCGTCGAACGGCGCGGCAAAGAGAGTGTTGTCCCCCTGGGTAAACACCAAGAACCCGGCGTCCACCCACCGCGGGCTCATCCCCGCTTGACCGAGTTTCCGCACCACCGAGTCGTCGAGTGACAGCACCGCGAGTTCGGCCGGTGGCCCACGGTCTCCGGTGCGACCGATCACGAATACCACGTGCCGGCCATCCGGCAGTACGTCTGGCCAGCGATAGAAACTGCCAGCGGCCGAGTCCGGTTTGGCGGCGAGCGTCGGTGGTCCACCATTGGAGGCCACCTGGTACAGCCGGCCGCCGGAGGAGAACACGATGACCCCATCCGGACCCCACGCGGCTCCCTGCATCAGCGTGCTGGGGAGCTCGCAAATCGTCACGACACCTCCGCCTGCGACCGGAACTTTTCGGATCCGACCGTTCTGGACAAACCCGAGCCACTGTCCGTCGGGGGAGTAGAACGGCTGGCCGGCATCCCGGGTGCCGCCGATCGGGGTCGGCTCCGCCTGCTCCCGACCCCGACCGAAGAGCCACTGGGTACCCTGGGAGTCCAGCCCGAGGTACACCAGGCGAGCCCCGTCGGGCGAGAGCGCCACGGGCACTCCCGGGCCGTCTGCCAGCATCGCCCCCGGTCCAAGGCTGAGCGTGAAGCGCTCCACCGGTGGAGGCGGCGGCACCGGTCCCGGCCGCAACCAGCCCCAAAGCGCCGCGACCGCGAGGGTGACGGCAATGGCCGGCCAGGCCATCCTGCGCAGGTCAGGTCGGGATACTCCGTTAGGCGCGACGTGACCCGACGCCGGGCTGGGGGAGTAGCCCCGGTCCAGGAGGGCTTCCGCGAACGCCGCGGCCGAGGCGAAGCGGTCGGCGGGCAACTTCGCCAGCGCGGTCAGGGCGACGCCGGCAACGTGCGGCGGTATCGTCTTCCGCAGCTGCATCGGTGGCCTCGGCTCATCGGTCATCACCTTGACGGCGACCGACTGTGGCGTCGGGCCGGTGAACGGTGGCTCGCCGGTGAGCATTTCGTAGAGCACGCATCCCAACGCGTAGACGTCGGTTCTGGCGTCCACATTGCGTCCGCCCATCGCCTGCTCGGGACTCATGTAGTGCGGCGTTCCGAGCGACAAGCCGGTCTCGGTCATCCGGTCGCCGCCGACACTCGTGGCTGCCAGGGCGATTCCGAAATCCGCGACCACCGCCTGGCCGTCATGCAGCAGGATGTTCTCCGGCTTGATATCGCGGTGGACTACCCCGTGCCGGTGGGCGTAGTCGAGCGCGCTCGCCGTCTCCCGGGCGATCCGCACCGCCTCATCGATGGGGAGTTGCTTCTCGCGGGTCAGTCGGTCCCGGAGCGACTCGCCCTGGACGAAAGGCATGACGTAGAAGACGGTGCCGTCGGCGACACCGGAGTCGAAGAGGGCCACGATGTGGGGATGCTGCAGATTCGCCGTGGTCTTGATTTCGGCCAGGAACCGATCGGCCCCGAGGATTGCCGCCCGCTCGGGACGGAGCACCTTGATCGCAACTTGGCGATCGTTCTTGAGGTCGCGAGCAAGATAGACCGTCGCCATCCCGCCCGTGCCCAGCTCCCGCTCGATGCGGTAGCGGTCCGCCAGAGCGGCGCCGACGCGGTCGACGTTACCGGTCACCGGGGAGCCGGACGCGGTTGACTCGCCGTGCCTGGAGCGCGGGAGCGGGTGGAAGGTACCGGCGCTCGATTTGCGACAGCATGCTCCGATCGTCCGGCCCGGGCTAGTCTTGGAATCCAGGGGGCGGAACCGGGTTCAAGGTATCGGGACCGAGGGGATCGGACCAGGGGCAAACACATCCCGTTTGGAGGAATTCGAATCGCGTTCCCGAGTACGCCGCCGCGCGGCGCCTATCTCGCCGTCGGGCCGGCCCTTCGGCCCCTGCGGGCGCGGACCGGCAGCGGCGGCCCCGATGATCTGCCGGTCTGGGCCCAGGGCGCGGCGGCCGGGGATTCTCGGCCCACCGGGCGGTAGCCGGTGGGGGCATCGGGCTACGATTGCCCCATGCCACCGATCCATGCACTGACCGGCTCGCAGAAAGTCACCCTCGCCTTCGCGGCCGCGACGCTGTTGCTCCCGGGCGTCTGGGCTCGGGCTCCGATGGTGGCTAGGAGGAACGCCCCCAAGCACATGACGCCGGTTCGGCGCAGACGGATCATCGGTCGGGCCTGCGAAAAGAAAGTCACCATGAAGGCCTCGTCCATCGTTAGGGCCGGGTTATCCGAACCAGTTCGACCCGGTCGCCGCCATTGACGGCCGAGTTCTCGAGCGCAATCCCAACCTGGGGGCAGTACGACTTGCTGGTGTGGGCCTCGTTGACGAGCCCGTTCCACTCCTCGATCCTGACGCAGCCGGTATAGTTGCCCGACGGCACCTGGACCGCCTGACCACCCACCAACACTTTGGCCCAGTCCTCCGCCTTGCCCCGGTAGTACTCCTGCCGATAGTCGGTCCCGATGTGCGTCAACGGGTCGGCCCACATGATGATGCCGGGCAACGCGCCGTCGACCCCCCATTCGAACGACCCCGCGGTGCTGACCACCTGGCCGTTCTCGTAGTCTTTGACTGCCTCGCCCAGATACCAGACGTTGCCGGCGTTATCCTGGGCGTACCAGTCGATGGTGTCCTCCTTGAGAACGCCATTGACGAACACCCGATCGCGGACCACGGTGGTGCGGACCCCTTGGATCGTCTTGGTGTCGCGGAGCACTTCCACGGTAACGGTCTCGGGACCCGCCGCGGTCTGCCCCGCAAATTGGAAGGTGGTGCCCGGGACCAGGGGGAAGTAGGAATTGGTGACGGCGGGGGCCCAGGCCGTTGGGAGGGTCGGGCTGAAGTTGGGGGCTGTCGGGTCGCTGTGGCATGCCATCGTCATCAGGAGCAGGGGCATGCCAACCATTGTGGTCTTCATTTCGTCCTCCAGGGATTGGGATTCGTGGTCACATCAGGGCGCCTCGGTCGGCGCTCTGATAGTGGAACATCCGGGGGGTCGGTTTTGTGACGGCCTGACGTGAGGGGGGCGACGGGCAGATCGTCCACAGCGCGGCGGCCTTCGACCAGACCATCCGGGTATCGACCTACCGGACCGAGCACGGCGCCGAGGTCGATTTCGTCGTCGAGCGAGGGCAGGAGTTGTTCGCGATCGAAGCCAAGGCCTCCCGGACGGTCGCTCCGGCGGACCTGCGCGGCCTGATCCGATTCGGCGACTACGTCGGCCGGAAACACCGGCCCATGGTCTGGTACCTGGGCTCGGAACGCAAGCGAATCCAGGGAGTCGATGTGCTACCTTGGCAACAGGGGCTCGAGGCGCTCGGCTGGTAGCCGACTGGCCGGATCCGGACCATCGCGCGGCCGCGAGGCCGGTATCTTCTGCAATGCCCAAGACACCCGCTTTCCCGCCGGGCCTGAAAGGCAGCCATGCGCACCCTCGCCACCCTCGCCGTCCTCGGTTTCCTCGTCGCGCCCGCGGCGCGAGCGCAGCGCAGCGATTCGCTCGAGATCACGGTGGCAGAGCTCGATGCCCATCTGCGATTCCTGGCTTCCGATCTTCTGGAGGGGCGAGGTCCGGGTACCCGAGGCGAACGGCTGACGACCTCCTATCTGATCAGCCAGCTGCAGGCGGCCGGAGTCGAGCCGGGGGCGGGGGGCATGAAGGACTGGCTCCAGCCGGTCTCCATCGTCGGGCATGATCCGGTCCCGGGCGATCGGCCGGACGCACGGGTGACGGGGCGTATCACCCGGGTGCTCGAACACGGCCGCGACATTCGGCTCGGCAACTATTCGAGCCGGACGGAGGTGACCGGGGGAGGCGAGCTGGTGTTCGTCGGATTCGGGATCGATGCCGCGGTGTACGCCTGGAATGATCTCGCAGAGGTCGATCTTCGAGGCAAGATCGCGGTCGGTTTGCTCGGCGAGCCATCGCTGCCCGGTGATCCCGCCCGGTTCAACGATGCCCGGGCTTCGCGCTACTCCTGGACGGCGGACAAGACCGCGGATCTCGAGCGCAAAGGGGCGATCGGCGTGCTGTGGATCCGCCCCGCGGGGTCGCTGTCGGGTGCGGCACCAGGCGGCGTTCACCGCCTCGCCGATGCCGCACGAGATGGCGGGATGTTGTTCACCGGCAGCCTGACCGACTCGGTTCTCGCCGCCCTCCTCCCGGCGGCCGAAGGGCCGCTCGCGGGCCTGGTGGCCGCGGCCTCGAAGCCCGGTTTCAAGGCCAGGCCGTTAGGTGTTCGCCTCGACGTCCAATTCAAGACGCTGCCGCGGACCGTGACGACGTCCAACGTGATCGGCACCGTGCGGGGCACCGACCCCGCGCTCGCCGATGAGCACATCGTGATCAGTTCGCACTGGGACGCGTACGGCATCGGTACTCCGGTCAACGGCGACTCGATCAACAACGGCGCGATGGACGACGGCTCCGGGATGATCGCGGAGCTCGCGCTCGCCCGGGTTTTTGCCCGCCATCCGCAGCCGCGGTCGATCACCTTCCTGTTCACCACTTCCGAGGAATGGGGCCTGCTCGGAGCCGAGGCCTTCGTGCGGGGCGGACCGCTCCGGATGGATCAGGTGGTCGCCAATCTGAATCTGGACGACGGCGCTGAAATCTTCGGCCCCAAGCGCGATGTCGCTCCGCTGGGCATCGAGCTGAGCAGCCTCGGCCGCATGGTGGATTCGGTGGCGGCGGAGCGCGGCCTCCGGGTGACCGCCGATCCGTACCCGCAGGAAGGCTTCTTCCTCCGCGCCGACAATTTCCCCTTCGCGAGGGCCGGGGTGCCGGCGCTGTACCTGGCGTTGGGCACGGACGATGTCGGTCATCCCGCCGGATGGACGGATGGCAAGGTCAAGGAATACATGGAGCAGCACTATCACCGCCCCAGCGACGACTATGAGACGGTGGTTTTCGACCTGGCCGGCTCGCGCCAGCTGGCGCTGTTCACCCGCGATCTCACAATCGCCGTGGCCCGGGCACGGAGCCGTCCGAAGTGGCTTCCCGGGGCGGAGTTCTCGCGCGAGGCCATCCGTCCCTGACGGGTTCGCGCGGGGTTCGCTCGATTTTCGCCGGGTAGCCGCGGGCCGGGTTCGGGCCACCGCGGCGGTTTCCGATCCCCGCGCCGCGCGATATCTTGGACGCTGAGACGTCCCTCTACCCCAGCCCCGAGACCCCCTCTGCCGCCTGGCCCGATTGAACTGTTGTCCCGCGCCATCGGCGACCGCTATCAGGTCGAGCGCGAGGTGGGCCGAGGGGGCATGGCGACCGTCTACCTCGCAACCGACCTCAAGCACCACCGCCAGGTCGCCATCAAGGTCCTCCGGCCCGAACTCGGCCTGGTCGGTCCCGACCGGTTCCTCCGCGAAGTCCGGATCGCCGCGCAGCTCAGCCATCCGCACATCCTGGCGCTCTACGACTCGGGCGCCGCGGACGGCCTCCTCTATTACGTCATGCCCTTCATCAAGGGGGAAACCCTCCGCCAGCGGCTCGAGCGCGAGCGGCAACTGCCGGTCGAGGCGGCCGTCACCATCATCCGCCAGGTGGCCTTTGCCCTCGGGTACGCCCACGCCCAGGGGGTGATTCACCGCGACATCAAGCCGGAGAACATCCTCCTCCACGAGGGCGAACCCCTGGTGGCCGATTTCGGCATCGCGCTCGCCCTGACCGCCGCCAAGGGCACCCGCCTCACCGAGGGCGGCCTGGCGATCGGCACGCCCGAGTACATGAGCCCCGAGCAGGCCTTCGGCGAACAGGAGCCCGACGGGCGGAGTGACGTCTACAGCCTGGCCTGCGTCCTGTTCGAGTTGCTCTCCGGCGAGCCGCCCTTTACCGGACCCAACGCCATGTCGGTCCTGACCAAGCGGATGGTCGATCCGGTGCCGTCGGTCCGGCGGCTCCGTACGTCGGTGCCGCCCGGGATCGAACAGGTCCTCATTCGGGCCCTGGCCAAGGCGCCGGCCGACCGCTACCCCACCGCCGCCGCGTTCGCCGAGGCGCTCGCCGCGCCGGGGGCGGCGGGACCGACGTCGCCGGTCGTAGCGGTGCTGCCGTTCGTGAATCTGAGCGCCGACCCGGAGAACGAATACTTCGCCGATGGGATGACGGCGGACGTCATCATTCACTTGTCGAAGCTCAAGACCCTCGATGTGATCTCTCGCGCGTCCGTGATGCCCTTCAAGGCCCGGAAGCAGGGGGTGAGCGAGATCGCCGCGGCGCTCAACGCCGGGTCACTCCTCGACGGCAGCGTCCGGCGGGCCGGGAACCGGGTCCGGATCGTGGCCCAGCTGATCGACGCCGGCACCGGGCAGCACCTCTGGGGCGAGACCTACGACCGGGACCTGACCGACATCTTCGCGATTCAGACCGACGTGGCGCTCCAGATCGCGGCTGCGCTCCAGGCCGAGCTCACGGTCGATCAGCGGGCCCGGATCGAGCAGCCGCCGGCCCACGACCTGCACGCCTATCAGCTGTACATCGAGGGGCGGCACTCCCTGGTGAAGTTCACCACCGACGGGATGTCACAGGGGATCCGGCTGTTCGAAGCCGCCATCGACGCCGACCCGCGGTTCGCGCTGGCCTACGCGGGGATCGCGCTGGCGTGGATCGAGTTGGGCGAGAGCGGCGAGACCGAGCCGGGCGCCGCGCACGCCAAGGCGGCTGTCGCGGTGGCCCGGTCCCTCGAGCTCGACCCCAACCTCGCCGACGGCTACACCGCCCTCGGCTATCTCAAGACCGTCGCCGAGTACGATTGGACCGCGGCCGAGCAGGCCTTCAAGCAGGCCCTGGCACTCCAGCCCGGCAACGCCGATGCGCTCGACCACTACGGCCGGCTCTGCGGTTCGATGGGCCGGTTCGACGAGTCGCTGGCGCTGTTGCGGCGGGCGCAGGCCCTGGATCCCCACGTCCACCGTTCGGACGTGCCGAACGCCCTGCTGCGGGCCGGCCACTTCGAGGAGGCGCTCGACGCCGCCCGCCGGCTCATCGACACCGACCCCGGGTACGACCGCGGATACACGACGTTAGGCTGGGCCTGCCAGCGACTCGGCCGGAACGACGAGGCCATCGCGGCCTTGAACCGGGCGATCGCCATTTCGCCCGACAAGACCATCTGGCTCGCCCAGCTCGGCGAGGCGCTCGGCCTGGCCGGTCGCACCGAGGAGGCCCGGGCGGTCCTGGCCCGGCTCGGTGAACTCGCAACCACCCGCTACGTATCGCCCTACCACTTCGCCTATGTCCACACGGGGCTCGGCGAGTACGACGCCGCGATGGACTGGCTCGAGCGCGCCTTCGCCGAGCGGGCCGGGGCGGTCTATGGGATCAAGGGATCGTTTCTGTTTGCCCCGCTGCGAGGACATCCGCGGTTCGTGGCGTTGCTCGGCAGAATGGGTCTGGCCTGACGGGAGCGCAAGCCGTAGGTTGGTTGGGCGGGCACGAGCAGGACAACCGCCAACCTCGGAGCACACGCATGACGACTCGATTGAGATTCATCGCAACCGGCCTGCTGGCGTTCGCCTGCGCCGGCGACAAGCCAGCCGACAAGCCCGTCGACAAGGCGGCCGACAATGCGGCAGCTGCCGTGACCCCTCAGGCGGCCATCGACCAGCTGCACGCCGATTACGCCACCCACTTCAACCAGAAGCATGCCTCCGTTGTCGCGGACCTGTATGCGGATTCGGCGGTCTCGCTGGGCGCCAACGGTGCCGTCGAGCAGGGAAAGGCCGCGATCCAGAAGGGACTCGAGGCGCAGTTCGCCGCGTCGCCGACCCTGACGCTCAGCCCGAAGGAGACCAAGATCTTCGGCAATCAGGCCGCGACGATCGGGTCGTACTCGCTTGCGCTGGCGCCGGCTGGCGGCGCCCCGTCGAAGCTGTCGGGATATTACCTGACCACGTTCGTGCAGGTGAACGGCGCCTGGAAGATCGGCGGAGTCATCACCAACTACGATGCCCCGCCCCCGGCCGGAACCCCGCGCGACACGACGTCAGGGGGCCCGTTGCCGCCCGAAAACGGCACCCTCAAGACGCTGGTGGCGGACTACACCAAGCACAACAACCTCGGGCATGCGTCGGCTGTGGCGGCGCTCTACACCGACAGCAGCTACACGGCGTTTGCGGATGCCCCGGCCGTGACGGGCCGTGCCGCGGTCGAGGCAGCCCTCAAGGGGCTGATGGCCCAGGGGTCACCCCAGGTGACCATTCATGAGGTCGGCACCACGGAGTACCCGGACGGCTGGGCCACCGATGGCGGCTGGTACGAGATCAAGGCCAAGGGCCCCAAAGGGCCGGTCAACCGGATCGGCGGCTATATGCTTCTCGCCCGAAAACAGGGCGATGGTTCCTGGCAGATCCATTGGAGCGTGAACAACGGGATGCCGGCACCCGCCGCAGCGCCCGCGAAGAAGAAATCGTAACAGCCTAACGCCGGTGACTGACTGGCAGATCAAGGGCGGCACGGTCCACGACCGCGCCGCCCTTGATCACAATCTCGATCCGCTCGGCGTTCCGGAAGTCCGCCAGCGGATCGGCCGACAACAGGACGGGATCAGGCCGGTGTCGCCTCCCAGATGGCCCCGGGCCGATGCCAACTCGCGCACCCTGGAGACGAGAGCCTCCCGACGACTGCAACATCGGTAGGTTGTCACCTGTGGGGCGGCCGTGGAGCGGTTTGCTCTGGCGTGGGAACTCTCGGGGCAGTACAATGAAG
>JANMXA010000107.1:0-3407 GCA_031394255.1 Gemmatimonadota bacterium
CGCTCCGATTTCTGGACTCCACTGGTCTGGTCCGGCGAGGAGCGGCAGAATTTCGGGACCCAGAACATCGCGGTCGTCGGCCGGTTGAAGGAGGGAATGTCGCGCCCGGCAGCCCAGGACAACGTTCAATCGATCGTTCGAGACGTGCTGAAGCGGGCCAACTTCGGAATGCAGATCGGTGTCGAGGTCGTGGATCTGAAGGCCCAGGCCGCTCAGCCGGTGGAACGCGGGCTCTGGCTTCTGTTAGGCGCGGTCGTGGCGGTGCTGCTGATCGCCTGCGCCAATGTGGCGGGTCTGCTCTCCGCGCGGGTCAGCGACCGGCAGCGGGAATTCGCCGTCCGCCTGGCCCTCGGCGCCGGGCAGCCCCGGGTGGCCCGGCAACTGGTGACCGAGACCCTGGTCCTGGCGATCCTCGGCGGTGGGCTGGGCGCGGCCGGAACGTGGTGGGGCACTCGGTTGCTGCTGGCACTGGCCCCGACCGATTTGCCGCGGGCGGCCGACGTGGGATTCGGTCCGGCGGTGGGGGTCGCCCTCCTGATCGTGGCATTGCTCTCGGGTCTCGCCTTCGGTGTCATCGCCATTCGGGGTCTCCGGATCGCCAACCCGGCGCATGCCCTCCACGGGGGCGGCGCCCGGACCACCGCCGGACGCGGCGCCGGTCTGGGTCGCCGCGTGCTGGTGACGGCGCAGGTGGCCCTTTCGGTCGTCCTCCTGATCGCGGCCGGTCTGCTGCTCCGGAGCTTCGTGATGATCCAGGGGGTTCGGCCGGGCTTCGAAGCGGACCACGCCCTCGCCGCGGAAATCGGTCTCTCGATCACACCTCCCTTCAACCCGGCGATCTACGGACCAGAGTGGGCCCGCTTCTTCGAGCAGGTGGAAGCGCGGGTCGGGCAGTTGCCTGGGGTAACGGCCGTCGGGGCGGTGAGCGGTCTTCCGCTCTCGGGCACCGTCGAGGGCAGCAGCTTCGTCATCGTCGGACGGGAACCAGCTCGGCCGGAGGACGCGATTCCGGCCGCCTATTCCGTCGTGGCGGGGAATTATTTCGTGGCCGCTGGAATTCCGGTGGTGAGCGGCCGGGTGTTCGATTCCCGGGACCGGGTCGACGGCGCGCCTGTCGCGATAGTGAGCCGGGCCCTGGCGGCCGCCAATTTTCCAAACGGCCCCGCGGTCGGTCAATTGATTCGAGTTGGATTCGAGATGGTGGCCAACGCACCGCCGCGGATGATCATCGGGGTGGTCGACGACGTGAAGTTCGGCGCCCTGGAAGACCCGCCCGCCCCGGCGATCTACCTGCCGGAAAACCAGTATCAGTATCCGGGGCTCACGCTGGTGGTCCGGACCGCCGGCTCTCCGGCCACCATGGTGGCGGCGGTGCGGAACGCCGTTCGCGAGGTCAATCCGACCGTGGCGCTGACCGACGCTCGGACCCTGGCCGCGGTTCTCAGTCGCTCGCTCGCCCGGCAGCGATTTACTCTGCTGTTGATCGGCGCCTTTGCCGGCACGGCGCTGCTGCTGGCGGTGCTGGGGCTCTACGGCGTGATTGCCATGACGGTCCAGGCCCGGCGCCGAGAGCTCGGCGTCCGGCTGGCGTTAGGCGCCCGGCCGGCCGAGTTGGTCCGGTTGGTGGTGGGAGACGGGATGAAGCTGGTGGTCGTGGGTGCGGTGGTGGGTCTGGCTGGGGCGTGGGCGGTAGCCGGGGTGCTTCGGGCCCTCGTCTTCCAAGTGGGTGTTCGGGACGCCCCGGTGTATGCCACCGCCACCGGCCTGGTCGTGGTGGCGGCCTTGGTGGCGACGTACTTTCCGGCCCGCGCGGCGGTGCGGAGCAGTCCGACGGACGCGCTCCGGCTCGACTGACAATCGACGGCGTTTCGCCGAGGAACCCCTTATAAGGAGTCGACTTCTCAGGACTCTGCGCGGGTCCGGCTACTTGTCGTCGACCACCCGGCCGGCGTTCAGGTTGTCGAAGTTGAGCAAGGTGTTGAACACCAGCGAATAGGTCCCGATCGTCTCGCCCCGATACATCGGATTGATCGAGAACAGCACCACGTGGCCCTGCTTCTGCGGCACGTCCACCACGGCCGGCCGCTGGGCGATGTCCATCCCACCCTCGAGCAATCCCGATACCAGCAGCTCCGGCAGGTCGCTGAAACGGACCAGGACCCGGGGCCGTTCGGCGGGCGGAATGATCCCGACCGGATTGCGGAGCTGCTCATCGGTCAGGGGCGTCATCTGCCACGGTTGAACCTCCGGTCGGACCGGGAGTTCGAACCGGGGGGCGAGCGGGAGGCGGCCCTGGACCGCATCGTCCTCGTCCTGGCGGCCGCGGCCGGTGGGGCGGACGGGGACGCCGCCAGGCCGGCGGAAGAACCGCCCGCCGCTGCTGTTGCTGACACTGAAGCTCGCGCCTTCGTCGCTATACACCGCCAGGCTGTCGGCCACGCCGTAGGTGATCGGGCTCCGGTCGTCGACGATCCGGGATCGAAGGAACGATCCCACGACCTTGCCCTTGGTGCTGTTGGTCGTCACGCCCTGCGACAGCCCGAACTGGATCGCGAACTCAGCCGTGTTGACCGCCCCGATCAGCACGCCGCCCTTCGCCACGAACTGCTCGAGATGCTGGAGGCCTTCCCAGCCAAGGCCCGGCCGGATGTCATCGGTTTGCGCCCAGGTCCCGATGTTCGGCGTCTCGGGTGAGTTTTTCCACGGCATCGGGTTCCGCCACATCGGCAACCCGGCGATGATCGCCTGGCCCGCGGGGCCGCTCACCGGGGGGAACACGATCACATCGTACCTGGCGTTCAAATCGGCGGTCTTCGCCGCGTCCTGGGTGCTGATGTAGTCGAACGGAATCTTGTTGAAGTCGAACGCCAGCCGCCACCAGCCTTCGGTCTGGGTTCCGGTCCAGGTGTGCATGATCGCGACTCGGGCCGCCCGCACCGGGTGCGTCTTCACCGCCGGCGGCTCAGCCAGCGCCACGCCCCGGAGGCCCAACTCGGCAAGTGTGCGCTCGAGCGCGGCGCCGTCGGCACCGCGGATCAGGAACGAACCCCGCGCGAAGTGTTTCCCGGCGGCGTCGAACGCCTCCTCGGAAGCCTGGATGTCCGCATCCTTCATCTGGTAACGGAGCGTGGCGAGCGCATTGTCCGCGTTCTGATTGATCGCGACCACCGGGCCCTGGCCAACGACGCCGCCGGGCGCCCTGACGGCGCCGGTCACTTTCTCCATGGGCACGTCGAGCACTCCGGGGTCGGTAATCCGAACAGCCTGGACGCTGAATCCCTCGGGGAAGGTCCAGCCGGTGTCATCATAAGCGTTCTTCTGCGGGTCGTCCGGGCTCCAGAACTGATAGTCGAGCAGCGCGTCCGCGATCCGCGAGTAGGGCTGATCCATCCGGACGATGTAGCTCC
>JANMXA010000108.1:0-24437 GCA_031394255.1 Gemmatimonadota bacterium
GCGACGGCGGCCAACGGGGTGAGGCTCGGGTTCCACTTCGCTGCAGCGGGGACGATGAGCAAGACCGCACACGCCATTTCGAACACGCCTAGCGCGCCCCATGCACTGCGAGAGAGTGCGCCCATCGCCGGCATCGTGGCCAGTGAGTCGAATTTGAAAACCTTAGTGGCCCCGCCTGCGAAGGACAGCAGGGCGAGTGCGACTTGGACGACCCAAAGGAAGACGTTCATCGGTGGATGCTCCTTGTGCCGAGCGCGCACCGGCGGCCCGACGTACGTGATGAGGGGAAAGTGTAGCTTCGTCAAACCAACCGAAAGTGCGGTCTTGGCTGAACCACTACAAAGGCGTTGGCCATGAGGAGCGGACCAACAATCGATGTGAGGCTCATCATGCTGGTGAGTGCACCTTGCAGTTCGCCCTGCACGTCAAAGATCGCCAAACACCGTGGTGGCTTCTTTGAAGCCCACGCCGTGCTTCTTCTTGTTGGCGACCGCTACGCGCGGATCCCACCCGAACGACAAACCCATCGTCACAATCTACCCCCAAGCCCGCTCAGCGGCCTAACCGGTCAGAATTGAGCCGCGAAGACGCGCAGCGGATTCGTCGGCTCCAATTCTTTGTTAGACACCAACGTGGACGACCTGCCCCGGCGCTGCCGTGGGCAGCACCTCGACGACCGCCGCCATTAGGGGCCGAAGCTCGGTAATTCGATTCGTCCGCGCGTGCACGACGATGAGCGCCACGCCGGCGACCCCGACATTCGGCTGGAACATCAGGTTCCGAGCCACGGTGAGGAAGTGGGTGAACCCCGCCGCTGCCTTTGGCCGCTGCCGGTGTCTCGAAGCAGGTCGTCCAGCAGATACTTCGCGCCGAGGTGGTGATGCGGATCAATGATCGGCAACTCCGGGTCAAGGATCGCCTCGTCGCCACGCCGCGACCCGTCACCGCGGGTGCTGGGGGTTGGCGTGCGCTGCAGTGTTGCGGCGCGCAGCGGCTGAATAAACGCCGCTCCGCCCAATCCGACCAGGAGCTGGCGTCTGTTCATGGGATTCCTTCTCGACCTAACCTTTGGCCGCGTGCCACGCGGCCAACACCTCGGCCTCCTTCTCGGTCGGAAGGAATGCCCGGGGCTTGGCTCGCCGCGCCTCAGGCTCGGCTTCCCACCAGGCCAGGGTTTCCCGCACCGTGGTCTCGAGCGGGGTCCGGCGGAGCCCGGCCGCTTCGGCCCGCTTGGCGCTGGTGGCCATTCCGCCGAGTCCTTCTCCCACCGGCGGGTCCCACATCGGGATCTGGACTTTGCGTTCCTGGAGGAAGGGCGTCTCCACCCAGGTGAAAGTCACCGGGGCGCCGGTGGCCTTCCGGATCGTCTCGAGCACCTGGCGGAGCGGCACGGCCGGCCGCACCGCGTTGAAGGTGCCGGCCGTGCGCCGCTCGATCAGGTGGACCAGGAAGGCGGCAAAGTCCCGGACGTCCACGAATTGGAACCGATCCTGGGGCGCACCGGGCGCCAGCATTTCCCCGCCGCGTTTGACCCGGACCGGCCAGTAGGTGAACCGATCGGTCGGATCGTCCGGGCCCACGATGTAGTGCGGTCGCACGATCGTGACCACACCGCCGAATCGGCGGACCTCCGCTTCGCAGAGGACCTTGAGTCCGCCGTAGCTCTCGTCGGTGACTTTCTCGGTGGTGGGGTCGGCGAGGGTCGCGAGCGGGGCGTCCTCGTCCACCACCCCGGCGTTCGGGAGGGCGTAGACGCTGGCCGTCGAGGTGTAGACGTATTGCCCCACCGAGCTCTCAAGCGCGGTCCGCGCCTCGCGAACCCACCGGGGCACGTAGGCCGAGTTGTCGATGACGGCGTCCCAGGTTTTGCCCTTGAGCGCAGCGTAGTCGTTGGTCTCGCGGTCGCCGGTCAGCTGCTCGACGCCGGCCGGGAGCCCCTCGCTTCCGCGGCGGCCGCGGTTGAAGACGGTCACCGCATGGCCCCGGGCGATCGCGGTCCGGACCTGATGGGGTCCGATGAACCCGGTGCCGCCGAGGATCAGGATTCGGAGCGGGGCGTTGGCCGGGCGGATCCGGGCAAGGACGGTGTTCGGGAGCGAGGCGAAGGCGCTGGTGAGCGCGGCAGTCTCGACGAAGCGACGGCGGGTGACGGTCATCCGATGGATTCCTTGTGGTTCGAAGGCCCCCGGCAAGGAGCTAGAGGCGGTGGACGTGAGTTCGGAGCCAGGCCTCGAGGGCGTCCCGGCTTAGCGACCCGGATGCCACGCCGAGGATTGTCGCCTCGGCCTCATCGACCGTGGCCACGAGGTCGAACCCGTTGAGCAGCAACAGAGTGGCAGCGGCTGCATGTCCAATCCGCTTGTTCCCGTCGATGAACGGGTGGTTCTGGATCAGGGAAAAAGCCAGCGCTGTCGCCTTGGTGAGCAGGTCAGGATAAAGGTCCTGGCCGCCGAAGGTCATCCGCGGCTGCGCGACAGCAGACTCTAACGCGCCAAGGTCGCGGATGCCGGCCGCGCCGCCGGAGGTCGCCAGAAGCCGGTCATGAAGGATGAGCACCTCGCCCAACGAGAGGTACCGCACCTAGGCGAGGCGTCGATAGAGCTCTTGGTTGGCGCCCAGTACGCGAGCGGCCGCGGCCTCAAAATCGGCCGCCGGCTGGGTCACGAAGTCCCGCAGCGCTGCCGCGGCCAGTTGGTCGATCGGAATCTTGAGGCGATCCGCAGCCTCCCGAAGGCGGCGTTCCGCATCGTCAGTCAAGTGAATGGACAGGGTCATCACGAGCGTCCTCCCTGCCCAAATGATACTGCCGTTCGGTGGAAGAGACCAAGGCGGGCAGCCTGCCCACGCCCAACCGGTATATTGCCTCGGCTCCAACACCGACCCCCATCATGCCCCGATTGATTGCTGTGGCCCTCGCCTTCCTGGCCCTCGCCCACACGGCCCAGGCCCAGGCGCCCGCTCAGGGAGCCGTCCCTTTCACTGTCTCCGACTCCGCCTGGGACTCCGAGTCCCTCGGCAACCACCGCGCCGTCCTCCTGGTCTCCACCCCTGGCCCAGCCGCCCGCGCCCTGATCCCCTGGCGCCGCCGCGACCGCCATCCCGAAGACCGCGGCCTGATCGTCATCGACACCCGCACCGGCAAGCCGATCCTGAACGTCCTCCGCGGCCGCTCCACCCAGCTCGAAGGGGAAGTGACCTTCGAACCAGCCTCCGGCCCCGGCCGCTACGACGTCTACTACCTCCCCTACCAGTCCGGCGGCCGGTCGAATTACCCCAACGTGAAGTACCTCCCGGTCCGCGCCACCGCCGACTCCGCCTGGCTGGCCCGCGCCACCACGCCCGTGGCCGCAAACGTGGTCCGGATCGAGGCGATCGACTCGTTGAACAGCTTCTTCCCAATGGAAGTGGTGGCAAGCCCCGACGAAACGGCGCGGATGCTGGCCGCGAACCCCGAGCGGCCGTTCCTGGTCTTCCCCGAAGACCGCCGCCACGTGATCCGGATGACCCACCAGATCCCGCTCCGCTGGGCTGAGCGGGGTCCGGGAGGGGGCCTAACGACCGAAGGCCGGCGCGGAGAGTTCGTGGCGTTCCAGCTCGGCGTGATGGCGGTCCAGGCCCTCGACAGCGTGACCGTGGAACTCTCGGACCTGACCGGCCCCGCCGGACCACCGGACCGACCGGCATTCCTCGACTTTCTCCCCGGACGAATCGGCGCCCGGAACACCACGGTGCTCAACACCGGCGGCATCGGCTGGGACGGGAAACCGTTCGCCACCCGCGTGGCCGTGCCCGCCGGACGGGTGCAGGCCATGTGGGCAGGCATTGCCGTGCCCGTGAGCACCGCGGCTGGCCGCTACCAGGGGACCGCCACCGTCAGGGCCGCCGGCACGCCGACCACGGTTGTGCCGATCACCCTAACGGTGGACGCAGCCGTGGCGGCCGACGGCGGCGCCTCGACCCCCGAACTCCAAACCCGGCTGGCCTGGCTCAACTCCACCCTGGGTCAACGGAACGACGTCATCGCGCCCTACCGCCCGCTCGCGGTAACCGGCCGGACCATCAGGCTCCTGGGCCGAACCGTCACGTTAGGCGCCGGCGGCCTCCCCGACCGGATCGACACGTACTTCACGCCCGAAATGACGGGCTACACCACCGGGCCCAACCCGGTCCTCGCGGCACCGCTCCGGTTCGAACTGGCCGGCCAGCCCCCTCTCACCCCGGGCGCCGTGCGCTTTACCCGCCGCGACCTCGGCACCGTCGAATGGACCAGCCGTTCGGCCAGCCCCGCCGCCACGCTCAACGTCAGTGGCGCCCTCGAGTTCGACGGCTACCTCCGCTACCGGATGGTCCTCCGCGCCAAGGCCGCCCTGAACGCCGACGACATCCGCCTCGTGATGCCCCTGGCCCCCGCCGCCGCCACCCACATGATGGGACTGGGGCTCAAGGGCCAGCGCCGCCCGCTCCGGGTGGACTGGACCTGGGATGTGGCCCGCAGAAACCAGGACGGCGCCTGGATCGGCGGCGTCAACGCCGGCCTCTGGTTCTCGCTCCGGAGCGACAACTACGTTCGCCCCCTCAACACCAACTTCTACCTCCAGAAGCCGCTCAACCTCCCCACCTCCTGGGGCAACGGGGGCCGAGGCGGCATCACGGTGGGTGAAGAGGGCGAGCGGGTGGTGGTCCGGGCCTCTACCGGTGCCCGCACCCTCGCCGCCGGCGATTCGCTCGTGTTCGACGTGCATTTCCTGATCACGCCGTTTCACCCGATCGATGCCGAATACCAGTGGAGCCACCGGTTCTTTCACAAATTTGCCCCGCTCGATTCGGTGGCGGCCACCGGCGCGAACGTCATCAACGTCCACCACGCCACCCCGATCAACCCGTTCATCAACTACCCCTTCATTGCCCACCGCGAGATGAAGGCGTACATCGACGAGGCCCACAAACGCGGCCTCTCGGTCAAGATCTACAACACCGTCCGCGAACTCTCGAACCGCGCCTGGGAAACCTTCCCGATGCGGAGCCTGGGCACCGAGATCTACAGCCCGGGAAAGGGCGGGGGATACTCCTGGCTCCAGGAACATGTCGGCGAGGACTACATCGCCGCCTGGTTCGTGCCGGAACTGAAGGACGCCGCGCTCATCAACAGCGGGATGAGTCGCTGGCACAATTACTACGTCGAAGGGATCAACTGGCTGGTGAAGAACGTCGGAATCGACGGCCTCTACCTCGACGACGTGGCCTTCGATCGGACCACCATGAAGCGGGTCAAGCGGATGCTGGTCCAGGCAGGCCGGCCCGGCATCATCGACCTCCACTCCGCCAACCAGTACAACGAGCGCGACGGGTTCCAGAACAGCGCCGTCCTATATCTGGAACACTTCCCCTACCTGAACCGCCTCTGGTTCGGGGAACACTTCGACTACGAACACAACTCCCCCGACTTCTTCCTGACCGAGGTGTCCGGCATTCCCTTTGGCCTGATGGGCGAGATGCTGGAAGGGGGCGGGAATCCGTGGCGCGGGATGCTCTACGGCATGACCAACCGAATGCCCTGGAGCGACAACGCCGACCCCCGCCCGATCTGGAAAGTCTGGGACGATTTCGGAATCAAGGGCTCCGAGATGCTGGGCTACTGGTCACCAAAGGCTCCGGTGCACACGGACCGCGCCGACGTGCTTGCCACCACGTTCCGCCGGAAGGGCCGCGCCCTCGTGGCCGTCGCCAGCTGGGCGGCGGAGGCCACCAGCGTACGGCTCGCGATTGACTGGAAGGCGCTCGGCATCGACTCGACCCACGCCACCTTTTCCGTCCCAGCCGCGGCCGGGCTGCAGACGGCCCGGACCTTTGCGGCCGGGGAGCGGATCCCGGTCGAGCCCGGCAAGGGTTGGCTGCTGGTGATCGATGCCCGCTGACCGGCCGGGCGGGCCCTTGCCTGGCTGGTGGCGGACAGGGCGCTCAGCCTGTTGCATGCGGTCACTCATGCGGCTATACTGAACCATATGGTTCAGTATAGACACGCCCATGTCGATGCCTCGTTCGGCGCGCTCTCGGACGCCACCCGACGCGGGGTTCTGGAGCACCTCGGCCGCGCGAACGCTTCGATCAGTGCCCTTGCCGAGAGGTTCCACATGACCCTTACGGGCATGAGGAAACATGTAGGCGTCTTAGAGCAAGCGGGGCTCGTCAGCACGGAGAAGGTTGGGCGCGTGCGGACCTGCAAGCTCGGGCTGCGCGGACTGGAAGAAGAGGCGGCATGGATCGAGAGGTATCGCCGGCTTTGGGCCGCGCGCTTCGACGAGTTGGATATTGTTGTCGAGGAATTGACACGAAAGGAGAAGGCACATGGACGCAAGCCGAGAACGTGAAGCCACCCCCGCGAAGAACCCCACGACGGTGGAACGGAAGTCCGAGCGTGAACTCGTCGTCACCCGGACCGTCAACGGTCCGGCGCGCCTCGTGTTCGAGGCGTGGACCACGGCGGAACTGTTCAGGAGGTGGTGGGTACCCAAGTCGTATGGGCTGAACCTGCTTTCCTGCGACATGGATGTTCGCGTCGGGGGGCAGTATCGTTTGGCGTTTCGCCACGAAGATTCGACAATGGAGTTCTTCGGCACGTACCTCGAAGTGACACCGCACTCGCGCCTCGTTTGGACCAATGAGGAAGGAGACGAAGGCAAGACCATCACCACGGTGACCTTCGAGGAACACGCCGGCAAGACGTTGTTGATCGTGCACGATCTCTATCCCTCGAAAGAAGCGGTTGACTCCGGATCGACGGGGGCGATGCCCGAGGCGCTCGACCAGCTCGACGAGCTTCTCGCCAGCCTGAGATCAAGTACGGAGACAAGATGACGTTGCAAGAAGTGTTTCGATCACACGGCGTTGCACCAGGCATGCGGAAGACAGCTTTCCTCTTGATGACGCTCGTAGCGGCTGACGCGTCGGCGCAGCAGAAGCCCGCGACCGGCTACGCGCCAGTCAATGGACTCAAGATGTACTACGAAATCCACGGCGACGGCGAACCGGTGGTGTTGCTTCACGGCGCCTTCATGACCATCACGAACAACTGGGACGGGTGGATCAGCGAGCTCTCCAAAACACGGCAAGTCATTGCCGTCGAAATGCAAGGTCACGGCCGCACGGCGGATGGCCCACGCGACATCACCCCCGAAAACCTCGCCGACGACGTGGCCGCGCTGCTCGAGCATCTCGCAATCGCGCGAGCGGACCTCATCGGCTACAGCATGGGCGGAGCCGTGGCGATGCAGATGGCGATCCGGCATTCGGACAAAGTGCGAAAGGCGGTCATCATTTCGTCCTACTTCCGCCGTGATGGCGTGGGCACGGAAGGGGCCGAGGCCCTCTCGACACTCACGGCGGACGTCTTCAAAGGCTCGCCCATTGAAACTGAGTACATGAAGCTGAGCCCGACGCCGGATGCCTTTCCGCGCTTCGTCCAGCACATGATGGCCACGTCCTCGAAAGGGGCCGAATTCGGAGCCGACAAGCTTGAAGCCACCACGGCGCCCATGTTGTTCATCCACGGCGACGCCGATGGCGTGCGGCTCGCGCACGTCACGGAGATGTTTCGCCTGAAGGGTGGCGAGATCCACGGCGACATCAGGCCACGCTCCGCATCGCGATTGGCCATCCTGCCCAACACCACTCACGTGACACTGATGGAGCGCATGTCCATCATCGTCCCAATGGTGAACGACTTTCTCGACGCAAAGCCGTAGCCATACTAGGATTCGGGATGAATCTTCGTGCGTTGCTCGTCCTGACTGGAGGCCTCGCGGCCTGCACCGGTGCACCGGCCACCCGTAACGGATCTGTCCCGCTGACGCCGGAGCAGACCACCTCGATCCGCGACAGCGTACGGACCTTCCTCGATGCCTACGGCGCCGCCCTCTCGGCCCCGCCCATCGGCGGCAAGGCCCGCGAGGCCATGGCGGGCTTCCTGGCGCCCGACGTGGTGATGTCCACGGATCTGGGCGGTGACGAGCCGGTTGTGCTGCAGACCCTGGACTCGCTGATTCCCGCCAGCGAGGTGGTCTCACAGCCGGCCTGGATCAAGGGCACCCGGCTCGAGTTCCGGAATCCGGTCATCACGCCCTTGGCACCCGGTCTGGCAATGATCACCTCGCGGTATGCGGAGACGGTCACGGATACCACCGGGACCGTGACCGAGCTGCCGGGGGTTCAGCAGATCGTGGTCCGGAACGCCGGCGCAGGCTGGCGGATCGCGGCGATCGAGTCGGCGCATCCGCTCGTGACCCATCAGCGCCAGGCGGCGCTGGGCGGGAAGTTCGCGGACATGAAGCCAGCGCCGCCCAGGTGAACCGCGCGGCCGGCCTGCTGGTGATGATCGCCGCGGCCGGCGCCAGCCGGGCGGCCCGCGCCCAGGTGGCTCCCGGGGCGGGGGCCACCGTCCGCGAGTCCACTCGCGTCTTCACCACTTATCCCTACAGCGATCCGAATCCCCACCCGATCGTGGGCCGGATCTATCCCTACTTCCGCTTCGACGGCTTTACCGACACCGGCCGCCCGAAGACCTGGAAGACCATCGAGCTCGAGAACCGCTACCTCAAGCTGATCATTCTGCCCGAGATCGGCGGGAAGATCTGGGCCGCCATCGAGAAGAAGTCGAACCGCTCGTTCATCTACTTCAACTCGGTGGTCAAGTTCCGCGACATCGCCATGCGGGGCCCATGGACCAGCGGCGGCATCGAAGCCAACTACGGCATCATCGGCCATACGCCCACGGTGGCGGGACCGGTGGACTACTACATCCGGCCCACTGTCCCCGGGGGCGACGCCGAGTGCACCATCGGGGCGCTCGATCTGCTGACCCGGACCCGGTGGAGCCTGACCATCCGCCTCCCTGCCAACGGCGCCTATTTCACCACCAGCTCCACCTGGTACAACGGTTCCGATCTCGAGGAGCCGTACTACACCTGGATGAACACCGGCATCAAGGCGGCCGGCGGCCTCGAGTTCAGCTACCCCGGCACCTCGTACATGGGCCACGGCGGCGAACACGCCTCCTGGCCCGTGAACCAGGAGAACGGCCGCCCGATCTCCCGGTACGACGCCAACGACTTCGGCGGCTACAAATCGTATCACGTCTTTGGCGCCTACACCGATTTCTTCGGCGCCTACTGGCACCAGGACGAACTCGGCATGGTCCGCTGGGCGCCGAGGAATGAGAAGCCGGGCAAGAAGATCTGGATCTGGGGCCTGTCGCGGCAGGGGATGATCTGGGACAAGCTCCTGACCGACACCGACGGCCAGTACGTGGAGGTCCAGTCGGGCCGGCTCTTCAACCAGACGGCGGAGCAGAGCACCTTCACGCCGTTCAAGCACCGCGGCTTCGTGCCGAAGACCACCGACCGCTGGACCGAGTACTGGTACCCCGTGGTCGGCACCGGCGGCATCACCTCGGCCAACGACCGCGCGGCGATCAACCTGACCCGCGGCGACGGCCGCCTGGTGCTGGCGCTCCAGCCGGTGGCGGAGTTCACGGACTCGCTCACCGTCTGGAACGGCACCCGCGCCGTACTCCGCCGCGCCATCGACGCCCATCCGCTCGAGGTGATCCGCGACTCGGTGGCGGAGATTCCCGAGGGCCGCCTGACCATCCGGCTGGGTGACGGGGTGCTCTACCAGCCGCCCGATTCCACCGCACTCTCGCGACCGCTCGAGTCATCGCCGGGGTTCGACTGGCAGTCCGCCTACGGGCTCTACCTCCGCGGCAAGGAGTTGATGCGGGACCGCGAGTACCTGGCGGCCACGCG
This sequence comes from Gemmatimonadota bacterium, assembly GCA_031394255.1. GTDB lineage: Bacteria > Gemmatimonadota > Gemmatimonadetes > Gemmatimonadales > GWC2-71-9 > SHZU01. The sequence goes on from JANMXA010000108.1 coordinate 9,801, forward strand.
GTTCATCGATCAGTCGCTGGCCCGGGATTCGAACTTCGTGCCCGCGCTGGCCGAGCGGGCGGCGCTGGCGTATCGGGCGCTGGACGATTCGCTGGCGATCCGGATGGCGTGCCGGGCGCTGTCGATCGATACCTATGACCCGGCGGCTAACTACTACTATGGGCTTGCCAACGCGCGGTCGGGGCGGTTGGCGGATGCACAGGACGGGTTCGACATCGCGATGCAGTCGGTGGAGTTCCGGGCGGCGGCCAACATCGCGGCCGCACGCCTCGCGCTCCGCCGCGGGGAACGGGCGGCCGCCGCGCGCCACCTGGCCGCGATGTACTGGGCTGGTCTGAACCCCGACCAGTTGGCGCTCGGCGCCTGGATCCAGCGCCAGGCCAACGATCCGCAGGCCGGTGCCCCGGGTTATCGGGGCACGCTCCTGACAATCGACCCGCTGAACGTGGTCGGCCACTTCGAAGGCGTGCTGGCGGGGCAGACCGCGGTGGCCGATTTCCTGGCGGGTTTCCACGGCGAAATGCCTAACGAAAGCATCCTAGAAGCCGCCGCCTGGTACCTGGCCGGCGGCGGCGGCGCCGAAGCCGACAGCCTCCTGGCCCTGGCCTCCCGCCCGCAGGAATCCGACAGCGGCGTGGCCGTGGTCGGGAACTCCACCGAGGCGCTCTACTGGCGGGCCTGGCTCCACCATCGCCTGGGCCGGGACGATGCGCTGAGTCTCCTGGCCGCCGCCAACCGCGCCTCGACCCTCATGGTATTCCCCTTCCGCGCCGAGGCCGATCCGGTGTTTGCCTGGGCGGTGGAGCAGGGCGGGAGCTGGAAGCCGTCCTACTATCGCGCCTTGGTCCGCTGGGCCGCGGGCGACACGGCCTCGGCCGGCCGCCTCCTCCAGAGCGTGGGAGACCGCCCCGACGACGCCACCTTCTACACCGCCCGCGCCGCGATCGGCGCCGGTGATGCCATCGACCACGACCTGGCCCGGGCCCGGGATCTGGCGCCCGACGACTGGCGGGTCGGCCGGCTCCTGATCAACCGTGCCCTGCAGCGCGGCGCCGCGGCCGAAGCGTTGACGCTGGCCCGGAGCTATGCCGCCCGCCGCCCGGGCGACTACATCATGGGCATGCTGCTGGCCACCGCCCTGATCCGGAATGCCCAATACCCCGAGGCCGACCAGCTGCTCTCGACGATGAACGTGCTCCCCTACGAAGGGGCCGGCGAGGCGCGGAATCTCTATCGCGAGGCCAAGGTCATGCGCGCGGTGGAGGCGCTTGGTGCCGGGCGGTTCAGTGCGGCGCGGAAGTTCGTGACCGAGGCGCGTGACTGGCCCGAACATCTCGGCGCCGGCAAGCCGTATCCGGCGGATATTGATGAGCGGTTGGAGGATGCCCTGATGGAAGAGATCGCCGCCCGAGCGGCGCATCGCTCGGCTCCGGCGGCGCTCCGCGAGCTGGCCGCCAAGCCAGGGCAGGGTCTGGCCGCCCGGGTGGCGGCGCGGCTCATGGGCCCGTCTGGCCCAGCGACCCGAGTTGGTCCAGGCGGACATGGCCAGATCCCGCCATCGATGGTGTCGGGCGCGTTCGTGGAGATCTCGCGATAGCCGAGCCGGTTCGCTGCGCGCGCGCTCCAGCCGAACAGGGCACTGTAAAAGGCCGCGGCCTCGTCGGGCTTCTTGGCAAGGATCTGCCAGTGTGCAACGGGATGTCCCATGGATCCTCCTGTTATGGTTTGGTGGTGGTGACGGGCACCAGGCTGATCGAGAGTCGGTAGACATCGTCCTTGGGGTCGGCGCTCGTGAGGAGCGTGGTGACCTCAGCGCGACACCGATCCATGATCTCGATCGCTTGGTCGACTCGGCGCGAGTCGACCGCAATGGTCGTCTCAGCGCGGTCGCCGGGCCGGGTATCTCCCCGCACTGCTTGTCCTCGCCCGTCGGGTGGGTGAAGCGAGGGGAGGCGGGACGCGACGGCTTCGAGAAACCCGTCGAGGCTCACCAGGACGGCGGGTGAGGTCGGCGTCCACGCACGGTCGCTCGTCATCTGCAGCAACCCGAACCGCAGCAGGCGCTGCACCGCGACATTGACCTCGTCGACCGTCGCGCCCAGTACCCGCGCGATCCAGCGGCTGTCCGGTGTGAACGATCCCACCCGGGTCAGTTCGAGGATCGCGAAATGTCTCCAGTCCGACCGCAACGTGGAGAGCTCGCGGCCGAGGCGCTCGAGACGCGGCGGCGCGGCCGCCGCGTGGCGGCGCTGGTGGCGCTCCGCCACGATCAACCGGTCGCGCACCTCGTCCGACACGCCCAGCTTGCCGCAAAAGCGAGCGATCGTGCGTACCGCCAGAGCACGCGGCGCCGCAACGACCGCGCCCGCATTTGTGGGGCATCCCGGTGCCCCACTTCGGCCGGCGCGGCCATTGCCACGACGAAGGCGCGCTGCTACACATTGTGCGCGACCCCCGACCGCCCGATGGGATCACACAGCCCGTCGGGTGACGGCTACCATGTCGAGATCGCGCGCACCACGGGCTGAAGGAATGTCCCGCCCCGTCGTCACCTGTTGACCATGTCAGTGGAGGCTACGCATGTCGCCGGAGTCGAATGTGCTGATGGTGTCCCGAATTCGAGCCGTGTCCGGCTTCGTGGCCAGCGGGTTGATGGTCGCCAGCGGCCTCATGCACTCAGTGATGGGCTGGCCGGCGGTACAGGTGGCGCTTCAGAAGGCGGACGCGCGGGCGATCGCCGGCCTGGCCGTGCCATGGCATTTCACCGGAGGTGCCATGATGACCTTCGGGGCACTCGCGGCTCTTGCGTTCTCGGGGCGCTCAGGGGAGAAGCGGCCCTGCTGATGCCGGTTCGCGTGATCGCGGTCGCATACTTGCTGTTCGGCGTCGCAGGACTTGTCCTCATCAAGCCCGACCCCACCTTCCTCTTGTTTCTCGTCCCGGGCGCGATGCTCCTGTTCACGTCACGCTGAGCCGCCTACCCTGCCGACCTGGCGATCAACGCGACCGCCAGCGACGGTCGCGAATAGCTCGTCGACCCATCGCGCGGCCGCTCCCGGGCGGTCCGTCCCGATCTGGGTGGCGATGTCCGGGGCCCGGGCAATCGCTCGAGGCCGCTCCGGACTTCCCGGGTCCGAATGCGGAGGCTGTCGGACGGTCATTGCCCAACCTTCACATTGGATCCCGGGAATATGGGCTGGCCCCCCCCGACCCCGCTCCGAATTCGCTCCTTGGGTTGATGGTACCGCTGCGAACGGCACCGTACTTTTTCCCGGTCGCGGCTCGCCTGCGCTCGCCGGGGGACCGGTCGACGACCCGATCGCCCCAGGGAGAGAAGCCCATGACCACGATTACGACCAAAGACGGAGCCCGCCTCTATTACAAGGACTGGGGTGTGGGACGGACCGTCGTGCTGAGTCACGGATGGCCGCTGAGCTCCGACAGCTGGGAAGCGCAGATGTACTTCCTGGCGTCACACGGGTTCCGATGCATCGCCCACGACCGGCGCGGCCACGGCCGTTCGAGCCAGACGTGGGATGGGAACGAGATGGACACCTACGCCGATGATCTGGCGGCGGTGATCGAAGGGCTCGGGCTCGATCGAGTGGTGCTGGTCGGGTTCTCCGCCGGCGGCGGCGAAATCGCCCGATACGTGGGCCGTCACGGAACCAAACGGGTCGCCAAGATGGTCCTGGTGTCATCGGTACCGCCCCTGATGCTGAAGACGGCCGCCAATCCGGGTGGTCTCCCAATCGATGTATTCGACGCCCTTCGAGCCGGCTCCATCGCCGATCGCTCCCAACTGTACCGGGACATCGCCAGCGGTCCGTTCTTCGGCGCCAATCGCCCGGGGGCGAAGGTGTCGCAGGGAATGATCGATTCATTCTGGCGGCAAGGCATGCAAGCCGGGCTCAAGAACACCCATGACTGCATCAAGGCGTTTTCCGAAACCGACTTTACCGACGACCTGAAGGCCATCACCGTGCCGACGCTCGTCATTCATGGGGACGCGGACCAGGTCGTCCCGATCGGGGCATCGGGCCTGGCCTCGGCCAAGATCGTCAAGCATGCCACCCTCAAGGTGTATCCGGGCGCCCCCCACGGCGTGACGGACACCCACCGGGCGCAGCTCAACGCGGATCTCCTGGACTTCATCGCGACTTAGGGCCGCCTCCGAAACCGCTTCGCGACCGATACTCTCAACCATGGAACCACCGGCATGCGAGCACCGAATCGGGTCCTTCCGGCCGCCGTCGCGGCTATCGCTCTCCTGGCTCCGATCGAACCCGGCGCGCAGGCGAGCCGCGAAAAGCCCCTGAACCCTCCACCCACGCACGACGTTCCGGCAACCGCCGTCGAGAAGAACCGCAAGGTCTTCGACGTGCTCGATTTCGACGTCTTCAGCGGCCGGAAATGGGCCAGGCTGTGCGAGGGTCACGCCGAAGACGTTGTCGTCGCATGGCCGGCCGACCATGAGTTCAAGGGCATCGACAAGGTGCATCCCATTCGCCTCGGCGCAGGCACTTGGACGCTCGTCCGCCTCGCGCCGCCCCGTCTCCCGATGCGGGAGATCCCCATTCGCGACCTGCCGCTCTACTCCTATGCGTACGACCACGCCTGTCCCCGCCCGGGCGTCCCCGTCGGAGTAGCAACCTGACCGTTGTTGACTTGCCCCTTCGAGCGATAACGGAGCCGGGCGTGCGACGAAAACCCCCTCCAAGGAACACTGATGAAGCTCACCGACTATTTGCTCGCCGAGCTGGACCGCGAGGCCAATCGCACCCGCGAAGTCCTGCTGAAGGTTCCCGCAGACAAGTATGACTGGAAACCGCACGCCAAGTCGATGAAATTCGGCAACCTGGCGGATATGGTCGCGACCATTCCGACGTGGTTCGCGATGCAGGTGACGCGGGACGACCTGGACGTCGCGCCAACGGATGGCTCGAAGATGCTCGGCGAGCCCAAGACCACGAGTGCCGCGCTGATTCAGGCGCTCGACGCATCGCTGGTGGCGGCACGCACCGCGCTCGCGGGCACCACCGATGATCACCTGCAGACAGTATGGCAGCTCAAGAGTCGTGGCAAGGTCGTCCAGGAGGCGCCGCGATTTCAGATGATTCAGGACACCTTCAACCACTGGGCGCACCACCGGGGGCAGATGACGGTCTACTTGCGCCTGCTGGGCGCAACAGTTCCCGCGACCTACGGGCCCTCGGCTGACGATCCGACCTTTCGGTAAGACCCCGGAACCCGCGCCGTGCTCCGCCGCGCCATCGACGCCATCCGCTCGACATGGTCCGCGACTCGGTGGCCCTGATCCCCAAGGAGCGACTGACCATCAGGCTGGGTGACGCTCTCTACCAGCCGCCCGATTCCACCGTCCTCTCGCGGCCGCCCGATTCACCGGGTTCGACTGGCAGTCGCCTACAGGCTCTACCTCCAGGCCGGGAGCTGATGCAGCTCGGCAGGGAACGCGTCCGCCACCGGTGCTGCTCCGGGGCGGCTGCAGCCGCCTGTCACGCCGCGCCCGTCCACAGGTCGAGACAGGTGTCCCCATCCGAGGACGGCCTGCCACGCTAGAACTCGACGTCGATGCCGCTGCCGAAAGTATAGGACGTGCGGGGCACGGTGCCGGCGGGAAACGGATCGTGAAGATAGTTCCACCGGACCGACAGGGAGAAGTGTTTGTCGGCCCGGACCTTGAGGATGCTCTGGTTGGTGACCCGGTAGTCGCTGAACTGGCTGAGCCTCGGCTGATAGTACGTCGTCGCGATCAGCTCGACCGTCGGGCTCGGCGTCAGCGTAAACGACAGGTAGCTGCTGCTCCGGGCGTCCTGGTGCCGGATTCGCGGGTCGGTGTTCTCAGTCTCCTTCTCCAGCATGACGAGCGAGGCGGCGTAGACCCGGAGGATTTTCCCCGACACCAGCTTGAACCGCGGACCGGTGCCGAGCAGGGTTCGCGATGTCACCTGCGAGACGATGTTGTTCTGGGCCTGGGCAAAGACTTCCCAGCGGAGCCAGTCGTTCAGCTTCCGGTTGTATCGGAGATGGAGCAGGCTGTTGTCGGCGTAGGTCCGGGCCGCAACTTTGCCATAGTCGTAACTCCCCAGCACCAGCCAGAGATCCTTGCCCTTCTTGTACTGGAGATGCGCCCCGGCGCCGACCTGGAGGACGTGATCGACGTTCTGGATCACCGTCACCCCGGCGTTGATGTTCCCCATCCACGCCTTGGTGTCGGACTGCATCCGGGCGCTTTCGATGTTGACGATCTGGGCCGAGGCGCCGCGGGAGACGCCCAGAGCCAAGGCAAGGAGTGCGGACGCGGTGGGGATTCTCATCGACGATCTCCGAGCCAGGCGACCAGCCGCTCGATCGGCCAGGTGTTGATCACGCGATCGCCCGGAATGCCGGCCAGGCGGGCGTGGGCGATGGCGATGTGGGCATAGACCAACTCCGAGGTCGAATGGGCGTCGCTGTCGAGCGCAAAGACGCAGCCGGCGTCGAGCGCTCCGCGCGCGGTCTCGAAGTCGAGGTCCTGGCGGGCCGGGTCGCCGTCGATCTCGATCGCGACCCCCGACTCGGCCGCAGCCGCGAACACGGCATCCCAATCCGCGGCGATGCCTGACCGGCGGGCCCGCTGCCGGCCGCGGGGGTGGCCGAGTATGTGGACGGCGGGGTTCCGGACGGCGGCGATCATGCGGGGCGTCTGGTCGCCGGGCAGCCGGAGATCGGAGTGGGCCGCGGCCACCACGACGTCGATGGCGCGGAGTTCCTCATGTCCCAGATCGAGCGAGCCATCAACCAGGATGTTGGCCTCGACCCCCGCGAGCATCAGGAAGCGGCCGCCGAAATCGGTGTTCATCCGGTCGATCTCGTCCTTCTGCTGCACCAGGTCGGCAAACGCCCGCCCGTGGGCGCTGGCCAGGCCGGGCCCGTGATCGGTCATCGCGGCATACTGGTAGCCGCGGGCCAGGCACCCCGCCGCCATCTCGGCGACGGTCTGGGTGCCGTCACTCCACGTCGAGTGCATCTGGAAATCGCCCCGATAGTCCGCCAGCGTCGGGCCGACCAGCGAGTCGTCGTCCAGCGCGGCGAGCACCTGGGCAAAGCTCAGGAAGTTGATCCGGCGGGCCCGACGCTTCTCGATTTCGGCGGCCTTGCCACTGCCGAGGACCGCCGCCTCGACCGTGGCCGATCGACCGGTGGCCAGGACCTCTTCCACGACCTTCATCGATTTCGGGCCGACGGTGGGAATCTTCGGCAGCTCACCGGCCGGCCCGACCAGGGACGTCACCGGGGACTCGTTCAGCAGGATGGCGTGTGCCGCCCGGCGATAGCCCATCTGGCTCTGGGTCGACGCCTGGACTTCGCCCAGGTCGTCGAGCAGGTATGCGATGACAGCGTTGACGTCGAACACGGCTCAACGATAACCGTGGTGGCCGCCCTCGTGAGACGAAGGTCGTCTACTCGGCCTCAGGCGGAAAGGTGTCTACAACGCGGTAGCCTCTCGACAGGCTAACCGGCGTCTCGCCTCGTTGTGAGACGAGCCAATAGCCGCGGGATCGAAACACGGTGACCTCGTTGTCGACCAACAGCCCCGCGCTGTCCATGGCGGCGGCCGCGCGACGACAGACCGAGCGATCCCTGACGAGGCGTAATCTCCCGCCCACTGCGGACCATCTCCGCAAGCCAGTCAGGCGTGGAGGATCGTGAATCCTTGCCTGGAACGCCGCACTCCCGAGTTCGGAAAGCCACCACGAGCGCCACGTGCTGATTTCGGCGGCATCGATGCTACAACCCCAGCTTGCTCGAGCCGCCCGGGCCGCCGCAACCCGGTAGGGGTTCGGCGCGCGTCACCCGATACAGATGACTTGCATCAGGAGGCCGATCCGGCGCGGCTGGTCGGCAACCAGCACCATGGTGTCAACCCGCGCCCAGTATCCAACCGCCGCCCGGAGGCCTGGCGCCCGTCACGACTCGCCATATGACCACGAACTCCTCGCCGCTCGCGTCAGTCGTCACGCCCAGGAGGCGATGCCCGTCCCGATTGAGAAGCCACGCGTCGGGGGGAAGATCGACGATGAACCGCAGCGCGCCATCGGCGGCAAACGCTGCGGCCGCCACACGGAACTGAGCGGCCGCGCCATCCACCGATCAACATCGGGGCGCGGCCGCGACTTGTCAAATGGGGTGTCGGGCGCCCGTCCGTCTGCAAGCACCGTGTTAGAGAGCACGATGGGAGATGTTCCTAGGGAAGCGGGCCGCAAAGATCCACGCGCGTTGGGTCGCGAGCGAGGAGGCGGAACGGCGCGGGTTGCCCCTGAATCGTCAGCGCCGAATCACTCACGTCTAGCTGACTGACGGCAATGCCGGTGACGATGGTGTCGACGACGATTGGCGTGGTGCGGTGCTGCAACCAAGAGTAGCGGAGCCAACGAGTTGCCGACCACTCAAGACTGTCGGCCCGACGCTGGAAGGAGCCTAGGAACCGCTCGAGGCGACCAAGGCTGTCCGCGGGCCGGCCCTCCGGATGATAATTGCGGATCTCATAGACCAGAGATCCGTCTGAGGCGAAGATGGCGCAATGGCTGTCCCGCGAGTACGGGGGAGCCATCGTTGAATCCAGCAAGACGCGCCACACCCCGCGAAGAGCGCCGGCTTGATCGTCGGTGGGGCCTTGGTCGCCACAGCCGAGAAGGAGGAGTGCGGCCATTGTCGCGCTTGTCGCTCGCAGCATGTTCACCGCAACGCTGGGGTGCTGTCTAACGGACCGGCAATGAGCTGCGAGCCGCGGCGCGCATCCGAGAGCCGACTATGCTGAACCGATGCCCGCGCCGCGGCTCGCCAGCTCCATTTCCATGTTAGGCCGCACTGGTACAAACCGGGTAGATAGGTAACAAAGTAAACCGGGATGATAGGTGACACTCCTTCTAAACTGCACGGCCAACCCTTGGTGGGGAGGTTGGTCGATGCCCTGGCTGGAGACATCATCCGTGGAACAACGCGAACGCTTCATCGCCGACGAACGGCGGGGCCTCTACACCCGGACGGCGTTCTGCGCCCGGTACGGCATCAGTCGCAAGACGGGCTACGTGGCTCGACCGCTACCACGAGGACGGACGGCGCGGCCTGCAGGACCGGAGCCATGTCCCGCATCACTGTCCGCATCGCATTCCGGCGGACATCGCCGACCTGGTGTGCGCCGCGCGGCGCCGACACCCGGATTGGGGGCCCGGCAAGCTGCTGGACTGGCTCGCCCCGCGGCATCCCGAGATCGCCGAGGCCGCATGGCCGGCCGTGAGTACGGCCGGGGACCTGCTCGCCCGGGAGGGCCTGGTGAAGGCCCGGCGCCGACGCCGCCCCCATCAGCATCCCGGCGTCGTGCCGCCACCTCTGGACCACCGACTTCAAGGGGCAGTTCCCCACCCGCGACGGGGTGTGGTGCTATCCGCTCACGATCGGGGATCAACACACGCGCTATCTGCTCGCGTGCCGGGGGCTTCCGAACATCAAGGGCCGGGGCGCCCGCCCGGTTTTCGAGCGCGCGTTCCGGGAGTTCGGCCTGCCGCGGGCGATGCGGACGGATAACGGGGTCCCCTTCGCCTCCTGTGGCATCCATGGCCTCTCGCAGCTCAACGTCTGGTGGATGCGGCTCGGCATCCAGCATCAGTGCATTCATCCCGCGTCACCCCAGGAGAACGGGGCCCATGAACGGATGCACCGGACCCTGAAAGCCGGGGCCTGTCGCCCGCCGCGGGCGGATCTCCCCGCGTAGCAACGCGCCTTCAACCGCTTCCGGGCATTGTACAACGACGAACGGCCCCACGAGTATCTCGGCGGTCAGACGCCCAGCTCGCAGTACACCACCTCACCGCGGCCCTTTCCCGACCACCTCCCGCCGCTCGAATATCCGGGGCACTTCCTGGTCAAGCGGGTGACCAACGCTGGCACGTTTCGGTTCAAGCACAAGCTCCTCTTCATCGCCAATGCGCTCAAACAACATCATCTCGGCCTCGAGGAAACTGACGATGGCATCTGGTCGATCTACTTCGGAAGGGTGCTCCTGGCCAAGATCGACGAACGGGACATGGTCATCCGGGATTGAGCCATGCTGCTATCCCCCCACCCGCACGAAGTGTTACCTATCCTCCCGGTAAACTTCGTCACCTATCTTCCCGGTTGCTCAACTTGGCTCGCGGCCGCTTTGAAGTGGCATGACAGTCAGTGGGCGCGGTGCCATGCGACTCGCGGTCATGGCGGCTCCAGCGCAAACGCCGGTCTGCGTAATTCGCCGAGACACCCTAGGTCCAGACCCTCATGTGATGCGTTCCTTATGAACTCGTGCTCAATACGCATCACACATTTGTTCGAGGGACTGTGACCGGCATTCGGAACTACAATGTGGCGGCTGTTGACAAGGCCACGAGCCACCTCGTCCGCCCACCGCGCGGGTGTGATGGGGTCGATCATCGACGATATCAAGAGCACTGGGACGTTGACCCGGATCGGTGCGGCAAAGTCGGCCGACAACCGACCCTTCGGCCACAGAGCGCATGCGTCCCGCTGCTGCCGTACCCGGTAGTCACCGAGAAAGGTGCCCGGCCAAGTGTTGACAGCCTCGGTCGAGGTGATCTGCGCGACGTCCTCCGTGCACGTCACGGACAGGTACATACCGATGCTCGCCAGCCCCGCGATCTGCTGCCCCATCTCGTCTGCAAGCTCGGCAAAGGGACGGAAATCGCCCGATGCAGAAAGATGAACCAAGACTGGCAGGAAGCTCGCGACCTCCGGGGCGTACAACATCAGTCGCACCTTTTCAGCGAACGCGCCACGGCTCAGGGAGATACTACGCGCCGGTGATGAGGTATCGGCCGCCGGCAGCTCAACCGTGACATTGCGAGCTCCCAGCCGCGCGAGCACTGAGCCTAGTTCCTCCCGAAAGTGTGGAAAGGTCGAACGGCACGGGGGCGCCGCGTCGCATGCAGCCGCTAACGAATCGAACGCTGCCTGTGCGTCTTCGGCGAAGTGGAGAGGCTGCTTTACCCACGGTGGTGAAACGCTTCGGAGTACGGCTGACCGGACATGCGTTGGATGTCGACGCATGTAGAGGAGCGCTACGCGCGTGCCGTACGAGGCTGATTCGATGTTGATCTGATCATAACCAAGCGCGACGCGTACATCATCGAGATCGTCGGCCGCAAGTTCACTGGAGTAGTACCGGAGATCCGCAGCCGTCTCCAAAGCGGCCCGGCACGCGCGCACAGCCTCGGGTGGCATGAAATCGCCGAGGGGCCCGGATGGTTGTGCAGAGTACAGATCGCACGGAAGCGGATTCGAGGCACCAGTGCCCCGTTGATCGACGAAGACTAGGCTGCGGTCGCTGCGGAGCGGCGCGAGCAGTGCCGCGTAGTTGGCGGCGTTGTCGACGGCGCTCTGACCTGGGCCGCCGACGATGATGAAGACGGGATCTTTGCTAAGCGTTCCGTCGCGCGCCGGCAGCACGGCGACCCTGAGGCGAATGATGCGCCCAGCGCCTAGGTCCCGATTCTCGAAGACGTCGAGGCTCCCGCACCGCATCCGCCCGTCTAGGTCTTGGACCGTGCAATCGCTCAGCACGAGCGCCGACGGTTCGCTGACCGGACGGTGAGGTTCGGGGCCGCACGCACACGCCGTCACGAGAATGGCTCTGGCGAGAATGCTGTCAAATTGGTGACGACACGACTGGATAGTCAAGACCTTTCCGAGGAGGTAATCGTTGGTCGGCATTTTGCGGCCTAACGTCCTACCGATAACCTGCGGGCGCCGAAGGCGGCCGGGATCGTGCCTCATTTTCGTTGACACGTGGTTGTTAGGCCGCGTGTGCTTCGTACTGCACCGGTGTTTGAAACCCGAGCGCCGACTGACTGCGCTCATGATTGTAGTATCGAAAGTACCGATGCAGCAATGCGCGCAGCCCCTGATCGGTCGTGAACGTGATGCCGCGCGTCGTCTCTGCCTTCAGCGAGTGGAAGAAGCTCTCCATGTGCGCATTGTCGCCGGGACCGCTCGTTTTGGCACTCTGAAGGATCCCGAGCTGGGCGAGCCGACCACGAAAGCGCGCCGCGAGATATTGCGAGCCGCGATCGCTGTGGAACATGAGCCCGCGGTCCGGATGGCGGCGCCCGACGGCGGCGTTCAGCACGTGCCGCATGATCGTCGCATCGCGGCGACGGGTGAGGGTCCACGCGAGCACGCGTCGGGAGTACGATCCATGATGACCGTGAGGTAGCGCCACCGTCCCGCGACGGCCAGATAGGTCATGTCGCCCACCCAGATTTGATCCGGGGCGGTGGCGTGCGTGCGACGCACCCGATTGGGCTGCTGCTCGTAAAACCGGTGCATGCCGCGGCGGCTACGGTAACCCCGCACGGCTTTGCCCCGAAGGCCCGCCGCGCGCATGAGGCGTGCGACGCGCCGGCGACCGACGACCACGCCCTCCTCGGTGAGCGCGTGGTGCACGCGCGGCGCGCCGTAGCGCCCGTCGTGCGCCGCAAACACCCGCCGAATCTGCGTGAGAAACTGCCGGTCCTGCTGCGCGTGGACACTCTCCGGGCGGGCCCGCCAGGCGTAGTATCCGCCTGGGGTGACGCCGAAGAGCCGACAGCTGCGGACCAGACTCATGAGCGCCCGCTGCGGGTCGAGGAAGGCGAAGATGTCCGCCTTCGAACGGAACAGAACCGGATGTAGCTGACGGCCTCAAATTGTACAGAAATCACGGAGATAATTGTACAGTCGGGTCGATCCCTTGGTCGGCCCGTTCCTGACGTCGGATTCGCGGGCCGCCCCGATCAGTGCCAAGCTGGACCTCGACTCCGACGGACGAGGTCTGCGTGTACGGATGGGACAAACTCGTGCTGCTCAAACACTTGCTGGAACAAGGGCTCTCGAAGACCGCGATTGCCGAGCAGGCTGGCGTCAGCCGGGGCCTGGTCTACCACCTGCTGCGGACGGGCCAGCTCGATCGGGATCTCGCCGCGCCGCGTCCGAGCCGGACCCGGCCACCCGGGCCGCAGCGCCTCGATCCCTACAAGCCGATGATCGCCACCCGCCTCGCGACGTACCCCGCGCTCAGCGCGGTCCGGCTGTTCGCCGAGTGCCGCGCGGCGGGCTATCCCGGGAGCTATACCCAGCTGGCGGACCACGTCCGCCGGGTCCGGCCGGGGCCCCCGGCGGAGCCCGCGGTCCGGTTCGAAACAGACCCGGGGCACCAAGCCTAGGTCGACTTTGCGGAAGTCCGGCTGCCGTGGGGCAAACGTTTCGCCCTGCTCGTCGTCCTGGGGTACTCCCGCCTGCTGTGGATCGGGTGGTATCCCCGCCAGACCATGCAGATGCTGATGCACGGCCTCGAAACCGCCTTTCTCCAGTGGGGCGGCGTGCCGCGCGAGCTGCTGTTCGATCAGCTGAAGGCGGTGGTGATTGACGATGAGCGGCCCGCTGGGGGCGCCCTGCTCGCCAATCCCGAGTTTCTCCGCTTCGCCGCCCACTGGGGCTTTCGGATCCGGGCGTGCCGGCCGTATCGCGCCAAGACCAAAGGCAAAGTCGAGCGGCCGATTCGCTATCTCCGGGCCAATTTTCTCTACGGCCGCGAGTTTCTCGGGGATGCGGATCTCCAGGCCCAGTGCGACGCCTGGCTCACCGACGTCGCGAATGCGCGGGTCCATGGCACGACCGGCGCGGTCCCCGCGGTCCGCTTCGTCACCGAGGAGTGCGCCACCCTCGGGCCTCCCGCCCGCCGACGGTATCAGAGCCTGATCCCGGTCGCGCCCGCCCCGGCGCGTCCCGCCAGACCGGCCGGCGTGCCCGTCGCGGTCGAGCGGCGGGCGCTCACCGACTACACCGCGCTCCTGACGGAGGCACCCGTATGAAAGCCACCGTCTCCACGCTCCGCGATCGGCTGCGGACCCAGCTCGCCGATCTCAAGATGCCGGGCGCCCTCGAAGCGGTCGACGGAATTCTGCACCAGGTCGATGGCGGGCAGCTGAGTCCGCCCGCCGCGATGGTGGCGCTCCTTGACGCGCAGATCGGCCTGCGGAACAGCCGCCGCCTCCAGACCGCGATGCGCTCGTCGCGGCTCCCCGCGATCAAGACGCTCGCCGACTTCGACTTCACCTTTCAGCCCTCGGTCAAACGGGAGCAAATCGACAGCCTTCACTCGCTCGGCTTTCTCGATCGTCGCGAGAATATCATCCTCCTCGGCCCGCCCGGCGTGGGGAAAACCCACTTGGCCCTGAGTCTGGCCGTCGCCACCGTCGAAAGTGGCCGCCGCGTCTACTACGCCACCTTGGCGGAACTGATCGCGTCCTTGGAAGAGGCGCAACAGGCCGGCACGCTTCAGCACCGTCTCAAGACCCTCGGCTTCTCGACGCTGATGATCGTCGATGAGATCGGCTACCTCCCGATCTCCCGGACCGGGGCGATGCTGTTCTTTCAGGTCATGGCCCGCCGCTACGAACGGGCCTCGACGATCCTGACGAGCAACAAGACCTTCGAGGAGTGGGGGGAGATCTTCGGCGATGAAGTCATGGCCGCCGCCCTGATTGACCGCCTCCTCCACCACTGCCACATCGTGAACATCCGGGGGAACAGCTACCGGCTCCG
>JANMXA010000109.1:0-4472 GCA_031394255.1 Gemmatimonadota bacterium
CGAAAAACTCTCCCAGAATCTTCCAGTGGGCGTCGGCCGAGGCCGCATCAGCGATCACGGACCGTGGGACCATCCCGTGGAACACCGCCAGTTCGGTGGCCCCGGCCCGGGCACCACCCAGCGTGAGCGAAAGCCGGAGCCGTTCAATGCCCGCTGGGTAAACCAGGTCGCGGATCGGTTCAGTCAATTCGATCGGGCCTGCCTGAGTGGCGCCGACGGTGATCGTCCCGCTCTCGCGCGAATGCCGGATGATCAGGTCGGCGATGACCAGGAGAGCGCGACGTCCCAGCTGCGGGGCCTGACTTCGCCGTCCGAGCTCCGTCAGGTAGCCCTCGACCACCGGGGCGACCGAAGGCCAGAGGCCGACCATCTGGTCCGGCCGCAGACAACGGGGCAAGAGGATCGCCTCGAAGAGGGCGCCACCCACCACCGCGGGGTCGAGGTTCGGGGCAAGGTCATGGTCGACTGGGCCGAGGAGCGCGATCGGGTCCTGGCCGGAACCAATCGTGAGGCCGGCGCACCAGCAGGCATACCCGTAACGGACGGTGGGCAGCCCGTCGACCGGCAGCCCCGTTGCATGCCGTGGATCCGGGGCCTGAACCCGGGCATCATCGCCATGCCCGCGAGCGATGACGGTGAGGCCATCACGGAGCATTCCTGCGGCATCGATCGAGAGCGAGGCCCGCTGCATTCGATACAGGGCGGAGATGTCCGGAACAGCCAGGAACGTGGCGCCAGTCCGGGCGATCCGCTGCCAGAGATCCCAATCTTCACACGTCGCCAGCGACGGGTCGAACCGGCCCACGGCGTCGACCACAGCCCGACGAACCATGACCGAGTGAATGGGGAACAGACTCCGCCGGCCCAACTGGTGAAAGAGGTCGCCCGACTGGTTGAAGTTGACCGTCTCGATCCGCGATCCGTCGGGAGCGATCCGGGCCCAACCGGAATAGGCGATTGCGGCGGCCGCTTCCCGGTGGAGTACATCCGCCAACCGTTCGAGGTGGGTCGGCGTGATCTCATCGTCGGCGTCGAGGAACAGCAACAGCGGCGACCGGGCGGCGCCGATCCCGGCGTTCCGGGCCGCGCTCACGCCTCCATGAGCGCCGGCGATCAAGCGGATCCGCTTGTCCCCTGCAGCGGCGGACCGGACCCGCTCGGCGGTGCCGTCGGCCGACCCGTCGTCGACCACTACCGCCTCCCAGGCCGCCATCGTTTGAGCCGCCAACGCGGCGAGGGCCCGGTCGATCGTGGCGGCTGCCTGATAGGCCGGTATGACGACCGAGACAATCGAGTCAAGAGGCGGCATGAGGTCCGGGTGCCGGGTGAACTCCTGCGTTAGGTCTCCGTGGCTCCAGGCCGAGCCCCGGGCGAAACATGGTCGAAACCACTACCCGGGGCCGGGCCTGCTCCCGGGTGCCTGGCCTCCGGGGCAAGATAAGGGGCGCGTAGTCGCCGGCTCGTAGACGATGTGATAGCCCGCGGCCAGGGTCCGGTAGAAGAGATAGGTATCCCCCCCGACCCCTGTGGGAGTACCCGGTCCGTCGACGACCACGGTCTCCAGCCCCCCGGGAGGGCTCACCTGGGAGGCAAGGCTGGCGCCCCGGCCGCGGCGAGGAGCCGCTGCCGGAGTCTCTGCCAGCGCCACCGGCGGAACGGACTGAGCCCTGCCCACAATGCCCCGGTGCGCACCGCCCGGCCCGGCTGTCCGGCCGACGCAAGGATGTCCACTTCCCGCCACAATTGTTCGTCGAGGGCGCGCCAGGCCGAACGGGGGTGGCGCCAGGCCCAGCCACGTCGCAGCAGATGTCGCACCGCCACGGCCCGGGTGCCCCGGGTTGCGATGTCCCACCGGCGCGACATGCTGCCGTCATGGAGGCGGTAGTAGATCAGCGGATCATCGATCAGTCGGAGCCGCGAGCCCCCGAACCGCTCGAGCAGCCGGAGCCAGAGGTCCCAATCGACCCCGTAGGGCAAGCCTGCGTCGTAGCCGCCAACGGCCTCCAGTGCGAACCGGCGCACCAGCACGGAGGAGTGGTAGACGCAGTTCTGGCGGCGAAGGCCGGATTCGAAGTCAGTGGCCCAGGCGGCAAAGTATCCCGGCGCGCATGGCGCCCGGTTCCCAGGCATCAGAATCGGTGCGGCAAAGGAGAGCACGACGTCCGGGCGGTCGTCGGCTGCGGCAAGTTGGCGCTGGAGTTTCTCGGGGTGCCACCAGTCATCGGCATCGAGCGGGGCGATGAAGGTTCCCCGAGTCAACCTCGCGCCGAGGTTGCGGGTTCGGGCTTCCCCGAGATTGGTCTCGTTGCGGACATACCGAATTCGCCGGTCGGCCACTGCCAGGTCTTCCGCGACCGCTCGGGTCGAATCCGTGGAGGCGTCGTCGACGATGACACACTCCCAGTCGGCGCAGGTCTGGGCCTGTACGCTCGCGACGGCCTGGCCGAGAAAGGCGCCGTAGTTGTGCGCCGCGATGACCACGCTGACTCGCGGATCAGTCGTTGACACTGGCGGTCGCTGGCCGCGTCATGGCGCCGTCGCCTCTCGTGGTCGTGATTTGCCGACAGGACCGCGCCCTCGCGTGGCCAGCAGGAGTCTAGCCGTACCTCGAGACCCAGGCCAGTCAGCATGCCCGCGTTGACGTCACCCCCACGGCGCCCTAAGCTTCGTCCCGTGCAGCCCTCCGTGTTCCCAAGTCGACCGCGCCTTTCGAACCCAACGGCGACCACCAACTGATGCCAGCGCCCATTGCGGTCCTCGTCGTCGACCTCGCGGATGGCGTCAATGACGTCGTGGTCGGTGAGACCTACCTCGGCGCCCGGGTGCTCACCCGCTGGCAGGGTACCCCATTGGGCGTCCTCGAAATCCCCGTCATCCTCGGGCGGGTCCGGGCTGGCGAACTGTACCGCGCCGCCATGGACCGGCTGGCCCATCCACTGTTCGTCGAAATCGTCCGTCGTCATCTGCTCGACGGCGGCGTCCCGGCGGACTGGACGCTCCCGACGGCGCCGCTCCCCAAGGAACGGGGAATCGGGGCTTGGCCGACGGCCACCGTCGCGGTCTGCACCCGGGATCGGCCTGAGGATCTGGCTCGCTGTCTCACCGCGATTGGCCGGCTCCACTATCCAGGCGAGAAGCAGGTTCTCGTCGTCGACAATGCTCCCAAGACCGACGCCACCGCGGTTCTGGTCCGGGATCGGTTCCCCTGGGCCGACTACGTCCGGGAGGATCGCCCCGGTCTCGACAATGCCCGGAACCGAGCCGTCCTCGAGGCCCGAGGGGAGATCCTCGCGTATACCGACGACGACGTCGTGGTCGACGCCGACTGGCTGACGGCGATCGGTCGGGCGTTCGCGAGCGACGACCGGGTCGGCGCCGTGTCAGGATTCGTGATGCCGTTTCAGCTCGAACGGGATGCCGAATTCCTGTTCGAGGCCGGAGGCGGGTTCGGGCGCGGGTTCAAACGGCGCGAGGTGATCGTCCCCTCGGATGAGCCGGTCCCCCAGCATCTGTTTGGGACCGGTCAGTTCGGAACCGGAGCCAACATGGCCTACCGTCGGTCGATCTTCGCCGATATCGGCCTGTTCGACCCGGCGCTGGACGTTGGCACCGCGACCAACGGCGGTGGTGATCTGGAGATGTTCTTCCGGGTCATTCGGTCGGGTTGGGCACTTGTCTACGAGCCTTCCGCAATCGTCCGGCACCGGCACCGGCAGACCTACGCCGAGTTGCGGCGCCAGTTTACCGACCATGGTATCGGGTTTCGTTCGTATTGCGAGCGGATCGACCGGATGTTCCCCGAGGAGCGGACCGGCCTCCGGAATCTCAAGCGGTGGTGGTGGCGATACTGGGCCTGGGACCGATGGCGCCAGGCGGTCTGGCGTCCCACGGAATTTCCCCGGGACCTGATTGTGGCCGAAATCGTTGGTTTCTGGCGGGGCCGAGGCCGCTATGCCTCGGTGCGCGCCAAGGCCGGGGTCAAAGAGGCAGACCCCCCGGACCGCCTCACGAAGAGGCGTCCGCCCCCGTCGGCCCCCGATGATTTCATTGGCGGCTCGCACATCTGGCGGGTGGACGCCTCCGAGCCGGTCGCGGCGATTCCCGGCGCCGGTCGCTACGACGAGGCTGTGCTGGCAGTCCATTGGCGGGGCCGGCCGATCCGCAATGTCCATCTCGCCACCGAGCGGCGGGGTCTCTCGGCGGATCGGGTGGCCGCTGAGGTTGCGGCCTGGTGCTGGCCGGAACTCCTGGTTCCGGCCCGCGATCTGCCACCAGGGCCGGCCCGTGAGTTGGCGTTCTCGCGGTGGATGGAGCGGTGGGGGATTGGATTGGAATCGTGGCCACCGCTCCCGCCGGAAGTCACCGTCTCTATCGTTGTGGCCACGCGCGACCGGCCCGTCGACCTTCGGCGCTGCCTCCAGTCGCTCGCGTTGCTCCAGACCCCTCGGCCCGTAGAGGTCGTCGTCGTCGAC
>JANMXA010000110.1:0-2866 GCA_031394255.1 Gemmatimonadota bacterium
TCGCCGATGCGGTGGCGGCGAACGCGCCGGTGTCGATCCGGCTGGTCAAACGCCTGCTGCGACGGACCTGGGAGACCGACCTCGAGACCATGATGCAGTACGAGGTCGATGGCATGATGGCCTGTATGGCGAGCGAGGACATCAAGGAGGGGGTGCAGGCGTTCATCGAGAAGCGCCCCCCCCGGTGGTTGGGGCGGTAGGCAGGCTGACGCGAAACCAATGACGGGATCCTTCGGAGGCAGCATGAGACAGATACTCGCTTGGGCAGTCATGGCACTGATGTTCGCCGCCGGCCCGGTGGCAACGCAGCAGCCCGCCCCCCTTGGCAGCTGTGCGGCCCCGGCCGGGAACGTGCCCGACATCGAGAGGCGTTCGAGTTACATCCCGATGGAGGATGGCGTCAGGCTGGCGATCGACGTCTTCCTGCCCAAGGGCCTCGCGGCCGGTACCAGGCTGCCGACCATTTTGGTTTCGACCCGGTACTGGCGGGGCGCCGAGGGCCAGCCGGTCGGGCCCATGGAGAAATTCTGGCTGTCGCACGGGTACGCCTATGCCTATGCCGACGTTCGGGGAACCGGGGCGTCGTACGGCCAGTGGTTCTACCCCTGGGCGCCGCGCGAAGTGAAGGATATCGGCGGGATCGTGGCGTGGGTGGCCGCGCAGCCATGGTCGGATGGACAGGTCGGCTCGATCGGCACCTCCTATACCGGCAACACGGCCCAGCTCGTTGGGGCCAGCGGGAACCCGGCGGTCAAGGCCGTGGTCCCCCGTTTCATGGACTTCGATGTCTACGCTGATCTGACCTATCCGGGCGGCGTCGTCAACGAGATGCTGATCCGTGACTGGGGCAAGATGGTCTATGCGATGGACATGAACAAAGTCGATGGCGCCCCGAACGGCGTCCGCCGGGTCGGTGGCGACACCGACGGCCGGCTGATCGCGGCGGCCGTCAAGGACCATCAGGGCAATCCGCCGCTCTTCAGCTCGATGGACGGCATCAACTATCGCGATGATGTCGTCCCGGCGTTCGGGGGCGCCAGCAACGACATGTCCGGCACCTACCGGCTCCGGACCGAGATCGAGCGGGCCGCTGTCCCGATCTTCGGGTGGGCCAGCTGGCTCGACGCCGGAACGTCCCAGGGCCTGGTCAACCGGTTCATGAACTGGTCCAATCCGCAAATCGTGGTTGTGGGCCCGTGGAGCCACGGCGGCGGCAACCACACCAGCCCCTTTCGTCCGGCGGCGACCCCGACCGAGCCGACCAGCCTCGTGCAGAACGAACAGGCCGCCTGCTTCTTCGACCAGTACCTCCGCGGCAAGGCTAACGGGTTCGGCGGCAAGCTGATGATCTACTACACGCTGGGCGAGGAAAAGTGGAAGAGCACCGCGGTGTGGCCGGTCAAGGGGACCCGGATGACCAGGTACTATTTCGGCGCCGGCAACAAGCTCTCGTCGAACCGCCCCGGTGGTGAAGGCAGTGACGACTACCGCGTCGATTTCGACGTCAGCACCGGCACCAACAACCGGTGGTATACCCAGCTCAGTGGCCAGGACGTCGTATATGAAGAACGATCGGGGCAGGACGGGCGCATGCTGACCTACACCTCGGAGCCGTTGGCGAAGGATCTCGAGGTCACCGGCCAGGGTATCGTGACACTGAGTCTGGCCACCACGGCCACGGACGGGAATTTCATCGTGTATCTCGAGGACGTGTCGCCGGAGGGGAAGTCGACCTACGTCGCCGAGGGGCTGTTCCGTGGCCTGCATCGGAAGATCTCGACCGAGGCCCCGCCCTACCGGACGCTCTACCCGTATCACTCGTTCAAGAAGCAGGACGGGGCTCCGATGGTGCCGGGCCAGCGGACGACGCTCACCTTCCAGCTGATTCCGACGTCGGTGCTCTTCAAGACCGGGCATCGCATCAGAGTGGCGGTGGCCGGCGCCGACAAGGACACCTTTCAGCGGGTCCCGTCGAAGGGCGACGTGAAGCTGACAGTCGACCGGAGCGCCAGCGCCGGATCGTTCATCGAGTTGCCGGTGGTGCCGCGAGGCTGACATGCCCGATACCCGTTCTGATCACTATCTCGGCGACCAATCGACGGCCCGCGCGCTGGCCGAACGAGCCCGCGCCGTCATGCCGGGTGGCAACACTCGCCTGACCGTATTCCAGGCGCCCCATCCGGCCTACGCCCTCAAGGGCCAGGGCGCGATCCTCGAGAGCAGCGACGGCGACCGCTGGATCGACTTCGTCAACAACATGACGTCCTTGATTCACGGTCATGCCGATCCCGACGTGACCCGGGCGGCGGTCCGGGCCACCGAGCAGGGGGCGTCGTTCTCCCTGCCGACCGAGAGCGAAGTCGTTCTGGCCGAGGCGATCGTGGCGCGGGTGCGGAGCGTGGAGCGGATCCGGTTCGCCAACTCGGGGGCCGAAGGCATCACACTCGCCATCAAGGCAGCCCAGGCCTTCACGGGGCGCCCTGCCCTGGCCAAGTTCGAGGGATCCTACCACGGGACCCACGACCTGGTCGTGCCGAGCACCGCCACGACCCCCGACGACTGGACGACGGAAGAACCGGTCGCGGTGCCTAACATGCACCAGACCCCGCGCTACGTGCTCGACAACACGATCGTATTGCGATACAACCGGCTCGACATCGCGGAGCGGGTCCTCCGCCGCGAAGCCGGACGGGTCGCGGCCGTCATCGTCGATCCGATGCCGGCCCGCAGCGGGCTGATTCAGGGGACCCCAGAATTCCTGACAGGGCTCCGGCGAATCTGCACCGAGCTGGGCATCGTGCTCATCTTCGACGAGGTGATCAGTTACCGGGTGGCGCCAGGCGGGATGCAGTCGCTCGTGGGCGTG
>JANMXA010000111.1:0-3896 GCA_031394255.1 Gemmatimonadota bacterium
CATGAATCTCGTCGAAGTCGATCACGCCCTCCGCCAGCTCCGGCTCTCCGGTATGGCCGATACCCTGGACGCCCGGCTCCGCCAGGCCCAGACCGAGCGGCTCGCGCCCCTCGATCTGGTCAGCAGCCTGGTGGCCGATGAACTCCTTCGCCGCCAGGACCGGCTCTTCGCGCGCCGCCACAAGTCCGCGCGGTTTCGCGATCCCGACCGCTCCCTCGATCGCTTTGATTTTGACTTCAACAAGAAGATGAACCGGGCCCTGATCCACGACCTGGCCACCGCCCGGTTTGTGGCCCAACGCGAGGATGTCCTGCTCCTCGGCCCCCCCGGCACGGGCAAGATCACTTGGCCCAAGCCCTCGGGCGGGCCGCGATCCAGCAAGGCCATCGCGTCGTCTATCGCGAAGCGCACGCGCTCCTGGAGGAACTGGCCGATGCCACGCTCGACGGCACCCGTCGGCGCTACCTCGCCGAGCTCACCGCGGTCCCGCTGCTCATTGTCGATGATCTTGGGATGCGGAAGCTGCCGCATACGGCGGCCGAGGACCTCCTGGAAGTCATCATGCGGCGCTACGAGCGGGCCTCGACGCTTCTGACGTCGAATCGGCCAGTCGAGGATTGGGGGAAGCTGCTCGGGGACACGGCCGCGGTCACCGCATTACTGGACCGCCTGCTCCATCATGCCCACGTCCTCAAATGTGGGCCCCGGAGCTGGCGCACCAAGATTCAGCCGGACTTGCGGACGGACGGGCCGCCCGCGTAGATCTTCCACCCGCCCCAGTCGTATGCCCGTGGTGGCCGGTTTTGAGGTGTCGTTTGATGGCCGGATTTGAGGTGTCCACCGAGGTGTGGCAGTGGTGCAGGAGGCGGTCGATGAGGGCCGCGGCCATGACTTCATCCCCGAAGATCTCCCCTCATTCCTCGAAGCTCTTGTTGCTGGTCAGGATGGTCGAGGCCCGTTCATAGCGGCGGGCCATGACCTGGAAGAACAGCATGGCCCCGGTCCGGGAGATCGGGAGATAGCCGATCTCATCGACGATCATCAGCGTCGAGAAGCCGAGGGTCTTGAGGCGGTGCTGGAGCGTGCCGGCCTGTTGCGCCTCTTCCAGGGACGCGATCAGCTCGGCCAGCGTGGCGTAGTAGACGCGGCGGCCGCTTTCGACGGTGGCGACGGCCAAACTCAGGGCCAAATGGGTTTTCCCCACGCCGGGCGGGCCGAGGAGGATGATGTTCTCGCGCCGGTCGAGAAAGCCGAGCGAGTGGAGGCTGTCGATTTGGTCCCGTTTGACCGAGGGCTGAAACGTGAAGTCGAAGTCGGCGAGGGTCTTGATCGCGGGGAGTCGCGACGAGCGCATCGCCGTTTGGAGTCGGCGGCTATTCCGCAGGCCGATCTGGGCGTCGAGGAGGGCCACCATCGCGGCCGGCGGGCTGAGCTGCCCGCCGTCGACTTGGTGCAGAATGCCGTCGACGGCCTCGAGGGCGCCGGGCATCTTGAGATCGGCGAGCTGGGTCCGGAGCCGATCGCGCAGCGCGGAGACGGTGGCTTTCATGCGGGCCCCACGGGCAGGAGCGCGGTGTAGGCCGCGAGCGCCCGCCGCTCCACGGCGACGGTGACGCCCGGCCGGGCGGGCGGACGCGCCGGGGCGGGCCTGACGGGGATCAGGCTGTGATACCGTCGACTGGGCGGGGGCCCGAGGGCGGGCAAATCCTCCGTGACGAAGCGGACCGCCGGGATGGCGCCGGTCGTGCCATGGACCCGCGGATTCGCGACGTCGGTAAGCCACGCATCGCACTGGGCCTGGAGATCCGCATCGCCGAGAAACTCGCGCCCATAGAGGAAATTGGCCCGGAGGTAGCGAATCGGGCGCTCGACCTTGCCCTTGGTCTGCGCGCGATAGGGGCGGCAGGCCCGGATCCGAAAGCCCCAGTGCGCGGCGAAGCGGAGAAACTCGGGATTGGCAAGGAGCCGGCCCGCCGTCGGGCCGCTCATCGTCAATCACGACCGCCTTCAACTGATCGAACAGGAGCTCGCGGGGCACGCCGCCCCACTGGAGGAAGGCGGTTTCGAGGCCGTGCATCAGCATTTGCATCGTCTGGCGGGGATACCACCCGATCCACAGCAGGCGGGAGTACCCGAGGACGACGAGCAGCGCGAAGCGTTTGCCCCACGGCAGCCGGACCTCCGCAAAGTCGACCTGGGCTTGGTGCCCCGGGTCCGTTTCGAACCGGACGGCCGGCTCCGCCGGGGGCACCGGCCGGACCCGTCGGACGTGGTCCGCCAGCTGGGTATAGCTCCCGGGATAGCCCGCGGCGCGGCACTCGGCGAACAGCCGGACCGCACTCAGCGCGGGGTAGGTCGCGAGGCGGGTGGCGATGATCGGTTTGTAGGGATCGAGGCGCTGCGGGCCGGGCGGCCGGGCCCGAGTGGGGCGCGGGGCGGCGAGATCCCGGTCCAGCTGGCCCGTCCGCAGCAAGTGATAGATCAAGCCCCGACTGACGCCAGCCTGCGCGGCAATCGCGGTCTTCGACAGCCCCTGTTCCAGCAAGTGTTTGAGCAGCACGAGTGTGTCCCATCCGTACACGCAGACCTCGTCCGTCGGAGTCGAGGTCTAGCTTGGCACTGATCGGGGCGGCCCGCGAATCCGACGTCAGGAACGGGTCGACCAGGGGATCGACCCGAGTGTGCAATTATCTCCGTCAGTTCTGTGCAATTTGAGGCCGTCAGCTACATGATCATCCGATCGGGAGCCCGGCGTGACATTGTCCGGGCCGAACGGTGCACCGGGACATTCGGCGGTGCTTGGTACATCGGTTCCCGTACGCCCTCTACTTCCGGCCGGCCGGCGACCTTTGGCACCTTATCGCATGCACCCATCTGCGTCGCGCCTCAGGGCGCTGGCGGTCGCGGAGCTGAAGACCTCACCTCCCGCATCGCCAGAGCAGCCCAGAGGCTCGACGAAAAGACGCCTCACCGCATGAATGCGGCGCGGCGCCTAGTTCCACTCATCGGGACGACAGGATTTGAACCTGCGACCCCCTGAACCCCATTTAGTCTTGGGGCTGTTTCGTCTTGTTTGCCTCAGTGCGGCGGAGTGCCGTTACGTATTGTCCTGAAAGAGGTTAGACGGAGAGACGAGTTCACCTGCCTTCCGGCCAGAACTGGCCTGTTTTGCCGAGTTGGCACACTATTGGCACACAGGATTGGCCGCGAGGTCCCCTCCTTAACCGGCCGAACGTGTACAATTTGAGGTCCGACCATGGGCCGGCGTATTGTTCTAGCCAGTGTGGGTTGCTTGGGGACCGCCGACTAGGGCTAAGGGGGTAGTGTGAAACGTAGGCTGAGGGCGAACGTCGCAGGGCAACGCGGACCCGGGGCCTCCACCTTGACTCGGATTCATAACATTCCCCCACACCGCCGCCTCCTTCTGAAGGACGAATACTCGCGCGACGAGGCGGGGCGCGTTGCTGCGGCAATCATCGGACTGAGCGCGGATGGGGTCGAGGACATCCTTCTCCTCATTCCTCCGAACGGCAACACGGCCGGGGCACTTACCATCGCCGATGTTCTCCGGCTTTCCTCGACAGCGAAAACGGTCGGAGTTCTAACCGGGAGCGCCGGAACGTCATCACCGTTCCTCCTGCAGGCCTGTTCGCTTCGGGTGGTCTCCCGACACGCGGAGCTCCGTCCCCGTCGCCTGGAAGCGACGGTCACCACGAACGCCCTTCTGTTCGGCGGTCCGGCGATTCAATCTCGCAGGGCCTGGCGAACACTGGAGACCGATTTCAAGGCGTTCCATCGCCAGACGGATTTCATCATGGGCCTCGCCGCCAAGCGCATCGGCTGCACCGTCAAAGCCCTGTCGGACGCTCTTGCCGGAGAGCCGGTGATGTCTGCGG
>JANMXA010000112.1:0-2548 GCA_031394255.1 Gemmatimonadota bacterium
GCGGGCGTTATCCTGCGCCACGACGATCGGGAGCCGCCCCGCGAGACAAGTAATGCCTAACGCATGGTCGGGGTGCCAGTGGGTCAGCACCACGTAGCGCACTGGACGACCGGCCACCGCGGCGGCCCGGGCCAGGAACCGACGGGCCAGCGCGGGTGTCATCCCGGGATCCACTGCCAGTGCGATTGAGTCGCCCACGAGGACCGCGCCGTTGGCGGACCGATCATCGGGGGAGATCCAAGCCCAGGCATGCGGCGCGACCCGAACCATCGGGTCCCCCGCCCTGGGGGAACCGCCCGCGAGGAACGCGACAACGGCGAGGCTCAACTTGACCGGGTGGGACATTGGAACCTGACGGATCGGATACCACCTAAGGTACGGCGGCAACGCTCAGCGACCAACCAGCATTCCGTCTGCCCCAAGTGCGCGGTAGTTTCCGCCCGGAGGAACGCGTCCATGACCATGATACTCGCTTCATTGAACCTCGCACTCGCACTGGTGGCGTGGCCGACACTGTGAGCGCCGAGCGTTTCCGGGGAGTCCGGATCTACGACATCAGCGATCTCGATCATCCGAAGATCGTGGCCGCGGTCCAGACCTGCCGCGGCTCGCACACCCATACCCTCGTTCCCGACCCAAACGACAAGCGGACCCTCTACGTCTACGTCTCGGGCACCAGCGTGGTCCGTTCAGGCAAGGAACTCGAGGGCTGCTCCGGCCTCGGCCCGGCCGAGGATCCCAACACGTCGTTGTTCCGGATCGACGTCATCAAGGTGCCGCTCGACGCGCCGCAGGACGCCAAGGTCATCGCCCATCCTCGGCTGTTCGAGGCCAACGGCCAGATCGCCGGCCTCGCCAAGGGCGGCGACAACGGCCCCGGCACCCAGACCACGTCGGAGACCAATCAGTGCCACGACATCACCGTCTTCCCCGAGTACCATATCGCGGCGGGCGCCTGCTCCGGCAACGGCATCCTGATCGACATCAGCAATCCGGCCGACCCGAAGCGGATCACCGAAGTCAGTGACCCGAACTTCGCCTACTGGCACTCGGCCACGTTCAACAACGACGCGACCGGCCTGGTGTTCACTGACGAGTGGGGCGGCGGCAGCGCTCCGCGGTGCCGCGCCACCGACCGCCCCGAGTGGGGCGCCGACGCGATCTTCTCCCTCGCCGACCGGAAGCTCACCTTTGGCAGCTTCTTCAAACTCCCGGCTGCGCAGACCGAACTCGAGAATTGTGTCGCCCACAACGGCTCGATCATCCCGGTGCCGGGCCGCGACATCTTCCTGCAGTCGTGGTACCAGGGCGGGATTTCGATGATCGACTTCACCAACCCGGCCAAGCCGTTCGAGGTCGGCTACTTCGACCGCGGCCCGCTGATGGCGGACAAGATCATGCAGGCGGGCCACTGGTCGGCCTACTGGTACAACGGGCATGTCTACGGGTCGGAGATCGCCCGCGGGCTCGATATCCTCGAGCTGGTTCCCACCGACCAGTTGACCCAGAACGAGATCGACGCGGCCAAACTGGTCCAGATGGATCAGTTCAATCCCCAGATGCAGCCCCACATCACCTGGCCGGCGAAGTTCGTGGTCGCGAAGGCGTACATCGATCAACTCCGCCGCGGCAAGGGCCTGCGCGCCGACCGGATTTCACGGGTGGCGGACGAGCTCCGCGTCGCGGAGAATGGGTCCGGGGCGCGCCGGCAGGCGGCGTTAGGCAAACTGGTCATCCGCCTCGACGGGGAAGCGCCCGGGGCCGCTGATCCGGCCAGGGTCCGGGCGCTCGCCGAGGTGGTCCGCGGCCTGATCACGGCTGCGCCCTGACCAGGCGGCGGAATGGCCCCGTTTGCATTGGATTGATGATGGCGAGGGGCCGAGCGTAGATTATGGTGGTGATGGGAGACGACATCGCCAACGAGATCGTCAACTGGTTCAACCCGGTGGACGCCACGTACCGAGCCGACCTGCAGCAACTGAACGAAGCCAACTTCACCCGGTTCGACAGCCGGCTGGAGCAGCGGTTCGCCGAGCAGGACCTCCGGCTCGACCGCCGATTCGCGGCCTTCGAGGCTAAGGTGGAGCGGCGGCTGGCCGGCTTCGAGGCCAAGATGGAGCAAGGCCTTGCGGACCTCGAGGCCAGGATGGACAAGCGGTTCGTCGCCCTGGAGACCCGACTCACTACGCTCGAGATCCAGACCAGCCAGCGCTTCGCTCAACTCGAGGGCAAACTGGACAGCGGCTTCGCCCTCGTCCAGGCGCTCCGGTAGCCGCTTGACGGCCCCTCCGGACCGGCGGGCATTCCTCGGCGTCCTGGGCGGGCTGTCTCTGATCGGGGCCAACGGACCGAACCGGACCGGCATTCGAAGCCGGCCCGCCGACCCCCCATCCGACTTCCTCTTCGACGAAGGCCTGGTCTATCTCCAGACCGGGTCCCTGGGCCCCACACCCCGACCGGTGATTGACCGCGTCATGGCGGTCTGGCGCGAACTCGAACGGAACCCGGTTGCCCTTGGCTACGGAACGCTCGAGACAGCCCAGGACGA
>JANMXA010000113.1:0-45609 GCA_031394255.1 Gemmatimonadota bacterium
AGTATCCGCCTGGGGTGACGCCGAAGAGCCGACAGCTGCGGACCAGACTCATGAGCGCCCGCTGCGGGTCGAGGAAGGCGAAGATGTCCGCCTTCGAACGGAACAGAACCGGATGGCTTGTTTTAAGAGATCATGCTCCACTTGCCGCTGCGCGTGCGCCTGCTCAAGCGCCTGGAGTCGCAGCACTTCTCGCACCGGCACCGGCGGCCGTGCCATCGGCGGCACCGCGCGCATTCGTCCCTCGCGGAAGTCCTTGCGCCACTTCGACAGCATGAATGGGTGGATGTCGAGCGACTGCGCGACGGCCTGTATCTGCACACCGGGGCGCCTGCTGAGTTCGACCGCCGCGCGCTTGAACGCCAGACCATACGCCTTCACCTTCCGGGGACCTGCCCGCGCCATAGACACCTCCGCTCAGTTAGGTGAAAGTGTCTACAAAAGTGGTGCAAGAACCGCTGTCCGCTGCAATACCGGGTTAGGCGGCTGGTGAGGCGGGGGCCTTGCATGACCAACCCCATGCTCTCTCTGTTCGCCATTCAACAGCGAAGCAATAGCCCCGTCGTGAGTCAAGGAATACGCCAAGAAGCATACTGTCGCGCGGCATGTGCCAGTATCCCTTCTCAAGCTCAGGGGGCCAATCCAATCCCAGCCAGGACGGTGCATTGGGGCGGACGTGCTTCGACGCAGCGAACGAGAGCGCAACCATGTCACTTCTCGCCCGATAGTATACCAGCCGTTGTCGCCATAGGGGTCCAGCGGATTTCGCCCGATAGGGTACCAGCCGTTTTCGCCCGATAGGGGACCAGCCGTCGGCTTGCCCCGGTCCGCGTGACCCAGTACTGCTCCCGGCGTCTTCGACTGCGAGGGGCCGTGGCGGGAAGGAAACGAGACGTGTTGGACATTCGTGAGATTCTGCGGCGACTGCACCTCGGCCAAGGCGAGCGGGCGATTGCCCGCGACCTGGGCGTCAGCCGCAAGACCGTACGGCGGTACCGGGGGTGGGCGACGACCCACGAGCTGCTCACTGGGCCTGTGCCCGACGCGGGCCGCTTGCAGGCGTTGTTGGCCGAGACCGCCCCGGCGGTGACCCTGCCGACGACCCCGTTCCGCGCGGCGCCGTATCGGGAGCGCATCCTGGCGCTCCGCGCCCAGGGGGTCGAGTGTCGCGCCATTCTGGAGCGGTTGCGCGAGGACGTTGGCTTCACGGGCAGCTATAGCGGCCTGTGGCGCTTCGTCCGCTCGCTCGAGCCGGCCACGCCCGAGGGGTTCGTCCGGCTCGAGACACCGCCGGGCGAGGAAGCGCAGGTCGATTTTGGGAGCGCGGGGCGGGTGGTCGATCCGCAGGACGGGATCGCCCGCAAAGCGTGGGTGTTCGTGATGGTCCTGTCGTGGAGTCGGCACCAGTACGTCGAGGTGGTCTTCGACCAAGAGGTGACCACCTGGCTCCGCTGTCATCGCCACGCCTTCGAGGCCTTCGGCGGGGTCCCGCGGCGGGTGGTGATCGACAATCTCAAGGCCGCCATCGTCCGGGCCAGTGTGTACGACCCGGTCGTCCAGCGGGCCTATCGCGAGTGCGCCGAGCACTATGGGTTCCTGATTGCCCCCTGCCGCCCGCGGACGCCCCAGCACAAAGGGAAGGTGGAGCAAGGCGGGGTCCACTACGTCAAGCGCAATTTCCTGGCGGGGCGGACGTTCCGCGATCGGACCGAGGCCAATGCGCTGGCCCGCCAGTGGTGTCGCACGACGGCGGGCGAGCGGATCCATGGGACGACCAAGGAGCGCCCGCTGGTCCGCTTCGCCGAGGTCGAGCAGGCCGCCCTCCAGCCGCTGCCGGCCACGCCCTACGCCGTCGCCGCCTGGAAACGGGCCAAGCTCCATCCGGATTGTCACGTCGTGTTTGACGCCGCCTACTACAGTGCGCCCCATCGCCTGATCGGGCAGACCCTCTGGGTTCGGGCGGCCGACACCAGCGTCACGCTGTTCCATGCGCATGCGGTGGTCGCGTCGCATCCCCGGGCCGCGCGCCCGGGGCATCGGCAGACCCATCCCGATCACCTGCCGCCCGCGAAAGTCGTCGCGCTCATGGCCAGTCCCGCCTGGTGCGTGCGACGGGCGCACGACATCGGGCCGCAGACGACCGAACTGATCGGGCGGCTGCTCGGCGAGCGACCGCTCGACCGGCTGCGGAGCGCCATGGCGATTCTCCAGTTGGCCCACAAATACGCCCCGCGGCGGCTCGAGGCCGCCTGTACGCGGGCCCTCGCGTTCGACCAGACCGGCTACGGGATCGTCAAACGTATTCTCCAGCAGGGGCTCGACGCCCTGCCGTCGCCCGCGACAGCCGCCGCCCCCGCGGGGCCCCTCCCCCAGTTCGCCCGCCCATGGACCGACTTCTTCGCCCAGGAGGCCTAACGATGCCCTTCCAGCACCAGCTCGTCCCGCCCCTCAAACAGCTGCGCCTGTCCGGGATCCTGGAGACCCTGGACCTTCGGCATCGCCAGGCGCTCGATGAACCGCTCTCCCATATCGACTTTCTCCAGCGCCTCCTCGAGGATGAAGTCGAGCGCCGGGCGCAAAAGCAACTCACCGTCCGCCTCCGGCGGGCGAGCTTCGATCTCGAGAAGACCCTCGAAGGCTTCGACTTTGCTTTCAATCCGACGGTGTCGCGGGCGCAGATCTACGACCTCGCGACCGGGCGCTTCATCGAGCGCCACGAGAACATCTTGATTCAAGGGCCCGCCGGTGTCGGGAAATCGCACCTGGCCCAGGCCCTCGGCCACGAAGCCTGTCGCCGGGGCTTCGACGTCCTGTTCACCAGCGCCAGTCGCCTCCTCGCCCATCTCCACGGCGGGCGGGCGGACGGCACCTATGAGCGACGCCTCGCGACGTATCTGCGCCCCGATCTCGTGATCATCGATGACTTCGGCCTCAAGCCGTTGGCGCCCCCCGGTCCCGAAGATCTCTACGAGATCGTCAACGAACGGTACGAACGCGGCTCGCTGATCGTGACCTCCAATCGGGCGCTCGCCGAATGGCCGGATCTCTTCCAGAGCCCGCTCCTGGCCTCCGCCGCTCTCGACCGGCTCGCCCACAACGCCCACCAGCTGGTCGTCACCGGCGACAGCTATCGCGCCAAGGGCGCCCGCCGAGGGGCCGGACCGCGGGAGGCGACGGGGACCGCGTGACCGAGCACCGCCGGCGGCGGGCCCGCGCGCCCCCTCCGCCGCCACGACACCGAACACCATCCTGCGGATGGGTAGGAGGACGGTATCTGGTACCCCATCAGGCGAAAACGAGTGGTCCCCGTAGGCCGAGAGTTGACAGGGAAATAGTCATCGCCATGGAGGAGCTCTCCGGCGGCCTGACTCCAATTGTCCATGAAGGCGGCCTGCATCTGCGCCACCGCGGGGCCCTCGAGCCGGAAATGCGAGTCCCGCCAATGGGCGGGGTCCTGCGCGTGGCCGGTCCACATCTCCGCGATTCCCGCGCCGCCGGTGAACCGGTGTGTCCATCCACCACCAGCAGCTTGCGGTGGGTCCGATCGTTCATTCGCCCGAGATCATGTCAGCGGAGAGGGCGGTATCTCCGGAATGCAACCCCAGCCTCCTCCATCATCGCCACCGCGCTCTTGTCCATCCTGCTGCTGCCGAGCCAGTCGACCAGCACGTGCACCTTGACGCCCGCCCGGGCGCGTTCGGAGAACGCGACCGCGAACTCCTCCCCGATCTCACCCCGCCAGTAGATGTAGGTTTCCATGGTGATGGTCCTGGTCGCACTACGAATGGCCTCCAGCATGGAGGGGAAGATCTCCTCGCCGTTGAGCAGCGCGACGACCCGGTTCCCGCCCACGATCGACGGCCCGAGCGCGATTCCCATCGCGCGGGCAAAGGGGGCATCATGCACCGAATAGAGGTGCTCGATCTCCCGCTGAACGGCTCTTCCGCCTCCCCGGAGATTGCGCACGATGACGACCCGAGGAGGGTCAGCCCCACCGTCACCGACAGCGCCAGCATCATGAGATGACCTCCGCTTCGATGCCCCTCAGCCGGCGCGCCTGTGAACGGACGATCCGGGTCCTTCGGGTATATTGCCCGCGCGGGGATGCACCTTCCCGGTCCGACCGCTCGCCCGTCATCCTGCCCGCTTCGACGGAGGAGGCGTCTGCATGAGCACCGCACATCTCATCCCCGAGACCTGGCATCTCACCGGGGACGACGCGCGCAAGACCCTGGCGAACACGGGCCGCCTCCGCCTCGTGCGTGACGCCTTCACTCGTCTGCGCGCCGCCGACGGCTTCAGCCACGCACGCTCCCTGGCATTCGCCACCGGGCTGGTGCTCCTGCAGGGGATCATCGCGGTCGTCGGCCTGGCGAGCGCCCTGGGCACGGGGCCGGCGAGCGACGTCATCGTCCGGACCATTCACGCGGCTGCTCCGGGCCCGGCTGGGGAGTTGCTCACGCTGGCGGTCGGCCAGGCCCACCGCGCCGGGGCGTCTCATCGGTATACCGCGCTTCTGGTGGGCCTCATCGGGGCGATCATCACGGGCTGTACCTTCATGGGCCAGCTCGAACGAGGACTGAACCGGCTGTACGGGCTGGAGCAGGACCGGCCCGTACTGCGCAAATATGGCCGGGCATTGCTGCTCACCCTCAGCGCCGGGTTGCTCGCCGCGGTCGCGTTCACCGCGATTGCCTTCGGGGACTCGATCGGTTCCTCCCTCGGCAACGATCCGGCCCGGGCGTGGAACTGGGCCCGTTGGCCCCTCGCGCTGCTGCTCATGACTGCCGCGGTCGCGATGCTGTTCCGGTTGTCTCCCCGACGCCGGCAACCGGCCTGGTCCTGGCTCGCCTTCGGCGCGACGGTCTCGGTCGGGCTCTGGGTGTTCGCCACGATCCTGCTCAGCCTCTTCTTCCGTACCAGCACCTCGTTCGGTCAGACCTACGGGCCGCTCGCCGGGATCGTGGCCCTGCTGTTATGGTCGCTACTCTCCTGTCTCGCCCTCCTGTTCGGCGGCGCCCTCGGAGCGCAGCTCGAGGCGGTGCGCGCCGGCGCGTCCGCGCCCGCGGATGCCGGGAAGGCCACGGAAGCGAAACGGGCGTCTGGACGGTGACGCCGGGGTCCGCGCCCAGTGGACGGGCCGCGGATCCGTCGGGGAATGTCCCGATCGCCCCCACGAGGTATCTCAGGCCGTCGCCGGACGGGCCGTTGCCGGCTTGTCAGGCACCTCGGTCGCTGGGCTGGTGGTTGCGGCCCCGCGGCGGCGCTGGCGGAGCCGGAGCAGCATTTCGAAGGCCACCACCGCCGCGGTCAGCCACACCGTGCCGGCGCTCCATCCACCGGCGATGTCCGACGCCCAGTGCACTCCGAGATAGACGCGAGACAGGCCCACCAGGACCACCATCGTCAGGGCGAGCGCCAGGCTCCCCGATTTGGCCACCCACGGCCAGGGCTGTCGGAGCGCGATGTAGGCGAGCGCGCCAAAGGTGATGAACGTCCCCATCGCGTGACCGCTGGGAAACGAGTACCACCGGGCGGTGATGACCGCCGTGGCGAGGTCGGGACGCGTCCGCGCGAAGATCGCCTTGAGCAGGAGGTTCAGCAGCGCGCCCGTCACGACGGTCACCACCACGAACACGGCGGATGCGCGTTCCTTCCGGACGAGCAGTATCGCCGCCA
Source organism: Gemmatimonadota bacterium (assembly GCA_031394255.1). GTDB lineage: Bacteria > Gemmatimonadota > Gemmatimonadetes > Gemmatimonadales > GWC2-71-9 > SHZU01. The sequence goes on from JANMXA010000113.1 coordinate 5,677, forward strand.
CGATCCCCACGATCGTACCCAGTCCGGCCGTGCCGCCGACGCTGGTCGTTGCGCCGAGGAAGGCCGTCATGACAGGCTGGCGCTTATGCCCGAACCAGGCCTCGATCGCCTGATCGGCGTGGTACACCGCCGAGGTCGTCAACTGGAACTGCTCGACCAGCTCCACGAACAGGAATCCGGCGCCCACCGCTGCGATGGCGCCGAGGAACATCACCAGCAATATCGGTGCGTAGGAGCCGAGGGGACCCGAATGTCCGATGGACCACTTGCCCGGGCGGCTGCGTCCGGCCCAAGCCGACCAGCGCTTGGCATCCGCCTTCACCACGCTGACCAAGCGGGCGAGCGGCCAATGGCAGAGGGCCCAGAAAGTGAGCAACAGGCCCACCGGCAGGGCGATCGCGGGCAGCGTGGAAGGTGTCGACGTAGCAGTCTCCGTTGTGACACTCGTGCAATTACCATGACCTCGCGCCAGGGCCAAGCGACTCCCGGCCTGGCGGCGCGCCCGCCGCGACGGTCGTCAGGTTACCACGACTCGGGTTGCCCTGATGACGCCGCGCTTGCTCTGCTTCCCTTCCACGACGATCACCCCCCCGGCGGGGAGCGCCGCCGCGAAGCCGGTCGGAAGGGGCTCTCCGGTCGGCCGGAGGATCGTCGTGCCGGGGTCGATGCGTACGGCAACCGGCTCGGAATCGCCCGTGGTCCGGTCGGAGATCCCGCCGGCGACGACCCAACCGCCCCCACGTTCCGAGTCCGAGCCGACCCCAATGACGGTCACTTTGCGCCCATGCTCGAGCAGCGCATCCAGGGTCTCGGCGCGCGGGTGTCCCGCGGCCCACGATTCACGGGCCGCCGCGAAGTCGACGTCCTCATGGGGATGCCGATGTCCGTTGGTATGAGCGTGTCCCGCGCCGGATCCAGCCGCAAACAGGGCGTCATCATATGCGTAAGGAATGGCCGCGCGCAGCGCGCGTGGCACGGCATCGAAGCGGTAAGTGACCATGACGGCGGTCGGGTCCGGCGCCTGCCGGAGTTCCTCCCGCTCCGCCTCGGTCAGGTAGTCCTTGAGCTTCCTGTGACTGCCATCCAGTTGCAGGGCGACCCAGACGGGCACCCTGATGGCAAAGTGCGCGCCTTGGATGTATTCGGAATGCCCGTGTCCGGCGCGGCGATGCAGCAGGAAGGAGAGGATCTGCTCCATGGTGGTGAGCGGGGTTCCTGCGGTAATGACGCAGATGTCGAGGACCCCGTCGTCGATGTAGGCCGCGGGTGTCACCTCGGCGATGTTCCCGTACCGCCGGGTGTTTCCGACGATGACCTGGAGCGCCTCGCCGTGCCAGACCACTTCCTCCTTCGCCCCCGCGCCCGAGGACCGAATCTCGATCGGAAAGGCGTGGGGGAGGGGCATCTCCTTGGCCGCCGCGACCGCGACCGCCGCCGCGCCGATCTTCTCTTTGAGCCCAGTGGACACTCGGCGCAGAATTGATGCATCGATGCCCAGGCCCGCCATCAGGAGGAAGTGCTGCCGGGCACCGGGCCCGGGCCGTTCCTTCTTGGGGCGATCCCGCAATCCGGCCGGCAGGTGAAGGAGCTCCACCGCGACGTGCCCCAGGTCCACCTTGCGCCCGGCGCTGCTGATGAGCATGAGGGCGGCCATGACCGGATCCTCCGGCATCCCGATCTCGTGGGCCCAGACATTGGCGGTCCCGCCGGGAATCACTCCGATGATCGTTCGCGGGCTCTTGGCCGCCATGACACCGTTGACGACCTGATTGAGGGTGCCGTCGCCGCCATAGCTGATCACCAGATCATATCCGGCCTCGGCCGCCTCCCTCGCCAGCGGCAGCGTGTGCCCGCCGAATTCCCGGAGGACGGTATCGGTCTTCCAGCCGGCGGCCGAGAACACCCCGAGGATGTCCGTCAGCCTGGCGACATTCTTGCCCGATCGAGGATTGATGATCAGGCATGCCGTCTTGCATTTCATGTCTGGAACACCCCTCTCTGTTCGGCGGGCGTGAACATCGCGCGCCGGAGGATCCACAGGCACCCCAGCCCGACGACGAACGATGCCACCACGTCGCTGGGATGGTGCATGCCCCGATAGACCCGGGAGATCCCGATCGCGATCGGAACCATGAGCAACAGGACCCACCACGCCATCGCGTACGCCCTTCGTCGCGCGTGCATCGCGAGCACTACGGCGATCCCGACGTAGAGCGCGACCCCCGCGGCCACGTGGCCGGAGGGGAAGCTTTGCATCGGGGGAAAGACGTCCAACTGTGGCACGCCGGGGCGAGGGCGGGCGACCGTCCAGGCCGTGAGCTTGAAGGCCACGAGCTGGCACACCAAGGCCGCGACCAGGAAGAGGGACTCCCGCCATCGGTGGTACCCGATCCGCATCAGCCCACCCGCCACGACCAGCGTGGTCGCGATGCCCGCGGTGTAGGCCAGCCGGGAGACCACATTGCTGAGCCGATCCCGGGCCAGTGTCCGCTCGGCGACGAAGGCGTCCACCGCGTGGTCCTCGATCGTGAACGGCCAGACGTGCACGAGGACGTGCGTTACCAGAAATCCGAGGCCAATCATCACCGCTGTCAGGACGGCGAGCGGCAGGATGACGCCGGCGAGGACGGTGGGATGCGGTCGTGCTCGATCAGGCGCCATGCAGATCCTCGTTCCCGTCGGTACGACGAGACGCCGCACCCCCTCGCCGGCGCCGGCGCCATCGCCTGATGGGAAGTTCACTGAAGGCCGGGCGGGCCTCAATCAGTCATTGGAGCGGGGCGGGACTAGGCCCTCGGATGGGATGGACAGATGGGCTCGATCCAGGGTACGGGGCGGGAGGCGGCGGGTCTTTTCTGGTGCTCCCGCCGGCAGTGATTATCGGTGTGGCGATTATTGCGGCCTTGCCCAGGCCCGAGCCAAGCTTGGCGCCGAAGACGGGCTCGCCAACCGGCGAAATGTGAATATTTCTCAGTATCCCCAGCCACGAAGGATCTCCATGAACTTCCGTTCCCTGCGGTCGTTGACCGGTGTCGCACTGGCGGCGGGCTGTGCCGGCAAACCCGCGGCCCCACCGCCGCCTCCGCCCGCGCCGCCGCCGAGTCCCAACATCGTCTCGATCCACGCCGGTCCGAGTCCGCACCACGTGCAGCTGGTCAAACTGGGGGACGGGAAGACCTTCGCCGATCTGATGGGCGCCCTCAAGAATTCGGGGCCGCCGCCGGCCTGGATGGGCCTGGTGGCCGGCCCCAACACGCCGATGCCGCCGACCGATACCACCTCGGCGACCGTCACCCTCGAGCCGGGGCACTATGCCCTGATTTGCATGATCCCCGACCAGAATAGGGTCCCGCACTTCGCCCTCGGCATGGCGCAGCCGCTCGAGGTGACGCCGGTCGCCGGCCCCGTGGCCGCCGAACCGGCGGCGGATCTGGAAATAGGGCTCGTGGACTACGCCTTCTCCGAATCGGCCCCCCTAACGGCCGGGGCGCATACGATCCGCGTGGTCAACAATGGCCAACAACCCCATGAGGTGCTGATCGTCCGGCTGGATGGCAAGGCCACGGCCGCGGGTCTGGCCCATTGGGTGGAGGGTGCGATGAAGGGACCGCCGCCGACGGGGGTCAGGCTGATGGGTGGCACCGCGGCCATGATGCCGGGGTCGCACACCCTGGTGAATGTGAAGCTGGCGACCGGGACCTATGGCCTGCTCTGCTTCGTGCCGGACATCAAGGACGGCAAGGAACACACCCGCCACGGGATGATAAAGGAGTTGAAGGTCAGCTAGTGCAGTAGCCTTCGGGCTGGACGGGCGCCCCGTCCCCGCGCGCGGCTTGATGCCGGCCATGCCGCCGCAGTTCGACGGCTAGCAGACGCTCCCGTGGTAGCCGCTCTAGATGTCGAAGGGAGAGCGGGATGAGCCATTCCAACCCGTTTTGGCGCTATACTCTATGGAGCCGCGCTGGGTTACCGAGCCTTCGCCAAGCGAAAGACTGGAAATAATGCCCCATACCGTTCGATTCGCGGCGGCAGCCGTCGTCGTCGCAATCGCCGCCTGTGGCGGCACCAAGACCACCGCGCGGATCCGTGTCGGCGAGTGAATTCCTTGATTTCACGCTGACCGCGACCCCGGCGACCCGGCTTGCCCTGACCACCCAGCCCTCGGCAGCGGCCCAGAGCGGGGCGGCGCTGGCGCGGCAGCTGTGGTGCAGCTCAAGGATGCTTCCGGCGCCAACGTCGCTCAGGCCGGCGTCCAGATTGGCGTCACCATCGAAACCGGCGGAGGAACGCTTGCGGGGACATGGACGCCGACGGATCCAACCAAACCAAGTTGTTCGGCGGGCCGTTGACGACCGAGAGCGAGGCATTCTTTTCGCCTGACGGTCAGACAATTCTCTACCCGTTCGCCGTAGTGAACTTTGGGGCGGCCGGGAATGCCTCCGAGCAGCCCGCGATGTCCCCCGATGGCGCCAAGATCGTTTTTGCCAATGGATCGGGGGGCGACACGATTTGGATCATGAACGCGGACGGCACCCTCCCGACTGTGCTGGGGCTGGGAGTACTCGTGGATAACGGCCAGCCGGCCTGGCAGCCGGTCCGGCCCTAAGTTGTACGTCTCGCGAACGGCACCGCCATCGGTGACGGGTCGTTTCGCGTGGGCCGGTTGTCCGAATCCGCTGCCAATCGACGATGCCATACATGCGGCTGGCCTGATGCCCTACGACCACCACCGGACCCCGCTCGAGGCCCGGATCGATTTGCGGGACACCACCGACGCCGACTGGGTTCGGGGGCGGATCAGTTTCGCTAAGGCCGACGACCGCGACCGGGTGCACATGCCCGGAACCGCGACGTCGCCCGCCGGTAGCGCTCGCCGACTCACCAGGCTCCCGGCGGTGTTCCTCGCCATCGCCGGGCTCTCGACCCTCTGGCTGATCTTCTCCGAGGCGGCGGATTTCCACGTCTACTGGGCCGCCGGCCGCGACCTCCGCCTGGGCGGCTGGGACACGGTCTACCAGATCTCGACCCTCACCCCATTCAAGTACCATCCGGCCTTCGCGATGCTGATGGTGCCGTGGGGGCTGTTGCCATTCCTGGCCGCAAAACTGCTCTGGGCCGTGGTCAACGGCCTTGCGATCCTGGACCTCCAGCAGCGCTGGCGGGCGCGCTGGGAGTTCGACGTCGCCGCGATCGGGATCGGATGCCTCGGCGTGGCCCACGCGCTGACATGGGAGTTCCTGTTCGCCAACGTCACTTTCCTGATGCTCTGGCTCTGGACCGTGGCGGCCACCTCGGAGCATCCCTGGCGCCAGGCGATCTGCTACGGGGTGCTGATCGCCCTCAAACCGTTCTGGCTGATCCTGGTCGGGCCATGGCTCCTGGCCCGGCGATGGGGGACGTTTGGTCGCGTCCTGGCAGTGCTGGCCGCGCTGTCGCTGCTGCCGGCGGTGCTCGGGCCGCATTCATTGGCCGCCGGATATGAGCGCTGGTTCGCGACGTTCACCGATCCGCTCCACGCGCACAACTATCCCAAGAATGACAACCAGACCTGGTACGCCCTGCTGTTCCGGCATCGGGAGGCGCTGGGCGGCACGCTGCGGCCCCTCTGGGTGGCGGGATCGGCGGCGGTGGGATTGCTGTGGCTCTGGGGATGGCGCGATGCGATCCGCCGGCCAGTGGCCGCCGAATCCTGGTGGCGGCTCGACCTGACCATCATTCCGGTGATGCTGTGGGCGGCCCCGCTCAGCTGGATCCACCACCAGATTCTGCTCTGGCCGCTGATGGCGCTGCTCTGGCAACGGGGCCGGACCAACCCGTCGGCACGGGCCGTCTGGGTGGTGACCTTCCTGCTGACGAACGCGACGGCCCAGTTCGTCCTCGGCCGGCCCCACGCGGTGGCGGCGCATCAGTGGGGGCTCCCGATCCTCGCTTTTCCCCTGCTGGCCTGGTGGGCGGCCCGGTCAGAAAACCAATGCTACCAGCCGGGAGAGGGCTCGCCCCAGGCGCGATGAGAATCGCCACCTAGCGGCCCTGGCCGGGCCTGGGTGCCCCGGTCCTTGTCGTTCCCGCCCACCGCCGCCATTGTCCATCCATGCGTCGCTTCCCGATTCTTGCGTTCATCGTCACCGTCCTGGTCCTGCTGCTCTTGATTCCCGGGACCGCCTCCTTCCTGGTCGACCTCTGGTTCTTTCAGGAAATCGGCTACCAGATCATCTACACCAAGGAGATCTCGACCCGGCTCTGGGTCTTCCTGGGTGTGGGTGGCGTGACCGCGACGGTGCTCTATCTCAACCTGCGCCTGGCCCAGCGGGGTGTGGTCCCCAATCCCGCTGTCTTCCGGCTCGCCCCCAACTCGGCCGGGATCGACCTCACCGGCTTCCTGCGCCGAGTGACCCTGCCGGCCGCTGTCCTGCTCGGTGTGGTGTTCGGGCTCGGGGCGACGGGGTCGTGGGACGTGATCCTCCGGGCCATCCATCGGACCCCGTTCGGCCTGACTGATCCGGTGTTCGGGCGGGACGTGGGGTACTACGTCTTCCTCCTGCCGGGGATCTCGCTCCTGCTGGGCACTTTGCTCGGTCTGGTGACCTTTACGGGGCTGCTGCTGGCGGCGATCTACTGGCTCCGCGGCGACATCGTGCTGCGGCCCCGGCGGCTCGGGGTGGAGCCCTCGGCAGCGGTCCACCTGGGCGGCGTCGTCGCCGCGCTCTTCCTGCTCACGGCACTCCGGATCTGGTTCGTGGAAATTCCCGGGCTTCTGTTCTCGACGACCGGTCCGTTGGTGGGGGCCAGCTATACCGATATCCACGCCGGACTCCCCGCGGCCAGGCTCACCGCGATCGTGGCGCTGATCGCGGCCGTGGCCGTGGTGATCGGAGCCGTGCGTCAGAAACTGGCGTGGTACACGTTCCTGTCAGCCGTCTCGTACTTCCTGGTGGCGATTCTGGGGCGCGGCGTCGTTCCGGGAATCTTCCAGACGCTGATCGTGGCGCCGACCGAACTCACCCGGGAGCGGCCCTATCTGGTGAACCACATCGCGGCGACCCGCGCGGCCTGGAACATCGACAGCGTGGAGGTCCGCGATCTGCCGGGCGAAGCCCCGCTGACGCTGAACGACATCCGGAACAACGGGCCGACCATCGAGAACGTCCGGCTCTGGGACCGGGAGCCCCTGCTGCAGACCTTCGGCGCCCTGCAGGAAATCCGGACCTACTACGATTTCGTGTCGGTGGACGACGACCGCTACCAGATCGACGGCAAGTACCGTCAGGTCCTGCTGTCGCCGCGGGAACTGAACCCCGCCTCACTGCCGACCCGGACGTTCATCAACGAGCACCTGACCTTCACCCACGGCATGGGCCTCACCATGAGCCCGGTGAACCAGGTGACGAGCGAAGGCCTGCCGGTGCTGTTCGTGAAGGACCTGCCGCCCGTCTCGACGGTGTCGCTCAAGATCACCCGGCCCCAACTCTACTACGGCGAACTCGCGGCCGATTTTGTGTTCGTCAAGACCCGGCAGAAAGAGTTTGACCATCCGGCCGGCGACAACAACGTCTTCACCACCTATGAGGGGAAGGGTGGGGTGACGGTCGGCGGGCTTGGCCGCCGGATCATTCTGGCCTTGAGCTTCGGTTCGTCGCAGGTGCTGCTGTCCCAGGACATTCAGTCCACCAGCCGGGTGCTGTACTACCGGCACGTGACCGAACGGGTCAAGAAGGCGCTGCCGTTCCTCGACTTCGACCGCGACCCCTATCTGGTCCTGGCCGCGGACGGGACCCTCAAGTGGATTCTCGACGGCTACACCAGTTCCAGTCTGTACCCGTATTCGGCCCCGACGGCGGACGGGACCAACTACATGCGGAACAGCGTCAAGGTGGTGGTCGACGCCTACGACGGGTCCCTGGTGTCCTATGTATCAGCACCGCAGGACCCGATCATCCAGACCTGGGCCAAGGTTTTCCCGGGGGTCTTCGTGCCGCTCGCGTCGATGCCGGCCGATCTCAAAGCCCACCTCCGCTATCCCGACGAACTGTACCGGACCCAGGCAGGGTTCTATACCACGTTTCACATGTCGTCCCCCGACGAACTCTACCACCGGGAAGACCAGTGGCAGATTCCGGTGGTGGCGGTGCCTAACGGCTCGGTGCCGTTCATGCGCCACATCGTGATGCGCCTCCCGGAGGAAAAGCAGGCTGAGTTCATCTACATGGTGCCGTTTACGCCGCGCGGGAAGGACAATCTCGCGGCCTGGATGGTGGCCCGGAACGATGGCGACGCCTATGGCAAGCTCCGGGTCTACCGGTTCCCGCGCCAGAGCCTGGTGTACGGTCCCCGGCAGATCGAGAACCGGATCAACCAGGACACCGAAATCTCGCGGCAGATTTCACTCTGGGACCAGCGGGGCTCCCGGGTCATCCGTGGCGACATGCTGGTCATCCCGATCGAGAAGGCGCTGCTCTACGTCCAGCCGCTGTATCTGCAGGCCGAGGGTGGCAAGATCCCCGAGCTCAAGCGGGTGGTCGTGGCGTACCAGAACCAGGTGGTGATGGAGGAGACGCTGGACCGGGCGCTGTCCGTGCTGTTTGGCGGCGAAGCCGGGGCCAAGCCGGCCGCGGTGTCGGCTGAAACGGCGACGCCGAAGACCGAAGCGGCCGCCCCGGCCCAGGTACAGGGGCTGATCGACCAGGCGCGCCGTCACTATGATGCGGCCATGGCGGCCCAGCGGGCCGGGGACTGGAGCAAATACGGCGACGAAGTCCGGCAGCTCGGCGAAATCCTCGGGCGGCTGAGCGGGACGCCGTCCCGGAAGCCGTGATCGCCGGTCGGTCAGGCAGTCAATCGCAGTTCCGGGTCTCGATTCGGTGAATCGACGGGCGCCCAAGAGTGGCGCACTCCGTGAACGATCACCGGCAGGCCCCGCAGGACGCAGAGTCCGAGCGCGGTCCAGGCGATGGCCTGGAACACTCCGGTTAGCGCCGTCAGAAACCGACCGGGCACGCCCGGCGAGGCCGTGAGGGCCCGGACCAGCGCCAAGCCGCAGAAGGTGGCCGTCTTGGCCGCCGAGTACCCGATTCGCATGACCGACGACCCGACCAGGAATCTTCCCAGCCGCGTGTGGTGCTGGGCGAACGGCGCGGTGCCCTGCGCCACTCCGATGCTCCGGAACGCGTCGGTCAGCGCGGTCCGCGCAATGACGATGAGCGGAATCACCAGCGGGATCATCCCCATATCGGCGAAGCAGAACCAGAGCACCAGCTCATAGGTCCGATCCGCGGCGATATCGAGCACGCTGCCGAACAGGCTCGTGGTGCCGGCCTTCCGGGCCACGACGCCATCAACCGTGTCGAGCATGAGGCCGATGAAAAGGAGCCCCACCGCCGCGAGGCGCACCGGGGCGGGTCCCTGATAGAGGGCCACCAGGGTAACGAGCAGGAGTGGGAAGCGGGAGAGCGTGATCGTGTTCGCGAGCACAGGCGCCTCGGGTCAGGGTACGCCTCCAAGAACGCACTGGCCCGTGGCCTGTCCGTGACCCCGCCGGTTGGGCGGTGCGCGACCTCCCTTTGTGGCCCCGATGGCGATAGGATGGTGGTGCGTGGGCGGCGCCTGTGAGGGCGCCGGCCAGACCCTTGCCTGGACTCGTGGATGCCCGACGTTGGTCAAGATCGAGAAGCCTTGCTCGCCGAACGTGAGCAATTGCGCCGCCGGATTGCCGACCTCGAAGCGGCCACGGATTCCGCCTTTGCCGCCACTGACGATGGGGTGCTGATTACCGATCTGGCCGGGCATCTCGTCTTTCATAACCAGCCGTTCGTGAAGATGTGGCGTCTCGCCGGCCCGCTCGTTGCCGGGCGTGAGGACAATACCGGCCTCGACGCCGCGCTCGCCCAGATGGAAGACCCGGCGGCTTTCCTCGCCATGGCGGAATCGTTTGCCGCCTCGCCGGAGGCCGCGAGCGACACCCTGATTCCCATGAAGGACGGCCGACTGCTCGAGGCCCGCAGCAAGCCCCAGCGCCGAAACGGCGCCGTGGTGGGCCGGGTGTGGTGGTTCCGTGATGTGACCGAGCGCCACCGGATCGTGCAGGCCCTCCGGCAATCGGAAGAGCGGTTTTCGCACCTGTTTCTGTCCAGCCCGTTTTCGATTCTGCTGGCCACGTATCCCGAGGGCCGGATCGTCGACGTCAATCCGGCCTTCACCCGCCTCTTCGAACGGGAACGGGACGAGGTGGTCGGCCGGACGACCAACGAGATCAATCTCTGGGCGAACACGGCCGACCGCGAGCGGATGATCAGCCTCCTGCAGGCCGGCCAGCCGGTCCAGGGGATGGAGTTCACCTTCACCACCCGGTCGGGAGACCGCCGAGTGGTGCTGTTGTCGATCGAATTGGTGCAGGTGCAGGGAGAGTGGCATGCCCTGGCCTCCTCGGTCGACACGACTGGCCAGAAAGGCGTGGAGGCCGCGCTTCGCGAATCAGAAACCCGGTATCGGACGCTGTTCGAGGCCGTCGGCGAAACCATCTACATGGTGTCGGAAGATGGCGTGTTCCTGGCGCTCAACCGCGCGTTCGAGGTGGTGACCGGCTGGGATCGCTCGGATTGGCTGGGCCGCTCATTCGCGGAGCTGATCCACCCGGACGACCTCGCGCCGGCTTTCGCCGTGTTCCAGCGCGCCATCGCCGGCGACCGCGACGCCGTCATCGATGTGCGGCTCCGCCACCGGAACGGGGAATACCTGATCGCGGAATGCACCGCGGTGCACCCGGTCATCGAGAACGGCCGGATCACCGGCTTTCTCGGCACCGGCCGGGACGTCACCAGTCAGCGCCGCCTCGAGGACAATCTGCGACAGGCTCAGAAGATCGAAGCCCTGGGGACGCTCGCCGGCGGGATCGCTCACGACTTCAACAACATCCTGTCGGCCGTGATAGGGCACGCGGAACTCCTGCGCCGGTCGCTGCCGGACCGTCCCGATCTGGCCGGCGACATGGCGGGTATCATCGGCGCCACCGCCAGGGCCAAGGCGCTGGTGCGCCAGATCCTGACCTTCAGCCGCCAGCACGCCGATGAGCGGGAGGTGGTCGAGGTGGCCCCCTTGCTCCGGGAGGCGCTGGCGCTGCTCCGGGCCACGCTGCCGGCCACCATCACCATTCAGGCCGATTTCGATGCGCCCGGCGCAACGATCCTGGCCGACTCGAGCCAGATCCATCAGGTAATCGTGAACCTCGGCACCAACGCCGTCCATGCGATGGAGGCCCGGGGCGGGATCCTCCGTCTGCATCAGGAGGTTATCGACCGGGTCCCCGGTGGTGGCAACGGCCGGGACGTCCGGATCACCATCACCGACACCGGATACGGGATGGCGCCGGAGGTCCTCCGCCGAGTCTTCGATCCGTTCTTCACGACCAAGTCGCCGAATCAGGGGACCGGGCTCGGATTGGCGGTGGTGCACGGGATCGTGCGGAGTCACGATGGCGACATCAGTATCGCGAGCCTGTCCGGCGAGGGAACGACCGTGACGCTGCGTTTCCCCGCCGTGGCCGGTGCGGGACCAGTCCCCACGGAGCCCGGTACGATCCCTCTGGGCCAGGGCGAGGTTGTGATGTTCGTGGATGACGAGCCCGGCCTGGTGCAACTGGTCTCGCGGATGCTGACGCAACTGGGCTACCAGCCACGGGGCTTTACGTCGCCGGTCGAGTCACTGACGGCGTTCCTGGCGGCCCCCGGGGACATTGACATCCTGTTCACCGATCTCACCATGCCGGGAATGACCGGGGCCGAACTGGCCCGGGAAGTCCTGGCCCGCCGCCCGGGACTTCCGGTCGTGCTGGCTTCGGGATACGCCGGGGCTCTCGGTCCGGATGCACTGGGCGCGGCCGGCGTCCGCGAGGTGGTGCCCAAGCCGTTTGATCTGGAGACGCTGGCCAGCGTGCTGGCCCGCCACCTTCGTGCCCGGACGCCTTAGCGCCTGGCCTGATCAAGAACGCGGCGCACTCGCTGCAGGAAGGCGTTAGGCGCCACCGGTTTCGTCAGCAACTCGGCGCCGACCGCCGCGAGCCAGGCCGGATCGATCGTGTCCGCGCTGTGGCCGCTCTCGGACCCGCCCACCGGTTTCTGCCGCCGTTCGAGTGCCGGCGCCAATGATACCGGGCTTCGATCGCTGCCATCGGCAACCGCAAGTCGACATCCGGGGGAGAGGGCGATCGGAAGATACCCAACCATCTCCGGGGCAGGGGAGGTCGGCAGGACTCGGATCGGCTAAATTGCGGTGATGCGAATCAGCCTGCCCGTGTTCGTCCTGCTCGCCCTGCTCCCGGGTGCCGACGTTGCGGTGGCGCAATCCACCGGCCAGCAGGCGTCCCCAGCCCTCACCGCCCGCCTCGACACCGCCTCCCGGGCCTATCGTGCGGCCGCCAACATCGTCGGGCTCTCGGTGGCGGTGATCCGGGGAAGGGATACGCTGCTGGTCGGCAACTACGGTTCGGCCGATCTCGAGCACAATGTACTGGTCGCACCCGGCACCGTTTTCGCCCTCGGCTCCACGACGAAGCAGTTCACCGTGGTCGCGATTCACCAACTGGCAGAGCAGGGCAAGATCGATCTCGACGCCGATGTCCGGACCTATCTCCCCGAGCTCAACACCCACGGCGCGACGATCCCGGTCTGGCGACTCCTCGACCACACCTCCGGCCTGGCCGAGTACACCGGACTCCCCGCCTTCGGCGCGGTCAGCGTTCAGAACCTTCCGCGCGATACGATCATCAGCCTGATCAGCCACGAGCCGCTCGCCTATCAGCCCGGCTCCCGGATGATCTACAGCAACAGCGGCTTCTTCCTCGCGGCCGCGATCGTGGCCCGCGTGAGCGGGCAATCCTTCGAGTCCTGGCTCGCCGATCATATCTTCACGCCTCTCGGCATGACCGACTCTCGTTATTGCGATGACGAGGCGGTCATTCCGAACCGGGCCAGGGGCTATGCGATTGGCGCCGGCGGTGTCCACAGGAATGCCGGCTGGGTCAATCACCGCTGGCCCTATGGTGCCGGCTCGGTCTGTGGCAGCGCCAGGGACCTGGTCCGCTGGAATGAGGCCCTTCACCACGGCCGGGTCCTGGGCGCCGAGGAATACCGGAAGTTGATCACGCCGCGGCCGTTGATCGACGGAATGCCGACCCGCTATTCTGGTGGCCTGGCAGTGCATAACGCCTACGGTCGGCGGACCATCGAGCACGGCGGCGCCATCACCGGGTTCTTCTCGATGGCGTACTTCTACCCCGACCAGGATCTCGTGATCGTGGTGACCCAGAACACCCAGGGGCCGCACCCCGCGCGACTGGCGGACGAGTTGGCCGATCTGGTTCTCGGGCCGCCGAAGACCGCGACGACCACCGCGACGCCGGTTCTCCAGGGCCTGGCCGGCACCTACGCCGGGCTCCGCCGCGGCGGACTCATGAAAGTGGTCGTGACCGTGGATTCGGTACTGCGGCTCTCACTGCCTGGCGACTCGACGCCGGTCGTCCCCGCGTTCCGGAGCGGTGGCATCTGGGAAGCCGGCACCCGCCGATTCACATTCGTGCGCCACGGGGCCGGGTCGCCGGAACTCCGGGTGGAGCTGCTCTGGCGACCCCGCGACATCTACAGCCACTACGTCCTGACTCGAGACCCGACCTAAGGATCGTTCGCCATGTCATCCATTCGCTGGCCCCTTCTTGCCAGCCTGGCCGCTCTCGGTGCCGGGGCGCCTCAGGCCGCGGGGCGGCCCCCGGTCGATCCCCGCCTCTACGCCGGGCTGGTCTGGCGGAATGTCGGCCCGTTTCGTGGTGGGCGCGTGTCCGCGACCGCGGGCGCCATCGGTGAGCCCGGTGTCTTCTACGCCGGGTTCCCGGCGGCGGGCCTCTGGAAGACCACCAGCGCCGGCGAGACTTGGTTCCCGGTCTTCGACTCGATCACCACGGTGTCGTCGATCGGTGCCGTTGACGTCGCCCCTTCGAACCCGAACGTCGTGTATGTCGGGACCGGCGACATGATCACGGCCGGCACCATCGGCAACGGCGACGGCGTCTACAAGTCGACCGACGCCGGGAAGACCTGGCGGCATCTCGGCCTCGCCGAGACGAAGCACATCCCGTCGATCTCGGTCGACCCGCGGTCCGCCGACGTGGTGCTGCTCGCGGCCCAGGGCGATCCCCACCGCAAGTCCGATGTGCGAGGCGTCTTCAGGACGGCGGACGGCGGCAGGACCTGGACCAGAACGCTCGCGGTCGATGACGAAACCGGCGGTCAGAAGCTGGCCCGCGCCCATGACGTACCCGATGTGATCTTCGCGACCACCGTCCGGCAGTTCGTCCCGTCCGGGTATCCGATCGAGAAGCTCCGCTCCTGGCAGTTCGGTCTGGTGCCGCGTCCGGCGCCCGATACCGGCCGGACCGGGACCGCGCTCTACAAATCCACCGACGGCGGCATGACCTGGCGCGAAATCCGTGGCGGCGGCCTGCCGCGTCTCGAGGGGCGCACATCAGTGGCGGTTGCCATGAACACCGGTGCCCAGCGAGTCTATCTCATCGGGAATTCCGGCCTCTGGCGCTCAGATGACGGCGGGACCAGCTGGCGTCAGATGGCGGCCGACGATGAACGCATCCGGAATGGTCAGAGTGGATATGATTGCGGTGTGTACGTTGACCCGACCAATCCAGACCTCGTGTACACGCTGGCAACCTCGAGCTACAAGTCGATCGACGGGGGCAAGACCTTCACCGGCTTCAAGGGTGCGCCCGGCGGCGACGACCCTCAGCAGATGTGGATCGACCCCACCAATGGCCGCCGGATCCTGCTCGGACTCGACCAGGGCGCCATCGTGTCCCTCGACGGGGGAGCGGCGTGGAGTTCCTGGTACAACCAGTCCACCGAGCAGGTCTACCACGTCGCCACCGACAATTCCTATCCCTACTGGATCTACGCCACCCAGCAGGACGCCGGCGCCATCCGGACCCGGAGTCGGGGGAACTATGGCGCGGTGACGATGTTCGACTGGAACTCGGTGAACGGTTGGGAGTGGGGGACCATTCTCCCCGACCCGGTCCATCCGAATCTGGTGTACTCGAGCGGGAACGGCATCGTCCGGATTTCCTACCCGAGTGAACAATGGATCAACGTGAGTCCGGCGGTGGACCCGGCGTCCCGGGTGCGCGCGACGACGTC
Source organism: Gemmatimonadota bacterium (assembly GCA_031394255.1). GTDB lineage: Bacteria > Gemmatimonadota > Gemmatimonadetes > Gemmatimonadales > GWC2-71-9 > SHZU01. The sequence goes on from JANMXA010000113.1 coordinate 20,865, forward strand.
GGGACCGATCGCGTGGGCGCCGTGGAATCCGCGCGAATTGTTCGCCGGCTTCAACTACCTGATGGCCACGACGGACGGCGGCGCCCACTGGGCCCGCCTGGGCCCCGACCTCGGGACCCCGAAGGGCCTCGACTCGGCCGCCGCCGCCAACACCCCGGGCGGTCGGGGGGCTATCGAGGCGATTGCGCCCTCACCGGTCGCCAGGGGACTGATCTGGATCGGGACCAGTAACGGCCTGATCCATCTGACTCGCGATGAAGGCAAGACGTGGGCGGACGTCAGCATTCCGGGTTTGCCCAATCCCCGGTGGGCGAACATCTCGGGCGTCGAGGCTTCGCCTCACGATCCGGCGACCGCCTATGTGGCGGTCGAGTATGTCCGCCTCGGCGACCACCGGCCCCACCTCTACCGGACCCGGGACTACGGGAAAACCTGGACCGAGATCAACAGCGGGCTGCCGTCCGATGAGCCGAGCGGCAGCGTGACCCGGGTGATCCGGGCCGACCCGAAGAAACCGGGGCTGCTGTTCGCGGGCACCGAGACCGGCATTCAGGTCTCCTTCGATGACGGCGATCACTGGCAATCGCTCTCGCTCAACCTGCCTAACACCTCGTACCGGGACATCGTCATCAAGGGGAACGACCTCGTGGTCGGCACCTACGGGCGGGGGATCTGGGTGCTCGACGATTTCTCGGTGCTGCGCCAGCTCACCCCCGCCATCGCGGCGGAGCCGGCGCACCTGTTTGCGCCGGGTGAGGCTGTCCGCGTCCGTCGGAATGTGGGTTGGGCGACACCCCTGCCGCCCGAAGTGCCGCACGCGCTGAACCCACCCGATGGTGCCATCATCTATTACTGGCTGGGGGCACCGCCGGCCGGCGAGATCGCGCTTGACGTCCTCGATGCGGCCGGCCGGATCGTTCGTCACCGAACCAGCGGGCCGGTATCCCAGGTGCCCGAAGCGGCCCGCATCCCGGCGCCGGATTACTGGCTAGCGGTTCCGGCGGGCTTGGCGACCAACGTGGGCACCAATCGAGTGAACTGGGATCTCCGTTACGACCCGCCGCCTGCCCTCAGCCACAGCTTCGAGATCAATGCCAATCCGGGCCTCACGCCCGCCTCACCCGAGGGGCCGCTGGCGCTCCCTGGGGACTACACGGTCAGGCTCACAGTGAACGGGGCCGCGTATTCGCAGAAGGTGACGGTTCGGAATGACCCTCGCTCGATGGCGACACTGACAGATTTGCGGGCGCAGCACGCGTTGCTGATGAATCTGTACCGAGGAATCACCGTGGCGGGGGATGGGCACCGGCAGGCGAGCATGTTGCAAGCGGCCGTTGGCTCCGCGATCGCTGGTGGCCAGTCTGACGTGGCGGCCGCGGGCAAGGGCCTGGCCGCGGCGATCGACTCGGTGCTCGGAACTCCGAGCGGCCGTGGCCGGACCGCGCCAGGGTTCCGAGGCGCGAACGGCACCATGGTGGGCCAGCTTACCCTCCACGACAACGCGGACTTCGTGCCGACGGCTGCCATGCGGGCGGCCTACCGCGCGGCGTGCCTGGAGCTGCAGAAGACGCAGAACCTCTGGCGGAGGGTCCTCGCCGCCGACCTTCCCTCGTTCAATGTGGTGCTGTCTCGGCACGGCGTCCCGGTGGTTCCGGCGCCATTGCCGCCGGCCGTAGTGAGCTGCGTCGAGCGCTGACCGCGGCATCGGGGCAAGTAACGCCCCGATGGCCCGGTTTCGCTCTATACTTGGGGAGTCGTTCAGAGCCGTTGCGTTGTGTGAGCTGTCAGCCCTTCCGAGGAGATTGCCGCCTTGCGTCCGTCTATCCGCTGGTCTGCGTGTGTCGCCGTGTTCCTGGCTGCCATGGGTTCCCGTGCTGCCGCCCAATCGCTCGACGTGTCCGCCGCCATGAGGTGGCGATCGATCGGTCCCGTTCGAGGGGGCCGGGCCCGGGCCGTGGTCGGAGTGCCGAGCCAGCCGAACGTGTTCTATGTGGGTTACGACAACGGTGGCGTGTGGCGCTCGACGGACTATGGCGCCAACTGGGAGCCGATCTTCGACCATGAGTCCACCGGTTCGATCGGGGCGATCGCGGTGGCGCCGTCGGACCCCAGCGTCATCTACGTCGGGACCGGCGCCGGCATCATCCGGCCGGATCTGGCCACCGGCAACGGCGTGTACAAGTCGACTGACGGCGGGAAGACCTGGACTCATCTGGGCCTCGACGACAGCCAGATGATCGCGATGATCGAGGTCGATCCGCGCGATCCCAACCGGTTGTTCGTGGCCGTGCTCGGTCACCCGTACGGGCCGAACGCCGAGCGAGGTCTCTTTCGCTCGACCGACGGTGGTCGCTCATTCCAGAAGGTTCTGTACAAGGACGAGTACACCAGCGCCGACGACGTCCGCATCGATCCCACCAATCCGAACATCGTGTACGCCGCGCTCTGGCAGCAGCAGCAGAGCTTCATCGAGGGCGGGGGCTTCGGCGGCGGCAGCGGCGGCATTTTCAAGTCCACCGATGGCGGCACCAGCTGGAAGCAGGTCAGCGAAGGCCTGCCGCCCGTGCTCCAGGCCAATCTGGCCATCGCGCCGAGCAACCCGAAAGTGCTCTACGCGACGGTGGCGCCGGCCGAGGGGAACACCGGGATCGCCCTTTACAAATCCACCGACGCGGGGGAACACTGGCGCCTGGCCCTGAACGACGCCCCCGCCGGCCAGGCGCCGGTGCCGGACGCCCGTCCGCTAGGCCGGATCGGCGGTGGCGACCTCCCGACGATTACGGTTGACCCGAAGAACGAGAACGTGGTCTACAGCGCGTCGACGGTTTTCTGGCGGACGGAGGACGGCGGCGTCACCTGGACCGCCGTGCGTGGCGCCCCCGGTGGCGACGACTATCAGCGGAGCTGGATCAATCCCAACAACACCGACATCATCGCCTTGGTGGCCGACCAGGGAGCCGTGATCTCGGGGAACCGCGGCAAGTCGTGGAGCAACTGGTACAACCAGTCCACCGCCGCGATGTACCACACGACCACCGACAACGCCTTTCCCTACCGCGTCTGCGGCGGCCAGCAGGACTCGGGCTCCGCCTGCGTGGACAGCCGCTCGATGGACGGCCGAATCACCTTCCACGACTGGCACCCGGTCAACATCCAGGAATACGGGATTGCCGCACCGGACCCGAAGGACCCGGATCTGGTGTTCGGCAGCATGCGGAGCGGGGTGTCGCTCCACAACCGGAAGACGGGTCAGACCACCATGGTGGGGCCCGACATGAGCGCCAGAGGCCCCAACGGTGAGCGCTACAACCGGAACGTCCGAACCATGCCGATCGGCTGGTCTCCGGTCGATCCGAGCATGCTGTTCTACGCCTCGAACGCCGTGTGGAAGAGCACCGACCACGCCATGAGCTGGAGCCGGATCAGCCCGGACCTGACTCGCCAGAGCTGGGCGGTGCCGGCGAGCGCCGGGAAGTACGCCGCCGGTGTGACGCCGGGACCGCAGGGCGCCATTACGGCCATGTCGCTCTCGCCACGGGACCTCAAGGTGATCTGGACCGGCAGCGACGACGGCACGATCCAGGTGACGACCACCGGCGGCGCCAGTTGGACCAATGTCACTCCGGGCGCCATCAAGCCCTGGACCCGCATCTTCAACCTCGATGCCGGTCACTTCGATACCCGAACCGCCTATGCGGCGGCGAACACGCTCCGGATCGACGATCAGGCGCCCCACCTCTGGCGCACCCACGATGGCGGGAAGACCTGGACCGAGATTACCACTGGGATAGCCCCGGGTGCCGTGGCCAACACCATTCGCGAAGATCCCCGGAAGCCGGGTCTGCTCTACGCCGGCACCGACACCCAGGTCTGGGTCTCGTTCGACGACGGCGATCACTGGCATTCCCTCCGTCAGAACATGCCGGCCATCTCCGTGCGCGACCTCCAGGTGAAGGACGACAGCAGCTGCCTCTGCTCCGATCTGGTGGCGGGGACGCACGGCCGCGGGTTCTGGATCCTTGACGACCTGACACCGCTCCGTCAGATGGCCGAGGCCCGCGCGGCCGGAGGCGCCTACCTGTTCAAGCCGGTCACGGCGGTGCGGGTAAGGTTCGCTACCAACGAACCGACTCCGTGGCCGCCCGAGTTGCCCGCAGGCGACAATCCGCCGCCCGGGGCGATCCTGGATTACACGCTCCCTGTGCCGGCATCGACCGTCAGGCTTGAGGTGCTGAACGGCGCGGGGAAAGTGGTCCGGACCTACGCGAGCACTGATCCGACCCCGAACCCGGACGCCGGGGTCGATCCCGAGGCGTACAACACGCTCTGCCAGCGTACGCCTAACGCGGCCCATTGCGCCTTTCCGCTCTATTGGGCGGCGCCGGCGATGGCCGTGGGGACGGGGGCGGGGATGCACAGAATCAGCTGGGATCTCAGGTTCGATCCCATCGGCGAGGAAACCGCGGGAGCCTTCGAGGCCGCCACCGGTGCCGTGCCGCACCGGACCTATGCGGAGACCAACGCGCCGTGGGCCCCGCCGGGCGCCTACACCATCCGGCTGACGGTGGACGGGAAGAGCCAGACCCAGCCACTCACCGTGCGTCTCGATCCCCGTGTGAAGGCACCGGCGCCGGGCCTCGCGCGGCTGGCCGCGCTGAGCACGGATCTCTACGGGCAGGCCCGCGCCACCCACGAAGCGTACACCGCCGCGCGGGCCCTCGCGGCGAAGCTCGAACACGTCGACGGGGCCGACGCGGCCGCGTTCAAGGCTGCGGTCGATTCCGTGGCCCCGGTTCGGGTCCGCCGGCCCGCGTTCGGCCGGCCCGCGGCACCGGTCGGACCACCCACGCTCGACGGAACTCTCAATGAGCTGATCTCGGCCATTGGAGCGATGCAGGGAGCGGACGTCACGCCGACCTCGACTCAGGTCGCGGCCTCAGCGAAGGCTCGTGAACAGGCGGCCGGGGCGATGGCCCGGTGGAATGCCATCAGGGGCGCGGGGCTCACCGCGTTCAACGCGAAACGAAAGGCGGCCGGGCAGCCCGAGGTCAGCAGGTAGGGCGTGTTGTCAGAGGACCGGCGCCCGAGGGCGCCCGGGGGTCAGGGCCGGGCGCGCCCCGCGGGCAACCAGGTTCGGAGCGATTCGATATAGGGAGCTGGAAAACGGTGGCGGACCGCCGCTTCGACGACCTGCTCCTGATATCCCGGTACCGGATGGCCGATCGCCGAATCGGTGGCGACGTAGATCATCGTCCGTTCGGCGGTGCCGTCGTCAGGGACGACGGCCACGTCGATCTTCCGGTACAGGCCGGCGGCGAGATCCTCATAGCGGTCGAGCTCCGCTTCATCGGGCTCGGTGAGCCGCCAGAGCACGCCGTGGACTGTCGAGCCGGGATCAGCCACAACGGTCCCATATCCACCAGCCGCGATCCGGAAAGCATGGCCCGGTAGCTGGCCGGTGCCGACAACCTCGGACGCGGGACAGCGGACTCTCATCTGGCCTGGATCCATATTGGACCCGTACGCGAAATAGAGCCGGTGGTTCACGCGGGAGTTGCGGGGCTGTGCAGGAGGTCACTCAAGGGGCGGAAGGTGTAGCCGAGGTCCCGGGCGTCACGAATGATGCCGGGGAGCGCCTCGGCGGTCTGCCGGCGGTCGCCCTGGGGGTCGTACCCGTCGCCGTCATGCAGCAGGATGATCGCACCGGGGCGCAGATGCCGCCGGGTCCGGCTCCGGATCACCTCGGCGCCGGGCAAGGCGGTGTCCCACACGCCGAAACTCCAGCCTAACGTCTGATACCCGAGCCGCCGGGCCGTGGCCCCCACGATCGGATTGCGATAGCCGTGGGGGGCCCGGAAGGTCCGGGGCGTCACCCCGAGGCGGGCGACCAGCGTCGCATGCGCCCCCGCAAGTTCGGCCCGGATCCGCGCCGGGCCGCGACGGTGCAGCTTGATGTGATGGTCGGTGTGATTTCCGATCTCATGCCCGGCGTCGCGGACCCGGGCACCAACCTCGGCGAACCGGCGCACATGCTCGCCGACCATGAAGAACGCCGCCGAGACGTTCTCCCGAGCCAGGGTCTCGATGATCCGGTCGGTGGCGGCGGGGTTGGGGCCGTCGTCGAACGTCAGAAACAGCTCCCGTCCGGTGCGCGGCCCGCGCGCGATCACCGGCCCGAACAGCCACGAATTCGGGTAGTACGCGCCGAGGGCACTGGCTCCCAGGGCACCGAGGACTGCCGCCGCGCCAATCACCTCGGCGCAGGCCCCGCCGCGGGCATCGGCGCCCGCCGGGCGACCGGTCGTTCAGCCGCCGCTCCGAGCGCCCGTTGATACACCGCGAGCAGTCGGTCGATGACCCGGGGCCAGGCAAAACCTAACGCCGCCTCGCGTCCGGCCCGGCTCATCGCGTCCCGCCGCGCTGGATCCGCCAGCAGGGCGATCGTGGCCTCGGCCCAGGCATCCGGATCGGCGGCCGGCACCAGCACGGCCTGGGGGCCGGCCACCTCGCGGAATGCCGGGAGGTCCGACGCGATGATCGGCGCCCCGCATCCCATTGCCTCGATCAAGGTCACGCCGAAGGACGCTCGCGACGTCGGGCAGAGGTAGAGGTCGGCGCTCCGGTAGAGCGCCGGCCGTTCCTCGAGCACCCGGCCCAGGAAGGTGACTCGCGCCCCGACGCGCGCGGCATATTTGCGATAGTGCTTGAGCCACGGCCCGCCGCCGGCAACGATCAACTCGGCGCCCGGGAACCGGGCCATGATCGTCGGCATCGCGGCCAGGACGACGTCGAGACCGGTCCGCGGCTCGAGCCGGCCGAGGAACAGCAGCCTGGGGTGATCGCCCGAGGCGGCGGCCGCGGGATGGCCCCGATCGTGAAAGAAGTCGACGTCGACTCCGTTCGGAATGATCTCCCATGGCGCCTTGAAGTACCGGCCCATCGCGTCGATGGCGGCCGAACTCACGGCGATCGAGGCGGCATGCTGGTCGAGCAACTTCTGCAGCGGGCGCTTGAACAACCGGTAGCCGATTGAACGAGGAAACCAGGAGTGATGGGTGGCGACCACGGGAATCCCGACCCGCCGCGCGGCCCACGGGCCGATGATGCCGAGGACCGGCGACAGCCCGCCATGCACGTGCATGACCTCGGTCCGGTGCTCCCGGAGGACCCGCGCCATCTGTTCGGTCAGGCGCCATCCCGTGGTGATCCGGGCCATCCCGGCGTTGGCGTAGATCACGACGCTGCGTCCGATCCGCCGCACGAAGGGGGCGTCCTGAAACGGGCCCATGTCGGCCGTGATCACGATCGTGTCGTGCCCGCGGCGGTTGAGTTCCAGCGCCAGGTGGTGGACCTGCTCGGGAATGCCGCCAAGCTGGGGGTAGTAGTTCTCCGCGACCAATGCGATGCGCATGCTGCTCCTAATGCAGATCGGCGCGCCCTTGCGCGACGATGGCGGCTTCGAGGCGCGCGATGGCGCGGACGATGCTCGCCGGTTGTTCCTCCTGAGGGTAGTGACCGATGCCCGGGATCGTGTCAACCGCGAAGGACTGGAGCCGGCTCGCGAGGAGTGCGACTTCGCCCTCGCCGATGCCGCCTTCATGATTCGGGATCCCCCCCATGATCATTCTGACCGGGACCTTGATTTCGGCCAGACGGGGCTCGAGGCGCTCCGGCTCCCGGGCCCGGCCCATCGCCTGGAACGCGTGGATCGTGGCGCCGAGCGACTTGGCGGCGCCGTCCGTGTATCCGTGGACGACTTCGTCGGTGACCCACGATTTGTCGCCGGACGACTCCTTCATCATGCCCCGCACCTTCGATCGAACCATGCCCGCCCCACCGAAGATCCGGAGCAGCGGCGCAAACCGCATGGCCCGTCGAAACGACGGAGTGGTCGCCTCTTCCGTGGGTCCGCCTTCGAGCGAGAGAAACGCACGGACGATCGACGGATGGCGGATCGCGATCCGAAAGGCGATGGCGCCACCCAGAGAGTGGGCCACCAGAATGACCGGCCCGCCGCCCAGTGTGTCGATCACCGCCGCGATCCGGTCGGCCTGGGCCGCGAGCGAGTAGTCGGCATTCGGTGGCCGGGACGACGAGCCGACGCCGAGCGGTTCGATGATCGCCACCCGATACCCGGCCGCGTTCACCAGCGGGACGACACGGCGGAACCCGTATGCCGACCCGAACAGGCCCGGCAGGAAGACAACGGTGGGTCCGCTGCCGGTGATTTCTACATGGAGCGTGTCCACCGTCGATTTCGGACCCGCCGAGGCCGTGATTGCGAGGGCGAGAAGCGGCCCGATCATTGGACGGCCTCCGGAACCGGCCGAAGCGGTTCTTCGCGCCCTTCTTCGAATACCCCCCGCGCGATGACGGCGCCGAGGTCGGCGAGAGGGGTGACCTCACGGACGGTGAGCGGCCGGCGGCCCCCCAACCAGATCAGGCCAAGACCGATGGCGATCCACGCCAGGTCCCTGACCCGGCCGACCAGGGCCGCGAACAGCCCGATGTCGCCCTGGAAGCCGAGTTGCCGGAAGATCAGGACCGTCGCGGCTTCCCGAGTGCCCATTTCGAACGGCACGAAGAAGAATACGTTGCCGATCAGGCCCTCGAGCCCGCCGACCAGAAATGCGTCCTGATAGCCGACCGCCACGCCGATCGCGATGCCGATCAGGCAGAATTCCAGCATGAACGTCGCCCGGGCCAGATACTCCCAACCTAACGCCGCCCGGAAGCGGCCTGGTCGCCGGTGATAGAAGTCGGTGATCTGCGCGTCGATGGCCTCGAGCGCCGGGCGGCGGGCCTCGAGCGCCGTGCTCGCCCGTTCGAGGAAGGGTACCCGGCCAACCCACCCGATCACGCGCGCGAGGCCGCCCCGCCGATGAGCCGCAAGCAGCAGCCCGATCAGCCCGCCGACCGTCACCAACCCGAGGAGCAGCAGGCCCATCACCGGAACCGTATGGGGCAGGAGCACGAAGCCAAGCAGAATTGCGGTCAGATAGATCAGGAGCAGGGCCAGGGTACGGATCATTGTGTGCAACACCACCGCCCCGGCCGCCCTGGTGGCGCCCACGACGGGAGCCAGCCTGGCGATCTTGTAGGGCTCACCGCCGACGTTGACCATCGGAGTGATGAAGTTGAGGGCGTTGCCGGAAACGACCGTCGCGAACAGGGCGAGGAAGCCCGGTTGGGCCGGTTCGTCCGCCAGGATCTGGCGGAGGGCCTGGGTATCACAGAAGTAGACCGCGGCGAACAGCAGGACGATCGGGAGGGTCATCCAGCCTGAGGCGATTGCATCCTGCCGCAGCTGGGCCAAACCGACGTTCGCGAGCAGGCGTCCGAACAGCAGCACGCCAACAGCGAATAGAAGGAACTGGATCTTGCGGTTCACATCGGAACAATAGTCGAACGATCAGCCACTGTCACGCCGAAGCAACGATATTGCAAGCAATGCGGCAAGGACGGCGCCACGGGCCGGTCTGGCGCCCGGGGGGAGACCAGGCCAAACTACGAACCCGACTGACAGGGACTTGAGAGGCACCATGGAGCCGTTCTCGTACCATGAGGGCCAGCGTACCGTCCAACGGGAGGCCAACTCGGTCCTCTGCGCCGACAAACTGGCGACCTGGGCTGGTCCGGTCGTGGAGTTTGCGTCGATCGCGGACCTGATCGTCATGGCGGGCGTCGGCCCCGACGGATACCGGGTCGCGGCGCTCTCGGGGCCGGCGCCGCTGGTGCGGGCCCGCGAGGAGGCGGGCGACATCCTGGTCGGTTTTCCCGCGGCCCTCGGCGCTCACCTTCCGATCGGGGCCGCGGTGGGCGGGATCGTGATCAACCCCGCGGAGGCCCGGCGCTCCCGGATCGCGGGTCTGCTGGCTGGCGAGGGCAACGAACCGACCCTCCGGTGTCGAGTCGGCTTCACCAACTGCCGGAAGTACATGACCCCCACGGTGTCGTCCGGAAATTCCGTTCACGTGGGTCCTGTGGAGCGCCGGCCGATTGCCCTGAACGATCCCTGGGTCGCCACCGTTCTCGCCTCGGCCGAGACCGCGTTTCTGGTGACCGCGACACCCGACGCCTGTGCCGATGTATCACACCGTGGCGGACAGCCGGGTTTCCTCCGCTATCAGCCGGCTTCGGCGACCCTCGAATGGACCGAGTACCTGGGCGACGGCATGTTCGTGAGTACCGGCAACCTCAGAAGCAACGGCCGGTTCGCGCTGCTGGTGCTGGAGTTCGCGACCGGCGATGCGCTCCGTCTCGATGGCGAGGCCGCCTACGCCAATATCCGCACCGATCGGAAGGAACGGGTCGATGCCCTGATTCAGGCCGGTGAACCGTTTCCCGTTCAGGGCCGGATGACGGCGATCATCCGCGCCGCGGAACGTTTGGTTGGGTTCACCCAGCCACGAACCCGCGTCGCCCGGAAGCAGCGGATCACCTCGGCCGATACCACCGAGGTCCAGCACCCACAGTAGTTACCCGATCCGGTTGGCCCGCTCCCACAGATCCGGCGATCCGAGCCGGGCCGCCGTCTCCTGAAATCCCGCGGTCGGTCCCTGCCAGCGGAGTTCATCGACGAAATCGAAGACCGGTGCGTCGAGCCGGAGCGTGGCCAACTCGCGAAACAGCAGGGCCAGATCGCGCTGGGCCGCGAACGCCGCCCCAAGCCGCGCCGCGCCCCGGACCGTTACCTCCCACGTCTCCGGGTCCGCCGGGATCCGATCCACGCGGCCGTACTGGGCCAGGAGGGCAGTGGCCGCCTTCTCGCCCCAGCTGGTGACGCCGGGAAACCCGTCCGCCGTGTCCCCCACGAGCGCCAGCCAGTCGGGGATCGAGACCGGCGGCACGCCGAACTTCTCGATGACGCCGGCCTCGTTCCGGATCTGGCGTTGCCGGCGGTCGAACTGGACGATCCGGTCGCCCACCACGCATTGGCTCAGATCCTTGTCCGGACTGCAGATGAGGATCTGCTCCACATTCGGATCACCGGCCGCCCGTGCCGCGGCCGAGGCCAGAGCGTCATCGGCCTCGAACTCCTTCATGGCCCAGACCACCACTCCCATTGAGGTCAGCGCCTGTTCGAGCGGATGGAACTGCGAGTGGAGCAGGGGGTCGATACCCTCGCCGGTCTTGTAACCGGCCCAGAGTTCGTTCCGGAACGACTCGACCACATGGTCGGTTGCCACTCCAAGATGGGTGGTGCCGCTCTCGAGCATTCCAAGGATCGAGGCGAGGACGCCGCGAACGGCGCCGACCTCCTGGCCGTCGCGATCCTTGGCGGCCGGCAAGGCGAAGAAATGCCGGTAGAGCTCGTAAGTCCCGTCGATCAGATGGACACGCATGGCGTGGAGGGTAGCCGGTGCGGGCGCCCCGGGCGAGGGGTAACTTTCCTGATCCCGATTCCGGAGCTCGACCGTGTTCCTCACCCGCATCGCATTGGCGGCGGCGTTCAGCTTGACCTGCCAGGTCCTGCCCGCCCGGGCCCAGCGCCCCGACACGACGCTCGCCATCGTCGGCGCGACTCTGATCGACGGGAACGGCGGCGCACCGATGGTGGACGCCGTGGTGCTGGTACGTGGCGGCCTCATCACGGCGGTTGGAAGCCGGGCGGCGGTTCCGGTCCCGAAGGGTGCCAGGGTGATCCCGGCCGCCGGTCAGTACCTGGTCCCCGGGTTCATCGACACCAACGTCCATCTGTCGCTCTATTCGGGCCTCGAAAGTATGGCGAGGTACGAAGATCGTTTCACCGATATCGCCGTCGAGGGAGCCCAGCTCCAGCTCAAGTACGGCATCACCAGTGTTCGCGATAGCTACGGCATGGTCAAGCCTCTCAAGGAAGCGCGCGATCTGATCAACCGTGGCGTCGTCCCGGGTTCGCGGGTCTTCTTCGCCGGCAATATCGTGGGCTGGGGCGGGCCGTGGTCCTATACCTTCACGGGTACGCGTCAGGAGAATCTCTCGCTCTTCCAGGAGCAGATGAACGATGCCGTCGCCGCCGGCGGGGGCGAAGAACTGATGAACATGACGCCCGACCAGCTCCGGGTCGCGATCAACAAGTACCTCGATCAGGGCGTGGACTTCGTGAAGTACGGAGGAACCAGCCACGCCTTCTTCCCGGCCATGCTGGGCTTCTCGGAGGCGGCGCAGAAGGCGCTGGTGGACGAGGTGCACAAGCGGGGCAAGGTGGCCGAGACACACGCCACGAGCCCGGAAGGTCTCCGGCTCGCGGTCGAGGCCGGTGTCGACCTGGTCCAGCATCCCGAGTTCACCGACGCCCCGATCCCGCCCGACTTGATCCAGGCCATGGTGAAGCGCGGCGTCATCTGCTCGCTGCTCGCCAACTTGAACAGCGGAAAGCCGTGGCAGGAGGTCGAGAAGAAGATCAAGGCCAAGGCCGACAGCCTCACGAAGGCGGACAGCGTCCGGAAGGCGGATCTGCTCAAGGTCGCCAACGGGGATACCCTCAAGACCTGGGCCGACAGCACCATCGGTGAACTGCTGATCGCCCGGCCGGTCCGGGTTCGAACCATGGCCGAGATCGCCCGTGATTCTTCCCTGAACGGCGCCATCATCGGGCGCCGCAATTCGGAGGCGCTGATCAAGGCCGGCTGCATCACGACCCCGTCGACCGACAACTATCGGGCCCAGGCGCCCGAGTTCATGCGGGTACCCCGCGTGGAGCATCAGGCCCCGGGCTCGGGCTCAATTCTGTCGATCGAGGGGCTCGTTGAGTTGGGGATGACGCCGGGCCAGGCGATCACGGCGGCCACGAAGAACGGCGCCCTCGCCATGCGGATGGCCGACCGGCTTGGCACGATCGAGGTCGGGAAGATTGCCGATCTGCTGCTCCTCGGCGCTGACCCCACCGCCGACATCCACAACATCCGGAAGCTCGTGGCGGTGTACAAGGACGGCCGGGCGGTCGACGTCCAGCGGCTTCCGCTGAAGCCGGTGTTCTACCGTCCGGTGGCCAAGCCGGGCAACTGATCCGGGGCCGGACCGATGCGCTACTCGACCGACCAGTAGAGCGCGTTGAAGAACATCGGCAGCATGGCGTGGGTCTGGGCCCGGTGTTGGGGCCGGATCCCGAACAGGACCACTCGGCCGGGGTTCATCTCGACGGCCACGACCGCGGCCCGGCCCAGCATGTAGTCCTCGCCTCGGAGCCAGCCCGAGGCGTTGACGCCCGTGTTCGGATACCGGGCGGCCACCGTGGCCCGCTGGGACGCGAATCCCTCGGTCAGCTCGAAGAACGGCGAGTTCACGTAGTAGCCCCAGGTGGTACCGGGCATCCCGCGGCCGAGGGGGTGAGACGGATCGATCTGGAGGTTCACCACGGTGCCGGGGGCGAAGTGCTGCTCGCTGGTGGTGCCGCGCTTGATATCCTTGACCGGGAGCGGCATCCGGTCGATCAGCAGGTCCGACGCCGAGCCTAACGCTATCAGCGTCCCGCCCGCGGCGGCAAAATCGGTCAGGGCCTTGACCCCGTCCTCGCCCAGGCCGCCCCGGTACTCGGGGACGATGCTCGAAAAGTCGAGGCCGTCGACCATCTCCCGGGGACGCTGATCGGGCAGGATGACCGCGTCGAACCGGTCGCGGATCCGGCCCGCCTTGATGTCGGCGTTATGCAGCACGGTGTAGGAGAAGTCGTAGCGGTCGAGAACCCAGCGGGTCCAGCCCTCGTCCATGTTGGCCGTCCACGACTGGTAGATTCCGATCCGCGGTGCCCGGATCGGGCGGGCTCCCATGTGCACCGCTGTCGGGCCGGATCGGATGTCGAAGCCCTCGGTGGCCTTGGCCCACACCGCCGGTGATCCCGTGGCCTCTGCGGTTTGGCCCCCGAGGGTCACCCGCGCTCCGCCCGCCAGCAGACGGTTCACCAGCCTGGCGCTTTCGGCTCCGGCATAGGGGAAGGTCCAGCCGCCGCCGGTTCGGGCCGCCGTCAGCACCGGCCGGGGTGTCGCCAACACCCGCTCCAGGGTCAGATCGGCCGGGAGCGCGGAACGGGCCGTCACCGTCTTCACCCCGAACTGCATTCCCAGCGACCAGGCCGACACGTCGTACGGCGGCTCGGCCGGTGCGTTGGGCGCCCGGCGGACTTCGGGGTAGGTCTGCTTCTCCAGAATGTCCTTGGCGTACCGGCCGAAGACCTGGTTGAACGGCACGACGTAGCTCCCGGCCCCGTAGGTCACGCCGTCCTGGAGGAATGGTTTGGCGGCCCGGTGGACCTCGACCCCGGCGATCAGCAATTTGTCCACGAGTTCAATGGCTTCGTTCGGGTCGTGCTGGTCGGTCGGGATGATCGCGCCAAAGGCCTTGTCGCCGGCGGCGAGCGACCCTTGCGTCCCGGCCTCGAGGGTCGTCCGGTTCACCTCATAGATCTGGCGGAGGAGGGTCTCCCGACGGTCCGCCGCCGCTTCGAGCAGCGCGAAAGTGGCCGTGAGTTCGTAGCCGACGATATCGCTGAGCCGCCAGGTGCCGCCGAGCCAGGGCCGGGGGTACTCGGTCCGTGAGTTGATGTCGGTCGGGGGCGGGAGCGGCGCCGAGGGGTTCTCCATCATTCGCCGCATCTCGGTCATAAAATCGACCGGTGCGGCCGCCGGGGCAGGGCGGGATGGGTCGGCCATCCGCTGCTCGATCGGCGTGGCGATCCGGGCACTCGCCACCTCGGTCAGGAGCCCGACCTGGTTGTGCCACCACCCCGACCACCCCATCGCGCCCTGCCAGTAGTTGGTATAGGTGGAGTTGTAGATGATGCCGGTGCGGCCCTCCGCCTCCAGTGCCGCGGACTGCTGCTGGCCCAGGATGCCGTTCAGTCGGTAGATCAGCGGGTGAACGTTCGGATTGATCGGATCGGTCGCCGGCATGGTGAAGATCCGGGCGCCGTTGCTGCCCTGCTGGTGTTCATCGAGCCAGACCGCGGGGAACCAGTCGTGCCAGAGGAGATCGGCCGTCATCCGGCTCTCCTTCTGGGAGAACAGGTACATGTCCCGGTTGTTGTCGTGGCCGACGTAATAGTGGTAGAGGTAGGGAAGGGGACTCGCCTCGTAGGGGGTGCCGAGGTATTTGTTGTACCAGTCGGTCACCATGATCTGGCCGTCGGGATTGAGCGACGGAACCAGCAGGAAGATCACGTTGTCGAGAATCTTCTGGATCGAAGGCGAGTTCTCGGTGGCCAGGCGATAGACCGCCTCGATCGCCATCTGGGACGCGCCGATTTCGGTCGAGTGGATGTTGTTGGTGATCACCACCACGGCCTTGCCCCGGGAAAAGATCTCGTCCCGTTCCCGGTCGGTGGGAGCGCCGCCCTGGAAGTAGAGCTTCCGCTCGAGTTGCTTGTAGCGGTCGAGGTCCGCGAGCGTGGCGGCCGCGGCAATCTCGGCGACGATGAACGGGTTCTTCTGGGTCGTGGGCCCCAGCGTCCGGACCCGAACCCGGTCGGAATTCCTGGCCACCAGCTGGAAGTACTCGACGATCCGGTCCCACCGGGCGAGCTTCCGGTCCGCGCCGATTTTGAAGCCGAAATATTGCTCCGGCGTGGGGATCTGGGCTGGAAGCGGTGAAGGTCCGGCCACGAGGAAGGCCAGGCAGGCGGTGGCAATCGATCGATTCATGGGGTCACCCGTTGGATGCCCCGGAATATACCGCGCAGTCAGCCGCTGCCGGAGCGAAGGGAATGAATTCGGTGCGGCGATGGTCCAAGAAACGCGGCCAGGAACCCAGGGAACCATGACGGACCGGACGGCCGACGAGCTGCTGGCCAAAGCGCGGGATGGCGACCACATCGCCTTCCGGGGCCTGGTCGAGCGTCATCAGGGCATCGTCGCCGGCACCGTCATCGGCATGCTGGGCGCGGGCGACGAGGCGGACGACGTCGGCCAGGAGACCTTCATCCGGTTTCATCGGGCGCTGGGCGACTTCCGGGGCGACTCCTCCGTCGCGACCTATCTGCGGCGGATCGCGATGAACCTCTGCCTCAACGCGCTCAAGCGGCGCCGGGTCATGGCGTTCCGCCTGATCAGCCGGGACCAGGCCGATACGCCGCTCGATGAACCAACAGTGGATGGGTACGACGCGGAGGCGGTGGAGCGCCGCGACATGGTGCGGGCGGCCGTGGCCAGGCTCAGCGCAAAATACCGGCCCGTGGTCGTCCTGCGGCTGCTCGACGGTCTGTCCACCCGGGAGACCGCTGAGATTCTCAAGGTGCCTGCCGGGACGGTCATGAGCCGTCTTGCCCGGGCGATGGTGGAACTCGAACGGATGCTCGCGCCCTATGCGCGGGAGGTGACTGATGAACATGGATGATGCACGGATCGACGCCCGGCTGGCCCACTGGCGAAGCGCGGTGACGGCGGCGGCGTTCGCCCCCGGGTTTGCCGATCGGGTGATCGACCGACTGGCCGCGGTGGAGTCGAGACCGGTTCTGCTGCAACGGCTCTTCTTCCGGATCGCCCCGCTCGCGGCGGCGGCAGCCATTGTACTCGGAGCGATCAGCCTTCGCCAGAACCGGAACACCGGGCAGAGCCTGGTCGACCGAGTCTTCGGCCTTCCGGCCGTGACGCTCGCCAACGCCTACGCATTTGAGGAGGGTCGATGAAACCGGAATCGAAATCCGCCGCCATTCTCCTGGCCACGCTGGCGATCGGGATCGTCCTGGGCATGGTGGGGCAGGGCCTCCTGATTCGGGAGCGGACCCGACGGGTTGAGGATCTTCGCCGGCCCCGGGGATTTGCCGACGAACTCGAACAGGTGATTGAGCCCCGAGACGACACCCAGCGCCAGGCCATTCGGGCGATTCTCGAAGCAACGGGCCACCGGAACGAGGCGATCATCAACGGTGCTCACGAGTCCCTCCGCGCGGCGCTCGACTCGATGCGGGCCACGCTCGCTCCGATCCTCGACGACCGCCAGCGCGAACGCCTCAACCGGATGGGGCGGCTCCCCGACCCGTTCCATCCGCCGGAAGGCCGCCCGCCCGGCGATCGTCCGGCGGGGAACCGCCCGTCCGAGGGGCCACCTCCGCCCGGCGGCTTCCCGCCGCCGCCACGAAATGGACCGCCCCCGCCGCGCTGATTATATCCGGGTGTTATTGACACCCGATGTATTACCCGGGTAAATTGGGTTGTCCCAATCAGTCCGGGTGTCATGGACGGCTGCATCGCCTTTGAGGGTGAACGAGTCATCGAGTCAGGGCCGCTGGCCGAGGTCGCGCTGGCGGTGAAGCGGGCGGCCGACCGCAAAGGAGGACACGGCACCATTCTCGTGTTCGACGCGGTGACCAGCGAACCGATCGAGCTCGATCTTCGCGGCACCATGGCTGACCTCAAGCGGCGGATCGCAAGCCGGGCGGCGGCCCCGTCGGAAATGCCGATGCCCGCCACCGCCCGTCGGGCCCCGGGCCGTCCTCGGCTCGGGGTCGTAGCCCGCGAGGTGACGCTCCTGCCACGGCACTGGGAATGGCTGGGTACGCAGCCGGGTGGGGCATCGGTCACGCTTCGCAGGCTGGTGGAACAGGCCCGGCAGGAGAGCGGGCCGCGGGACCGCCGTCGGCGGGCCCAGGAGTCCGCGTACCGTTTCATGATCGCCATGGCCGGCAATCTCCATGGCTTCGAGGAGGCGACCCGGGCACTCTTTGCCGGCGATGCGACCCGTTTCGATCATCTGACGGACGCCTGGCCTGCAGACCTCCGAACCCACGCCCGCTCCCTGGCCGCGCTCGCGTTCGTCGCGGGACGTTAGGCGGCGCGGCCGGGACGGGTTCGCGGTGCTGCCGGGCGCCGTCCTCTTCAGGGCCGGCGGCGGCGCTCGCCGCGCTGCTCGATCCGGTCTCCACGGCGCTGCTTCCGGTTGCCGGCGTTCTCATTGTGCTGGCCCCGGGCCTCCATGGCTTCGCCGCGGTTCTCCTTTCGTTCGCCGCGATTCTCCTTCCGCTCGCCGCGGGCCTCGTTCCGGTCACCCTGGGCGTCGAGGGCGTTGGCCGCCTTCTCGTGGCCGTTTTCCTTGAGTTCTTCGGCGCGCTTTTGCTCCCGCTCGCCCTTGTTCACGAGCCGCTCCCCGCGCTGTTCCTGACGCTCGCCCCGGTTTTCGACCGCCTCTCCCCGGCGTTCCTGCCGTTCGCCCTTCCGTTCCTGATGCTCGCCCCGCCGCTCGACCCGTTCGCCGCGGTGTTCGGTCGCGGCGCCGGCTCTGGGCCTGGGTTTGGGGTGTTCCTGAGAAGACGCGGTACCGGTGGCGGCCAGTGTGAGGAGGCCGACGAGTGAGAGTGTCGCGATCGTTTGCACGAGAACCACCTTGGCGGGGGCCGCCGGATGAGGAGGTTGCCGAGGCGCCCTGGCCCCGGCGATCTTGGGTTCATACCATCACGGGAACGAAAAACATGTCAGATGAAGATCTCAAGGCCGAGCTGGAACGGCTCCGGGCCGAAAACGAGGCCCTCAAGACCCGGTCGCAGCGGGCCGTCAGCCTCAAGGTGAGCGAGAAAGGCGGCCTCAGCGTGTACGGGCTCGGCCGGTTCCCGGTCACTCTCTACAAGGAACAGTGGCAGAAACTTCTGGCCATGGCCGACGAGATTCGAGATTTCCTGCGGGACCACGACCGCGAACTGAAGGCCAAGGAATGAGCAACCGGGCCGGCGAGCGATCGCCGGCCCGGTCGTTTCCTGCTCGGGAGTTTCCTACGACGGCTCCGTACCCGCCCATTTCCGGCGCCAGACCAGTGCCACCAGCAGCCACAGCATGGCCACCGTCAGCACCCCGGACTCACCGACCCACATGGCCGAACGTTCCCCCGGCGCGAACGGGTCGAACACCGACTGAATCACGATGTTCCATGATCCATGGGCAATCACCGCGGGCCAGATGCTCCCGCTGGCCATACGCCATTGCGCGAACAGCAGGCCGACCGGGGCAATCGATCCGATAAAGAGCAGGGCCGAGACCGCCGGAAAGGGGCCGGTGGCGTAGCCGGCCCAGAGAATCAGTGGCACATGCCAGGCACACCAGATCAGGGCGCTTGTGAGAAACGGTCGAGGGACGCCGGCTTCCACCAGCCGGGGCACCAGATAGCCGCGCCACCCGACCTCCTCGCCGAACGCCGAAAGGCAACTGACCAGGGTTCCCGCCGTCAGGGCCACCGGGATCAACGCGATGAGCCGAAGAACGGGGTTGGCGATCGACGCGAGGATGCCGCCTGCCGGGGCCGCGAACGGCACCAGGCCGGTCAGCCAGGCTACGCCGTACACGGGAACCGCTACCCCGACCGGGAGGAGCCAGGCCGCGAGGGCTGCGCGGGTTCCGGTGCGGCCGCCCCATGAGAACGAGACATCAGCAAACCCCTCGCGACCGATCAGCCGCGCCATCACCGACGAGAACGCCGGCACATACATCAGCACCAGAACCAGCGAGCCTGCCGTGGGGTTGGTCAGTCCGCCGAGGTGGATGATGGTTCCTTCGATGAGGGCCGACAGCACGACGAGAATGCCGAGGTAGATTCTGAGGCCGCGACGGGCCTGATCCGGAGTGCGCATGGTCAGAGCCGGCCAGTCGCATTGGTGGTTCGGCGAGACACCGGGTTGTTCGACATGAGTCGGGCTCCGTTAATGAAATTCAGGTCTGTTCGATTGGCGGTTGCAGATCGATCGCAAGCTCCGGTCGAGGCGGGCGACGACGGTCGGCCAGCCGAAATTGGCGCGGACCCAGTGCTGGCCTCGGGTGCCAAGGGCCGCAGCGAGGACGGGATTGGTCAGAAGGCGAATCAGCGCGGCCGCGCCTCGCGAGCCACCCGGCCGGTGAAGATCACTCGGTCGCGCACTCCGGTCGCGTCGACCAGTGCGGTGGAGCACCTCGGTCCGGTCGGGCCGGACACCCATCTCACCAAGGAGCCTAGCGTGAAATGACTATTCGCGAATACGCGATCGGCCGCGAGCAGCGCCTTCCGCGGCCGATCCCAATCGGAGCGAGCTGCCCCGAGGATTTCGTTGCCATGGGCCCAGATCACGTACGGAAGACCGATGGCGCGCTTCAGCCAGTGCCCGGTATGGCCGTCCTCGGCGGTCGCGAACTGCAGCACGTCGGGTCGCTCTCGAATCAGGATTTCGCCCAGGGCCGCGAGCAGGGATACGGCCCGCCCGGCCCGCCCTCCCTTGAACGCTCGTGGCCGCCGGTACACCGGCACGCCCGTTGGCCGGGTACCAGCGAGCGGGGCCACCACTCCGGTAAGGCAGCAGATCCGGCCATCCCCAAGGTGCTCGGCGATGGCGGCCATCATCTCCGAGATACCGCCCACCTGCGGCGGGAAATAGCTGCTGCTGATCAGCAGCGAACGGACCGGGTCAGCGTTCAAACTGCTGCTCGATCCGCCGATCCGGTACCAGCCACATCAGCGCCACCGTGACGTACAACGCCTCGGCGATTTCGATTCGCACGAACGCCAGGCCGATTCCCAGGGCGTAGAACAGGAGGGAGCGCCTCCCCTTCCAATCCGCGCCCACGGCCGACGCAAGCCGGGACCCCGGCCCGTGGAGCCGGATGATCGACTGCTGCAGGATGGTGTACGCAATTCCCGAACAGAGCAGGATGACCCCGTAGAGTGCCCCCGGGAGCGGGGCGGGGTGGCTCTCGCCGAGCCAGTTGGTGGCGAAGGGCACCAGCGACAGCCAGAAGAGCAGATGCAGATTGGCCCAGAGGATGGCGCCGTTCACCCGTTCGGCGCTCTGCAGCATGTGATGATGGTTGTTCCAGTAGATGCCGAGGAAGACGAAGCTGAGGACGTAGCTCAGAAAGACCGGGAGCATCGGGCGGAGCGCGGCCCAGTCGGCGCCGTGGGGGACTTTGAGTTCCAGGACCATGATCGTGATCAGAATGGCGATCACGCCGTCGCTGAAGGCCTCGAGGCGGTTCTTTTCCATCGCGATAGGGTAGCGCCTCCGAGCGGTTGGGGGCAAGCGGGTACCCGCCGCCGCCCGCGGTATGGCTGGACCCGAGGGCGCCATGGCGCTAACCTCCGGCAGTCCTTCACCCGCATCCCACGGCCCCGTGCATCCGAACGAACACGCCGGACACAACCCCGATTTCCTCTGGCGCAATCCGGAGCCCAAGGCGTCCTACGACGTGGTCATCGTCGGGGGCGGGCTGCACGGTCTCTCGACCGCGTACCACCTTGCCGCCCGGCACGGGATCACCAATGTGGCGGTCGTGGAGCGGGCCTGGCTCGGCAACGGCAACGCGGTCCGCAATACCACCATCATCCGATCGAACTATCTGCGGGACGAGAGCGCCGCCCTGTACGAACACTGTCTCAAATTGTGGGAGACGTTCGCCGAGGCGCTCGACTACGACATCCTGTTCAGCCAGCGCGGCATCCTCCAGCTCGAGCACCATCGGTCCGAGGTCAGGGACGGGCACCGCCGGATTGCGTCCAATCGACTGAACGACATCGACGCCGAGTGGCTCGATCTTGCCGATCTGGCCCGGTTCTGTCCGATCCTGAATCTGTCGCAGGAGGTGCGGTATCCGGTCAGTGGCGCGGCCATGCAGCGCCGGGGGGGGATCGCCCGCCACGATGCGGTGGTCTTCGCGCTGGCCCGGGCGGCCAATCGGCTCGGTGTCGACCTGATCCAGAATTGCGAGGTCACCGGGTTCGAGAAGACGGGGGACCGGGTGACCGGTATCGTCACCACGCGGGGTCGGATCGGTGCCGGGCGGGTCGGCATCGTTGGCGCCGGGCGGACGCCGCTGCTCGCGGGCATGGCCGGCTTCGAGGTGCCGATTCAGAGCTCGCCGCTTCAGGCCCTCGTGTCGGAGATAGTGGAGCCGGTGTTGCCCTGCGTGATCATGTCGAGCGCCGTGCATGTTTACGTCAGTCAGGCCCACAAGGGCGAATTGGTCATGGGCGCTGGGCGGGACCCCTATACGTCGTATGCCCAGCGGGGATCGTTCCACGTGCTCGAGGACCAGATGGCGGCGGCTCTCGAGTTGTTCCCGATCTTCAGCCGGATTCACCTCCTCAGGACCTGGGCCGGCATCGTGGATGTGTCCCCCGATGCGTCGCCGATCATCGGGACGACGCCGATTCGCGATCTGTTCGTGAACTGCGGCTGGGGGACGGGCGGCTTCAAGGCGACGCCGGGGTCGGGCTGGGTCTTCGCCCATACCATCGCCACCGGAGCCCCCCACGAACTCAATGCGCCGTTTTCCCTCGAGCGGTTCGAGACCGGCGCCCTCATCGACGAACACGGCGCCGCCGCCGTGGCCCATTAGAGCCTGCCGATGCTGCTGATCCGGTGCCCGTGGTGTGGCGAGCGCGAAGAGCGCGAATTCCAGTATGGCGGTGACGCGGGGGTCAGGACGCCGCCTGCCGATGCGGACGACAAGACCTGGACCCACTTCCTGTATTGGCGCCACAACCCGGCCGGGCCGTTCACGGAGCGCTGGGTCCACAATCACGGCTGCCGGCGCTGGTTCATCGCGGTCCGGGACACCACGACGCACCAGGTCAGCGCCACGTGGCCCTTTGGCGCGAAACCGGGGGAACCCCGATGAGGCGGCTTCCGGATGGCGGCGCGATCGACCGGACCCGCCCGGTCACGTTCCGCTTTGACGGCCGCTCGCTCGGCGCCTTCCGAGGCGACACGCTGGCCTCGGCGCTGCTGGCGAACGGTGTTGCCGTACTCGGTCGCAGTGTGACCGCGGGGCGACCGCGCGGCGTCATGAGTGCCGGTCTGGAGGAGGCCCACGCCTTCGTCCAACTGGGCCTTGGGGCCCAGAGCGAGCCGCTGGTCCGGGCGACCGGCGTCGAGGTGTTCGACGGGCTGTCGGCGGAAGGGCGGATTACCAGAGGGCTCCTTCCTCTGGAGCCGGAGACAGGCCGGTTCGAGAAGCGCTTCGCCCATTGCGATGTCCTGGTGATCGGCGGCGGACCGGCCGGGCTGGCGGCGGCCACCGTGGCCGCAACGGGCGGGGCCCGGGTAATGCTGGCGGAGACGGGCCCGCGGTTAGGCGGGGCGTTGCTTCGCGACCCGGAACAGTTGGATGGGCGCCCCGGTGCTGAATGGATCGCGGCTGTTGAGGCCGCGCTCCGGCGTCAGCCTGAGGTCCGCCTGCTGCTCCGGACCACCGCCATGATCGGGCTCGACCAGAACGGGGTCGTGCTGGTGGAGCGGGTGTCGGGCCATCTGCCGGCGACGGAACGGGCCGGCCGGGCCGACCGCAGGCTCTGGCAGGTGCGGGCCCGGGAGATCGTGCTCGCGACCGGCGCTCTCGAACGACCATTGGTCTTTCCCGATAACGATCGACCCGGCGTGATGCTGGCGTCGGCGGTCCGGACCTATCTCCATCAGTTTGCGCTGCGCCCGGACCGTACCGTGGTGTTCACCACGAACGACGATGCCTATCGGACCGCGCTCGATCTTGGCGCGGCCGGCGGAGCCGTGGCGGCCGTGGTCGATGCCCGTCCCGGTCCCGGCGGTGATCTGCCGACGTTGGCCCGCGCGGCCGGCATTGAGATCATCGCCGGGGCGGTGGTCACGGGCACGCTGGCCGGGCCCGACGGTGTCCTGTCCGGCGTCGTGATCAGCCGTGACGGCGCGACCCGGACGATCGACTGCGACGTACTCGCGGTCTCAGGTGGCTGGGATCCGGCGATCGATCTCGTCCACCAACTCCGCGGGCCCGCTCGATGGGATGATGCGATCGGCGCCTACGTTCCCGTGCCGGGCCAGCCGGGTCGTCAGGTCGTCGGGGCAGCCTCAGGCGCACTCCTGCCCCGGGCCGCGATCGACTCGGGGCACGCGGCCGGCGTCGAAGCCGCGCGGCAGACCGGATTCGAAGCCGCGCCGGGCCCGGTGCCGTCCGTCAGGCTCGTGCGCGAGGAGCCCCCGCTGCTGCTGTCCTGGGTACCCGCTCCTGACGGCGACGAATCGCGCTCGTTCGTCGACTTGCACCGCGACGTGACGGTGGCCGGGGTACTCCGGGCCACCGGCGCCGGGATCGAGTCGGTCGAGCACCTCAAGCGCTACACGCTGACCGGCACCGGCGTGGAGCAGGGCCGCACCGCCAAGGTGAACGCGGCCGCCGTGTCCCGTACCGCGATCGGGGCGCCACCCGGCGGTACCACATCCAGCGCCCGACCACCGGTCGAGCCGATTTCGTTCGGCACTCTGGCCGCGCGGGCCACCGGTTCCCGGTTCGACGCGGTGCGCACTCCCCCGGCCCACGAGGCCCAGGCGGCGGCCGGGGCCGTCTTCGAGACCGTCGGACAATGGAAGCGGGCCCGCTATTTCCCCCGCCCCGGCGAGGCGATGGCCGAGGCCGTGAGTCGGGAGTGCCGCGCGGTGCGGACGGGGGTTGGTATCATGGACGCCTCCACGCTCGGCAAGATTGACGTCCAGGGGCCCGACGCGGCCGAGTTCCTCGAGCGGCTGTACATGAACCGGGTGACGACCCTCAAGCCGGGCCGGGCCCGGTACGCGGCGATGGCCCGGCTTGACGGGTCGCTGTTCGACGACGGCGTCATCATGCGGCTCGCGGCAGACCGATTCTTCGTCACCACCTCTACCAGCCACGCGGGGCCGGTGATGGAGTGGATGGAGGAGTGGCTCCAGACCGAATGGCCCGATCTCAAAGTCTGGCTGACCTCGATCACCGAACAGTGGGCGACGTTGGCCGTGGCCGGCCCGTCCGCTCGCCTGGTGCTCGAGACGGCCGGCACCGATCTGGACCTCTCCCGGGAGTCCTTCCCGTTCATG
>JANMXA010000114.1:0-13699 GCA_031394255.1 Gemmatimonadota bacterium
GCCGATACCACGACGACGGGGTGTTCGTCCCGCCGGGCCGCGATGATGCCGACCAGGCGACGGATCGCGGCGGCATCCGCGACCGAGGTCCCTCCGAATTTGGCGACGATCATCGGGGCACCACGCCGCGGGCCACCAGCAACTCGGCGTTCTGGATCGTGGTACCGGCCGCGCCTCGGACCGTGTTGTGGGACAGCACGACGAACCGGATATCGAGGATCGGGCAGGCGCGAATCCGCCCGACCACCGCGCTCATGCCGCGGCCGCGATCGATGTCGAGCCTTGGTTGCGGCCGATCGGGTCGGTCATCCACGAGAATGGGATGCTCCGGGGAGGATGGCAAGCCGGCCACGTCGGGAGCGGCCCGCCACTCGCGGAGTGCGGCGGCGACGGCCTCGGCGGTGACCCGACGGGCAAAGCCCACCGAGACTGTTTCGGTATGTCCGTCGATCACGGGTACGCGGTTGGTGTGGGCGCTCACCACGACCGGCGCAGCGCGGATCGCCGATCCGACCAGGGTGCCGAGAATCTTGGCCGTCTCGCGTTCCACTTTCTCTTCCTCGTGGGCGATGAACGGGATCACGTTCCCGGTGATGTCGAGTGACGCGACCCCGGGCCATCCGGCGCCCGAGATCGCCTGCATGGTCGAGACAAAGAGTCGCTCGACGCCGAAGGCCCGATGCAGGGGCGCCAGGGCGAGGACGAGTCCGGTGGTGGTGCAATTGGGATTGGCGACGATCGCTCCAGGCCATCCGCGGGCGGCCCGCTGCGCCGGAATCAGGCCGATGTGGTCGGCGTTGATTTCCGGGATCACCAGCGGGACGTCCGGTTCCATCCGGACCGGGCTCGCGTTGGTGACAACCACGGCGCCGGCACCGGCCCAGAGGGGCTCGATGGTGCGGGCCGGCTCGGTGTCGAGCGCCGAGAAGGCCAGCGGGAGTGCCAGCGGGTCGGTGCTCGTGAGCACCGTCTGGCTCGCGGCCCAGGCCGGGAGCGGCGTCGCCTCCCGCCACCGGACGACGTCGCCGTATCGCTTGCCGGCGCTGGCGTCCGACGCGGTCAAGGCCGCCACCTCGAACCAGGGGTGGCCGTCGAGGAGGCGGATCAGTTTCTGGCCTACGGTGCCGGTGGCGCCGAGGATTGCCACGGGGATCTTCCGGTTCGTCATCTCGAGCCCTCACGAAAAAAAGCCCCGCGCATCGAGTGATGGCGCGGGGCGGGTTGCCTCAAGGTCGGGGTCTGTTGTCGCTACCGCGCCGCGCCGTGCCGGGAATCGCCGCCAGCCGTGGCGGTCGTGGTCGTCGTCAGTCGCATCGTCGCGGTGGTCATGTTAGGCAAGCTATCAGGCCCTCGTGGGAATTGACAAGTGCGGGCGGGGTCTTGCGGGTTTTCGGGCCGCGGGTTATCGTAGGTCCACAATCGTTGTTCGTGGCGCTTTGACGGCGTATTGCTGGCCACGTTAATCCACAGCTAAAAAGCCACGCGCTCGCGTGTCTCTTTGGCACCGGGCGTCTTTCGTTCCCGGGGCCGAATGGACCTGACGAGTGTCGGGGGCGGGAGACGAAGAAACGTGACTGCCGTATCGCTCGACCTTTCCACCCAGCCGGTTCCCCTTCGGTGCGCCCACTGCGGCGTGACCCAGGAGCCACTTCCACAAGCCATCTGTCCCGAATGCCTCGGACCGCTCGAGCCGGTGTACGACCCGGACCGGACGTTGCCCAGCCGCGAGGAAATCGCGACGCGGGCGCCGTCGATCTGGCGGTATCGGGAATGGCTGCCCTTCATTGGCGCTCCGGTGCATTCGCTCGACACCGGCTTCACCCCGCTGGTCGACGCGCCGAGGCTGGCGGCGTTGCTGGGGGTCGCCCGGGCCTGGATCAAGAACGACACGGTGGCCCATCCAACGCTGTCGTTCAAGGACCGGGTCGTGGCGACTGCCATCAACGCGGCCGTCGGCCTCGGCTGCGAGACCATCGCCTGCGCGTCGACCGGCAATCTGGCGATCTCAGTGGCGGCGCAGGCGGCGCGGGCCGGCATCCCGGCCTGGGTGCTGATTCCCGACGATCTCGAACCGACCAAGATTCTGGCCGCCGCGGTGCATGGCGCCCGGGTCGTGCGGGTCCGGGGCACCTACGACGACGTGAACCGCCTCTGTGCCCAGTTGGCCGACAAGTTTGCGTGGGGGATCGTCAACGTGAATCTTCGCCCGTACTACGGCGAGGGGTCGAAGACCGTGGCGTTCGAGATCGCCGAACAGTTGGGGTGGCGGCTTCCGACGGCGGTGGTGGCGCCGATGGCCGGTGGCTCGCTCCTGAGCAAGATCCACAAGGGCTTCGGCGAAGCGCTTGCCGCCGGTCTGGTGTCGGGCGCCACGCCTCGGCTCTACGGGGCGCAGGCCACGGGGTGCGCGCCGATTGTTCGGGCATTCGAGAGCGGGGCCGACGGGATCACGCCGGTGGTTCCCAACACGATCGCGCGCTCGCTGGCGATCGGGTCGCCGGCCGACGGGCCAAGAGCGCTGGCCGCGATCCGTACCACCGGTGGCTCGGCCGCCTCGGTGAGCGATCCCGAACTGATTCAGGGGATCCGCACACTGGCCACGACGACCGGCGTGTTTGGTGAAACGGCCGGTGGCGTCACGACCGCGGCGGCGCTGGCGCTCGCGGCCCGGGGTGCCTTCCGCCCCGACGACGAAGTGGTACTCTGCATCACGGCCCATGGGCTCAAGACGCCCGACGCCGTCTCGGTTCGCGACTTCGACATTCCGACCGTCTCGAGCAAGCTGGCCGACGTGGCCAGCCTGGTTCGGGCGGCCTAACGACCAAAGGATCAATCCCATGGCTGTCACCGTTTCGCTTCCCGCCGTGCTCGCCCGCCATGCCGGCGGCGTCCGGACCCACACCGTCGGGGGGAGCACGCTGGGCGATGCCCTCGCCTCGATTACCCGTGACTATCCCGATCTCGGCCGTCGCCTGTCGGAGGCGACCAATCCCTCCAATGCCTTCGTCGCGATCTATGTCAATGACGAGGATGCCCGTTTCCTGGGCGGCCTCACCACTCCGATTCGCGACGGCGATGAGATCAGCGTGGTCTCCGCCATCGCGGGAGGCTAGCGATGACCGCTGGAATCGGCACGCTGTCCCAGGCCGAGCTGGTGCGGTACAGCCGGCACGTGATTCTGCCCGAGGTGGGCCTGGCGGGCCAGGAGCGGCTCAAGGCGTCGCGGGTACTGATCGTCGGGTGTGGCGGTTTGGGGTCGCCGGTGGCGCTCTACCTCGCCGCGGCCGGCGTCGGGACGCTCGGCCTGGTGGACTTCGACACCGTGGATGCCTCCAATCTCCAGCGGCAAATCCTCCATGGTACGAGCGGCGTGGGCGGGAGCAAGCTCGATTCCGCCGAGGCGCGGCTGCTCAATCTCAATCCGTACACGAAAATCGATCGGTACGACACTCGGCTCACCGCGTCCAATGCGCTGGAGATCATCGAGGGGTACGACGTGGTCGTGGACGGGACCGACAATTTCCCGACCCGGTACCTGGTCAACGATGCCTGCGTGCTGACCGGCGTGCCTAACGCCTATGGCAGCATCTTCCGGTTCGAGGGCCAAGCATCGGTGTTCGCGACCGCGGACGGGCCTTGTTACCGCTGTCTCTTCCGGGAGCCGCCCCCGGCGGGTGCGGTTCCCAACTGCGCCGAGGGCGGGGTGCTGGGTGTGCTGCCCGGGCTGGTCGGCACCATCCAGGCGACCGAGGCGATCAAGCTGTTGCTGGGCATCGGGAAGCCGCTGATCGGCGAGCTGCTGCTGGTCAACGCGCTCGACATGGATTTCAAACGGCTCCGGATCCGGAAAGATCCGGGTTGCCCGGCCTGCGGCACCCGGGAGATCAGGGAACTGGTCGACATCGAGCAGGTATGCGAGGTTCCGGTCGCCGGCGGTTATGGTGAGTTGACGGTCGGGGCCCTGGCGGACCGGCGGGCGGCGCGCCACGAACTCTTCATCCTCGATGTGCGGGAGCCCCATGAGTGGGCGATCGGCCGGATTGACGGGGCGGAGCTCATTCCCCTCGGGGAATTGCACCGGTCGCTGGACCAGGTGCCCAAGGATCGGGATGTGGTGGTGTACTGCAAGGGCGGGACGCGGAGTGCTCAGGCGGCGGATCTGCTGGCGAAGTCGGGGTACACCCGGGTCTACAACGTGGCGGGCGGGATTCTGGCCTGGAGCGCGGAGATCGACCCGACCATTCCGCGGTATTGACATCGGAACGGAGTCTGCATGAGTGCCCGGGGGACGAGGCTCGGCCTGACGCTGGCGATCGGTCTCGCCGGCTGCGCCGGGTCCACCGGGCCGGATGGTCCCGGTCACTTCACCACTCTGCAAACCGTCGTCGATGACGCCCAGGTGTCGGCGATGCGGGTGTCCTACCCGTCGGAGGGCCTCGCGGTTTCCGGGATCGTCTGCCGCCCCAAGGCCCTTGGTCCTCACCCGCTGGTGATGGTCAACCATGGCGGCTGGGGCGGACTCGGCGGCGAGTTGGCCCCCACCAGCGGGTGCGTCGGTCTCGCCCGGGCGGGCTATATCGTGATTGAGCCTTCGTACCGCGGTGAGGACGGCTCTGGCGGTACCATCGAGCTGTGCCTCGGCGAGGCCGCCGATATCCGGACCATGCTCGCCATCGCCCTCACCGACCCCGGGGTGGACCAGAACCGGGTTTCCGTGCTCGGCGGCTCGCATGGCGGCTGCTCGACCCTTCGTGCGCTGATCGATGGCGCCGCTCGCGCCCGGGTGGTCGCGGTGGCCGGCCCCACCGACTGGGCCGCCACCTACCAGGCCCTGATCGATTCGATCGCCGCCGGCGCCAGCGGCGACCGGCTGCTGGGATTCCAGGTCATCACCAGCGATACCCGCAAATACCTGGGTGGCACGCCGGCGCAGGTGCCGGCCGTCTATGCTGCGCGTTCCTTGCTCGCCCGGGTCAAGCGGCTCGATCAGTATCCCGGGCGGCTCCTGATCCAGCACGGCGTGGACGACGAGATTGTTCGGGTCGAGGAATCCTGCGCCCTGGTGGCGCTGGCCGCGGGGTTTACCGCCTATCATGTCGACCTGGCCGGTCAGGTCGTCGCGGCGGCTCCAGCCAAATGCTCCGGGTTTCCGATCGCCTGGTCGGCTGGGCCGTTGCCGGCCGGCTGGCCCGGCTCCAGGTACCTGGTGATCTACGAGGCGCTGGGTCACGGCGGCGGGGCCAACGCCGGCCGGCAAGGGGCGGACGCGTTCGGATTCATGGATCCGCACTAGCGGGGCCGGGGCAGGGGCCTCATCCGGGGGTCCGCTTCTTGCCCGGGAGGTTCCCATGCATGACCTCCGGACCATCCAGGAGCCGGCCGAGGTGGTGGCGGCGGGCCTCGAGAGCCCTGCCGTTCGACTTTCGGAAATCATTGCTGCGCTTTCTTTTGCGCTCGACCTGACCGAGGGCCAGGGAATGGGCCATTCGATCCGCGCCTGCGCGATCGGGATGCGGCTGGCGGACGTGGTGGGCATCGATGCGACCCAGCGGTCGGCCCTGTTCTATGCCATTCTCCTCAAGGACGCAGGGTGCTCCAGCAACGCCGCTCGGCTCGCGGCCCTGTTCGGAGCGGATGACCGGACTCTCAAGCACGATCACAAACTGATCGACTGGTCGCGGGGGGTGCCGTCGGCGGCGTACGCGATCCGTCACGCGGCTCCCGGCGACAATCCCTGGAAGCGGTTCACCCGGGTGCTGGCCATCGGCGCCAACGCCGAAATGATCGGTCGTGACATGATCGCGGTCCGGTGCGAGCGCGGCGCGGCCATCGCGGCCAAGGTCGGCGTCCCGGCCGCCGCGGCGCAGGCGATCCGCCAGCTCGACGAGCACTGGGACGGGGGCGGGCACCCGGACGGACTGCGGGGGACGGCGATTTCGCCGCTGGCGCGGATCATGGGACTGGCCCAGACTTTCGAGGTGTTCTTCAGCGAGCGGGGCGTCGACGCGGCCTATGCGATGGCGCGGCAGCGGAGCGGCGCCTGGTTCGAGCCGGCGCTAGTTCGGGGTCTCGAGGCCTTCGAGGGAGACATGGCCTTCTGGTCATCGTTAGGCAGGGAGGACGCGCTGGGGCTGGCCGACGCCTACGAACCGGCCGACGGCATCGTCGAGGCCGACGAGGCCCGGCTCGACGACATCGCCGAGGCGTTCGCGTGGATCATCGACGCCAAGTCGCCCTACACCTACCATCACAGCGAAGGCGTGGCCCGGATCGCGGTGCAGGTGGCGGGGCGGCTCGGTTTCGGGGCCTGGGAACTTCGGGAGCTGCGCCGGACGGCGCTGCTCCACGACATCGGCAAGCTGGCGGTCTCCAATGCCATCCTCGACAAGCCGGGCCGGCTCACCGACGAGGAGATGGCGGTCATGCGAACTCATCCCCGGATCACCTTCGAGATCCTGAGCCGGGTGGCCCGGTTCCAGTCGCTCGCGGATGTCGCGGCCGCCCATCACGAGCGGCTCGACGGCACCGGATATCACCGGGGTCTGGTCGGGGCGATGCTGTCGCCAGCGGCCCGGGTCCTGGCCGTGGCCGATGTATGCGAGGCGCTCACCGCCGCCCGACCCTACCGGGCCGCGATGCCCTGGGATGAGGTGACGGCGATGCTGGTCAAGATGGCCGGAACCGCATTGTGTCCGGTCTCTGTCGACGCCCTGGTCGCCGGCGGCGCGGGCGCCTGACCGAGGTCAGCGGGCGACCGGCCCCGCCTTCGAAATCCGATAGCCACCCGCTCGGTCCACCGTCACCGTAATCGTCCCGTCGATATCGGTGCGGTACACCGAGCGGCCGTGGGTCT
Organism: Gemmatimonadota bacterium; assembly: GCA_031394255.1. Taxonomy (GTDB): domain Bacteria; phylum Gemmatimonadota; class Gemmatimonadetes; order Gemmatimonadales; family GWC2-71-9; genus SHZU01. The sequence goes on from JANMXA010000114.1 coordinate 6,854, forward strand.
GGTAATATCGGAGGGCCCAGGGATCGGGATGCCCGTAGCTGTTGCCAGCGCCGACGCTGATGACCACTACTTCGGGCCTGGTCCGATCGAGCCAGCCCGGCGTGACTCCATTGCGCGAGCCATGATGCGCCGCCTTCAGGACGTCGACATCCCCGATGACACCCGCCGCCAGCCAACCGTTCAACTCCTCGACCTGACTGTCGCCGGTCAGCAGGGCGCGGAACGTTCCGCGCTCGATCAGGACGCCGAGACTGGCGTTGTTCTCATCGGGGTTGTCGGCATTGGCGAGGCTCGAGGGGAAGACGGTGATGCGCACGTCTTCCAGCTGGATTGGCGGCCAAGGCGGCGGGGGCTTCGGGATGTGATTCCGGCGGAGCCAGGTCTCGACGTTCTCCGCGTTGTGGTTGCCCGGCGGGCGCCCGTTTGCCAAGTAACGGCCGATCGGAAAGTCAGCGACGACGGCGTCCATGCCGCCGATGTGGTCGTCGTGGTTGTGGCTGACGATGGCGGTCACGAGCGAGTCGACATGGTAGTCCCGCAGCACCTCAACGATGTCATCGCCCCGGCCGGCGTCCACGAGGACGGCGCGGTGGCCGAGGGTGATCAGGATGGCGTCTCCCTGCCCGACGTCGAGGAAACGAATTTCGAGGGGGGCCGAGACCGGAGCGGTTTGGGGCTTTGCCTGGAACGATGCGGTGGCCGGGGCGCACCCCACGAGGGCCAGGGCGGCGACCAGCCGGCCGGCGCGACGAAGAATGCTGGATTGAGCGGATGCCATCCCTCAATCTATGACAGTCGCCTACTCCGCCCGAATCGCGGTCAGCGGATCGATCCTCGTCGCCCGCCAGGCCGGGACCGCGGCGGCCGCGAGCGCGATGAGCGGCAGGGCCACGCCCGCCGCCGCCAGAATCCCCGGGTCGGTGGGGCTTACCTGAAACAGCATGCCGCGGAGGAGCCGGGTCACCGCCAGTGCGAGCGCCACCCCCGCCACGGCGCCGACGCCGGTGGGAAGCGCGGCCTGCCTCAAGGCCAGCGCCACCACCGATCCCGGCCTGGCGCCTAACGCCATCCGGACACCGAACTCCCGCCGCCGGGATTCGACCGCGCAGGCCACGATGCTCCAGAGCCCCTGTACGACAAGCGCCAGCGACAGGATCGCAAACAGCCCGATCACTACGGCCAGGAACCGCTCCCGGCCCGCCGCGGCTGAGCGGCGGGCACCCAGCGCTTGGATCCCGTCGATGGTGAGGAGCGGGTCCACGCTCCAGACCGCCTCCTTGAGGGCCGCCGTCATCGCGGCCGGATCGCCCTCGGTCCTGAGCCCCAGGACGCCGAACCGCTCCCACCAGATCTTCCGCTGGACGTACGGGATGTAGACCGCCGGCTCGTCACCCTCGGCGAGGGAGGTGCCCTTGATGTCGCCGGCCACGCCGACGATCGTGGCCCAGAAATCGGTCTTGGTGTCGTCATCCCAGGATTTGAGAGCAATCCGCTGGCCGATCGGATCGCGGCCCGCAAAGAACGCCTTGGCGAACGTAGCGTTGATGACCGCGACGGCCGGGGTCCGGTCATCGTCCCGGGCGCCGAGAGCGCGGCCGTTGGTCACCGGAATCCGCAGCGTGGCGAAGTAGTCGCCGTAGGTGAATCGGATCCGGGCGCCGGTCCGCTGGTCGGGGCCGATGTCGGGGCGGCCGTCAAAGAGGATCTTGGTTCCGATGCCGCCACGGGCGTTGAGTGGGCCGGTCGTGACGAACGAAGCCTCCCGCACCCCGGGAACGGTCTTGAGACGGTCGATGATCCGGGTGAAGGCCTGGGTCTGCGGGAGCCGGGTGTTGTAGCGGCTCTCCGGAAGCACCAACTCGGCCATCAGGACCCCGGAGGGCTCGAAGCCCAGCGGTTCGGACCAGAGCCGCCGAAAACTCTTGGCCAGGAGTCCGGCCCCGACCAGGAGCGCCATCGCCAGCGCCACCTCGACCGCGACGATGGTCCGAAGGCCGCGCTGGCGGCTGGCGCCGGCCGAGCCCTTACCGCCTAACGCCCCGGCGGGACCGGCCCGGGAGACCTGCCAGGCGGGGATCAGGCCGCAGAGGAGCCCCACCAGCATCGAAGCACCAGCGCCGAACAGGATCACGGGCCAGCGGATCGCGAGGCCGGCGGTCCGGGGGACCGCGTCCGGAAGCGCACTCAGCAGCAGCCGATGAGTCACCAGCGCGGCCATGATGCCAAGAATGCCGCCGGCAAAGGCGATGGCCACTCCTTCGGTGACCAGTTGGGCGATCAACCGGCCGCGGTCGGCACCTAACGCCGTCCGGAGGGCCAGCTCGGGTTGTCGGGCCGCCGCCCGGGCCAGCAGCAAGCCGGCCAGATTGACCGCGGCGATGGCGAGCAGCGTGGCCACGGAGGCGAGGACCAGCCAGAGGGAGGCACTGACCCGACCGACCAGATACTCCGTCATCGGCATCGGGTCGACGATCTTGCCCCGGTTCGTCTCGGGCAGTTCGGTGCTCAGTTGCCGGGAGATGGCCGTCAACTCGGCTCGGGCCTGGGCAAACGGCAGGCCCGGGCGAATGCGGCCGATCGCATCAAGATTGTTGGTGCCGCGATTGGCCGGGGCCCACGGCAGCTCGACCGAAATCGGAACGAAACCGATCACCCCATCGGCCAGGAAATCAGCCTCCGGTGGCAGGACGCCGATGATCGTTGCGGGATTGCCGCTGAGCGTGAGGGTCCGGCCGATCGCCGTGGGGTCGCGGTTGAACCGGCGGGCCCAGAATCCCTCCGTAATCACGATCAGGTGGGCACCGCTGGCCTGATTCTCGGAAGCACCGAAGAGGCGGCCCCGGGTGGGCTTCACGCCGAGCACGTCGAAGAAACCGGGCTCGACCGCGTGGGCGGTGACGGGCTCGGGTTCGCCCAGGCCGGTGAGATCGAATTTCCAGGCTCGGGCAAGGAGGCCGATCGACTGGAAGGTCTTGCTCCGGGCCCGCCAGTCCTCGCCGTCGGGGAGGGACACATCCCCTTCGCGGGTGATGAAGGCGAGCCGATCTGGTTCGGCGAACGGCAGAGGCCGGAGGAGGACGCCATCCACCAGGCTGAACATCGCGGTCGTGGCGCCGATGCCGAGCGCCAGGGTGAGGAGTGCCGCCACCGCGAAGCCCGGGCTCCGGGCCAGCCAGCGCACGGTGTGCTTGAGGTCGAGCCACAGGTTCTGCATCGAGCGCGCTCCGATCCGGGTCTCGGCCCGGTGTTCCCGGGCGATGGTGAGGCAGAGGTCGCCCACGAGGGCGAGACGATGGCGGAGCCCGCCGAGCGGGCCGCGTGGCTCGGCCCAGCGGTCGCGGAAGACGGCTTCGATCTCGGATCCGAACTCGGTTCGGAAGCCTGGCGGCAGCAGCCTGATCAGCTGCCGCGCCACGGCGCGTCCACCGCGAGCCGGCGTCATCAGGCCGCGCCCGGCTTGAGGACGCCGGCCCGCCGGGCGGCGCCCACGGCCTTGGCGAGGCGGGTGGTTTCGGCGCCGAGGAGGCGGCGGCCAGCGGTGGAGAGGCGGTAGTAGCGGCGGCGCTCGTCGTCATCCTTGGGGCGGCGGCCCGTCGATTCCTCGACCAGTCCATCGGCCAGGAGACGCTTCAAGGCGCTGTAGAGGGTGCCGGGTCCGAGCCGGATCGAGCCGTCGGTGGCTTGTTCGACGTCGAGAATGATCCCGTACCCGTGGCCTTCGCCGGGGGCCAGGCTCAACAGGATGTGGAACACCTGGGGGGAGAGGGGGAGCTTGGTTTGCATCGACACCGCCGGATCGGGACCAGGATACTATATCGTACGGCGATATAGTTCGCCAGGTTTCGGCTCCCGGCGCTGCCGCTCCCTGCTCCGGCGATTCAGCGCAGGAACCGGATGGCCGGCACGGGGGCCGTCGGTTAGGTTGACGGCCGACAACGCTCGCTGATTCGATCCGCACCCATTGACGCCCAGGCGCCATGACCCATTCCGCCCTCGACCGCGCCGCCCACCACGCGCGCCGATACCTCGATCAGGTCGACACCCGCTCGGTTGCCGCGACCGCGACGCGGGAGACCTTGATGTCCCGCTTCGACATACCGCTTGGCCACCGCGGGATCCCCGCGGCTCGGGTCGTCGACGAACTGGCCCTGGCCGCCGAGGGAGGGCAGCTCGGGACCGGCAGCGCCCGGTTCTTCGCCTGGGTGATCGGCGGGGCACTCCCATCGGCCCTGGCCGCGGAGTGGCTGGTGACCGCGTGGGACCAGAACGCGGTCATTTACGCTACGTCGCCGGTGTCGTCGGTGGTGGAGGAAGTGGCGGGCAAATGGCTCCTCGATCTGCTCCGGCTGCCGGCCTCGGCGTCGTTCGCGTTCACCACGGGCTGCCAGATGGCCCACTTCACCGCACTCGCGGCGGCGCGGGACCAGGTGCTGTGTGCCGAGGGCTGGGACGTCGGGGTGCAGGGTCTGGCTGGAAGTCCGCCGATCCGCGTGTTGGCGAGCGCGCTCCGCCACGTCTCGCTCGACCGGGCGCTCCGCTATCTCGGGATCGGATCGAGCCAGCTCGTGGTGCTCCCGGTGGATGAGGACGGACTGATCAGGCCGGCGGTGCTCGAGGCCGCCCTCCAGGCGGGAAGCGGGCCGACCTTCGTGTGTCTCAACGGCGGCGATCTCAACACGGCGGCCTTCGATCCGTACCGCACCCTCGTGCCGCTGGCGCATGCGCACGGGGCCTGGGTTCACGTGGACGGCGCCTTCGGGCTCTTCGCCAGGGCCAGTGAACGCTTCGCGTCGCTCGTCGACGGCATGGACCTGGCGGACAGTTGGGCAACCGACTGTCACAAGTGGCTCAACGTTCCCCAGGACTGCGGCTTTGCCGCGATCCGTCATCCGGAGCCGCACCGGCGCGCGCTCACGATTCGCGATTCGTATTTCGTCGGGGAGCAGGCGGCGCGGGACCAGATCGACTGGACTCCGGAGTGGTCACGCCGCGCGCGGGCCTTCGGCGCCTACGCCGCGATGCGCGAGCTCGGCCGCGAGGGCGTGGCGGGGCTGATCGAGCGGAACAGCGCTCAGTGTGCGGCGCTGGTGGGTGGGATCGCGGCGCTGCCCGGTGTGGAGGTGGTGTCGCCGGCCCGGCTGAATCAGGGGCTGGTCCGTTTCCTTGACTCCCGGCCCGGCGCCACGGCGGCCGATCACGATGCCCGGACTGACTCCGTGATCGACGCAATCAACCGCGGGGGCGAGGCGATGTTCGGCGGGGTGACGTGGGGCGGGCGGCGGGCGATGCGGGTGTGCGTGGTGAACTGGCAGACGGATGACGTGGCGGTGAGTCGGACGATCGCCGCAGTGGCCCGGGCGGTGGAAGGCCGTTGACGGCCATCAGGTCAGGAGCCTCTCCAGATCTTCCCGGCCAATCCGCCCCACCGCCGCGTTCTGCTCGCCGAGCACGGCGTCGGCCAGGCTGCGTTTGCGTTGCTGCAGCTCGATCACCCGCTCCTCTACGGTGTCCCGGGCGATCAGCCGAGTGGCGAGCACTCGGCGGGTCTGGCCGATCCGGTGGGTCCGGTCGATTGCCTGGGCTTCGACGGCAGGATTCCACCACGGATCGAGGAGAAAGACGTAGTCGGCGGCGGTGAGGTTGAGGCCAACTCCGCCCGCCTTGAGACTGATGAGAAACAGCGGGCAGTCCGTCGCGGTCTGGAACCGATCGACGCGGGCCTGGCGATCCTTGGTGGATCCGTCGAGGTACTCGTAGCGCAGGCCTCGGGCGTCGAGCCGCGGGCGGACGATCCCCAGCAGGGTGGTGAACTGGGAGAACACCAAAGCCTTGTGCCCGCTCTGGACGACGTCGTCCAACTGTTCCAGGAGGAGATCGATCTTGCTGCTCCCCTCCGCGACCCGGGCCGGGTCGAGGAGTCCCGGGTGGCAAGCGGCCTGCCGGAGGCGAAGGAGGGCCTCGAGGACCTGAATTCGGGACCGACCGATGCCCTCGCGGTCGATCCGGGCCAGCAGGGTCGCGCGGTAGTGATCGCGCAATTCGTCGTACTGCTTCCGTTCCGCCGGGTCGAGGGTCACCAGGAGGGTTTGCTCCTGGCGGGGAGGCAACTCGGGGGCGACCTGCTCCTTGGTGCGCCGAAGGATGAAGGGCCGGACCGCCCGCGCCAGGGTCGCGGCGCCCTGAGCGGACTCGCTGTCACCGTCGACGGTAAGCAAGTGGGCGAGACCGGGTGCCCGCCCGAGCATCCCGGGGTTGAGGAATTCGAACAGGCTGGCCAGTTCGCCGAGGTGGTTTTCGATCGGCGTGCCGGTGAGCGCCAGGCGTTGATCACCCCGGAGGAGTCGCGCGGCTTTGGCCGAGGCGCTCGCCGGGTTCTTGATGGCCTGCGCTTCATCGAGAATTACGCAATCGAACGTGACATGCCGGAACTGCTCGGCGTCCCTGCGGAGGGTGCCGTAGGTGGTGAGAATCAGATCGTAGTCCGGCAGATGTTCGAGGGTCTTCCGACGGCCGACGCCGCTGTGGTCGAGGACCCGCAGTTTGGGTGTGAACTGGGCCGCTTCCCGCTGCCAGTTGAACACCAGCGATCGGGGCACCACCACCAGTGACGACGGGGCGCCGTCCAGCCGCCGCCGGTCGAGGTACGCCAGGATTTCGACGGTCTTGCCCAGCCCCATGTCGTCCGCCAGGCAGCCACCGAACCCGAACGTCCGGAGGAACGCCAGCCATCCGAGCGCTTCGCGCTGGTAGCCACGCAGGGTACCCCGAAACGTCCGCGGGGCGGGCAGCGGTTTGATCCCGGCGAAGGACGCCAGCTGCCGGCGGGCGCGGTCGAGTTGCTGATCG
>JANMXA010000115.1:0-27710 GCA_031394255.1 Gemmatimonadota bacterium
GCCTGGTTCTATCAGGTCGTAGCGGTCTACCCGGACGGCACCGAGGGCGCCAGCGCCCCGGTTCAGTTTCCGGTCGCGGGCCCGCCGGCGCCGCCGATGCAACCGACCCCGGTAGCCCCGCTCCGGGCAGCAGCCAGGGCCAGCCTGACGGCACCACCGGTCGTCATGGCCTCCGCTCCAGTCGGCCCGGCGCCCCCAAGTGTTCGCGTCGGGCGCCCACGCCGATGGTCCATACCGTGACCTGGGCGGCCGGCTCGGCGCTCTACCACATACCGATGGCGGCCGGCTACAACGTCTACCTCAACAGCACGCCCCCCGCCGGCCAGTGGCTGCAACTGAACGCCAAGCTGCTGCCTGGGACCACCGCAGCCTTTCCAGACACGGGGATTCGACTCCCGGGCGTCCAGTATCGGGTGACCGCTCTATATCCCGATGGAAGCCAGGGCAGCACCGACTTCGTCTACACCAACCCGCCGCCACTCCAGGTTCCAGGGAGTTTCCGGGCGGCCCGGGCGGTCCGCAGCGGCATCCTGATAGGACAAGATGTCAGGCTATCGTGGAGCCAGGTGACTGGGGCCAAGGGATATCGACTGTTCGGCACCGGTCAGCCCCCGGGCGAGACGCTGCTGGCCGCGTCCCCACAGTCGAGTCAAGGGGGCGCCGGGCCGACGCCGACATGGGAGGCCTATCTCTCGAACCTTCCGACCGGCACCTACAACTGGCAACTCACCGCCGACTACGGCGGCGCCTGGCAGACGGCCGGGCTACCGGCGGCGTCCGTCACGGTGTTCGACCTCTGCGCCCCGCCACAGCCCACAGCGGGGCCGGCCCCCGACTCGGTCTACGTGTCGGGCCAGGGCGGGAGCGGGCCTCCTCCGACACCGCCCGCCGTCACTCTGACATGGACGAGGGTGGCCGGGGCGGTGGCCTACACGGTGGAGCGGGAGGACGCCCTCCGGTTCGGCCCGGTCACGACTCTTGGCACCACCTGCACCAACCCGCAATCGTTCACGTTCTGGTACCCGAAACCCACGGCCATGCCGTCGGGGCAGGTGCTCTACGTGAACCAGGGCGCGAACCGACTGATCCTCCGGGATTCAGGCCCGCTGGTCGCAGGCTCGACCTATCGCTATCGGGTCACCGCATTCGGGCCGGCGGGTCAGAAGGGGTGGAAGGCCTCAGCCTGGAAGGTGCAATAGTAGTGGGCGGGGCCAGGCTACTCTTTCTGCTGCTTCACGCCGAACCAGAGCAGCCCGCCGGCCAGACTCACCAATGCGCCGATGCCACCGGCCCATCCCCACCCCAGCTGCGCGCCGACCCACGGCGTGACCACCGGGGCAATCAGCCCGCCCAGATTGCCGCCGGTGTTCATGATCCCGGCGGCGGTGGTGCCGTGTTTCCCGCCTAATTCGATAGCGGTGGCCCAGCAGGGGGCCTCCGCCGCCGTGACCGCGAAGGCACCGACCGAGAGCCACGCCAGTACGGCAAGCGGAGCTTCTGCGCGCATGCCCAGCGCCAGGCAGACCGATCCAGTCACCATCCCCACGATCGGAACCGCGGCTCGGCCGCGGTCCCGGCCCCACCGCACGACCAGCCGGTCGGCGATCCAGCCACCGGACGCTACACCCACGGCCATGGCGAGGGTCACCAGCGTCGAGTAGAGCCGGCTGGTCTCGTTGCCCAAGCCGCGCACGGTGCCGAAGTAGTACTGGATCCAGTAGAAGAAGAGGTACTCGAAGTAGTCGACCGCAAAGTACGCCACGGTCACCAGCATCAGGCTGCGGTTTCGGAGCAGGTGGACCCACGAGCCACGGTCCGTCTCGGTCCGCACCACGGTCGGCGCCCGGCGACGGAACGGCGTGTCGCCGCCCAGCCCAAGCCAGGCGGCACCGGCCGCCGCCGTCACCGTGCCTAACACCACGAACGCCCAGGGCCAGGCCACTCGGTCGATCAGGGTTCCGAACACGTAGTAGGTGAGCGCCGTCCCGAGCATGGCGGCGGCAAGAATCAGCCCGTTGGCCCCGGTGCGCCGCTCGGCGGTGACCCAGTTGCTGACCGTGCGAGCGGTCGAGGGGTGCAGCGGCGCCGAGAAGAACCCCATCACCCCGCGCACCACGAGCAGGGTCGCAATGATCGATGTGCCCGCCACCACCAGCCCGGCAATGCCGGTCGCCAAGCTGCCCAGGGCCAGCCCGAACAGCATGGCCACGAGTACGAGCCAGGGACCGAGCCGATCGGCCATGATCCCGGCCGGCACCATGCCGATCAGGTACATCAGCAAGAAGGCCGAGTAAACCAGCCCCATCCGGGTCGGCGAAATCCCGTACTGGGGGATCAGTCGCTCGCTGCCGACGACCGTGATCGCGATTCGGTTGAAATGGCCGAGGAAAACGACGGTCATCAGCAGGGGGACAACGCGCCAGACTGGCTTGGGCAGAGCCGCAGTAGTCATCGGGTGATGCCTTTCGGGCCTCTCGGAACCTTCGGCTCATCAAGGGTTCGAGCCAATGCCACAGGCGCCACGCAGCGCCACGCCTCAGTAACGAGCGGCCGTAGCTCGGCCGCGGTCACGGCGGGGAGCCGCACCATCACGGCAGGGTACCCATTGTAGTGTGGCTCGGTGAAGAACTTCACGGAGTCCAGCGAGAGCAGGAACGCCTTGTCTTCGAGGTTGGCCGTCCGGACCGCGATCACCCTGGGCTGGGGGACCCTGGCTTTTTTGGGATGGATCCGCTCCAGCCACACCCATGCGAATGCCTTGGACTTCCCCTTGTTGAGGACCGAGAACCCGAACCGGTCCTTCCCTTCTTCCACGCCTGGAAGCTTGAGCGCGATCCGGCGGACATCAGCTTGTGTGGCCATGACACCTCCTCACGCCAATGTACCGTCGCCACGCGAAGGCGACAAAGGAGGCGGTTTCCTGGCCCCTCAATGAAACCGCGCCCCCTGCCTCTCGTAGGGGCTGGTGTAGTCGGATCCCATTCAGATGACCGTGTTCCCTCCGATCCGCGGCCCCGGACGTGACCGCGTAGGATACCCCCCATGCGAACGATCGTCATCAGCGTCTCCCTCGTCCTCATTCCCTTCACCGCCGGCCTCGCCCAGGACGCCATGTTCCGCGGCGGCCCTGCCCACGAGGGGGCGTACGCCTCCCCCGCCCCGACACTCCAGTCGGTCGTGTGGAAATTCAAGACGCAGGGTCGAGTGCTCTCGTCGCCGGCGGTGAGCGGAGACCGGGTCTATGTCGCGAGCACCGACGGCCGCCTCTACGCCATCGACCGCACGACGGGCACGGAACGGTGGCAGTTCGCTTCCAAGGGGCCGATTGCCTCGTCGCCCGCGGTCCATGGGGATCTGGTGTACGTGAGCAGCGTGGACGGGAACGTCTACGCGGTCGACGCCGCGACGGGCAAGCAGCGCTGGGCCTTCGCGACCAAAGGTGAGCGGCGGTTCACCGCGCCAGGGATCCACGGGGCCATCCCGCGGACCGAGCGGATGCCCGATCCGTACGATGTATTCCTCTCGTCGCCTACTGTCGCCGGCAACACCGTCTACATCGGGAGCGGCGACCAGCATGTCTACGCTCTCGACGCGGTGACCGGAGCGCTCAAATGGCAGTTCGCCACCGGTGATGTCATCCACGCCTCCCCGGCGGTGGCGAACGGCCTGGTCTACATCGGGAGCTGGGACCGGAACCTCTACGCGCTCGACGCCGCCACGGGCCGCGAGCGGTGGCGCTACACCACCGGCAACGACACCACCATTTACAACCAGATCGGCATCGCGAGCTCGGCCGCGGTGGCGGGGGGCCTGGTATTCGTCGGTGGGCGGGACGGGCACTTCCACGTGGTCGACGCCAACACCGGCGTCCTCAAGTGGACCCACGACAACCACGGCGGCTGGACCATCGGCTCCCCGGCGGTTCGCGACAGGATCGTCTACTTCGCGACGTCCGACGGCCGCCGGTTCAAGGCCCTCGATGCCGCCACCGGAGTGGTCAAGTTCGACCTCGCCAACAAGGCGATTTCATTTTCGTCCCCGGCGCTGGCCGGGGACATCGTCTACTACGGCACGTCGGACGGCTGGCTCCACGGGGTCAACGTCAAGACCGGCCAGTTCGTGGCCCACTTCCAGTCTGATGGCTCGAAGGAGAACGGCGCCAAGTGGACCGACTCGACCGGGGTGTTTCAGTCGGGCCGGATGTACCCGGACCGGACGCTGGACGGGATGATGATCGGCATGCGGACGATGTTCACGGTCGGGTCGATCCTGTCGTCGCCGGTGATCGTGGGCGGGGTGCTCTATGTGGGGAGCGCGGACGGGAACGTTTATGCCCTCCGCTGACGGTGGACTCCACTTCAGCCGCCGATTGGGTCAAGACCCAGCGCCTCGGCGTTAGCTCGAATCCGATCGTCGAACGTCAGGATGGCCAGCTGGCCCAGAGCCTCACGAACCAGAAGCGCCGTAGCCAAGTGGAGCCCGTCGAGCGTCCGAACCGGCTCGACCGGGAACTCCCGCCTCGTCCGCGCCAACACCCGATCCGACAGCGCGTGGACATCCCAATTGCGCTCGGCGACGTCGAGCAGCCGGAGGGCAGCGAGATGCTCGGCCCCTGACAAGCGACCTTCCCTCCGCCCTCGGGCGAGGGCTCGGCCGCACTCCGTGGCAGTCAGCGCCGAGGTCACCACTCGCTCGGCGCCCGTCAGCGCCTTGCGCACCGATGCCGCGGTCGGCTCGCCAAGAATCCACGCCAGCACCGCGCTCGACTCGGCGTAGACGATCATCGGTCGTCCCGTTCCGCAGCAAGCAGGCCCCGGGCGGTGCCCTTGGGCGATTTGAGTGGAGACGCCGGATAGGGATCGGGCGTCGGCTCAGCCAGCCGCAGCACTCCTTGGGCGGCCAGGTCGGCAACGGCCCGTTCGAGCGCCGAACGGGGGCGTGCGGTGACCGTTGGCGATCGCAACTCGGCCACGACCCGCCCTCGGTCGGTTACGAGAATCGTCTCGCCGCGCTGAACATCCTTCAGGAAGTGGCTCAGGCGAGCCTTGAGATCCCGCACACCGACGGTTTGCATGCCTGAATGTAGTCACATGAGACTACACCGACAAGTCCGCGGTGCGAGTCGGTCGGGGGTTGGCGATCCGCAGGCGGAAGACCGGGCCCATGGCTGTGACCGGCATCACCGCACCCGGTCCGGGGCGACCGGATCAGCGCTGCTGCTCTGCAGACCGGATCGCGTCCGCCATCGCCTGACTCCCATGTGCAGCGGCGCCGTCGGCGGCACCCTCGCGGTCGCGGGCCTCACGGTTCTGGCTGACCTTCATCTTCCCTACCATCCGGGTGATCTCGATCTCCACCCCGACGATCGCTTTCAGCATCTCGGCGATGAAGTCCCGCGGAGCGTCCGACATTGCCCAGCGCCGCTCCGGATCGGTCCGGGTCTCATGGGCATGCGTGAGCCGGGCGACCACGCCACGGACGAACGTCTCGTCGTCGCGGATATGGATCCGACCGTGAACGTGGACGACTTGATAGTTCCAGGTGGGCACCTGGCGGTGCGTCTCGAGCTTGCTCGGATACCAGTTCGGCGAGATGTACCCGTCGGCGGCGCGGAAGATGACCAGCGCTTCGTCGCCATCGGAGACATCGGTCCACAGGGAGTTGCCGCGGGCCACATGAGCCCGCAGCACGCCCTGGACGCCGGCAGTCGGGTCCAGCTCGAAGGGGAGGTGATTGGCGTCGAGGCCGGCAGGGCCCCGCACCACCACGGCCCCGAGTGGATGCGCTCGAATCAGGCCATGGAGTTCCTCCGGGCGGCCTTCGGCGAAATGATCAGGGACATACACCGGGCGGTCTCCTAAACGTGTTGATCGATCAGGATCGGATTGCCATCCGGGTCGATGACCAGGAAGCTCGCCGGCCCGGTCGAGGAGTCATCCGCCTCAGTCATCAGCGTCACCCCCTGCGCCTTGAGCGCCTTCTGCAGATCCCGGACGTCGGTGAACGAGGGCAACGGCTGGGCGTTGCCGTCCCAGCCCGGGTTGAAGGTCAACGTGTTGCGCGGGAACATCCCCTGGAACAGCCCGATCACATGGGCCCCGTTCCGCATGATCACCACGTTCTTCTCCACGTCGCCCCAGAACGACTTGAAACCCAGCTTCTCGTAGAAGGCCTTCGAGGCCCGGATATCCTTTACGGCCAGACTGACCGACATCGCACCGAGTTCCAGGTTCATGCCAGAGTCTCCTCTTCGCGCCGTTTCCGGCTCAGAATCCCTGCCGTCACCAGGGTAAGCACCAGGCCCACCGGCAGCGGCTCGAGGAAGGTAATCGCCGAGTTCATCACAGGGTTGTTGTACATCACGCTCCACTCCGCCATGTCCTTCGCCTTTGCCGCCAGGTCGGCCTCGCTGGCTCCGGACTTCCGGGCCTTGTCCATCTGGTGGACGGAGTACTTCGCGGTGAAGTCGGAGCCGAACTTGAAGTAGATCACTTCCCAGGTGGCCACGTAGCAGCTGCTCGCCACCGCCGTAATCAGAAGGCCGACCCCCAGGGCCCGGCGGAAGCTGATCTGCCCGCCCGTCACGTCGTCCCGGTAGGACCGGACCCCGAAATAGACCATCCGAAACGCCATCACCATCGAGGTGTAGCCGAGGAGGGCGCCCCACTCGAACCCGCCCTTGTCGTGGAACGGCAGGGTGATGAGCAGCACGGCCGACATGATGGCGCCGACGATGAGCCCGAAGGTGAGCACGATCTTCCGCATCAGCAACTCCCGGTGGTATGAGGTGGGCCTATTCTAGGAACCAGCGCCCGCCTTGCCCATCGCCCGAACGGATGATTTTCTGATTTCAAGGCCGAAATCGTCCGAAAGTTGATTGAATCAGGGTATCAGCCGGAATTCCTTGCCGAGCTGGACCGCTTGGGTGCGGCGCCGGGCCCCCAGCTTGCCGAACACTCGGCTCAGGTGGGTCTTGACCGTGTTCTCGCTAATGTGGACCCGGTCGGCGATCTCCTTGTTGCCCAGCCCGGCCGCCACCTGTTCCAGCATCTCGAGTTCCCTTGGGGTGAGCCCGAGCGCCTCGACCTTTTCCTGGTCCCGGATGAACTCGGGCCGAGCCTCGACCAGCACTTCCCGGACCGCCACTCGACCTCGGTTCCGCTTCAGCCGCAGGCCGAGCCAGACGCCCACCCCGGCAAAGACTACGGCGATCAGGCCGCCATAAATCTCGACGGAATGCACCACCACCAGCCATCGGTACTCAATCAGCCGGAGCCCCGCGATCAGAGCGCCGCCGAGCAGGCCGTAAAGCAGTACGTGCTTCCGCATTCCCGGTCAGCGCTTGTCCACGGCCCTCGCGAACTCGCGGACGTCACGGACGTTGGCCTCCATCGCGTCCCAGCTGGTCACGTGCCCCGCGTCCTTGTACAGGATGAACTTCGCCCCCGGAATCATCCGGGAGTGCTTCTCCACCGTTTTCGGCCCCACCTCGTCGAACTCGCCGGTCACCGAGAGCACCGGCACTTTGATGGTCGGGAGAACGGCGGTCTGATCGTAGTCCTTCATCGTCCCGGTGACCACGAATTCGTAGGCACCTTGCATGTATTCGTACTGCGGCTGCCCGAAGGAGGCGGCCGTCGATTCGGCGTCCGCCGTGACCGGGCGGCGCCAGACGAACTTCGAGTAGAACTCGTCGGTCGCGGCCTTGAACCCGGGGGTGTTCGCGTTGCCGTCCTTCTTCCACAGTGCGATCGCCCGCTGGGCGGAGTCCGTGAGTTGTCTTGTCCAGGCCGCGGTCTCGCGGGCGTAGGCGTGCCAGTCGAACACCGATCCCCCGAAGACGATGGCCGTCACATGCTCCGGATGGGCCTTGTAGTACTCCAGCGCCAGCACGGTGCCCCACGACTGCCCGTTGAGGATCCACTTCTCGACCTTGAGCGCCCGACGGAGCGAGTCGAGCTCCTCGACAAAGCGAGGGATCACCATGAGCGTCTTATCGGTGAGCCGGTCCGACTTGCCGGCGCCGAGCTGGTCGTACCGGATGATCGGACGGTCGTCACCGATGGCTTCGAACGGCTTGAGGTAGAAGCTGCCGGCGCCCGGACCGCCGTGGATCAGCACCATCGGAGTGCCCTTGCCTGTACCCGAAAGATGGTACCAGATCCGGCCGCCGCGCACCGGAAGCATCGCCTCGCCGGGACCCATGGCAGGCGCGGCCGGAGGCGTCACGGCGGGCGCTGATTCGACCGCCGGCCGGGTGTCCTTCCCCGCACACCCGGTCAGGGTGGCGAAGGTGGCGAGCAGCCGCACGGCATTCGATTTCTTCACGGTGTCAGCTCCTGTTTGTTGTCGATCCGGACGATCCACAGTCCGCTGTGCATGTCCGGCACGTAGATGTAGCCGTTCCGGTAGATCGCCCCCCAGGCCATCGACGTGTTGGGGATGATCCCCTTGGCGTCGCCGGTCATCACGTGGGCCACCTCCCGCCCCTGGCGGAGCAAATCCCCTTTGAGCTCGCCCGAGATGTCGAGCACCCGGAGCCCGCCCTGGTAATCGCCCAGGTAGAGCGTGTCGCCGGCGACGTAGACGTTATGCACCCCGCCGTCCTCCGGCTCGTAGTGCGCCACGATCTTCGGGTGGGCGATATCCGACACGTCCACCACGTGAAGCCGGCCCCAGGCCCGGCCGAGCGGGCCCGCCCCGTCGATCGGCTTGGCCGCGAAGACCTCGTCGCCGACGAAGACGTAGTTCTTGTGACGCCACGCCGTGTGCGTCCCGCGGATGTACCCGGGCCCGCCAGCCACCTCGACCTTCCGGTAGAGCGCGTTCAGATCGTACTTGAGCTGAGAGACAAACGTCGGCTTTTCGGGGCTCCCGCCCTTGACGCCGTTTCCGACGTCGAGAATGATCAGCCCTTCGTTCCAGTAACTCAGGTAGGCCAGTCCGTCCTGGACGTCGATGTCGTGCAGCATCCGCCCCGTGTTGGCGCCTTCGGTCGCCTGCCACCGCGCCACTTCCTTCGGATGGAGCGGATCGGCCAGAGTGATGACCCGCATCGAGCCGGTGGCGTCGTCGGTGAGGTAGACGTACCCCTTGTAGACGAAGACGCTGTGGACGCCGCCGCTCACGGTGGCGTTGTAATCGGCCACCTTCTTCGGGTGGGCCGGGTCGGATAGATCGAGAATCGAAATCCCGTTGGTCCGGGTGGAGGAGGCCTCGCGGGAGATGACACCCCAGCGCCCGTCCTCGG
Source organism: Gemmatimonadota bacterium (assembly GCA_031394255.1). Lineage (GTDB taxonomy): Bacteria > Gemmatimonadota > Gemmatimonadetes > Gemmatimonadales > GWC2-71-9 > SHZU01. The sequence goes on from JANMXA010000115.1 coordinate 9,251, forward strand.
TGGTCATGACGTCGTTCACCTCGCGACCGTCGATCATCACCGAATCCGTGATCGCGGGACTCGATGGATTGCTCACATCGATCGCGTACAGCCGGTCGCCGCCGGGGCCACCCAGACCCACCGTGCCGAGATACCCGTGCTTCCCGTCCGGGTGAAGCCAGAACTCGGTGGCCAGCATCCCGATGGCCACCCGGCCCATCACCTCGGCGGGCCGCTTCACATCGCGGGCTCGGACGGTCACGGTGGCCCGCGCCACCCGGTTCCCCGCCGTCGCGACCACGCGGTACATGCCCGGCTCCTCGGCCACGAACGCGCCATCATTCCCGATCACCCCGGTGCCCGGCGTAATCGACCACTCGGCCGCCACCCCGGGCAACGGTGTCCCTTTCCGGTCAGCCGCCTCCGCCTTGAACCGGATCACGTCTCCCGTCCGGGCGGTCGGGCTGCCCGGCGTCACCGTGAACGCCGTGATCGTGTTAGGCACCACCGTCAGCGGGAACGACGCCTCGGCCTTCCCCGTCCGGGCAGTGATCGTCGCCGTGCCGGCTGCCACCGCCGTCACCCGCCCATCACCTGACACCGTGGCCACGCCCGGCCGGCTCGAACTCCAGGCAATGGCGTCGTGGCGCGGGTCCCCACTCGAGGACATCGCGGTCGCGGACAGCGACGCCGACAACCCGGCCATCAGCGTGTTCGGCACGGCGCCTAGATCCACTCGGCTCGCCGGGGGCGCCTGGATCGGAATTGCCAGCGTGCCGACGATCGGCCGGCCCCCGTCCGCACTCCGGACCAGCGCCGACACCACGATCTGGCCCACCGCGCCGGCCGTCACCAGTCCGGTGGAGTCCACCGTGCCCTGAAATTCGTAGGTGGCCGCGAACCACTTCACCACCGGGCGACTGACCGGCTTGCCGGCGGCGTCGAACGTCCGGGCCGACATCCGGAGCGTGTCACCCACCGTCATGACGGGATGGCCGGGGGTGAACTCCACCCGGCCGGGAGCGGGTTGCTGAACGAACAACGCGAGCAGGGGCAGCACAGAAGCAGTCATCGGAAAAGCCTTTCGATCAGCAAACGCAGAACGGCTTCACGCGCCTGCCTTCGCCCGGGTTGGGCCAAGGAGCAGGACGCGGATATCGCCGTTCGCCTTGAGACTGGTGTAGATCAGATAGGGAGCGAGCACCATCATCCCGCCAAAGACGCCGATCACGCCCAGCACCAGGCCCCCCGCTGAGAAATGGTGACGCCAGGCAAGCCAGAGGCCAGACAGCAGCAGGAAGCTCATGAAGTCGGTGTTGAACTGCCCGGGCCAGGTCATGGCGGCGATGTCGCCGAAGAAGACCGGCAGCAGGTTCCAGCCGTGATTCATTCCCACCATGACCGTGTAGGTGCCCAGGCAGGCGATCACGATAGCGAGATAGATGTGAAACTTGCCCATGGACGGATCTCCGAACGCTTTTTTGGGACGCAGGGGTTACGTACTCAGCCAGCCGTAGAGGGCCTGGGCCGCGGCCCGCCACCAGCGCGAGTCGAACGCCGCCACTTCCAACGACTGCTCGACGATAACGGCCGTGCCTCCGAAGGCCAACACGGCGTGGACGGCGCCTCTCGCCAGACGGTCGGGGAGCATGGCGACGCCAATCCAGGTGTAGGAGAGCACCACGGCGAACCAGACATCGGGACGCGGCACTGCGGGGAAGTAATGCCGAACCCGGAACCAGGCTGGCCAGATCACGACCAGCGTGGCCAGCAGCATCCAGCGGGCGTGGGCGTCGCGGTTACGCCGCGTGACAACCCCCGCCACAACCAGCGTCACGAACAGGATGCCCGAGGTCAGGACACCCAGCAGCCCCGAGATCGCCGTCGGCCCCGCGCCGGCCGCCGCATCCCGGGTCGCTGGAACAAGCCGGCGGGAATCATGGTGACCGCCACGCCAACGGCCACCGGAATGGCGATCCACCCGATTCGCCGATGCCACCGCAGTCCGCCCCAACGCACGAGTAGCGGCTGCACCGCGAACAGGAGCACCCACGAGGCGGCAAAGGCACCGTGCAGATGCACGACCCAGGGGGCGCGGAACGTCCCGCGCGCCATCGGCAAGGCATAGGTCCGGCCGAACCCGATCAACACGGCCAGGACCGCCACGCCCGCCATCGCCGGGAAGAACCATGAACGACCAGGGCGACGGTTCATCACTCGATCGGCCCTCGCACCGGCCGCCCCGGCCACACGCCGGGGCGCAGCATACCACCCCGGACGACGATCGCCCCGTTGACGACCACATCCCGCAGTCCGTCCGGCGGCAGCATGGGCTTGCGGTAGGTCGCTCGATCGATGATGGTAGCCGGGTCGAATAGGACGACATCGGCATCGGCGCCGACCTGGATTCGCCCCTTGGCCGCCATGCCCGCCACCCGGCGTTCGAGCCGACGGGCCGGTTCGATCGTGATCTTCCGGAGCGCCTCCATCAACGTCAGCGCACCCGCCTCGCGGACATAGTGGCCGAGGACCCGCGCAAACGTCCCGGCCACCCTGGGGTGCCCGACGCCGTCATGCAGAATCCCGTCGCTCGCGATCATCGTCAGCGAATCGGCGACGGCCGCGGTGACGACCTCCTCGGTATTGTTGTAGTCGATCAGGTTCCCGCCGATCGCCCGATAGCGCCCGAACGATGCCCGCGTCAGCCGTTCTCCGGTGAGCGCCCACTCGAACCGGGCAAACTTCTTGTCCGGCCACGATTGCCAGTCGTCATTGTCGGCGGCCTCGATCGGCGACATCGACGCCGTATAGGGATACACCTCGGTCGTGATGTCGAGACCACGCGACCGCGCCCCCTGGATCAGGGCCAGCATCTTCGGCGTGTCCTCACCGCCCGAGCTCTGGATGTGCACGATGTGAGCGGCGGCCCCGGTCGCCGCCGCCGCGCCGATCACTTCCTCGGTCTCAAGAAAATAGAGCGGTGCCGGCAGAGCCCGCAGGTGCACATGGACCGCCGCCCCGCGCCTGGCCGCAACCCGGAACACTTCCAGAATTTCCCACGGTGTCGCGGCCGGGGTGAACTCGATGATCATCCCGGCCGCCACCGCGCCCCGGCGGAGCCCGCGATCTACCGCCGCCACAATCGCCGCCAGTTCCGGCGCCGTGCTCGCGCGGAGCTTGGCAGGCCCGACGGCAGTGCCCTTGCCAGGGTCGCCCATGACCTGCATCCGGACTTCGTCGTGGCCCACACTCACGCCGTGATTGATCAGAGACGTTCCGGCCCGGGCGGCGTACCACCCATCAACGTCGACGGTGCCGCCCTCCAGCTCGAGCGCCGTCGTCGTCCCATCGAGAACCGCGACCCGATACCCCACTGTGTCCTGGGCGTGCTGATGCAGATCGATGAACCCCGGCGCCACCACCATCCCCCGGGCGTCCAGCGTGTCTTTCCCGGTGAGCGACCCGGCGCTGACGGCGCGGATCGTCGATCTGGTGATTCCAACCGACCGGGCAGCGTCGAGGCCGGAAGCTGGATCCATCACCCGGCCGTTCAGGATCACCAGGTCGTAGGTCGTCCCGCCCACCCCGGCCCCGCTGCACCCGCAGAGCCCTAGCACCACGAGGGACGCCAGCCGAAATGGGATCTGGACCGAGTACTTGAGGTCCCCCAGTACCGCCATGGACCGGCGGATGAGGATCATTCGACGTCGGTGTACAACACGTCCGCAATGGCGCGGTCGAGTCCGGCCGCTTCGTGCCAGACCCGGATGCTCGCCTCCGCCAGGCGCCCGTTGGCGGTCGGGCGGCGGGTCCACGCCTCCGCGGCGACTTCCGTCGCCGAACGCGGGGGCTCGACGGCGGAGATCACCAACGCGTCGGCGCGCTGGACCTGGTCCGGATCCAGATCTTCGTGACCCTCGTCGATATAGCCGTGTTCGATCCGGTCCCAGGCCCAGACCAGGCTCCCCTTGTCAGTCCGGAAGAGCCGAACCCTGGTATCCGACTCGCCATTTTCCTCGTCGACGATGAGACGGGCGCCAAGAAGCACCCCGGTGAAGCGGAGCGGCTTGCCGTCGGTTCGGAAGATGATGTGCTGGGTGGACGCGGGCGCGACATGACGGTGAGACATGCTTCCTCCTGCTCGTTGAATGGTTCACTGTTTCCTGCCGCGCTGTTTACGGTCGCGCGTGAGACCTGTCGGGATGCCTGCTCCGGAATTGCGCCTCCGGGCGGCTCCGACTGTTACAACATGCAACCCACCGGCCTTCCCGTCAAGCGGGGACCCCGGCACAGGGCGGCCCCATCGGTTCGGCGTCAGAGATCCAGGACGGTGTCGAGCCCCCGATGGACCCCCACCAACGTCCCCACCCGCCGGATCGCGATCAGGGCCCCGTCCACGTAAGGCACCGCGCTGTTTCCCGCATCATGGCGGATCGTCAACTTCTGGTCGGCCATTCCGAAGATCGCCTCCGCGCTGACGGTGAACCCCGGCAGCCGGATCGAATGGACCTGCGATCCCGCCAGCGTGGCCCCGCGGGCCTCGATCGGCCCGACGGTGCGTTCGATCGGCACGGTCGGCGCCGGCGGGCGCACCCGCCCCAGCCGCGACGCGAGTTCCCGGGCCGTCCCGCTCGGCGCATCGACCTTCCGGTCGCTGGCGTAGTCGATGATCTCCCATTGCGGGATCAGCCGCGCCGCGATCTCGGCGAACCGCTGCAGCAGCACCGCGGTGAGGGCAAAGTTCCCGCACGCCAGGACCCCGCGCGACTGCCGCCGGGCCAGCGCGTCGATCTCGGCAAAGTCCGCCTCCGCCAGCCCCGACGTCCCAACGACCACATGGGCGCCCCGCTCGAGGGCCGTCTGGATGTTGGCCTTGGCCGAATCGGGCTTGGTGTACTCCACGAACACATCGCACGGCTCGGTGAGCGCCTCGGCGGCGGTCGCACAAATCCGGGCCGTGAGGCGTGGCTCGTTCAGCACATCGCCCAGGGCTCTGCCGGCGTGTCGTCGGCCGACCGCCGCCACCACCGACATGTCAGGGGCACCGGCAATTCCCCGCGCCAACTCCGACCCGGCCCAGCCGGTTCCACCTGCAAGGCAAACCTTGATCACGAACGGACCTTCTTTGAAGGGATTCGCGCTCCCGCCGCGGCCGACTCCCTGGCTCGCGCGGCAAACTGCCACAGCCCGTTTGTCACCGCTGCCGGCAACCTGATGCCCAGCTGACGCGCCGCCATCACGATTTGCCCGCGGTGATGCGCTTCGTGCGCCACGAAGTACGCCAGCACATGGCCTGCATCGAGTGGCAGGTTCCGCCAGACATACGCCTTCGCCGACGGGATTTCGCCACCCGACTCGAACCCCAGCTCGAGCAGGCGCTCGATCCCGCGGCCACTCCGTTTGAGCGCGGCCAGGAGACTCCGCCGCGTCACCGTCCGATGGTCGACGAGTGGCGGCGCCACGATCCCGAACTCGGTGCCCAGCGTCCGAATCCACCGGCTCCTGGCGTTATGCAGGTGCGCCGCCATGCTGCGGATCGTTCGCCGCGGGCCGATCCCCGGGATCGACGCATCCCACAGCTTCGCCGGAAGTCCTTCGATCAGGCCGGCCGTCACCAGGCAGTTGGTCCGCCAGGCGCCGAGAACCGAGGACTGCAGATCGGCTTCAGGCATCTCCGAGTGCTGCCTCGAGATCGTCCCAGAGATCATCACACGCTTCGATCCCGACACTGAGTCTGAGAAGCGAGGGCGGCAGGTGACCCTGGCCTGGCACCTTGGCCCGACGCTCGATGGTCGACTCGACCGCGCCGAGGCTGGTAGCGTGCCGGATCAGGCGGAGCCGCTGACAGACCGCGTCCGCCGCGGCCGCGCCCCCCGCGACCTCGAACGCGATGATAGTGCCGAAGCCTTTCAGATTGCGACAGGCCGCATCGTGGGTGGGATGGGAGGGCAACCCTGGATACCTGACCTGCCTGACAGCCGGATGGGCCACCAGACGTTCCGCGAGGCGGCCGGCGTTTGCCTGGGCGCGCTCAAGACGCACCACCAGCGTCCGGGCACCGCGGACCGCCAGGAAAGCCTCGAGTGTTCCCGGCGTGGCGCCCGCCAGCTCGCGCCGTTTCCGGAGGCCGGCAAGCATGGCCGTGTCTCGGGTGCTGGCCACCCCGGCCAACAGATCCGAGTGCCCGCCGATGAACTTGGTCGCCGATTGAATCGAGACGGTTGCGCCGAGATCGAGGGGACGCTGATTGAGGGGCGTGGCAAAGGTATTGTCGACGGCGAGCACCGCCCCGGTCTTCCGGGGCGCGCCCCCGATGGCCAGCAGGTCGGCCACCGTCAAGAGTGGATTGGAGGGCGACTCAAGCCAGATCAGATCAGACTGCGCACAGGCTGCTATCCACCCGGCGGTGTCCTCCCCCGCCAGGCGGCGGACCGTCCAGCGGCCCGTTCGCTGCCCCGCCTCGGCCAAGCCGGCCACGCCTTGATAGCAGTCGTCCGGCACCACCACAATGGCGCCGCCAGCCAGCTGGTCGAACACGGCGGCAATGGCCGCCATGCCCGACGCGAACGCGACGGCCTGCCCGCCTTCGAGCCCGCCCACAATCTCCTCGAGCGCCTCCCAGGTCGGAGTACCATCGTCCCGCGAATACTCGTGCCGGTCGCCGAGGATGAACGTCGAAGCCGGCACGAGGGGCACGTTGAGCGGCGCGCCGGGCCGGGAATCCCGACCTGCCGCGACAAGCCAGGAGTCCGGCCGAAGCGTTCCCATCATTTGCCTCCAGTGCAGTTCGACTGCACGTTGTCGATTCGACGGTGCCGTCCCTCGCCAACCAGCGTGACAAAGTATGGCTGCGCCGCGCAGAGCCCACCGGTCCAGACCACAATGTCTTCCGTCCCCGGAGACCGACTCGCCCCACGAATGTCGAGGGTTCCATCCGGATCGGGCAGCGACCGCGGCCCCCGAGCCGCCATGCCAAGGGCCCAGCGCAGCGGCTGGTCGGAGCTGACGAGGGTCCGGAGCCGGGTCGAATCCCGCGCCTCGGCCGCGCGGAAGAAATCCCGGAGAATCTGGCGGTGAGCGTCGAACCGGCTCGAGCCGCTGTAGCGGGTCACGAGAATCCAGCCGAAAACGGTGAAGGCGACGATCAGAAACGCGACCCTGAGCCGGTCACCGACCGACGAGGCGGAGCGGCTACGCAACCTTGGCATCGCTTCTCCGCGCGGCCCGTTCCAGCACTGTTGCTGCCAGCAGGCCCAGCGAGTAGGACAGAAAGTCGCGCGGATCGAAGCCGTTGCCGAGCACCAGGCGCCCCACCGTCGTGCCGCGCACCGCATCGATCACGGGCCCGTGGACGAGCTGGCTCAACTCCACGCCAAAACAGACCGCGAGCGCCCCGGCACTGCGGACGCCCAGCCTGACGTCCGGCAGCAGCATGCCGAACCACCAGGCCATCATCGTTGCCCAGAGCGCGTCACCCAACATATCCTGGGCGACCGGCCCAAGCGCTTCGCCACCACGGTGCACCCAGAGGCCAAGCGCGATCGTGCCGAGCGCAAGCGCCAGGAAAGTCGAACGGGCCCGAAGTCTCACATCGCGTTACTTCTTGGCCGGGGCCGCGGGCGCAATGCTGCTGAACATGTCCACCACGTAACGCCACTTGCCATCGGCGCCCTTCCGGAGCACTTCCGTGTATTTCACCGTCTCGCCCGCGCCGCCCATCTTGAAGCTTGCGGTGCCGACCGTGTAGGCCAGGTCCCCGATCCCGTAGACCGTGGTCGGGGTCAGCACAAAGTCGCTGGCGCCGCCCGCGATCATCCCGGTGATCACCGGATGGCCCGCCGCCCCTTCGAGCGCCGGAGAGTCCGGCGGCATCAGCTTGGCGTCAGGCGCGTAGACAGCGAACACGGCCGCCGAATCCTTGGCGTTCATGCCAGCGGCGAACGCGGCGTCGACCGCCTTGACCGCGTCGAGCTCAGCGGCCGACAAGGCCATGGGCTCGGCGGGAGCCGCGGGGGCATCGGATTTGGGGGCACAGCCGGCGGCCAGCAGGCCGAGACCGAGGAGTGAGAACAGACGCATGGGGACGGCTCCAGGTGTAAGCGCGGGAGAACAGGGGATCCAACCAATGAAAAACTAACTCGGGCGATGGGTCTCCGCCTGTGCCCGTTCCCGGAGCCAGTCCAGGTCCTGGACGATCACCTCAGGATGGGCCGCGAGGGCGGCCGCCGGGAAGTCGGAGGCCACTCCCCTCACGTGCCGGTCGAGAAAGCCGCCCACCAGCGCGTTCTGGGTCGCGGTGAAGGCCGCGATCGCGGCGTCGGTCCCCACGGCGGCCCGCAGCGATAGTGTCCCCGCGAGTTCGGGCAGGTCTGAGACCCCGAGATGGCGGATTCCAGGTACCACGAACCGATACCCGTCGGACCGGAGACCCGCCTGGGCAATCCGCTCGTAGGCGAGGTCCTGCGCCGCCGGCGTCCGGGGACCGAGGGGCTCGCGAACTCTCGGGTCCATGCCGGACGGCAACTCGGGCATCTTCCGAAAGCTCTCCCACATGTCGGAGCTCAGGGTCAGGAACGGCGTGCGGAGCTCGGTGTCCGCCAGTTCGTTGGTCCAGAGTCCGCCGTCGAGGTGGACGACCCCGCGGGCCCGCGGGTCCCCCTGCGCCAGCATCCCGGCGATGTAGCCGCCGTACGACTTGCCCATGTAGCCCCGGCGGTCATGGTCGATGATCGCCGCCACCGAGGCGGCGGCCGGGATCGCATGCTCCTCAAGGCGGTCGAGGACGAAGTAGACGTCGTCGCGCCAGACCGAGGCAAGCCAGCCCGCCGACGTCGTCCGCATCAACTGGACGTACTCCCGCTGGGCCCTGAGCTGGGCGGTGAGGGTCGGCGCCGCGTAGGCGGCCATCGCCGCCAGCGTCCCGCCGATTTTCATCATGTCTTCGAGTATTCGCGACGACCCCGTGGCGGTGTCTCCGTTCGGATAGACGATGCCGCCGCTCTCCCACGGGTGACCGACGCTGAGCACCACGTAGCCGTTGGCGGCGAGGTGCTCGAACAGCGCCGTGTGCTGGGCCGGGTAGGACAGGTAGCCGTGGTTGAACACCACCACAGGAAACCGGCCCGCTGCGGCTGGCGCCTCGACCCAGGCGTTGGTCAGGAGGCGGGTCGCGTTCCGCATGGCGTCCAGTGGCTGCCGCAGCAGCCCCAGAGACTTGACCGGGAGGATGCCGGCTTCGGCCTCCGTGAAGTACGGCCGACGGGAGCAGCCGGTGACGTCCCCGGCCGGGTACCAGGCCCTGACGTAGAGGCGCCGGGTCGTGGTCGGCTCCGGCGCGTACTGGGCGCTTCGGATCGGGTCGGTGACCTCACATTCGAGCGTACCCGCCGAAAACGGGCCCCGGACCTCGGGCCAGCGGCGGCAGTTCGCATCGTAGTCATAGGGAGCGTCGGTCATCGGGTACCCCGTGCCTCCGCCTCGACCCGTCGCTTCATGTCTGGGCATGCAAAACCATGATCAAAGCCTCAACCGGTTCACGGCCCGTCGCGCCGGTAGATCCGGCCCACGTAAACGTACTTCGGCCGGCCGGCGCCGTCGTCGATGAACGACACGGGCGTCCCTCGGTCGGAGAGGAACTGGCCATCGGTGTCGACCGGGGTGAGGAAGTCGGGCCCGGGCGGCGGGAATCCCATCAGGTAGAACGACCGGAGCAGTCCCGGCGCGGCCACCGGCGCCAACCGGAGCCGGCCGTCCTCGATCGTGAACGTCACCTCCCCATCATCCGCTACGAACCGGCCGGTGAACCGCGCCAAGTCCACCGTCACCTGGCTGGTCGGAGCCGTCACCGGCACCACGGGCCCGACGCCGAAACACTCCTGCAGCAGTTGGGCGGTGAGCATTCCGTGGACGGCGGCGCCGGTGGTGCCGTTGGTCATCACGGCCACCGCACCCTGCTGATCGGGCACCAGCGCCAGGGAGGAATGCGCCCCCGCGTTCGCCCCGGTGTGACTCACGACCCGATGCCCGTTGCTGGTCCGGATGATCCAGCCCAGCCCCATCTGCTCATACCCCATGCCCCACGGCAGTGCCGCCTGCGGCGTCTGCATCGCCGCCACCGAACCCGCTGCGAGCACCCGGGTCCCGTCCGAGGCCAGGCCACCGCGCAGGTGCATCCGGGCAAAGCCTACCAGCGCCGCGATGTCGCAATACAGCGTCGCGCCTGCGGGCCCATTGCTCCAGTCGAGCTGGAATCGCGGCACCACCTGCGCCGTGCCCGTCGCCATGTCCACCAGGTGCCCGACGGCCACCGAGTGGAGAATCATCTCGTTGGTGTCGGCCGTGGCATGGAGCCCGAGCGGCCGGAGGATCCGGGCCGCGAGCGCCTCATCGTACGTCGTCCCCGACAGCACCTCGGCGATCCGGCCGAGAACCGCCATCCCGGCGTTGGAGTAGGACCAGTGCTCGCCGGGTTCGGAGTTGAAAGGCATCTGCCTGAGCCGGGTCACGATCTCCACCAGGACGTCCGCCGTCCGCGGCAGGTCCAGCATCCAGTTCCCCGGGAGGCCGCCCATGTGCGTGAGCAGCATCCGCACCGTGACCAGTCCGGAGCGGCCCGCATCCTCGAGCGCGAATTCAGGAAGGTAGGCCTGCACCGGCCGGTCGAGATCGACCAGCCCCGCGTCCACGTAACTCATGATCAGCGCGGCGGTGAACACCTTGGTCACCGACCCGGCGGCAAAGAGCGTCTCGGGCCGGACCGGGTAACCGGTTCGGACGTTGGTCACGCCGGCCACCGCCCTGAGCGTCTGCTCCCCGTGGATCACCGCAATCGCCGCCCCGGGAAGGTGCCACTCGGCCACCATCGTCTCGAGCCGCGTCTGGAGTTCCTGCTGGGTGATCATCCGGATCCTTGGGAAGCCGGGGTCGCGACCCCGAAGCAGTGCGAATACCCGTCGTCATCAATCACGAAGATCTCGGTCTGACCATAGACGCGAACCGTGATCTCCGGAGTCACTCGCTGTTCCGTCGACGTCGCGGTGAATTGTCGAGGCCTCGTCGGGCCCGGGCAAGGTCCCCCATCCAGTCGTCCTCTTGACAAGAAATATTGTCAATGGTAAGATCCACCATGCTCGACATCCAAGTCATCGAGGACCCGGCAGCCGCGACCGTGGCCCTCGAGCCAATCCGAAGCCGACTTCTCTCCGAACTCGCCGCCCCCGCCTCGGCGGCAACACTGGCCACCCGGGTCGGCCTGGCTCGGCAGAAGGTCAACTACCACCTGCACGCGCTCGAGGCCCACGGGCTGGTGCGGCTGGCCCAGGAACGCCAATGGGGCGGGCTCAAGGAACGGCTGCTCGTCGCGACGGCCGCCTCCTACGTCGTTTCGCCGAGTGCCCTGGGCCCCGTCGCCCTCGATCCGAATCGGGAAGTCGACCGGCTGTCCGCGAACTATCTCATTGCGCTGGGCGCTCGGCTGATCCGCGAAGTCGCCGGCCTCGTTCGTCGGGCCCAGGCGGCCGGCAAGCGCCTGGCAACTCTGGCGGTGGACACCGAAGTGTGCTTCCGGTCGGCCGCCGACCGGGCCGCGTTCAGCAAGGAACTCACCGAAGCCATCGCGACCCTCGTCGCGAAGTATCACGATCCCTCCGCCCCCAGCGGCCGCGCCCATCGCCTGATGGTCGTGGCGCACCCCCTGCCCCGGACATCCCAGCCCAAGGACCCATCATGAGTGTGAAGAAAGAAGTCTCCGGACGCCGCTCCGTTCAGGTTGAAGTCGAGGTCCCCGGCACTCCGGAGGAAGTCTGGCAGGCCATCGCCACCGGGCCCGGCATTTCGTCGTGGTTCGTGCCGGCTGTGTTCGAGGAGAAGGACGGCAAGCCCGTCGCGGTGACGCTGGACTTCGGCCCGGGAATGGACTCCCGCTCGACGGTGACGGTCTGGCACCCGCCCCGGACGTTCACCAGGACGGGCGAAGGCTGGGTCCCGGGGTCGCCGCCGCTCGCGACCGAGTTCAGCGTCGAAGCCCGCTCGGGCGGCGTCTGTATCATGCGCGTCGTGCAGAGCCTCTTCGCCAGCACTGACGACTGGGATGGGCAGCTGACCGGCGCCGAAGAGGGCTGGCCCGGCATCTTCCGGATCCTGCGGCTCTATCTCAAGCACTTCCGCGGGCAGCGCTCCGCGATCATGCAGGTCATGACTCCCGTCCCCGGAACGGCCGCTGAGGCGTGGGCCACGCTGACCGCCGCCCTCAGGCTGAACGGCGCGAGCGTCGGACAGGGCTGGGCCGCTCCGGCCGGCGTTCCGGCCCTTGGCGGCGTGCTGGAATACATCAGCGAGACTCCATTCGGGGCCCTGGTTCGGCTCGACCAGCCGGTCCCCGGCACCGCCGGCTTCGGCACCATTGAGTTCGGCGATACTGTCATGGCAACGTTGACCGTCTACCTCTACGGCGACCAGGCGACCGAGGCCGTCGCCCGCGAAACGCCGCGGTGGCAGGCGTGGATGCAGGAACTCTTCCCGATGCCAACCGAGCCGGGCAACGGCGAATGAGGGGGCGGGGCCTGTACCTCCGAGAAAGGGCCGCCAGTAGTCATCGAAGCTGGCGAACTCCGTTGAGATCTCGATCGGCTCGCAGCTCCGGCGAGTGCCTTCGGGCGTACTCGATGAAGGGTTCAGCGGGATCGCCCCCCAGTACCGAGGCTGGGTCGGCATGACGGCAGATCGCGTTCGTAAGAGCGCCCGTGCCACAGCCCACATCCAGCCAGCGGACGCGGCCGGGGATACAGCCACGACACGAACCGAGGTGCGAGCTGTCGGCTCCACCGGCCCATGAAGTCCTCGTAGGTCGCCCCGGCCGCCCATCTGTCGCGACCGTCGGGCATGCTCTCGGCCTCCTCTCGCTGCCTAACGGATCGTTTTCAACTGCGGCCGCCACAAGGGGCTAAGCGGCCGCGCCGCCCACCGATCAACATCGGGGCGCGGCCGCGACTTCGCAAGCCGGAGCCCCGGGCGGCCGTCTGTTGCAAACAATTGTATGTCTTCGACGTGCTAATCTCTCCCCGGCAGGGCCCGACCGATAGCCCGGGCAAACACGGGTCCCAGAGACCGGTAACAAGCGTGGGCGTCGGCCGGGACTCGAGACGAGCCCGGACGGTTGGGCGGGGACCACCCCGGATGACGCAAGGTCGGGCCGCACTGAGAACCACCGCCATGGAGGACGCGAAGATGTCAGAGACGGGAACGGACGTCGTTGTGGGAATCGATGTCGGGAAGGCGCGCTTGGACGTCGCCGTGCTCCCGAGCGGCACGCAATGGACCGTGACGAACACGGCGGCCGGGGTGCGGCAGCTGGTGGCGCGGCTTCAGGCCGTCGCGCCCGGGCTCACCATCCTCGAAGCCACCGGCGGGTACGAGCGCGCGCTCGTCAACGCGTTGAGCGCCGCCTCGCTACCCCTGGTGGTCGCGAATCCCCGGCAGGTCCGGGCGTTCGCCCGCGCGATTGGGCAGCTCGCGAAGACGGACCGGCTCGACGCACTCCTGCTGGCCCGATTCGGCCAACAGGTCCGGCCCGCCCCGCGGCCCCTCCCCGATGAGGCGGCCCAGGCCCTCGACGCGCCCCTCAGCCGTCGACGGCAGTTGGTCGAAATGCGGACCGCCGAGACCAATCGGCTCCACATCGCGCCACCCGGCGTACAGGCCGACTTGCGCCGGCACCTGCGGTGCCTGGATCGACGCCTGGTGGCGCTCGAGGCGGAGCTCGCCGCCCACGTCGCGGCGAGCCCTGCGTGGCACCCGAAGGACGTGTTGCTGCAGTCGGTACCCGGCGTCGGCCCCGGCCTGAGCCGGACGCCGAGATCATGCTCCACTTGCCGCTGCGCGTGCGCCTGCTCAAGCGCCTGGAGTCGCAGCACTTCTCGCACCGGCACCGGCGGCCGTGCCATCGCCGGCACCGCGCGCATTCGTCCCTCGCGGAAGTCCTTGCGCCACTTCGACAACATGAATGGGTGGATGTCGAGCGACTGCGCGACGGCCTGTATCTGCACACCGGGGCGCCTGCTGAGTTTCGACCGCCGCGCGCTTGAACGCCAGACTATACGCCTTCACCTTCCGGGGACCTGCCCGCGCCATAGACACCTTCGTTCAGTTAGGTGAAAGTGTCTACGAAAGTGGTGCAACAACCCCTGTCAGCAGCAAGCGCTGGTTAGACTGGCCCTTGCAGTGCCTACCGATGCTTGGCGAAGAGCCATTTGAACAGTGCCGAATCGGCGAATGCCTTAGAGGTAACGCCGAGGTGGTCCACGCCGGCATACTCCGTGTAGCGGACCTGAGCGCCGGCCCGTTCGAGTGCGGCGACCAACTGCCGAGACTGGGCCACGTCGACCGTGGTGTCTGCATCCCCATGAAAGAGCCAGATAGGGAGATGCTTGAGCTTGGCCGCCAGAGCCGCGAAAGGATCCGGGGCCGCGAGAAAGGGGTTGGCCCGCCGGTCGATCTCGATCTCAGCCGCGGTGTAGTTGGGTCCGTCCTCGACGCGGCCGGCGACCACAACCAAGGCGGCGAAGGTGTTCGGTCGGTGCAACGCAAGGCGCAGGCTGCCTGTCCCGCCCATCGAGTATCCCTGGAGGTAGAGCCGCGTCGTATCGACCCGGAAGTCGCTGATCGTCTGGCGCAACTCGGCCACGATCAACGCTTCCATTTCGGGGTAGAACCATCGCGTTCCTGGCTGGGCTTGGGGAAAGACAACGAGAGCGGGGAACGGACCGCCATTCTCCCGAATGCGGATCGCGAAGTCGGTGCCCGTCTGCCTGATCCCATCGGTTCCTTGTCGCCCGTTGCCGTGGAGGGAGACAATAACCGGCCAGGCGGTCTTGGGGGTGTAGTCGGCTGGAACGTAGATCTGGTACCGGTACCGGTGGCCGTCAGTGTTTACGGCACGGTCGAGGAAGCCGGTTTGAGCGTTGGCCCCGGCTCCGATCGTTGTCAGGACGGCTAACAGCGCAGCCTTCCGCATAGAATCTCCAGGAACGCGTCCATGTGGGTGGTTGGCGGTCTAACGGATATGCTTCAGCGGCGGGCGCCGCATGGGGTTAAGCGGCCGCGGCGTCCACCGATCAACATCAGGGCGCGGCCGCGACTTGTCAAACGGAGCTCAAGGCGCCCGTCGGTCTGCAAGCATGGGTTAGACCGCACTACGGGCGCCGATCGCCGTCGCGGAGCAACCGAGAGGGCTCCGATGCGAGCGGCGTGAGCTCGAGAGCGCGCAGCTCGCTGGTGCCATCGGCACGGCGTTGCCCTAGAAGCCGGCCGCCTTCGGTAAGAAATAGGCGCGTCTCATCCTTGGCGCCCGGACCCAGAACAATGGACCTAAGTCCGTGGTCAATGCGGACGGCCACCAAGACGGTGTCCCATTTCAGGGCGTAGGGCCGGAGCACTTCGACCGCGTGAGGTTGGCCGTCTGCTGGTAGCGTCAATGCAGCTGGTACGAAGTGCTCATCCATTCCATAGTCCGCGATCGCCCACGGGGCGGCTGGCGTGCGGAACACCTGAGAGCGTGACCCGGAAACCGTCAGCCCATCGGGCGACACAACGCCGGCGAGCTCGACGGTCGTTCGATCACCCTGGCGCCACCGAACCGAAAAGCCGGTCGGGCGGCCATCGGTCCACCGCGTGGTGAGAACGCCAACGAAGGGGTCATTCCGGACGAGACTAGAAGAGACAATGCCTGGGGATGCTGACAATGTGTGGTAGAGGATCGGGCCTTGCTTCGCCCACGTCACAAGCGTGTCGCCAGCGGGCAGGGGGCCGGTCGGGGCGTTTGCGAGGATCTCAACAACGCGATCATGGAACTGGCGCTCAGCGGCGGCCCGATCGGTCTGGGCAGGTGTGCTAGCTGGTGTCAGGGAACCGGTCGCAAGAAATAGGGTCCCGACGACCCTGCCCCAGCCCGTTGCAGAACCACGGCGTCTATGATGGGTTTGGGTCGGCATCCTCAGGGTCCCATAGAACAAGGCCTGCCGACCCACCAACAAAGACTGACCCGAAGGCAACAGTGTAGGCCGCATCAAAAAGCGGCATGCCCCTTCCGAACAGGAAAACACCCAGCACGAAGGCCGGCAGCATGGCAAGCATTCCTATCAGCATTGCCCGCCATCGACTTTGGATCGGTCGCAGCAAGTCGATCACAACGCCAATGCTGATGTCGATGAATAGCTCGGCTGGAATAGCGATCGTGAGCGGGGCGCTCGCCGGGGTCGACCCAAGGCCCAAGCTACGGCTGAGATGCACGACCACGCCAACGCACCCTGCAACGGCGGCGAATTTGGTCGCAGCCCACCTGCGGGGGCGATGCTTCAGCAATGAGCCACGCCGCAATTCAGCCGTCGATCCATCACTACTGCCCTGGCAGGCAGCGCGCCATCCCGAGCTCAATTACTCCTTTGATCGCATCCAAACCGAACGCGATTTCCGATCCCACGGGCCCTCCAAACAACGCGATCGCTCCAATCCCTGTATCAATCAACGTTCCCCCCACTGTCCGCTGCAATACCGGGTTAGGCTGCAAACTGAAGCGACCTAGGGGTTCACGTCCCAGCCGCAATGCGCGCACGCCGTTCGCGAGAATTCGTTCTTTCGCAGGGGCATGAACATTCGCTCGCGGCAACGAGGGCAACGAATCGCCCCCAAAAGCCCTATGGCACCTGCAGCCCCAGCGCCTGCGGTAAGACAGCCGGCGCCGACAACCGCGGCAGACCCTAAAGCCGCTCCGGTAACGAGGAGCACGACGCCGAAACCTATACCGCCAGCGCCGAGCCCGCGAGCTGCCGCCCGGCTCTTGCTGGCTCGTTGGTCTGGGAGACCTCGTCGGCGCCGGTTCTTCCGGTGACTTCCGCCCAGCGCGGTGTGGGCGGCCTCTGCGAACTCCGGCGGGACGAGGAGGGCGGCATGGAAGACGCCCTCTGGCCAATTCGTGCCAACGGGCTGCGCCCGATGCGGAATGTCGCCGGCTTGGAGCGTCCGCGCGTCATCGGCTAGCTCTGCTTCCAGCTGGTAGCCACGAATGTGGACCCACTCGGCGCTCATGGAGTTGGCCTTTGCAGCCTAACGGATATGCTTCAGCGGCGGGCGCCACACGGAACCGAGCGGCCGCGCCGTCCTCCGATCAACATCGGGGCGCGGCCGCGAATTGGCAAGCCGGAGATCCGGGCGGCCGTCTGTTGCAAAACATTGTTATGCGGTGCCGAGGGCGTCGTAGACGGCCTGCAGCTGCTGGTCGATAAATGCCTGCTTCCCGGCGAGCCAGTCTACGGTCATGCTCTCGTTGAACTCGACTGGCACCATCTCTCCCTGCTGCCTCCCGAACTTCAGTAGGTGAAGCGGCGGTGTGGGCGCTTTGGCATAAACCCGGCCGTGGGCAAGGGCATCCCGGAGCCCGACGACGCCGGGGTCGACAGTGGGCCCGCCCGGAAAGGCCCGACACGCGCCGATCAGTTGCCCAAGGGACCGATAGTCGGTAAAGGCGTTCAACGGCACCAAGGTGCCAGGCTGGCTCGTTTCAAGGGCGTTGAGATCGGCGGAGCTCGTACCCGGGACGCGATTGTTGTGCAGGAAGACCCGGATCAGGAGAGCTGAGCGGCCGCGCCATCCACCGACAACATTGGGGCGCGGCCGCGACTTGTCAAGCCGACCCGTCGGCGCCCGTCCGCTGCAAGCGCATGGTTAGGCAGCTCCTTCGGGCAGAAGCCCCGTTCGAAAGTAGGTCGTCCACAGGGCCAGGTCGGTATCACCAAACAGCCTCAGTTCGGCGAAGATCTCGCGCGCGAACTCCACATCGGCAAGGCCACTTGCCGTGATGAGCTGCCGGTCCCGGACGGCTGGCGCATCGACATACTCCGTTGCGGCGGAGTACGTCGGTACTTGGGCCTGCAAGTACGCCAACCCGTTGCTGGTGTGGCGACGACCTCGGAGGATTCCGGCCTTGACGACAGCCGTTGTGGCAGCACAGATCGCCGCGATCGGGACGCCGCGGGCCTCCAATTGCTGCAGAAGGGCGACGATGGCCGGCTCAAGCGGCTCCTGTTCCCATCGATCGCCGCCCGGCAGTAGGAACGCCGCGACGTCGTTGATATCGATCTCGGCGACGGTACGAGAAGGAAGGATCGTTAGACCGCCCATCGATACCACCGAGTCTCGGGTTGGCGCCACAACTTCAACGCGATACCGGCCATGGCGTCGCAGCTCGGCGAGGGCATGGGCGGGCTCCCAGTCCGCGAAGCCGGGAAAGACAAAGAGGTAGATGGCCTTAGCTGGGGGTGCGTGCATCACAACATCCCTCCGAGAGCTGCCTAACGGCCTGCAAATAAGCTGCGAGGGCGCTTGCGGCGAAGCCGCAAGGTAGGCGCCCTCGTCAGCTTCATTTGCTTGTTAGGCAACACGCCTCAGAGATCTTCAGGCCGCAACCCCGTGTGCTTCGCGATCCGGGCGA
>JANMXA010000116.1:0-27275 GCA_031394255.1 Gemmatimonadota bacterium
CGGGGCGGATCGGGCGGGCCGGTCCGCGTCGTGGCCCTGGTCCCCCGTTAGGCGCCGCCGGCTTCGCGATCAGCCAGTAGGCGTCCGCCACCAGTTCCTTGAGCTCGCTCCAGCGGACCCGCCGGTCGAGCCACACGCCCACCCACCCCCGCGGACCGACATACGGCGGTACGAAGAACCGGTCCGGCATCGCCGTTACCATGGCTTCCTGATTGCCGGCCCCGGCCTTGAGCCACACCGCCGGCCGGCCGTTGCCGTGATGATTGTCGGGGCTCGCGAAGACGGCGAACTGCTTGTCGCGGACCCGGTAGGTCTGGGTGCCGTGGGAGAGCACCTCCTGTGTTCCGGGAAGGGCGAGGCAGAGGGTGCGCAGGCGGGGCAGTGGGTCGGCGGCCATCCCGTCAGCTCCGGGTTCTTGTCGGTATGGTGGTTGGCGTCGGAGTCCGCTCAGAATGGAATGTCGTAGGCCGGCGGCGTGGCACCGTTCAGCCGGAGGTACGGCACCACCTGCCCCAGCGTCCATACTGAGTGTTCCAGCGACATTTCGAGCCAGCGGGACACCGACTGGGCCGGGAGACCCCACACCGACACCGACCGGCTCAAGTCCGCGGGCGTGAGCGTGGCCATCGCGGCCAGGACGTAGTCGTAGGTGGCCGTGACGTAGGCCACCAGCGCCGCCTTGTCGTGGAGGTACCTGGCCGAATCGCCGAGCGCCGGGGCTGCCTTGAGCCCCTTCAAGGCGAGGGCTGCGATTTCGTAGTTGGTCGTCGCGATGTGATCGAATTGCTCCGCAAACGTCCGGACGCCGGGCGTGGGACGGAACCCGGTCGCGGGCGCCGGCATCGCCTGGGTGTAGGCGATGACGTTCTTCCGGCTTCGCTCCCAGTCGACCTTGAGATTGCCGGGAAGCTGGGCGTGGGCCGCACCCAGGGCCGTGAGCATGAGGCCTGCGGTGATGACCGGAGCGTGGCGCATGGTGGTGATCCTCATTCGGAAATCGGGATGGTCGGGACGTTGCGGGCCCGGAGGGCCTGGTTGAAGGTCGCCACCGCCTGCATCGCTCGCTGGAAATCGGCCTTGGCCTTCGCCAGCCGGTCCGCAAGGTAACGGTGCGCCTCGCGTGCCTGGGTCGTCGGCGGATCGTCGCTGCCGGCGATGCCCGTGGCCAGTGAGCTCAGCTGTCCGGCCAGTTTCACCGGGAAGCGAACCCCGTCCTGGCCCCGGCCGGTACTCCGGACCTGGTGGAGCTGTTCCTCGACCGCCAGGAGCGTCGCCGACACCGAGTCGGCGGCAGTGGCCAGATCAGCCGCGTCCCCGCCCAGTGTGCTCTTGAGATCCGCCAGTTGCTTGCGGGATAGTTCGAGGCGGTTCACCATCGCCGCCGCGTCGTTCAGGTCACCGCGGACCTGGCTGAGGAACGCGGACTGCGCCGCGATTGCTTCGATGCTGCCGCCGGAGTTGGGATCCTTCCGTACCTCGAGCGCCCGCGTGACCTCCTTGCCCCCGGCCTTCATCGTGATCTGATAAACCCCGGGCGGCGCCAGGAGCGCAATCCGGCCGATGCCCTCGGCGCGGGCCCCGGCCGGTCCCACCACGATTTCGGGCGCGTACAACGGTGACATCCGGATCCGGGCCTCGGTGCTCGCGTCGAACCGGAGATCCCACATCGCCCGGTTGAGGCCCGGCTTGCCTGGACTTGTCATTGCCCGCACGACGGTCCCCTCGCCGTTCTTGACGGTCCAGGCCACCTCGCCGGGAGCCTTGAGCCAGTAGTTGAGCGACGCGCCGTACGCCGGATTCTCCCCTTCGCTCGGGTCGTCGGAAACCGATTCAGGTTCCTCAACCGAACGGAAGCGGTACGCCGGCCGTGGCTCGAAGAAATGCGCGTCGCTCCCGGTCGCCTCGGCGGACATCTGGTGCAGGGCCGTAATGTCGTCCAGGATCCAGAAGCCGCGGCCGTAGGTGGCCACCACGAGATCCTTGAAGTGCTCCTGGACCGTGAGCCAGTAGACCGGGGCGTGCGGCAGGTTGGCCTGGAGCGGTTGCCAGTCATCGCCGCCGTTGAAGGAGACATAGAGGCCGTTCTCAGTGCCGAGGTAGAGCAGGCCCTTCCGGACGGGATCCTCGCGGATGACGTGGGCGTACGAGAGCGGGCTCTTCGGGATCCCGGTGACGATCAGCTTCCAGCTCCGCCCGTAATCGATCGTCTTGTAGACCCAGGGTTCCCGGTTGTCCACCAGGTGCCCGTCCACTGTGACGTAGGCCGTGCCGGGGTCGTGCGGGGAGGGCTCGATGTTGCTGATCGTGCCCCACTCGGGCAGCCCGGGAACGTTAGGCGTCAGGTTGGTCCACGTGGCGCCGTTGTCCCGGCTCAGATGGATCAGGCCGTCGTTGCTGCCGGTCCAGATCTGACCCTTCTCGAGCTTTGACTCCGCGATCGCGAACAGCACCCCGCCGTACTCGACGCCGATGTTGTCGGGCGTAAGGCCGCCCGAAATCTTCATCTTGCTGTGGTCGTTCCTGGTCAGATCCGGGCTCAGCACTTTCCAGGAATCGCCCTGGTCCGTCGTGACATGCACATGCTGGCTTCCGACGTAGAGCCGGTTCGGATCGTGGGGCGAGAAGGCGAGCGGGAAGGTCCAGACGAATCGGTAACGAAGCGAGTCCGCCGGCCATCCGCCGGTGCTCACCGGCCAGACCTCGACGTTCCGGGCAATGCCGGTCCGGATGTCATACCGGACCACGATCCCCCCTCGGCTCCCTGAACCCGAGGCGCTCGACCAAACGATGTTCGAGTCGGCCGGGTCGGGGGTCGCCCAGCCGCTTTCACCGCCGCCGACCGAATGCCACATCCCCCGGGGAATGACGCTGGGGCCGAAGCCGCCGCCCAGTTTGCTGTTGCTGGGCCCGCGGGCCGATGGGCCGTCCTGGCGGTTCCCCATCACCATGTAGGGAATCCGGTTGTCCGTCGTCACGTGGTACATCTGGGCGATCGGCAACTGGACCCGGAGCCACGACTGCCCCCGGTTGGTGGAGATCGAGATCCCGCCGTCATGGGCCACTGCCATCCGGTTCCCATTGGTCGGGTCGATCCACATGACGTGATGGTCGCCACCCGGCTGCTGGGGGCCCGGGATATCGGTGACCGTCTTCCCGCCGTCGAGCGTCTTCGAGACCGACGACGCCATGAAGTACGCCTCGTCTGGATCGTCGGGAGCGGCGGCCATGACGTTGTAGTAGGCGGTGCGACCGCCGAGCTGGCGGTCGTAGTTCACCAGCTGCCAGTTCACCCCGCCGTCGTCGGAGCGCCAGAGCTTGCCCCGTTCGGTGGCCTGTCCCTTCCACGGGACGCCGTCGCCGGTCTCGATCAGAGCGTAGACCCGGTTCGAGTTGGCCTTCGGAATCGCCATCGCGACCTTGCCGAACGGCTTGGTGGGGAGGCCGTTGCCCGCCAGGCGCTGCCACGTGGTGCCGCCGTCCCTCGACGTCCAGATGCTCGATCCCGGCCCGCCGCTCTCCCGGCCCCAGGTCTTGAGGTCGACCTGCCAGAACCCGGCAAACAGGATCCTTGGGTTGTTTGGATCCATGACCAGCTCGGAGGCGCCGGTACTTTCGTCGACGAACAGGACCTGCTCCCAGGTCTTGCCGCCGTCCATCGTGCGGAAAATGCCCCGTTCCTTCTGAGGGCCGGTGATATAGCCTAACGCCGCAACGTAGACGATGTCCGGGTTGGTCGGATGGATCACCACCCGGGAGATCCGGCCGGTCTTCTCGAGGCCCATCAGCTGCCAGTGCTTACCGGCATCCGTGGAGCGGTACGCGCCCCAGCCCAGGGAGATATGGCTCCTGATGTGGGGCTCGCCGGTCCCGGCCCAGACCACGTTCGGATCGGAGGGCGCCACGGCCAAGGCACCGATCGAGGAGACCGGCTGCTCGTCGAAGACGGAGGCCCAGCGGAGACCGGCGTCGGTGGTCTTGAAGACTCCGCCGGAGGCCGCACCCGCGTAGTAGACATTCGGATCGCCGGGGACTCCGGCGACGGACGCGACCCGGTTGCCTTCCGGACCGATGTGGCGGAAATGGAGTGTGGCGTAGCTCGACGGCTCGATGAGGCGTGGCGCCGCGGCTGCCGCCGGCGAGGAACGGGGCCGCTGAGCGGCGGCTGGCTGAATGGCGACGACAAGCGAGATCGCGAGGAGCGGAGCGATGGTGCGCATGATGGTGGCCCTGGGATGAGTGCGGGGTGGATCCGACCCGCTCGGAAGATAGTGCCGCTCCCGGACCGCGGGAGGGCGGTCCCTCACCCACCGGTCGTGATGACCACCGGGCGGCCCAGCAGTTTGGCCAGGACGTCCGACTTGCGAGTCGCCCCCCAGATCTCCAGGGACAAGTCAGCGCCCTGCCTCTTCGGCGCGACCCGGATCGAGAGATGGTCCTTCGTGAGCCGGGTGGTGAGCTGGTCGACGACGGCCGCATGGCCCCGGTCGAGGCCGTCGGCCACTCGGAGCAGCCCCGCCATTCGGCGAGCAACGGCCTGGTCCTCCGACGACAACCGGGCGAATTCCTCGTGCTTCAAGGACGGCCCGTTACGTCGGTGATAGCGGCTCACCACCGCGACCAGCATCCGTTCCCGCGATCCGAACCTGAGCCGCTCGGCATGGAGAATGAGCTGGTAACTGTGCTTGTGATGGCTCCGGTAGCTCACCACCTGGCCCACGTCGTGAAGGAGGCTTGCCGCTTCGAGAATGAAGCGCTCGGACGGGTCCGCCCCGATCGCGTCCTTGAGCCGGTCGAACAGCGTCAGCGCCAGGACCCGCACCTGCTCCACGTGCCGGCGATCCCCCTGGCAGCGGTCCACGAATTCCCGCATCGCCCGCAGCGGGTCCATGGTCAGCGCCCGGTCATCCCCGGCCATGTCGAGCAGGAGACCCTCGCGAAGACCATAGGCGCTGACGGTCACGTTCCGGGCCTCGACCAGATCGAGGAGTTCGGCGGTGACCGCCAGGCCGGCCAGGATGATGTCCGAGCGCTGGGGGTTGAGCCCCGGCACCTGGGCCCGCTCGGCCGCCGGCAGACTGGAGAGCCATTCGAGCATCTTCTCCACTTCGCCGGTGGACACGGTCTCGCCGTGGACCGCATCCCCGACATCGAAGCCCCGGCGGACCCGGATCATCCGGCCCAGGTTGGTGAACGTGCCACCGGACCCGATGATCGTGGAGTTCAGCCATTCCCGCCTCGCGAACGCCTTCTTGAGCCGCTTCCTCACCCATTTCCGCAGGGCCGCGACTTCCTTGGTCGTGCTCCGGTCGCCGGTGAGCCAGATCTCGTTCAGCCGCACCGCCCCCAGGGGCAGCGAGGCCGTCAGCTCCACCAGTCCGTCCACCGCGCCGATCAATTCCAGGCTGCCGCCGCCGATGTCGGCAATCAGGGCCCGATCGTTGGCCAGCGAGAAGTGGTGGGCGACGGAACGATAGGAGAGGGCGGCTTCGGTTTCACCGTCGATCACTTCGAGCGTGATGCCGGTGTCCTTCTTGACCCGCTTGACGAAGTCCCGGCCGTTGTCGGCTTCCCGGACCGCGGAGGTCGCCACGGCGCGGATCCGCTTCACGCCCCGCCGGTCCGCCACCTCCTTCATCCGCTTGAGCGCCTGGATAGCGCGCTCCATCGCGATGTCGTCGAGGCGCCCCGTCTGGGCCACGCCGGCCGCGAGCCGAGGCTGATCCTTGACCTCGTCGATGATCTGGAGACCCTTGGCCCCATCGTACTGCGCCACCGACAGCCGGATCGAATTCGATCCGACGTCGATGGCGGCGATGCGTTCCAGGCTGCTGGGGGACGGGGCGCTCACTCTTTGTCGATTTGCTCCGCACGGTGTTTGATCGACTTGCCTTCCACCAGGAAGACTACATCCTCCCCGATGTTTGTCGCCAGGTCGGCAATCCGTTCGAGGTTCCGCGAAATCAGAAACAGGCCCATCGCGGCCCCGATCGAGTGGGGGTCCTCCATCATATGTGTGAGGAGGATTCGGAACATCGAGTGATTCAGCGCGTCGACCTTGTCGTCTTTCGCGCAGACCGCGCGGCCCGCGGCGGCGTCGCTCCGCACGAACGCCTCCAGCGCGTCGGACAGCATTTCCCGCGCCAGCCGCGCCATCTCGACGATTTCGGGTTCCGGCGTGATTGGCCGGCTCTGGACAATCCGCTCGGCCGACTGCGCGATGTTGACCGCATGGTCGCCGACCCGCTCGAGGTCGTTGGCGATCTTGATGGCGCTGACGAGGAGCCGGAGGTCACGGGCCATCGGCTGCTGCAACGCCAGGAGATTGAGGCACTGCTCCTCGATCTCTACCTCCATGGAGTCGATCACCCGGTCCCCCGCGATCACCCGCTGGGCCTTGGCATGGTCCCGTTCCAGCAGCGCCTCGACCGCCGTCTGCACCGCGGCCTCGGCCTCGCCGGACATGGTCAGGAGCCGGACCTTCACCTGGCTCAACTCGTCGTGAAAGTGGCGATGAATCTCGCTCATCCGAACCTCCCCGTGATGTACGCCTCGGTTCGAGTCTCCTTCGGCGCCGTGAATATCTGGGTAGTGACACCGAACTCGACCAGCCGCCCGGCCTCGAAGAACGCCGTCATGTCGGAGACCCGGGCGGCCTGCTGCATGTTATGGGTGACGATGACGATTGTATACTGCCGCTTGAGCTCGAACATCAGCTCCTCGATCTTCTGCGTTGCGATCGGATCCAGCGCCGAGCAGGGCTCGTCCATCAGCAGCACGTCGGGCCGGTTGCCAAGAGCCCGGGCGATGCAGAGCCGTTGTTGCTGTCCCCCCGACAGGCCGGTCGCCGGCTGAGCGAGCCGGTCCTTCACCTCATCCCAGAGCGCCGCCTGGCGGAGGCACTGCTCCACTAGGTCCGGCAGCTCGCGTTTGCTCACCAGCGCGTTGAGTTTGGCCCCGTAGGCGACGTTGTCGAAGATCGACTTGGGAAACGGATTGGGCCGCTGGAACACCATGCCGACCCGCCGGCGCAGCGTCACCATGTCGGTGCCCCGGTCCAGTGCCGCCATGCCTTCCACCCCGATCGATCCCTGGTACCGGGCGCCCGGGACCAGGTCGTTCATCCGGTTGATCGAGCGGAGGAATGTCGACTTGCCGCAGCCCGAGGGGCCGATGATGGCCGTCACCGTTCGCCGGGCCACCGCGAGGTCGATGGCGAACAGGGTCTGCCGGGGCCCGTACCAGAAGGAAAAACCACGGGCCTCGATTGCCGGGCCCGAACCGGAGGCTGCGGTCATCCGAACCTCCCGGTGATGTAAGCCTCGGTCTGGGGGTCCGCCGGATTGGTGAAGATCTGCTTGGTCGGCCCCGTTTCGATCATCTGCCCGATGTAGAAGAACGACGTCGTGTCCGAGACCCGCGCCGCCTGCTGCATGTTGTGGGTCACGATGATGATCGTGAAGTCCTTCTTGAGGCCGAACAGCGTCTCCTCGATCCGCTGCGTGCCCATCGGGTCCAGCGAAGCCGTGGGCTCGTCGAGCAGCACCACTTCCGGCTGGGGCGCGATGGTCCGGGCGATGCAGAGCCGCTGCTGCTGGCCACCCGACAGCGCGATCGCGCTCGCCTTGAGCCGGTCCTTCACTTCTTCCCAGAGTCCCGCCTGCTGGAGCGCCCGTTCCACCCGGTCATCCCGGTCGGTCCGCGCCAACTTTTCGCCGACCTTGAGGCCGGCGGCGACGTTCTGATAGATCGACATGGTCGGGAACGGAGTCGGCTTCTGAAACACCATGCCGATGCGCCGCCGCAGCTGAGTGAGACTCACCTTCGAGCCATAGATGTCCTGGCCGTCCAGCACCACGCTCCCGGTAACGTGGCCGCCCACCACCTCGTGCATCCGATTCATGGTCCGGAGGAATGTGGACTTGCCGCAGCCCGACGGCCCGATCAGCGCGTGGACCTGGTTCGAGGCGAAGCCGATGGTCGCGTTCTTGACCGCGGCGAAGGTACCGTAGTACGCGGTCAGGTCGGCCGTGGCAATCCGGATCGGCCGATCAGTCATGGAAGCGCTGCCGGGTGGCCAGTCGGGCGATGATGCTCAAACAGAGCACCACCATGATCAGCACCAGCGCCGTGGCCCAGGCAATCCGGTGCCAGTCGTCGTACGGGCCGGTGGCGTAGGTGAACACCGTAAGCGGCAGCGCCGCGATCGGCTGGCGAAGGTTCGTTCCCATGAACTGGCTGCCCAGCGCGGTAAACAGCAGGGGCGCCGTCTCGCCCGCCACCCGGGCGATCGCCAGCAGACTCCCCGTCACGATCCCCGGCAGGCACGTCCGGACCATCACACTCAGGCTGGTGCGCCAGCGCGGATAGCCCAGCGCCAGCGCCGCCTCCCGCAAGGAATGCGGCACCAGTTTGATCATTTCTTCCGTGGTGCGGAGCACCATCGGAATCATGATCATCGCCAGCGCGGCGCTGCCCGCGAACCCCGAGAAGTGCTTCTGCCGGGCCACGATCAGTGTCCACGCGACCACGCCGATCACGATCGACGGGGTTCCGTTCATTACGTCCGCCACGAACCGGGCCGTCGTCGCCAGCTTGGAACGTGGGAACTCGGAGCAGAACACCCCGGCCCCGATTCCCAGCGGCAGGCCGATGAGCCCGGCCGCCCCGACCATCAGCAACGTGCCGACGATCGCATGGGCCACGCCGCCGCCGGCCTCGCCGGCCGGTGCCGGCATCCGGGTGAAGAAGGCAAAGTTGAGGCTCCCGGCCCCCCGGATGATCAGGGTGCCAAGAATGAGGATCAGCGGCGCGACCGCAACCACCACGGAGGCGATCAGCAGCGAGACCATGATCCGGCTCTTCCACCGGCGCCAGACCGCTCGGTTCATGCTCCCTGGCCTCCGCTGGGTTTGCCGCGCCCGACCCGCCAGATCAGCAATCGAGCCATGGCGTTCACCACCACCGTCACTCCAAACAGGACCAGCGCCACATAGGTCAGCGCCGCGAAATGCATGTCGGTAGTGGCTTCGCTGAACTCATTGGCGATCACCGCCGCCATCGTGTACCCGGGGGCGAACAGCGATGCCGCGATCTCGTTCCGATTCCCGATCAACATCGTGACGGCCATCGTCTCACCGAGCGCCCGGCCCAGGCCCAGAATCACTGCTCCGATGATGCCGGAACGGGCGTAGGGCACCACCGCCGTCCACGCGGCTTCCCACCGGGTCGCGCCGAGGCCCATGGCCGCTTCCCGCTGGCTTGCGGGCACCGCGTTCAGGACTTCGCGCGACACCGACATGATGTAGGGCATCACCATGATCGCCAGAATGACCCCGGCCGCCAGCATCGAGTTGCCGTAGATCGGGCCCTGGAAGAACGGCAGGAACCCCAGGGTGTCACGAAGGAACGGGAAGACCGTGGACTTGAGGACCGGCACCAGAACGAAGATGCCCCAGAGGCCATACACCACGCTCGGGATTGCCGCCAGCAGCTCGATCAGAAACGCCACCGGCTGCCGCAGCCATTTGGGCGAGAACTCCGTCAGGTAGATCGCCACACCCAGCGACAACGGTACCGCAATGGCCAGCGCGATCGACGCGGACACCAGGGTCCCGAAAATCAATGGCAGCGCCCCGAAATCCTCCGCCACCGGGTCCCAGGTCGTGCCGGTGACGAATCCCAGGCCGTACTTGGCGATCGCGAGCCGGGAGCCGGTCCACAATTCGAAGACCAGGAAGCCCAACAGCGTTGGGACCGACAGCGCGGCACCGGTGAGCGCGATCTTGAAGATCACGTCACCGGGGCTGCGGCCTTCCATCCTGACCGGCGCTGCCGTCATGAAATGTTCTTGCCGCCCGCCTTCAGCGTCTTGATCCGGTCCTTCACCAGTCCGGCCACGTCACCCGGAAGCGGGGCATAACCCAGTTCCGTCGCCATCTTCTGCGCGTCGCCCGACACCATCCACGAGAGGAAGTCGCGGATCTGTTTGCCCTTGGCCGGATCGGCGTTGTCGGTCGGGATCAGGAGCCAGGTGAACGACGCGATTGGGTAGCTCTTCCCGCCCGGGGCATTGGTAATCGACACCCGGAAATCGGTGCCTTTGGGCAGCTTGGCGCTCTTGGCCGCCTCGGTCACCGCCTCGAGCGTCGGGTCCACGACCTTGCCCGCGTCATTCTTGACGGAGGCGTAGGCCAGTTTGTTCGCCAGGGCATACACCAGTTCGACGTAACCGATCGTGCCCTCGAGCTGCTTCACCTGCTGGGTGACGCCCTCGTTGCCCTTGCCGCCCAGGCCGGTCGGCCAGTTGACCGAGTTCGCCGCCCCGACCTTGGTCCGCCACTCAGGCGAAACCTTGGCGAGATAGTCGACAAATACGAACGTCGTGCCCGAGCCGTCCGACCGGTGGACCACCAGCAGGTCGGTCGCGGGGAGCTTGACGCCGGGATTCAACGCTCCGATCCGGGGGTCGTTCCACTTGGTGATTTTGCCGAGGAAGATATCCACGATGGTCGGGCCGTCGAGCTTGAGCTTGGCCGCCCCGATCGCCGGCAAGTTGTAGGTGAGTACCACGGCGCCGAGCACCGTCGGAACGTGGGCCACGTTGCCTTTGACGGCCGCGATCTGTTCGTCGGTCATCGGCGCATCGGAGGCCCCGAAATCCACCGTGCCCTGGCTGAACTGGCGAATCCCGCCGCCCGAGCCGATCGACTGATAATTGATCTTGACGGTGGTCTTCTTGGCATAGGCGTCGAACCACTTGGTGTAGATCGGGTTCGGAAACGTTGCGCCGGCGCCGGTCAGGGTTGCCTGGGCCAGGAGCGGCGCCGCGCCAGCGATCGCCGCCACCAATGCCAATTGGAATGCTCGAGAGGTCGTCACGTGTGCTCCTCGTGTGGATGGTCGACTACCGAGCCCGGAACAAAGCGGATTCAGGTCACGAAAAGATCACGACCGAGTCAACTTCCAGTAATCACCGCGCCCCGAATGTCGGTCCGACAGCGGGGAAACCTTGCCCGCGCCGATCAACGAATTGTCAATGTTGTGTAACGGACTGGTAACGTCGAATGGTGACGGCGGGCCCTCAGCCGGTGTGAATTGGCCACCAGGTGTGGATCGTCGTACCCTGACCGAGCTCGCTCGTGGCCGATACCCGGCCCCCGTGGCCTTCGATCAGGTGCTTGACGATGGCCAGGCCCAGCCCGGTGCCGCCTTGGGCCCGGGACCGCCCTGGATCGACCCGATAGAATCGCTCGAAAATTCGTGGCAGGTGTTCCGACGGAATCCCCATGCCGGTGTCGGTCACCGCCAAATGGACCATGTCGCCCTCAGCCTTGCCAGTTACCGTGATAGCTCCGCCCGCGGGGGTGTGCCGGATTGCGTTCTCGAACAGGTTGCGGAACACCTGCCGGAGCGCATCCGGATCCACGTCCGCCACCCGGACCGGCTCGTCGATCGACACCGTAAAGACGGGCGAGCCGCCCGCGGGTGGCAGGGCATGACGCCAGGCCTCCCGGGCCACCGACTCGACGTCTACCGGCTCGAGCGCCGGTTGCCATCCGCCCGACTCGATCCGGGACAGGTCGAGCTGATCATCGACCAGTCGTTGCATCCGGCGGGCGTTGGCAAGGATGGTGTCCAGAAACTGGCGCGCCACCTCGGGCTCAGGCTGGTCGGTGAGCAGCGTCTCGGCATAGCCGGAGATCGCGGTGAGCGGCGTCTTGAGTTCGTGTGACACGTTGGCCACGAAGTCGCGGCGCACCGTCTCGAGCCGCCGGAGCCTGGTCAGGTCGTGGAGCACCACTACTGAACCGCCGGCGGGAAGCGGTCGGGCGTTGAGCAGGTAGGTCCGCTCGCCAAGGGAGATCTCCCGGTCGGCAACGGTTTCGCCGGTCAGGACCCGATCGAGAAGCTCACGCGGCTCTTTGGCCCGGAACAGGAGCCCGAGATCCGGCATGTCGTCTTGCTCGCCATATCCGAGCATCCGGCGCGCCGCTGGGTTGGCGGTGACCACGCGGCCCCGGCCATCAAACGACAGGACCCCTTCGACCATCGAATCGACGATCGCCCCGGTTTCGGATTGCCGGCGCCGGAGGGCGTCGAATCGCTCGCCCATCTGCTCGTGCATGTCCCGGAGGTCCGTGGTGAGCCGGTCGACGTCGGGGATTCCCGAGTAAGGGAAAATCGGGTGCTCGCCCCTGGCAATGCTCCGGGCGGCCGCCGCGATGTCCGCGAGAGGGCGGGCCACCTTGTTGGCCGCAACCAGCGCCAGCGGGACGCCGATCAGCAGCGCGATCAGCGCGGCCACCAAGACCGGCTGCCGCCCCCGGCTCACGATGGCGTCGATCTGGCTGAGATTCATCGCCGCCCGGACCGCGCCTGGACCGCCGGGAACGGCGACATACATGAACTGCCGGCCTACGGTCGCGCTGGTGCGCTGGTCGGATCCGGTGTCGCCCCGGAGGGCTGCCGCAACCTCGGCCCGGGTCGCATGGTTCTCGATCCGGGGCAGGTCTGCGGGTTCGAGGTCGGATTCGGCCCGAACCCGTCCGGTCCGATCAATGATGGTGATCCGGAGCCCCGTGGTCCGTGCGGCGGCTTTCGCCGCGGCCTGCCAGGACGCCGAGTCGGTCGTCAGAGACGACCGGATCAACTCGGCCTCGCGGACCAGGGATTGGCGAGTCTCTCGCTCGAGGTCCGTCCGGAGGGACCGATCAACACCGATCACCAGGACGACCACTGTGACGACAAGGACCAGCAGGGTGCCGGCGATCAGGCGTGAGGCGTAGTTCAACGGGCGCGGGCTGCCTTCTCAGGGGATCGGAACCGGTAGCCGAAGCCGCGGACCGTTTCGATCAGGTCTCCGGCTGGGCCCAGCTTGGTCCGCAGGCGTTGCACGTGCATGTCGACCGTCCGGGTCTGGATGTCCGGCTGTGCGTCCCATACTGTCTCGAGCAACTGCGGGCGGGTCTGGACCCGGCCCCGCCGCTCGACCAGGATCATCAGAAGCTTGTACTCGGTGGCGGTCAGCTGCAATTCCTGGCCTTCGACCGATACCCGGTGGGCCGATCGGTCGATGCTGATCGGGCCGGCGGTCACCTGGGTGCCGCCCGCGATCGAGGGCGACGCCAGCCGGCGGATGATCGCCCCGACCCGGAGCGTGAGTTCGTTGGGCGAGAACGGTTTCGTCAGGTAGTCGTCCGCCCCCAGCGAAAGACCCCGGATCCGGTCGGCCTCCTCGCGCCGGGCGGTCAGCATGATCACGCCGATTTCTCGGGTCTCGTCCTGTTTCCGCAGAGTCTGCAGCACATCAAGGCCCGAAAGGCCGGGCAGCATCAGGTCGAGCACGATCACGTCCGGCCGTTGTTCGGTGGCGGCCCGCAGCGCGTCGCTGCCGTTGGCCGCCGTGGACACCCGGTATCCGGCCTTGGCCAGATGGTAGGCCACCAGCGCGGTGATGTCCGGTTCGTCGTCGACAACGAGAATGCGGTGACTCATCGGTACATCGCTCCACCCCGGGTCCGGCTCTGCTCGAGCGCGAGCGTCCGTTCACGCTTGTAGTCGGTTTCCAGGCTCAGGGTCTCAAGGATCATGCGAACGAGCCGGCCTTGCGGGCCGGACTCGCGGGTAAGCCGGTAGAGGACGAAAGGGGCCACGGACGTGTCCCTGACCAGTTCCGCTTTCCTGAGGACGGTCAGGTGTCGGGAAACCGTCGGTTGCGGCAGATCGAGGACGGTCTGAAGGTCCGACACGAACAGCGGCGCCGCGGCCAGGCAGTTGAGGATCCTGAGCCGGGTGGGCTCAGCGACAGTGGCCAGGACATCGGCCGCGGAAACGGTGTCATTCATATTCGCCGAAACGAATATCCATCCGGACCGACGGTCCGACAAGCGCTGTGACCGAAGCGTTACGGCACGACCGTGCGACGCCCGGGATGAGCGGATCTGAATCCGACTGCCTATCTTGAACTCCCATGCTGACTTCCATCGCCGCAGCCTGGCTCCTCGCCAGTGGCGCCGATTCGGTGCTCCTCCGGGTTCTCACCATCAACGACTTCCACGGCGCGCTCGAGTCGCGGACCTACCCGTGGTCGAAGGGCCGCCCTGTCGGTGGGATCGTCGCTCTCAAGGGCATGATGGACAGCCTCGCGGCGGACTGCCATTGCCCGACGCTCCGGCTCGATGCCGGTGATGAAATGCAGGGCACACTCGCGTCCAATCTTGTCTATGGCCGCTCGAGTGTCGAGGCGCTCTCGCTGCTTGGAATCAACGCCGCCGCCATTGGGAATCATGACTTGGATTGGGGTCGCGATTCGCTCGCGGCGCGGATCAGGCAGGCGACCTACCCGTGGCTCGCCGCCAATCTCCTCGACTCGACCACCGGGCGGGCTCCGTCGTGGGCTCGTCCCATGGCGGTCGTTGCCGCCGGGCCCTATCGGGTCGGTGTCGTCGGCTACATTACTCCGCAGACCAAGACGATTGTCATGGATCGGCAGGTCAGGGGCTTGTCCTTTCCGGCCGGCCGGCCCGCACTGGCCGCGGCGCTCGCCGCCGCCCGCGCCGAGAAGCCCGATTTCGTGATGATCGTGGCCCATGAAGGCGCCTTCTGCGACTCGCTGGCGTGCAACGGCGAGATCGTCACGCTGAGCCACGAGTTCGACCCCGGCCAGGTCGATCTGATTGCGGCCGGCCACACCCATACGCTGATCAATACCTCGGATCGCACCGTGCCGATCGTGTCGGCTGGCGCCAACGGATCGTTCATCGGGGTCGCTGACCTCATCGCCGGACCTGATGGGACTCGGCACTGGCGCGTGCGGCTCGAAACGGTCTTCGCCGACGCGGTCCGTCCCGATTCCGCCGCCCGGGCCCTCGTCGAGCGCTACCGGCCCCTGGTGGATGGTCTCGCCCGGCGGACCATCTTTCGCCTGGCCGATACGCTGCTTTCTGGTGGCCGCGCGGAGTATCCCCTGGGGAACCTGATCGCCGACGCTCAGCGCCAGGCTGTTCACGCCGACGCATCCCTCATGAACAACGGCGGGATCCGTCGGCCGCTGCTCCCGGGGGCCGTGACCTACGGCGACCTGTTCGAGCTCCACCCGTTCGGCAACGCCATCGTCGGCGTCGATGTCACCGGTGCCGAACTCAAATCGGTACTGGAGCATGCCCTCACCGCCACCGGCCCAGACGCCCACATTTCCGGCCTCGTCGTCCGCTACGATCCCCTCCGGGCCCCGGGCGACCGGATTCTCTCGATCCGAACTTCGCGCGGGCGCTCCATCGATGCCCGCCGCCGCTACCGCTTGGCACTCAGCGATTTTCTGGCCGGGGGTGGCGGCGGGTTCAGCATGCTCAGGGGCAAGAAACAGGTGCCGAGCGGCAAGACGGATCTCGACGCCTTCATCGACTGGGTCCGGCGGTTGCCGTCGCCGGTGCACGGTCCCAGGAACCAACGGTGGACTCGGGTGACGCCCCCATGATTCCAGTGTTCATCAACGATCGCCTCGTCTCCGTCGAACCAGGCGTGGCCGCCGCCGTTGCCGTCGCCGCGGCGAACCCGGAGTGGGGAAGCGCCCTGGCCGAGGGCCGGGCCCACGTCACCGATGGCCGGGGGATCCGCCTCGACCCGGCCAGCCCGCTCACCGCCGGCGCCATTCTCCGGGTGATCGTCTCGGCACGGCAGAGCGGCCCGGAAGCCGATGCTCACGCGTGACCTGATCGCGCGCCTCCCGAAGGCGGAGCTGCACGTTCATCTCGACGGGTCGCTCCGTCCAGGCACGATGATCGAACTGGCCCGGGATGCCGGGTTCGTGCTGCCGACCACCGATCCGGACGCTCTCCGGCGGTACATGGTCGTGGACAACGCCCACGACCTCGAGGAGTTCCTCAAACGGTTCGATCTCACGATCCCGTTGCTGCAGTCACCTGAGGCGATTGAACGGGTGGCCTACGAGATGGTGGAGGATGCCGCCCGCGACAATCTCCGCTATCTCGAGGTCCGCTACTGTCCCTACTTGAGTACCCGGCGAGGTCTGACGATGGACGACGTCATCGTCGCCGAGTGGCGGGGCCTGACGCGCGGCGAACGGGATTTCGGCGTGAAGACCGGCATCATCAATTGCTCGTTGCGGCACTATGACCCCGCGTTGTCGGTCCGGATCGCGGCGCACTCGGTCCGGATGCAGGATCACGGCGTGGTTGCCTTCGATTTGGCCGGCGGCGAGGCCGGGCGAATGCCCGGCATTCACGGCCCCGCGTTCGACATCGCACTCGCAGGCCGGCTTGGAATCACGGTCCACGCCGGCGAAGCGGCCGGGCCCGAGTCGGTAGCCGAAGCGATTACCCGCTGCCACGCCATGCGCCTGGGCCATGGGACCAGGCTCTATGAGGACGAGGGCCTCGAGCGGTTCGTGCGGGATCGCCGGATTGCGATCGAGATCAACCTGACCAGCAATCTCCAGACCCACGTGGTGCGGACCGCGGCCGAACACCCGGTTCGGCGCTATCTCGATCACGGCGTGGCGGTGACGCTCTGCACCGACAGCTGGCTGATGTGCGGTGTCAGTCTGACCGACGAATACTGGCTGGCCCATCGGTCGTTAGGCTTCGACCGCCCGGAGATCGATCGGGTGATTCTGGCGGGCTTCGAGGCCGCGTTTCTGCCGTGGCCCGAGAAACAGGCGCTGGTCGCGCGGGTTCGCGCCGAACTGGAGGCGATGCCATGAGTGCCGGATCAGATGTCAGGCGGGCCGCGGACCTGGTCCAGGGTCGCGCCGGTGGCCGGACCCCCGAGGTCGCCATCGTGCTGGGTTCCGGACTGGGCGCCCTGGCTGACCAGGTCCACGACGCCATTCGGATCCCGTACCGCGACATCCCCGGATTCCATACCCCCACGGTCCTCGGCCACAAGGGCGAGCTCGTGATTGGCGCCATGGGAGGCCGGACGGTGGTCTGCCAGAGCGGCCGTTTCCACATGTATGAAGGGCACTCGGCCGATGAGTCGGCCTTGCCGGTCCGCGTCTTCGCGGCCCTTGGCGTCAAGACGCTGATCGTGACCAATGCCGCCGGCGGAGTCCGGCGAACATACCCGGCCGGAAGCATCATGCTGATCTCGGACCACCTGAACCTGACCGGCCGGAATGCTCTCGTCGGTCCGGTCCGCGCTGGCGAGGAGCGGTTTCCCGACCTCACCGAAGCGTATGACGCTGGGCTCAGGCGGCTCGCGCAAGACGTCGCCGCCCGTCTCGGGATCGCGCTCGAGCAGGGTGTCTACGCCGGTTTGCTCGGTCCCAACTATGAGACCCCGAGCGAAATCCGCATGCTCGAA
The DNA here is from genome assembly GCA_031394255.1 of Gemmatimonadota bacterium. Taxonomy (GTDB): domain Bacteria; phylum Gemmatimonadota; class Gemmatimonadetes; order Gemmatimonadales; family GWC2-71-9; genus SHZU01. The sequence goes on from JANMXA010000116.1 coordinate 17,323, forward strand.
CGACTCGGCGCCGACGCCGTAGGCATGTCAACGGTGATCGAGGTCATCGTGGCCCGGGCCCTGGGGGTTCGATGCCTCGGCATTTCGACCGTGACCAACCCCGGCGCGGGGATCAACCATGCCATGCTGTCCCACGCCGAGGTGATGGATATCGCCGGCCGAACGGGTGGCGCGGTCGGCAGGGTGATCGAGGCCGTGGTCGCCGCCCTCTGAGCTCCCGCCAGGCCGTCAGGGTCTGATCACGATCCCGCCCCGCTCGACTGCCGTGGCGGGATCGGCGTTGTCGGGGCTCCCGGGCGCGCTGTCGTAGAGCACACCACCGGCATTCCAGATCTTGATCCGGATCCGGTCCGTCCTGCCGGTGCCGGCCTGTCGCCCGTCGAGCGCCCGAACCAGGTACATCGCGTCGCCCTGATCACCCGCCCGCCCTTTGCCGCGCAGCTCGGCGAGTCCGCCGGTCACGGCGAAGAGTTCTGCCGAGTTTGCCCGGAACCGGAATCGGGAACCCGGGGCAGCGAATTCGAACTGGACCCGCAGCCCCTTCCGCTCCCGGCCGTAGCGTGCGGCGACCTCGAATACCGGCGCCCCGTCCCGTCGCTGCGTTCCCCCCGTCGGAGCAAGCCGTCCCTCTCCGAAAAGCAGGCCGGTCCCCGTGGTCGGCGGCGTAACGGGCGGCGGCGGTGGCGGCGGTGGTGCCGGCGGGGCGACAACAACATCGACCATCACCGAGTCCATGCCGGTCCCGCCGGCGTTGTCGATCACCGCCGCGATCACCTTGTATTGTCCCGCCGTCTGATACGTAAACGAGCCGGCGCAGGAGCCGGTCCCGGCGTTCTCGGTGACCGACCCCGTCGTCGTGGCGATCTGCCAGTCGAGCGAGCAGGTATGGGTGTCGGCCGTGTTCGCGTCCGTGAACGCGGCGGTCACGTTGACCGGCACCCCGACCGATCCGGGGACCGGGGCTGTCATCGTGATGACGGGGTTGTCGTTCGCCCCCGCCGGGGGCGGGCCGAGTTCCGGCCGGTTGGCGGTGGCGTCGGGCGCCACCGGCATTTCATTTGCCGAACAGGCCCCGGTGATCAGGGCGAAGACGAACGGGGTGAGCGAGGTGCGCATGGTGCCTCCTGGGTGTGCCTAACGGTTCACTCCGGAGGCTGATTCCGCAATTCCCAAACTTCGATCGGGTGTCCGGATCCCGGCCGGTCGGCTGGCGGCGTGTCGCGAGTTCGGGCAGCCGTCTGCATCGGTGTGCAGCGACCGGGCCCGCGCCAGGGCCTCATCCTCGCGGACTGCGGACCCCTGCAGCCGGCGGGGGCTTGATGTCTGCAGCGGTTGGCACGACGAATGGAGCGTCGGCGGCCCTTGACTCACGGCCGGTGCCGTGGCGACCATCCCCCACCTATGGGAAATGCCTTGCAGACCACGATTCGCGATCTTCACCGGCGCCGGGGGCGAGAACGCCGCGGTCTGGCCCTCGCCGAGGGCGTACGGCTGGTGGAGGAGGCGCTCGCCGCGCGGATCGAGTGCCGCGGCGTGGTGGCCAGCCCGGCGCTGGACAACACCGAACGCGGGAAGGCCCTGGCCCGCCGGATCGCGGCGCTGGGAATCGAGCGGCAGGACGTCACCGATGAGGAGCTCGCCAAGCTGGCCGCGACGGAACATCCCCAGGGGATTCTCGCGGTCGTGGTGCCGAAGATCTGGTCTCTGGACGATATCGTGATCGGGAAGCTTGCCGTCATCGTCGTGCTGGACGCCCTGCAGGATCCCGGGAACGTCGGGACCATCGTGCGGACGGCCGCGAGTCTCGGAGCAGCCGGCGTCCTGGCCCTGCCTGGCACGGCCGAACTCACCAACCCCAAGACATTGCGGGCGTCGATGGGAGCCGTGTTCCGGCTTCCGTCGCTCTCGGTCACGGAAGAACTCGCCCGGCCCTGGCTCGAGCGTCACAAGGTGACGATCGCCGCCACCGCAATGGACGGAAGGCCGTTCGACGCGCCATCCCTCCCGCATCCGGTGGCCCTCGTGCTCGGGAACGAGGGGGCCGGTCTGGCGAGCGCCCTGGGTCGCGAGGCGTCCCTCAAGCTGTCCATCCCGCTGGCGCCCGGGGCCGAGTCCCTCAACGTGGCCGTCGCCGCCGGAATCTTCCTCCACGGAGCCTGCCGTGTCCGATAGCGGCCTGATGACGCTGGTGGCCGGGGTCGTTGGCGCCCTGCTCGGCAGTTTCCTCAACGTCTGCATCGTGCGCTGGCCGGCCGAGCAGTCCGTTGTGCGTCCGCGCTCGCGCTGCCCCAAGTGCGGGTATCAGATCACCTGGTACGACAATATTCCTGTTGTCTCCTGGCTCCTGCTTGGGGGGAAATGCCGGTCATGCCGGTCTCCGATCGGGGCCCTCTATCCCCTGATCGAGCTTGTGACGGCGTTGCTCTGGGCCTGGATGGTCTGGCGCTTCGGTCCCACGCTCGAGGCCGCCCGGGGCGCGCTCTTCTGCACCATCCTCCTCGGGATCGCGATGACCGATGCCCGCGAGTACCTGATCCCGGACGAGTTCACCTGGGGTGGGCTGGTCATCGGGCTCGTATTCGCGGCCGCCGGCGGCGTCTCGGCCCTGCTCACGGCAGGCCTCGGCGCCGCGGTCGGGTTCGGCCTGCTCTGGGCGATTGGCGCCCTGGGAACCTGGGCCTTCAAGGAGGAGGCGATGGGTGGCGGCGACATCAAGATGATGGCCATGGTCGGCGCCTTCGTCGGGTGGCACGGCGTGCTGCTCACGATTTTCCTCGGGGCCCTTGCGGGCACGGTGATCTTCCTGCCGCTGTCGCTCATGGGGAAGAAGAAGCTGGTGCCCTTCGGGGTGTTCCTCGCGATGGGGGCCGCGCTGACGTACCTGGTCGGTCCGTCGGTGGTCACCTGGTACAAGAGTTTCGTGGGGATCGCCTGATGCGAATCCTGACTGTGGTGCTGGGGTCGGTGCTCATGACCGCCTGTCGCGGCCGGGCGCCGAATGCGGCCGACACTGGCCTCGCCGCGACGGTCGATAGCCTGGTACCCAAGGTCGAAGAGGCGGTCGGGCTTAAATTCCGGCACCGGCCTCGCTTCGCCATCCGTACCAAGGCCGAGGTGCAGGCCTATCTGCGGGGCAAGCTCGAGCAGGAGTTCCCGGCGACCAAGGTGCGCGGGATTCAGGCCGTGTACCAGCTGCTCGAGATGCTTCCCGACAGCGTTGACCTCAAGTCCCTGCTGTTGCCGCTGTACGCCGAACAGGTCGCCGGGTACTACGACCCGGATTCAACCACTCTCTATGCGGTCGAGGGGGCCAAGGAGGACCAGCTTCGCCTCGTGCTGGCCCACGAGCTGGTCCATGCTCTGCAGCACGAGCAACTCCCGCTCCAGACGATGCTCAAGGATGTCACCAACGCCGACCGGTTGGCCGCGTCCCAGGCGGTGCTCGAGGGACACGCGACCGTGGCGATGCTTGGTGTCGTCATGCCGGACAAGACCGTTCTCGCCGATCCCACCTTCTGGCAGTCGTATCGGGAGCAGGTCAAAGGCGCGCAGACCTCAATGCCCATCTTCCGCACCGCGCCGATCATTCTGCGGGAGGGGCTGATCTTTCCCTATCTGGCCGGCGCCGAATTCATGCGGTGGTGGGCCGGCCAGCCGGGCAAGGGCCCGCTCCCCACCCGCGAACAGCTCCCGACATCGACCGAGCAGATCCTCCACCCGGAACGGTATCTGAGCCACGACGCCCCGGTCGGCGTGGCGTTCGACGAGCCCGCCGCCGGTGTCCTCCACGAAGACACGATGGGGGAACTCGAGCTCCAGATCTGGTCGGCCCAGATGCGGCAGGGCGGGGAAGTGCTGTCCGACCTTCCCAATGGATGGGGCGGGGATCGGTACCGTGTCTTCGACACGCCGAAGGGCCCGGCACTCGTGCTCTACACCGTCTGGGATGACTCGACGGCCGCCAGACGTTTTGCCACCATCACCGCGGCCCGCTTTGTCGGGCACCCGAAAGCGGGCTACCGCACTACGGCGGAGCAACTCCAGATCGGCGGGAAGAGCGCCGTCCGGGTCGTTCGGGCCCCCGATACCTGGGATCGGTGGGCCAGTCTCCCGATGGCGCACCTCACGCCCCCCTGAACTGAGCCTATTCGATCGTCTTGTGGAATCGCCGCACCGCGAGGCCGACCAGCACCACCGAGAAGCCGACGAGGACCACGGACTCGCGCCACAAGTCGTCAAGCCCCGCGCCCTTGAGCAGGATCCCCCGCATCACTCGGAGAAAGTAGGTCAGCGGGAGCGCCGCCCCGACCCACTGGGCCGGCCCCGGCATCGCCTCGCGCGGGAACATGAAGCCCGACAGCAGGATGTTGGGCAGGATGTAGAAGAAGCCGAGCTGCATCGCCTGGGCTTGGCTCTTGACGGCGGCTGATATCAGCAGACCGACCCCCAGACTGGCCACGATGAAGGGCAGGGCGATCAGATAGAGCTGGCCCACGCTCCCCACGATCGGGACATGGAAGAGAATGCGGCCGACCAGCAGAATGACCGTAATCTGGACGTAGCCGATCAACAGGAATGGCACGACCTTGCCCATCATGAGCCCGGTCTTGCTGATCGGGGTGACGATCAGCTGCTCGAGGGTGCCTCGCTCCCGTTCACGGACCACGGCGATACTCGCGATGATCACCATCGTCATCGACAGAATGACGCCGATGATCCCCGGGACGATGTACACCGCGCTCCGGAGTCCCGGGTTGTACCAGGGACGGACCCGGATGTCGATACTGCTTGTCCCGGTCCGTGCGGCCAGCCGTTGCGATTCGATCGCCCCGATCTGCCCGCCGGCCGAAATCGCGGCGGATGCCGACAGGGGATCAGCCGCGTCCACGATGACTTGAGCGTTGGCCTGACGGTGCCGTTTGAGATCGCGCGCGAAATCCGGGGGAATGACGAGCGCCGCCCGGGCCTCGCCGCTGGCGATCCGCCGGGTGATCTCTCCCCGGCTCATGACCTCGCGGCTGATGTCGAAGTTGCCGGTGTTCTCAAGCGCCCTCACCAGTGAACGGCTCTGCTCGGTCTTGCTCTCGTCCAGAATCAGCGTCGGCAGGTGCCGAACCTCGGTCTGGATCGCGTACCCGAACAGGGCGATCTGGACCGTGGGGATGCCGATCATCATGGCCAGCGTGAAGCGATCCCGCCGGAGCTGGACGAACTCCTTCCAGATCATCGACCACAGAGGCCACCGCGCCAGTCGATCCAGTCGGCCGCTCATGGGAACCGGCTACGCGGTGGCATTGGCATCGGCTTCGTCCCGCCGCTGGAGTTCGATGAAGACATCCTCGATGGTTGGGAGGCCGAATCGGGTCGTGATCTCCTTGGGCGTACCGACGCCGATCAGGTGACCGCGGGACAGGAACGCGAGCCGTCCACAGCGCTCCGCTTCATCCATGTAGTGGGTGGTGACGATGATGGTCATTCCCAGGTCGGCGTGTTCGCGAATCATCTCCCAGAACAGCCGTCGGGAGGCCGGGTCCACCCCGGCCGTCGGTTCGTCGAGGAAGACCAGGTCGGGGCGGTGGACCGTGGCGCAGGCCAGCGCCAGCCGCTGCTTCCAACCGCCGGAGAGCGTGCCGGCCAGTTGCCGGGACCGGTCCCCCAGCCGGTAGCGGGTGAACTGCTCGGCGATTCGCTCGGTGCGCTCCCGGCCGATCAACCCGTAGACCCCGCCGTAGAATCGGATGTTTTCCTCGATGGTCAGGTCCTCGTAGAAGCCGAAGCGCTGGGACATGTAGCCGATTCGCTGCCGGACCCGCTCCGGTGCCGTGACCACGTCGATGCCCGCCACGATCGCCTGGCCGGACGTCGGCCGGACCAGTCCGGTCAACATCCGGATGGTCGTGGTCTTCCCTGATCCGTTCGGGCCGAGGAGGCCGAAGACTTCGCCTCGCCGGACCTCGAGGTCGAGGTCGACGACGGCCGCGATGGCGCCGAAGCTCTTCGACAGGCCTTTGGTCACGATGCCGAACTGATCGGCGGCTGCTGTCACGTTACTTCCCGAACCGCACGGCCACCCACAAGCCGGGATGAATCCTGGCCGTCGGGGCGACGAATTCGAGCTTGACCCCGAACAGGAGGTCGGCCCGCTCCTTCTCGGTCAGCGCCACGCGGGGCGTAAACTCGGCCTTGGTGTTGATCGCGATCACTCGGGCGGTGCCTAACGCCTGATCGGTCCCGTCCACGACGACGGCCGCGGTGTCGCCGATCGCGATCCCGGCAAGCCGCGAGGCCGGGACGAATACCCGGACGTAGGGCCGGCCGATCTCGCCGAGGGTAAGCGGGGCCGTCCCTGGCGCCAGCCATTCGCCCGGTTCGGCTTGGCGGGTCAGGATGCGCCCGGCGACCGGCGCGATCAGCACGAGGTCGGTCGCACGGGCCTCGACCATGCCGAGGGCCGCGGTGGCGTTGGCCAGATCGGCCCGGGCGCCGGTGATCCGGTCACGCCGGGTCCCCGCCTTGAGTATTGCCAGGGATTCCTCGGCGCCGCGCTTTCGCTCGGCGCTGATCCGGGCGGCGGCCTCGGTCTGGTCCAGTTGCTGCTTCGAGATGACCTGTTTGGCGAACAGCGACCGCATTCGCTCCTGGTCGGCCGCTGCCCGTTCGGCCTCGGCCCGGGCGGCCTCGACCTCGGTGGTAGCCCGCCGCAGCTCCTCCGGGCGGGCTCCCGCTTCGAGGTCGCGCAGGTTCGCCTGGGCCATCCCGACCCTCGCCCGTTGGGCCGCGAGCGAACTCGGGAGATCGGCCTGGGTCAGCAGCGCCACCGTGTCACCGGCCCGGACATCGGCGCCTTCGTCGGCTCGGATCGAGAGGATCCGGGCGGCAACCGGCGCGGCGATGTCGATCTCGGGTACCTCGACCGTACCCCGGGCAAGGATGGCATCGCCGGTCTGTCGTGTACATGCCGCCGCCAACACCATCAGCCAGCCGGCGCCTCGCCGGATTGTCGGCAGGAAGTCCTTCTGGATCTGCTTCATCGTACCGAACCCCTCCCTGCACGTTTCTTGGTGGCCTTCGATCCAGGTGGCGCGGCCGTAATGGCGCGAATTGCGAAGTCGGCGGCGTGGCGCCCGAACGCCGCGAGATCGGATGGCGCCGGATAGTCGGTGTCCCGGTCCATCAGGAGTCGGACCGCCGGCCTGGCCAGCATGAAGTATGCGAGCTGTGATATCGTTGAAATTGCCGCGAACTGGCTGTCGAGGTCAGGCCGAACCGTGCCGTTCCGCTTGCCGTTCTCGATCGCCAGGCAGGCCGGACGAAACAGTTCGGCCGCGATCTCCTGGATCAGCCCGTGGGCGTGGGCGGCGTTGTGATCGATCATCTCGCGGAACAGGAGGACGGCGGCCCGGGGGTGCCGGGTCAGCATCTGGCGTTGCGCCTCGATGACACCGCCGATCATCTGCGGAACGTCTGCGGGGGCTTTGGTCGATTGCCGCCCTTGCTGACGGAGACCCAGGATGAGGCGGGTGAGGACGGTGCGGTACAGCGTGGTCTTGTCGCTGAAGTAGTAGTAGAGCAGGGCCGAGTTGACGTTTGCCCGGCGGGCGATCTCCTTGATCGTGGTCCGTTCGAATCCCGAGCGTGCAAACAGTTCCTCGGCCGCGTTGAGAATAGCGTCGGCCGCCGGAGACGTGGGCTCGCGCTCGGGTTCACGCCCCGGGGGGCTGGACCTCCCCCTCGGGGGATGGGTGTTGGGGGCCGTCGTCATGGCCTCGTTGCTCGGTTCATAAACCTTCGTAATTCGTCCGCATGACCGGTCTCAGCTCAATCGACCTGGCCCTCCCGCTATACCGGGGTGGCTGGGCCAGTCGGGGGCACCACCGGCGAAACGTTCCCGAGTCGGCATAAGCCATTAATTAATCGATCAATTAATAGGTTGCAAGACCCAACCACCTCCAAGACCCGAGCGTCTCAGCGAGTCGGGACGTACGCCGCCACCCGCTCGACCCTGCCGGTCGATCCTACGGAACCAGTTCCCGTGGCTTCGGATCGATCCGAACGATGAACAAACCACCGTTGATGTCGTTTACGTAGGCCAGATTGTTCTTCACCACCACACCCCAGGTCATGGTGAAGTTCGGCACATAGCCGTCCGGCGACGATACCTGCGTGTGGGCAATCTCACGACCCTGAGCCCGCAAATCCCCCTTGAGCTGGCCGGAGATGTCGAACGCCCGGAACCCGGCGTTGTACGCGCCCATGTAGAGCGTATCGCCGGCCACCCACAGGTTGTGAACCCCGCCAAACTCCGGTTCGTACCAGGCCACCGACTTCGGATGCATGATGTCGGAAACATCGACCACCTGAAGCCGCCCGTAGGCCCGCCCCGTCGTCGACTGCAGTTCCTGGATCCCGAACACTTCGTCGGCAATGAACACGTAATTGCCGTGGCGCCACGCGCTGTGGGTTCCGCGTACGTAGCCGGCCCCGCCAGTCACCTCGGCGTCCCGGTACAACGAGGCCAGGTCGTACTTGAACTGGCTCACCAGCTGGGGGTGCTCAGGCGTCCCGCCCTTCATACCGTTCCCCACGTCAAGAATCACCAGGCCGTCGTTCCAGTAACTCCCATACAGAAGGCCGTCCTGAACATCGAGATCGTGGATATAGCGGCCCGCCTCCACCCGCGTGTCGGTTTGCCAGCTCCCGGCCCGCTTGGGATGAGCCGGATCGCTGATGTCGACCACGTCGATCGCCCCGGTGCCATCGTTCGTCAGGAAGACGTGCGTCCCGAACTTGGGGTCCGTGTAGACGAACGCCGAGTGGACTCCTGCCGTCACGCCGTCGGTGAAGTCGGCGACCTTCTTCGGGTGCAGCGGATCGTCGAGCGTGCAGATCACGATCCCGTTCTTCCGGCTTGATGCCCCCTCGCGGGTGAACACCAGGACTTTGCCGTCCGCCGTCGTCATCACGTCGTTCAGCACCCGCAGGTCGTCCTGAATCGAGTCAACGATCGTCGGCTTGGTCGGGTCCCTGATATCGATCGTGTAGAGCCGGTCCCCGCCGCCCGTCGTGCCGAGGTAGGCGACTTTCCCGTTCGGGTGGATCCACACTTCCGACGTCTCGAACTTGGTCCGCACCAACTGGCCCACCACCGTGGTCTTCCGGCGGACGTCGCGCGCCGCCACCGTCACCGCCACCGACGCGCTCTGACTGCCAAGAGTGCCCGTGACCAGATACTGGCCCGCCTGGTACCCGACAAAGCTCCCGTCCTCCCCCAACTCACCATGCCCGGGCGAGAACGACCAGGTCGGGGTGACGCCGTCGATCACCCGCCCAGTCCGGTCCCGGGCCACGGCGGCGAATCGCACCACATCCCCGGTTCGCACGGCCGCGTTGTCCGGCGTGATCACCAGCGAGGCCGGCGAAGGAATGACCGTTACGCCAAACGTGGCCCGCGCCCGTCCGGCCATGGCCGTCACGGTCGCGTTCCCTGACACCGTCCCCGCCAGGATTCCGGCGTCGCCGATCGACGCCACTCCGGGCGCAGAACTCGTCCATGTCACCGCCCCGCCGGTCGAATCGCCGTACGCCGTCCGCAGGGCTGTCCCGAGCCGGATCCGTTGCCCGACGACGATCCGGGCCGGGGTCGGCGTGATCGTCATGGTGGCCGCCGGACCCGGAACGATCGTGACCTCGATGCGCTCCGTCACCGGTCGTGCTCCCGGAACCGTCGCGATCGCCACGACCGGAAGCGTCCCCGCCGACGCCGAGCTCACCAGGCCGGTCGAGTCGATCTGCCCCGCGTTGGCGAAGCCGGAGGTGACGAACCGGACCCGCGCTCCGGCGACAACGGCGCCGTTCTGATCGACGGGCTCGGCTCGGATCCTCAGGGTATCACGCGCCGAGACGACCGGTTTGCGCGGGGTGACCCGGATCGATGCGATCGGCGCGGGAACCGG
>JANMXA010000117.1:0-51549 GCA_031394255.1 Gemmatimonadota bacterium
CCGACTGCCGGCTGGCGAGGTGGTTGAGCAGGCCCTTGGCGACGCCCACCGTCATCCCCGGGTGGGTACTCGCGATCCCCGCGTCGTTGAACGTCAGCGCCGCAATGGCGCCGGCGTCGAGCATCGCCAGCGTATCCCGCATCAGCGAGACGCCGGTGAGCTTGGCCGCCGCCACCTTGAGGCCGCGCCGCGACAGGCCCCGAACCAGTTCGGTGGCCGCGACCGTCTTGCCGGCGTTCATGCAGGTCCCGGCCACGTAGATCACCGGCGTCGCGGCCGACAGCACCGTCGCCGTGGGCACGGCGCCGTCCCGAATGCTCGCCGGCCGGCCCACCCGATCACCGAGATCGGGAAACGCCAGCACCGCACCCAGAACCTCCGCCTTGAACGGTGGCCCGATGTCGGGATTGGAGGACGTGCAGCGGCCGAGGATGCCGCCCAGGTTGAGCACCTCGATCGTGTCGCCGACGGCAACCGAGGACGGCACTTCACCGGCGTAGCCGCGGAGGGCTCGACGGGAACCGAGAGTCCCGGCCAGCACGTCGCCGGCGCGGAGCGCCATCATCCGGCCCGAGGGATCCTCGACGGTGTTGTAACTCGATTTGTCGGTCAGGACCCGTACCGCCAGGATCCGGCCCTCCTCGGCCACGATGTCGTCGCCCAGGATCACGTCCAGCGTGAGTCGGGCGTTCTTGGTCGAGGAGGCGATCCGGTCGAGCCGGACCCGTGTGGTTCTGACCACGTCAGACCTTCTTCGCGGCAACCTTGGCCGCCAGCAGCGAGGGAATGGCGCTGATCCGGGCGAACGCCCGGGCCTCTTCGCCGGTCCAGAGCCGGTTCTCTTCGCCGTACGTGGCGACCGAGCGGTCCATGAGTGAGTAGGGGCTTCGCGTCCCGGTCACCATGAAACGGCCGGGCGCAAACCGGACCCGGGTTTCGCCGGAAACACGCTGCTGTGAACTGGTGATCATCGCCTCGATGTCGCGGAGCGCCGGATCGAAATAGTGGCCTTCATGGATCCGGTCGCCGTAGAAGCGGGAGAGATGGTCCTTCCAGAAGGTCTGCCACTTGGTGAGCACCAGCTTCTCGAGCTCGCGATGGGCCGCGATCAGCACGATCGCCGAGCCGGCCTCGAACCCGATCCGGCCCTTGATGCCGAGTGCCGTCTCGCCGACGTGGATGTTGTGGCCGATGCCGTAGGCCTGGCACAGCGCGGACAGCCGGCCCACCAGCAACGCGCCCTCGATCGCCTCACCGTCGAGCGACACCGGAATGCCCTGATCCCAGGCAATCACATGGTCGGCCGCGGCGGGGGCATCGGCGGGTGGATCGAGCAGTTCGGCAGGCGGGGCGGCCCAGGTGTCGTGGGTCCAGCCGCCGCCCCACGTGGTGCCCCAGAGGCCCTTGTTGATACTGAAGGCGCCGGCCTTGGGCGGGACCGGCAGGCCGCGCTGTTCGAGATAGGCGATCGACTGTTCGCGGGAGAGATTCTCTTCGCGGATCGGCGTCACGATCTGGAGCGCGGGAGCCAGCACTCGAATGGCGACGTCGAAGCGAACCTGGTCGTTGCCGGCGCCGGTCGAGCCGTGGGCCACCGCGGCGGCTCCGATCTGCTGGGCCACCTCCACCACCGAGATCGCCTGCTGGGTCCGTTCGGCCGACACGCTGAGGGGATAGACCTCACCGCGGAGGACGTTGCCCTGGATCAGGTACCGAACGAACCGGTCGAACACCTGTTTCCGGGCATCGATCTCATGGTGCTGCACGGTGCCGACCGCCAGCGCCTGTTTCCCGATCAGGGCAAGCTCACCCTGGTCGGCGCCGCCGGTGTTGACGTAGACGGTATGAACGGCGTAGCCCTGCTCGGTGAGCCGGGGAACGCAGTAGCTGGTGTCGAGGCCGCCCGAAAAGGCAAGCGCAATTGTCGGCTTCTGCATAATGCATAAACATGCAATAACTCAGCCATCCCCGCAAGACCCCAACCAGAGCGATGGGGGCGGCCCCCACCCGCGATCGGTGCCAGGCGGCCCTCAACCGCGATCCGTGCCAGGCAGTCCTCAACACGATCGTAAGGGCGGGCGTAAGCCCGCCCTTACGACCCGGAGATTTCAACCCGCTGCGAGCGTTTCGTCGACCGCGCGGGCGCCTTGGGTGATCGCCGCGTTGGTATTGGCCGCCGCCGCCGAATCGGAGTTGGCGATCGCAATCCGCCCGAAACGCTGCCGGCCGACCACCCACGGCTTCTCCCGCTCCGATTTCCACTCCGGCTCCCACAGCATCTCCGACTCGTAGGCGTACCCATGCGGCCACCGGTTGACCGTGATCGCCTTGATATCGCGCTCCGCGTCGAACCCGGCGCCCCGCAACGCCTGGTCGAGCTGGTCCCGGACATGATGCTCGAAGGTCTGGAAGGACGTCGTCATCAGCCGGCGCCGGCCTTCCCGCCACTGCTCGGGTCCCTTGTGACCCGAACCGTGGTGTACGTAGCACATATGCAAGACCATCGGCTCATCCGGCGTCTGCGACCGCTTGTACTTGCCGATCGACACCGGGTAGTCGAGCTCGACCTGCTTGAAGAAATCCTTGGTGTAATAGACAAAATTGGTCTTGAGCTCCGCGAAGGCCCGCCAGTTCGGCACCAGCACCTTGGTGTAGGTAAGCGGAACCTTGACCCCATAGGCCAGTCCCTTCTTCTGCTTCTCCGGCATCTCCGGGCACAGATAGGGAATCGCCATGTTGTAACAGGCCAGAATGCAGCGGGCCGCCCGCACCGTGTGGGCCTGGCCCTTCGTGACGTAGGTGACGTCGACCGCCTTCTGATCGGCGGTGTGCCGGACTCCGACCACGGTGCTGTTGAGCCGGATCCGGGCCGGGTTGCCGCTCCGGTCGAGTTCGGCGTAGCGGGCCCGCGTGGTCACCACGTCTTCCATCGTCGTCCCCGGCATGGCGGCCGGCACCAGCGACCGAACCAGGAGTCGCGCCACGGACGCGTTGCCATCGGGAAAGTGGAAGATGTAGGGATCGTCGCCCCGGGTGCTCGACCGGATCAGGGTATGATCGAGGCCAGGCATGTCGCCATCGTACGACTGAATGGACGTGGCCGGCACTTCGTCGATCCCGACGCACCAGAAGCTGATCCCCCATTTGCGGTACATTTCGATCAGCTGGGGATCGACCTTGGCGTAGTCCCGGAGGAACGCCTCGTAGCTCACCTTCGACAGCCGCCGGTGCTTCTCGGCCGCCGAAAGCCCCGGCAGATAGTCCACCTTCTCGGTCACGATCCGGACCAGGTCGCGCCGGGCCTGTTCGTTCAACGGAGTCTCGCGGACAAATTCGTCCCAGGGCTTCTTCCAGTAGCCGGTTACCATCTTCTGCCGGCCGAAGGTCTCCTGGTCGAAAACGATCGACTTGGAGAGACCGTACGAGTCGTAGAGCTTCTGGTCGAACGCATCGTAGAACTTCCGGACGTCGATCCCGACGTCCACCAACAGCTTCTTGGCCACCGCGCTGTACGCCGATGGCGTGTCGATCGACTCCGTCCCGCCATAACCGAGCCGCGTCTGGCCGTTGATGGTGAATTCGTTCCGTTTGGCGTGGCCGCCGAAATCGTCGTGATTGTCGAGCACCAGGACCCGGCCCCGGGGACGGCGCTGCCGGTACAGGTGCGCCGCCGAGAGCCCGCTGATCCCGCCTCCCACCACGACGAGATCGTATTGCTCCTCGGGTTTGCCCGCGGGCCAGGTCTGGCCGGAGACCCTGGCATGCATGGTCTCCCACGCCCCGTCATGGGTTCCCCTGAGACCCGTGAGCGCCGGCGGGTAATACTCGGCGGCGGGATCGACACCGCCGAGGCCGAGCTGGTCCCAGGGCGTGAGCATGGCGCCGCCGATTGCCAGCTGCATCCCGTTCAGGAAATCACGCCGGGTAACGCCGTCGCTCATGGATTCGCTCCTTTGAGTCCTGTTCCGCCCGTTCACACCTTCCGTGCGATGAACGCCATCCGCCTCGGCGCCAGCCGGTCACGGTCGTACCCTCGTCGAACCCGCACCGCAAATCCCTCTGTCCGGAGGAGTGCCGCCACCTGCCGCGGATCGAACAACGTCACCCGGCGGAGTTCCATCGACCGGCGATACCGTCGCCCGCTCTGGCGAAACGTCACAATCTCCCGGACCAGTCCACGCCGATTCGTTTCTTCCTTGACCGCCACCAGCACCGCCCACCCTTGTCCCGTGGCGAATGTCCGGTAATTCATCGGTTTCCCGGCGCCCGTGACCATGACATCGAACAGGAACAGGCCCCCGGGCGCCAGGCTCGCGTGGACCCGCCTCGCGATTCGCCGAAGCTCCGCCATCGCCCGGCCCGGCGGCCGATACCCGAGGACCTCTCCCAACGCGGTGACGGCGTGACATGAAGGAATCCGGTAGTCGTCTACCGATGCGTTGGTGATCGATGCCCTGGGCGCAGCTCGCCGCGCCAGCGTCACCAACGGCGCCGAGAGATCGCATCCCGCCGTCTTGAATCCGGCCCGGCTCGCCGCCGCGAGCCAGACTCCGGCGCCGCACCCGAGATCGACCACCAGCGACCCCGAACCAATTCCCGCCCGCGCGAGCAACCGGAGCAGGTTCGGCGCTGCCGCCTCGGCCGCCCCGCCGAAGCCGGCCGCCTGGACGAACGCGAGGTCGGCTCCGTAGATCGTTCCCATCAGTTCACCGGCAGGCGGGCGCCGGGGCCAGCGAGGTCTCCGGTTTGATCGCCGTCACTTCGAGGAACTGCACCCGGGCCGGACTGGTCGGCGCCAGCGTAATGGCTACCGCCAGCGCTCCCGAGGCGCAGCTCATCCGCCATTTGCCGCGGAGCGCGTTCTCCACCTCGAACTGGCCATCGTTCCGGCACCCGCCGCCGGCCTCGGTCCGAAGCCGGTCGATCGCCTGATGGCGCCGGCCCTTGGACAAGTCGAGGAAGAGATTCATCGCCGCGACACTGTCGGCGAGTCCGTCGTTCCACCCGTTGATGAGCCGGCTGACTTTGTCCCGCATCTCCACCAGCACCGGCGCCGGGGTCGGCTGCCTCGGCTCGAGCCCGCCGGTTCTGGCCAGCGCATCGAACACCTGGTCGCCCACACCGCCCCAACTGGTGTAGGTGAGGTTGCCGAGCGCTACGAAGCCGACTCCGTACTCGGGCAGCCAGCGCATGTGGGACCCGAACCCCGGCAGCCCGCCCGAGTGCGCCACCGAAATCCTGAACCGGCAGGTCTGACGGACCCCGAGCCCATACGCGTAGCCGCCGGCGCTCAGGATCACGCCGTCGCTCGTGCGCGCCGCCGTTGCACCACTGAAGCGGGCCACCTGTTGCATCTCGCGGAGGGAAGCGCGGCGAACCGGCCCCGGATCGGCGGCGTCCCGCGGAGGCCAGGCCTGGAGCATGAACCCGACCCAGCGGCTCAGGTCCGCGATGGAGGTGAGCATCCCGCCCATCGAGCCGAACGAACCGTCGGGAAGGGCCGGCTCCTCGAGCCACGCCTCGTCCTGGCGGCGGTATCCGTGCGCCAGGCGCGCCGGCCGTACGGCTCCCGCCTGCATGAACGTGGAGGTCATCCCGAGGGGCTTGAGGACGTTCTCGGTCAGATAGCGGGTGTAGGGCATCTTGGTCACATTGGCCACGATCCGCCCCAGAATCGCGAAGCCGAAATTGGAGTACTCGTAGGCAATGCCCGGCGGATTCGAGAACGGAATTCCGCTCCGGATCATCCGCGAGAGGTCCTCATCCGAGTCGGCCAGCTGCTGGTCTCCCCAGGGATTGTCTTCGGGAAAGCCGGTCGAGTGGGACATCAGATGACGGATCGTGAGCCGAGGCGAGTCCGCTGTCGGGTACTTGAGCAGCTTGAGTTCCGGCACGTACCGCTCGGCCGGATCCTCGAGCGAAAGCCTGCCTTCGTCGCGGAGTTTGAGGATCGCCGCCGCCGTGAAGCTCTTGGTCATCGAGGCGATCCGGAACACCGTTCCCGTGTCCACCGCCGACCTGGAAGGAACTTCCCGGAGGCCGGCCACGCCCGCATGGATCAGCTGCCCGTCCACGATGATCCCGTACGCCACGCCAGGCACGTGGGACTTCTCGGCAAACTCGCGGACCACCCGATCAATCTCCGGCAAAGCCGTCTTGAGCTTGGCCAGGCGCTCGGTATCGGCGAAGCTGGCCTGCGCGACGACGCGGGCCGGCACACCGGCAAGCAGGGCCGCCGAAACGATAGCGACGAGTCCGGAGCGAAACTCCATGGCAAACTCCTGTGGGTCGGGTGGATTGCCCGTCAAAGGTACGTCGAGGCGAAGCATGAGGGAATGAAACTGGGGCGGGCGCTGTCCAAGAGGGAACATTGACCTCGGAGCGAACATGAACACACCGCGTGCCGCGCTGCTCGGACTGACTCTGGGCCTGGCCATGACCGGCTGCAGCAACACCACGGAAGCCGAAACCGCCACCGATTCGGGCTCGACCACCGCCGGACTGAAGAGCGCCAAGTGGGGATCCAACGTGACCATCAGCTTTGCCAATGGCAAAGTACGCTACCAATCGAACGGCCTGCCCAATCATGCCCGCCAGGCGGAATATGCGCTCCCGAACGCGGGCGTCAGGGTGCCCAACAGCCAGAACGCCCACGCGGGCGCCGACCCGACCCGGCAGCAAAGCTATGACTTCCAGATTCCGGCCACCCCGACCCGTGCCGCGAGCCCCACGGACGCACCGCTGGGCACCATCGGCGTGATGATCTCGGGGGCCGCGCTGTTCAACCCCTACGAAGGTGACGGCGTGACGGTCGCGGCGGCCTCGAACTTTACGGTCAAGAACACTGCCGGCCAGGACATCGCGTTCCTTGATGCCTGCAGCGGTCACCCGAATCCGATGGGCGCCTACCACTATCACGGGTTGCCAGCCTGTGTCACGGCTACGGTGGATGTGGCGGGTGGACCGTCCCACATCATCGGCCTCGCCTTCGACGGCTATCCGATCTACGGCGATCGGGACATGAACGGTCAGCAGGTCACCGCCGCCCGCCTCGACCGCTGCAACGGGATCACCAGCCCGACACCTGAGTTCCCCGAAGGGATCTACCACTACGTCCTGCTCGGCACGGCAGATGCGACATCGTCGATCCGATGCTTTACCGGGGTGGTGGACGCGACGCTGTTGTCCATGGGCGGCATGCACGCCCCCAGGCCGTAGCGGAGAACTCTGGCGCTGATCAATGAGATCAGCGCCAGAACTTCGGGAGCGCTGGTCACGAACGCCGGGGGGTGGTAGACTCATCGGGCTGCTTCCTCACCCCGAATGAGACACCCCGATGATCCGTACCTCCTGGCTCGTTGCCCTGGCGTTCCCCGCTTCGCTCGCGGCCCAGGCCCGTTCCGCCGACTGGCCCGTCTACGGCGGCAACACCACCAACACCCGCTACTCGACCCTGAGCCAGATTTCCCCTGCCAACGTGGGCCGGCTTCAGGTCGCCTGGACCTACCAGACCCACGATGAGTTCCCGGGCTCGGAGATGCAGTCGAATCCGATCATCGTCGACGGCGTGCTGTTCGCCACCACGCCCAAGCTCCGGGTGATCGCGCTCGACGCCGCGACCGGCCGCGAGCTCTGGACGTTCGACCCTAACGTGATCGACCCCCGCCCCGGCCGCTATCGCCACCGGGGCGTCACGGTATACAAGGACAGAGTGTTCGTCACCCACCGGAACAATCTCTGGGCCCTCGACAAGAACACCGGCCGGCCGATCGACTCCTTCGGCGATCATGGCCGTGTCGATCTGCGTAAAGGGCTGGGCCGGCCGTTCGACGTGCAATCGGTGAGCGCCAGCACGCCAGGCGTGGTGTTCGACGGCCTGTACATCATCGGCAGCAGTGTCAGCGAAAGCCTGCCGTCTTCCCCCGGCGACATCCGCGCCTACGACGTGATGACCGGCGCCCTCCGCTGGACCTTCCACACCATCCCGCGTCCCGGGGAATACGGCTATCAGACGTGGCCCCGGGATGCCTGGAAGGTGACCGGCGGCACCAACGCCTGGGCCGGCCTGACGGTCGATCCCAAACTCGGCCTGGTGTTCGGCGCCACCGGCTCGGCGGCGTTCGATTTCTACGGCTCAAACCGCGCCGGCGACAACCTCTTCGCCAACAGCGTAATCGCACTCAACGCCCGGACCGGCAAGCGGGTCTGGCATTTCCAGACCGTCAAGCACGACCTGTGGGACATGGATCTCCCGTCACCCCCCGCACTGGTGACGGTCAGGCGCGGCGGCCGGACGATCGACGCGGTGGCCCAGGTCACCAAGACCGGCTTCGTCTTCGTGTTCGACCGCCGAACGGGCAAGCCGCTCTTCCCGGTTGAATATCGGAAAGTCCCGACCAACGGTCTCCCCGGCGAACAGCCGAGCCCCACCCAGCCCGTGCCGCTCAAGCCGCCGGCCCTGACCCGTCAAACCGTCACCGAGGACATGCTCACCACTCGCACGCCCGAGGCCCACGCGGCGGCGCTCGAGATCTTCAACAAGTATCCTCGGCGCGGGATGTTCCAGCCGCCCAGCATGGAGGGCAACATCGTCTTCCCCGGCTACGACGGCGGCGGCGAGTGGGGCGGCCAGGCGTTCGATCCGGCCACGGGTCTGTTCTACGTGAACGTGAACGAGATGCCGTGGCTGCTCAAGATGATCGGCCGGGACGACAAATCACTCTACCAGAACAATTGCGCCAGCTGCCATCAGAAGGATCTCCGCGGCACCCCGGGCCAGTTCCCGTCGCTCGTGGACATCGGAAACCGACGGACCCGCGAGGAACTCGCGAAGATCATCCGCCAGGGCACGGGCCGGATGCCGGGCTTCGCCGAGGTGCTCGAGGGCGGCGCCATCGACGACATGGTGAATTTCCTGATCACGGGGAAGGACGCTGCCGAGAAGAAGGGCGGCAACCCCTACTGGCTCGACTACCGGAACGACGGCTACAACATCTTCCTCGACCCGGAAGGGTTCCCCGGCATCACGCCGCCGTGGGGAAGCCTGGCCGCGGTCGATCTCAACAGCGGCACGATTCGCTGGAAGATTCCGTTCGGCGAATACCCGGCGCTCGCGGCCAAGGGCATGAAGGACACTGGCACCGACAACTATGGCGGCCCGGTCGTCACGGCCAACGGCCTCCTGTTCATCGGCGCCACCACCTATGACCGGAAGTTCCACGTCTATGACAAGGCAACGGGCAAGTTGCTGTGGGAGACGGAGCTGCCGGCGTCAGGCAATGCCACGCCGTCGCTCTACATGGTCAATGGCAGGCAGTACGTGGTGATTGCCTGCGGCGGGGGCAAGAACGGGGCGCCTTCGGGAGGAACTCTCGTGGCCTTTGCGCTGGGGGAACCGTGAGACGCATCACCTGGGTTCTTGGTCTCACGGCTCTTCTGGGATGCCGCCCGCAGGGGCCGGGCGGGTTCGTTCGGCCGCGAGCAGTGGTCGACCTGAGTCCGGTCATCGGCGAGGACGCCCCCGTGCGGATCATGGGTAGGAAGTTCCTCAAGGACTTCGGCCTGCCGGAGTCCACCACGTTCCATCACACCGTGAGCGAAGCCCCGGCGTACGTTGCCGACAGCAGGCTCGAGTTGTTCAATCACGTCGGCCCGCACCACGATGCCCCGAACCATGCCATCAAGGGCGCACGGGGCACGGATACGTTCCCGCTCGATCAGTTCATCGGCGCGGCCAAGGTGCTCGATTTCCGCAGCCGGCCCAAAGATGCGCCACTATCCCGGGCCGACTTTGCCGGGCGAGGACTGGTGGCCGGCGATGTCGTGATCGCCTTCGTCGGGTATGTCCCGCCCACGGATCCGAACGAATACCCCTCATACGCCTACCTCTCGGGCGAAGCCGCGGAGTACCTGGCCACACTCCCGGTGCGGCTGTTCGCCACGGATATGCCGAGCCTGGCGGGGCTCAAGAACATCGCCGCCATCATGGCGAAGGGTGAACTCAAGGGTTCGCAGGCGATCGTTCCGGAGCACTACGCCTTCCTGTCCCGGAACGTGCCGAGTATCGAGGGGTTGGTGAACCTGGAGCAGATCGTGAACGAGCCTAACGTGGTCTTCGTCGGCTTTCCGCTCAAGATCAAGGATGGCAATGCCGGGCCGATGCGGGCGGCTGCCCTGGTCTATTAGCGGCCCGGTCGTACAGCCCGCCGCCCGCGTGCCAGGTTGCTCCGCCTTGCCAGCCGGGGGCCAGACGGTATATTGGGAGTACAATCCCACGATTGACGAGATGTCTCGACTCCGCATTCACCCCGGAGGGAGCATGAAAGTCATCACGCTGTTCGCCGTTGCCCTCGCCCCATGGTCGCTGGCTGCCGCTCAGGCCAGAGCCACCCCGGACTTCACCGCCAAGTATCGCCAGGTCATCGCGGCCGTCCAGCGTCGCGACACCGTCACGCTCCGCGGGATCTACGCCGACAAGTACAGCTTCACCATCGGCGGGGGCGATTCGGTCACCACCTTGACCAAGACCGAACGGCTGCAAGCCATCGCCGCCAGCACCGACAGCATCTCGGTCCTGAATCTCGAGCAATGCAAGTTCGACCTCTTCGGGACCGCCACCGCCGTGGGCCATTGCTGGGTCCGCCAGCAGAACATCCAGGGCCGGCAGAACGACTGGGTCGGGATCTACTCCACGGTGATCTTCAACCGGACGGCGGCCGGCCGGTGGCAGCTGCTGGGCACCCACAGCAGCGTCAATCGCCCCAAGCGCCGAACCACCTCGCCCTGACGGCGCCGCCGCCCTATGCTCCGTCCCCGAGCGTGTAGTCGAACCCGTAGAAGTGCTTCCCGCCCTCGATCGTGATCGTCATCGCCCCGGCAAGACCCTCGAGCTTGCCGGTGCCGCTGTCGGGAACCACGGAAATCACCAGCTCACCGACCCCCCGCGTCATGATGCCATTATGCTGCAGCGCAAAAGTTCCCTGACGCCCTTGTAGTACGCCCTCGACCCACTCGATCGCCACGTAACCGGCCGATCCCCCGGTCGCCGTGCCGGTCGCCAGCATCTGGCCCTTGCTCGTCCCCTCGAGATCGCCGTGGAACACCTTGTCGAGCAGGAACCGGCCCAACAGGGGGAGCTCCGGATGATCGCTGGGCTGAGTAATTCGCTTGACTTCGAACGGGCCACTCGCGTGAGATGACATCGTCACTCCTGTTTAGACCACCGTACCGAACAGCCGGCCCACCAGGGCCGAGCAACCCATCGCCACCGCGCCCCAGAACGCCACCCTCAACGCTCCCTTCGCCAACGGCGCGCCGCCCATCCCGGCCGCGGCCGCACCGAGGCCGGCCAGCATGACCAGCGAGAGCCCTACGACCACCACGGCGAGATAGGCGATCGGGACCACCGCCGTGAGAACGAGCGGCAGCGCCGCACCGACGGCGAATGCCGCGGCTGAGGCGAGTGAGGCCTGAATCGGCCGGGCTCTCGTCCCTTCCGACATCCCGAGCTCGTCGCGGGCGTGGGCGCCAAGGACGTCGTGAGCCGTGAGCTGGTCGGCCACCTGCGCGGCCAGTTCCGGCGTGAGGCCGCGATGAACGTAGATCCCGATCAGTTCGGCCCGCTCGGTGTCGGGACTCTCATCGAGTTCCTTCCGTTCTCGAGCCAGGTCGGCGGATTCGGTGTCCGCCTGGGAGCTGACCGACACGTACTCGCCGGCCGCCATCGACAACGCGCCCGCCACCAGGCCGGCCACCGCGGCCAGCAGCACCGAGGCGCGGTTGGGCTGGGCCGCCGCGACGCCCACCACCAGGCTGCTGGTGGAAATCAGTCCGTCGTTGGCACCCAGAACCGCGGCCCGGAGCCAGCCGATATGGGCCGTTCGATGAAATTCACGATGAACCATGGGGTCGAAGATAGCCAGGCGGCATTCCGAACGGTTTCTCGCGGCGGTAAGTTGGAGCCCGGCATGTTCGATCCCATCATTCCGATTCTCCGAAAGTCTGACCAGGGTACCCGACAATGGATATCAACGGAAAAGTCGCGCTGGTGACCGGTGGCGCCTCGGGACTGGGCGAGGCCACGGTCCGGGCCCTCGCCGCCAGGGGCGCCAACGTGGTGATCGTCGACCTGAACGCCAAGGCCGGCCAGGCGCTGGCTGAGACACTGGCCGGCAAGGCGGCGTTCCAGGCGGCGGACGTCGCCAACCCGGGCGAGATGGAAGCGGCCGTGAACCTCGCCCTGTCCCGATTCGGCGGGCTTCAGATCGTCGCCAACTGCGCCGGCATCGGACCGAGCGCCCGCACGGTCGGCAAGGACGGCCCCCACTCCCTCGAGCAATTCGAGAAGGTGGTCCGGGTCAACCTGATCGGTTCGTTCAACGTGACCCGCCTCGCGGCCGCCGCCATGGCCAAGGGCACCCCCGACGCCGGCGGTGAACGTGGCGTGATCGTGAACACCGCCTCGGTGGCCGCGTTCGACGGACAGATCGGCCAGGCCGCCTATGCCGCATCGAAAGCCGGCATCGTCGGGATGACGCTCCCGATCGCACGCGACCTCTCGCGCGACGGAATCCGGGTCATGACCATTGCGCCCGGCATCTTCGACACCCCACTCCTCGCCTCGCTCCCCGAAACGGTGCGCCAGTCACTTGGCCAGCAGGTCCCCTTCCCGCCCCGGCTCGGAAAGCCGGAGGAGTTCGCCCGCCTGGTCGTGGCCATCGCCGAGAATGCGATGCTGAATGGCGAAACGATCCGCCTCGACGGCGCGATCCGGATGGGACCGAAATGATGGATGATTCGACCAGAGCACAGTTTGCGGCTAAGTCGCATCCGTTTGTGCCGCTGCAATTCACCCGGCGTTCGCCCGCCGAGTCGGCTGAGCGGGCCCGGGCATTCTACGAGGAAATGAACCGCCGCCGGACCACCCGGCATTTCTCGACCGACCCCGTACCGAGGGAGTTGATCGACGCGGCCATTCGTACTGGCGGCACTGCACCGAGCGGCGCCCACCAGCAGCCGTGGACGTTCGTGGCGGTCTCGGATCCCGACCTCAAGCGCCAGATTCGCGAGGCGGCCGAGAAGGAAGAACACGAGTTCTACCACGGCCGGGCACCAGGGGAATGGACCGAAGCGCTGGCGCCGCTCGGCACCGACGAGCACAAGCCGCACCTGACTGACGCGCCGTGGGTGGTGGTGCTGTTCCGGCAGTCACACGGGGTCCGGCCCGATGGCACCAAGCGGACTTATTACTACACTCAGGAATCGTGCGGGATCGCGGCGGGGTTCTTCATTGCGGCCGTCCACATGATGGGCTTGGTGACGCTCACCCACACGCCCAATCCCATGGGGTTTCTGGCCGAGTTGCTGGGCCGGCCGGCCAACGAAAAGGCGATGCTGGTGATGCCGGTGGGGTACCCGGCACAGGATGCGAAGATTCCCGATATCCACCGCAAGCCGATGAAGGAGATCGCGATCTGGAAGTGAAGGGCCTGACCCGGGGGGAACCCATTGGTGCGAATCACCGCCGCGTGATACATTCGCCCTGAGGTTCCCAGGCCTTCGACCCAAGGTTCGGGGGCACCGTGGTCGACGAATTCGGCGGGCTGCAGGATGCGCTGAAAGACCGTTACCGCATCGAGATGGACGGTGCGGAGCCTCGCGTGCTGGGTCAGGGCGGCATGGCGACGGTGTTCCTGGCCCGGGATCTCAAGCACGACCGGCTGGTCGCACTCAAGCTGATCCGCTCCGGGCTTGCCGCCGTCCTCGGCCCGGAGCGCTTCCTTCGCGAAATCACCATCGTCGCCCACCTGAACCACCCCCACATCCTCCCATTGCACGATTCCGGTGAAGCCGCCGGCCATCTCTACTACGTCATGCCGTGGATTGCCGGGGAGACCCTGCGGGATCGCCTCGCACGGGAGAGCGCGATTCCGGTGGAGGAGGCCCTCCGGATCGCCCGGGACGTTGGCCTCGCGCTGACCCACGCGCACGGACACGGCGTTATTCACCGGGACATCAAGCCGTCGAACATTCTCCTCGCGGAAGACGCCGCGCTGCTCGCCGATTTCGGAATCGCCCGAACCTCTGACGAAAACTCGGCAGGCGCAGGGATCACGCTATCGGGCATGGCCCTCGGTACACCCACCTACATGTCCCCGGAGCAGGCCTGCAGCGCCCCGGTGGATGGCCGAAGCGACCTCTTCAGCCTCGCCTGCGTCCTGAACGAAATGCTGGGTGCCCGGCAACCGTATTCCCAGGTCCCGTCGCGGGCCGAGGACACCCCGCGGGGTCGCGTCACGCCGGAGTGGCTCCGTGTGGTACTCGCCAAAGCAC
Organism: Gemmatimonadota bacterium; assembly: GCA_031394255.1. Classification (GTDB taxonomy): domain Bacteria; phylum Gemmatimonadota; class Gemmatimonadetes; order Gemmatimonadales; family GWC2-71-9; genus SHZU01. The sequence goes on from JANMXA010000117.1 coordinate 14,332, forward strand.
TCAACCCGGAGCCTGACCGCCGATTCCAGTCGGCTGCCGAATTCACCGCGGCACTCACGATCCGGAGACCCGGCGGCGTCCGCTCCTGGAGCCGGACCCGTCGCATCGCCTTGGGAATTGCCTTCACGGCTCTGGCCGGCGTCGGGGTGGTTGCGCTCCTCGCCAGCCGCACGCGGCTCGATCCCGACTTGCACGTGGTTCTCGCGTTCGGCGAACTCGAAGGAACCGGAACGCCGGCTGTGAGCGGAGCTGGTTCGGCTACGCTAGCGTACGAGGCCCTTCGTCGATGGCGCGATGCTCGGCGAGTGGATCCAGCCCGAGTCCGGGAGGCCCTCGCCGAAACCGCCGCGGGGCCGATGACGCTCTCAGCGGCCCTGGCTGTGGCCCGCCGACTCGGCGCAGGGCGGTTGATTTGGGGCGAGATCTACCGGCAGGGTGACGACACTCGGGTCCGGGGCGCGATCTACGATGTCGATGCCGGAGGCCGCCGCCTGGCGGAGAGCAGCCTCGTGCTGGGGATACGCCTCCCCGATGACGTCGCGATGCGGTTCGGCGCGATGATCGACACGCTGGTCGGTCGCGGGCATGCTCCCCCGGTGACGGAAGGCTCCCGCCCGCTCGCCGCGGTACGCGAATACCTGACCGCGGACTCGCTCCTGCTCGACTGGCGCCTCGAAGAAGCGGTTCGCCATTTCGGACTGGCGATCAAGGCCGATACGGGTTTTGCCCTCGGGTATCTCCAGGCTGCGCGGCTTTCGAGCTGGCTCCAGGCGGAGCCGGCCGAATGGAAGGACCTCGCGATCAGGGCCGAGCAGAAGAGTGGATCGCTCACGACGATTGAATCCCGTCACGCCCGGGCCCTTCGACTGATGGCCACCGAACAGTTTGCCCGGGCCTGCCGTGAGTACCAGGGCCTGCTTGCCGTGGACAGTCTGGACTTCGCTGCCTGGATGGGCCTTGGGGATTGCCACGCCAAGGACAACCTCGTACTGCCGGACCCGAAGAGCCGGTCGGGACGCGTATTCCGGAGCAGCTACTGGACGGCGGCCACTGCGTATCTCCGGGCTCTGGTGCTGCTGCCCTCGAGCTACCGGGCCGCGCCGGCACTGACATTCGGGCGGTTGCGACGAGTCCTGGTTACCGAGCCGGGCCGGTATCGAGTGGGCCAGGATTCAACCGGCACGTCCGAGTTCGCCGCCTGGCCGGAGGCGATGGGCGACAGTGTTGTCTTCGTGCCGTTTCCCCGAATGCAGGTCAACGGAGCCGATCGGCCGCCGCTTGGATTCTGGCAAGCCCTCGACCGCGAGCGCGCGATCGTCACGACCCTGGCCCAGGTCTGGGTGGACCGATACCCGACAAGTCCGAGCGCGTGGCGAGCCCGGGCGGCGGCGCTGGAGCAGGTGGCTACCGTCCCCGCGGCGCTCGAAGCCGTGCGGCGGGCCGACCGGATGACACCCGATTCGGCGGAGCGCGAGGAACTCGCTGAAATCGAGGCGCGTCTACGCCTCCGGGCCGGTGATTTCGCCGGCGCCCGCCAGGTGACCGAACGGCTGTTGGACCGTTGGGAGTCTCATCCCGACAGCGTGGTGGGCCGCCTCACCCCGCTGGCCGGTTTGATCGGACGGGCAGCGACGATGGTGAAGATGGCAGAGCGGATCGCACCCGGGACCAGCTTCCTGGGCTCGGACGGCCGGGTGTTCACGACGCCGGAGTCGATCTCGAGGAACGCCATGCGAATGATCGCCCTCGCGACACTCGGCCTTGGGCGCGACAGCGTCGGATCAGCCGAGGCGGCCATCCTCGCCTACGTCGCCGGCGTGGAAGAGGGAGATCAGGCTTCGCTCCGCTACGCCCTGCTCGGTGAGGCCGACCAGATCGGATTTCCAGCCTGGGGGCGAGGAGTCACCCACCGGGACGCCGTGGCGCTGACCCTGCCGGGTCTTCAGACTGCAGTCGCAACTGGGAACGTGGCAGGCTTCCGCCGTTCGATGACCCAGGTAGCCCAGCTCCGGTTGGCGGCGGGTGTCACCCCGTCGGATGTGTCGGTCGACGGTGTATACCAGGAAGCTTTTCTATGGGCGGCCATCGGCGACACGGCCGTCGCCGTGGCCGACCTGGACCGGATGCTGGGCGACCTGGCGCACCAGAACGGGACGTTTGTCCATTTTCTGCAGGGACCGGCGTCGCTGGTTCATGCCATGGTGCTCCGGGCAAGGATCGCGTTACGCCAGGGTGATCGTTCGACCGCGGAGAAGTGGGCCCGAGGTGTGAGGGAATTGTGGGCCGATGCGGATCCGGAAGTGAAGGCATTGGTGCGGGATGTGGTGCGGTGGTGACCTGGGGCAACAGGCTGTTCCTTCAGAGAGGGGGGCAAGATGATCAAGCGATGGATGGCGTCGAGTGTTCCACTCGGACTGTTGGCGCTGTTGGGCGCCTGTGTACCTCCGCCTTGCGACGTGTTCCCGTTTGGGGCTGGCATGGTCATGAAGCAGACAGGTGGAAGCTATCAGGTCCCGTGGGAAAAGATTCACGGCGTCGGCTCGGCGATGGTCTTTGATGATGAGCGGGGTGAGCACGACCATGTTCTCCAACCGGCAACAAGCGGAACGATGGCAGACATCGCACCGGCACACCGAGACTGGAACGCCCCCAAGACCCCCGCGCTCTACGTCAAGGAATTGAACAGCATGGGGTGCGGACAGATCACCGCGCGGGTGCAAGCGACGGGAGGGCATGCCCCACTGGGCCTCATCAAGGGGGTAAACTATCTGGTGGTCTGGCGAGACTGGAAACTGACTCTGCACGGCTACGACTGGGGCGGCTTTCACATGGCCTCCGTCAATCCCGAAAAGCGGATGGAGTACGCGAATCCCCACTACACGGCCCACGGCAAGATGGGTACCGAGGGCTGGATGGATAGTACCAAGGCGAAGCTCAGCGTCGCGGCCCTTGAGTGTTCTACCTCGACCGCGGCCGGACTCAAGGCCTGTTTCGTCGACAGCGATTCCGTCTGGAGAGCCGCAGGCGCGACCCCGGGGGGAGCTGGTTTCATCCCGCTACCTGCCACACGGGCCACTGGGTATTTCAGTCAGCCATGGTCCGCCTGCGTACTCTTCGGCTGCTGCTGTGGCGGCACGCAATGCCATATGTGACGGCTACCTGACCGAATCGGGAACCGCCGCCCGCCACCCCGCCTGTCGCTGCGCCTCGAGTTTCGTGAGCGTAGCCGCCAGGCGTGGGTCGCGGGCGAGGTTCCGATTCTCGTCCGCATCCGCCTTCAGATCGTACAACTCCTGCGCCGCCACCTTCCGCGTCCGCCAGTCGATCCAGGTCACGTAGTGAAAGGCGTCCGTCCGGACACTGTACCCCATGTACGGAATGCTGTCCGGCGCCACCCAGATGCCGTCCCGAAGAAACTGGCTGAAAATCGCCTTCTTCCAGGGACGGTCGGGATTGGCAATGAGCGGCACGGCACTGGTACCCTGCAGCCCGGTCGGCGCCGGGAGCCCCGCCAGCTCAACCACCGTGGGATAGATGTCTACGAATTCCACCAGCTGCTTCAGCTTGAGATTGGCCGGCGCCCGTCCCGGTGCCCGGACAATCAGCGGCGCGTGGGTGTCGATCAAGTAGTTGGTCATCTTCGCCCAGCCGTTGTGCTCGCCCAGCTTGTAGCCGTGGTCACCCCAGAGCACCACGATCGTGTTGTCGGCGATACCCAGTTCATCCAGCCGGTCCAGCAGCCGGCCCACCTGGGCGTCGACGTAACTGACTGACGCATAGTACCCATGCTTCAGGCGCCGGGCGTCCGCCAGGCTGATCCGCCCCTCGAAGGGATGGGGCGCATCGGCGAAATCGGTGTAGCCGCGCAGCTCCCGCGCCGTGCTGATGGCCATGATGGGCCCGTCCTCCGGCACGTTCGGGTTCCGGGCCAGCGGGATCGAATCGCGCTGGTAGAGGTCCCAGTACCTCTTCGGCGCGTTGAACGGCAGATGCGGCCGGTAGTACCCGACCCCGAAGAAGAACGGCTCGTCGCGCCGGGCCAGTTCACCCAGCCGCTCCACGGCGCGATTAGTCTCGGCGCCGTCGTAGTAGACGCTGTCGGGAAGGTCGACGTTCTCGGTGGCGTTGGCCTTGAGGTACCAGAGGCCGTACTTGTCGATGTGGCTGGTGGTGTCCCCCAGCCTGCGGAAGGCCGCCTTCTTCGCCTCCTGAATCGCGAGATTGTCGCGATGGTGGTAAACGGCGTCGGGGTCGTACGGGAAGCCGTCGACGTGCATCTCAGGCTCGCTCCACGAGAGCGAATCGGGAATGACGTTGTGATAGATCTTGCCGATCGACACCGCGTGATACCCGTACTTCTGGAAATACTGCGGGAGCGTCACGACATCGGGCACCGTGGTCCGAAAATCGGTGTCGAGGTCCCAGACCCGGGTCGAGTCGGGCCGGAGTCCCGTCATGAGACTTACCCGGGACGGATTGCAGACCGCCTGCTGGGCGTAGGCCTCGAGGAACGTAACGCCCGAGCGCGCGAGTCGGTCGATGTTGGGCGTCTTGATGTCGGGATCGCCGTAGGCCCCGAGCGTCGGCCGAAGATCGTCGACCGCGATGAACAGCACGTTCGGGCGTCGGGCAGGTTTGGCAGGCGCATGGCAACCCGCCAGAAACACCGCCGCCACGACGCCGGCGCAGACCTGCCCGAACTGGCTGCTCATTTCGGCGGCAGCGCGTTCACCTCGTGCGCCTGGACGATCACCCACTTTCCCGCTCGGCGCTGATACACGAAAGTCCAGATCTTTCCGTTGGTCCACAGCGGCTTGCCTTCGAGGTCCGCCATGACCGGCCGGAAGATGCCGGTGAATGCGCCGCCGCTCGCCGAGAGCACCACGATCCGGGGCGATTCCCACGTGCCGCCGGCCGACCCGATCCGCTTGAAGAACCCGCCGGCCGCGGTGGCCAGCGCCTCCCGGCTGGGATAGATCTTCCCGTTGTCGACATAGGTCAGATCGGGATCGGTGGTAAACAGCTCCATGAAGCGGTCGATCTGTTTCGACGCGATCGCCGCGATCACCCGTTCCGCCTGCTGGCGGATCGTGTCGGCAACCGCGGCGCGCACCTTGGATGGAAGGTCCTGGGCCCGGACCGGAGTCGCACCCGGCCCCCACAGAGAACCGGAAAGGGCCAGACAGCAGAGAAGGGAACGCATGGGCGCCTCGGAGCTGGGATCTGGTGGCAAGCGGCGGACGCTCGAATGGTACGGGGAGATCCGGGCGGCGGATAGGGGAGCCCGGCGACCCACTCGGTGGGCGATCGACAGCGCCGGCCGGTTGGGGGTGAGCTACCTCGACATTCGGACGGACCCCCGGGGCGCGCCCCGACTACGAACTCGATACCTTCAACCTCCTCGGCCCCAGGGGAGGCCGTGGCGGCACCCGCCGGTTCACCCAAAGTCTCAGGTCATGCGCGAGATACACGGTGGCCATGCCACCGGCGCCGAGTTCGCGCTCGATGCGGCAGCGGTCGGCGAGGGCCGGCGTGAGGCGGTCTGTCGATGCGCTCACGAGGGCACGACAGTCGATGTCATGCGGCTCACCTGTTCGCCTCGTCGACCGCGCGTTTCATCCTCGCCACCCCGTTCGGGATCACCCGCAGCGACCGACGGAGCGCGAAGGCGCGATCGCCCGCCGGCACCCCGACCCCGGCGTGGACGTGAAACCCCGAGTGAGGCCACTGGAGCATGCCCTCGGCTTGGTCTTGGTTGAAGAGACCGCGGCGCACGAAGAGCCGGAGCACCTGACGGGGCCTATCGGTTCGGGTGAAGCATTGCCTGAACGCGTGGATCGTCCACCAATGGGGCGAAGTCGGTGATGAAGCTGTGGAGTTGTCCCCAATTGATTCCATGGTCCACCGCCCACTGCAACTTGCGGATGGCACCCTCCCGGTCTCCCCGCAGCGTGGCGAGCATCGCGCGACCGAATACCGCATTCTGATCCCGGTCAAAGCGCGCCAGAACGTGGTCCGCTCTGTCCGCGGCGGCCCGGTCTCCGGCGTGGAAGGCGGCGACCCCAAGGCCGCCTCGGGCGTTGTGGTTGAGAGAGTCGGTCGCCAGCTCCGCCTGGAAGGCCTGGCGCGCCTCGGTCCATCGCTCGGCGCAGAGGAGCGTCAGGGCCACATCCCCCGCCTGATCGCGCTCCCCGCTCGGACGGGCAGCGTACCACTCCACCGCGCGGCGGCAAGCCCGGAGCCCGGCGTCCCGAAAGCCGTGGCTTCTGAGCTCAATCCCGACATAGTATAGGTCCGCTCCAGCATCCACGAATCGATTGGTCTTGCCGAGCCGCACTTCCAGGAGTTTGTCGACGGAATCCACGTTTCCGAGCGCCGCCCATTGCCGCATCTCGTAGCGATCGACAAAGAGATCGTCGGGGTTCACCAGCCGCAACTCCTTCACCGCCTGGAGGGCATCCTGATACCGTCCCAGGATATGGAGGAGGAACATCCGCCGGTTGTTCCAATTAAATGGGGCCTCCCGTTTCAATTCGTCCGATGATTCCAGCACCGCCAGGGCCTCCCGCGGGCGATAGAGGGTCATCAGCGCCCCAACCCGCGCGTCCACCCACTCGGGTACCCCGGGTGCGGCTTCAAGCAGCACCGTCGTGGCCTCGTACTCCGCCTGCGGGTCAGTGTGACACCCAGCGTTCCCGAGCTTCACCAGGGCCTCATCCCCCACGGGAAGGAGTTGGGACGACTGCCGCAACGCCTTGGCGAGGGAATCCGCCCTGGGACAGTCCCCCGGATTCCAACCGATCGTCCCCACGTTGATTGCCTGGGGCAGCACAAATTGCGGGTCGAGCCGGGTGGCCCGGTCCATGTGAGTCTGCGAGGCGAGAACAATCGAGTCCGACCACAACCCGCGAAGCCCCGCCCAGCCGGCGTCGAACTCCTTCCACGCTTGATACGTGCCCGGCTGGCTCATCGCGGAGTAGTTGCGTAGCCGGCGGTCGAAGTGAGCGGCATACCCCGCCATGACCCGTTCGGCTAGGAGCGAAATCACCGACGCGGGCGCCGCGGCGGGGCCTGAGACGGGACGAAGTGGGCGGAGCACCGTCCCGGTAGCGGCATCGGCCAACTGGATCTGAAACACCACGGTGTCGCCGGTCTTGGTATAGGAGCCCCAAACGATGCTCCCGGCACCCCGTTTTCGGGCCATCTTCCGGAGTGCCGCGAGCCCGGTTGCCGAGGCTTGGTCCGCTGTGGTACTTCGGGCGTCCACCACCTCGACCAGCCCGGTCCGGGCCAATCCGCCGGTCACCTCGGTTGCCGCCTGAGCGGCCATTCCGGCGAGCGACAGATCTCCGGTCCGGTCCTCGAACAATCCCACCAGGACCCGGTGGTCGTTGACCGGGGGTCGCCGGAGAACGAGCCATGCCGCGAGCCCCACGACCCCGAGCCCAGCGGCCGCTGCAACCAACTTCCGCCAGGCGGGACGGGCCGGCGCCACGGCCGCCGGGTATGGCTGCCCCGGACTGGGCCGCTTGCCATCGAGTGCCTCGACGAACGCCAACACCGAGGGAAACCGATCGGCCTTGGCCTTAGCCAGCGCGGAGATGATGGCCGCTTCGATTGGCACCGGTACCGAGCTCCGTAGCGTCCGGAGCGACGGCACCGGGTCCATCAGGTGCCGGGCCAGGACGCCTTGGGAGGTCGGCGCCGAGAACGGCGGACCACCCGCCAACATCTCGTAGAGCACGCAGCCCAAGCTGTACTGGTCGCTCCGAGCATCTACTTCATCGCTGCCGGTGGCCTGTTCGGGGCTCATGTAATCGACCGTGCCGACGGCCATCCCGGTACCGGTGAGCCGCCCGGTGGCGGCGGTCACCGCCCGGGCGATCCCGAAATCAGCCACCAGAGCGTGGCCCCGGGACAGCATGATGTTATCCGGCTTGATGTCGCGATGGACCAGTCCCAGACCGTGCGCATAGAAGAGCGCATCGGCCACTTCGCGGATAATCTGCAGCGCATCCGGCAAGGAAAGCTGCTGCTCCCGCTTGAGCCGTTCCCCGAGCGACTCCCCTTCGATGAACGGCATCACGTAGTAAACGAGGCCCGTTTCGGGGACCTGGCCCGAGTCGAAGAGCGGCAGGATGTGGGGATGTTGGAGCGCGGCGGTGAGCTTGATCTCCCGGAGGAACCGCTCGGCACCGATGGCCACGGCGATTTCGGGAAGGAGCACCTTGATCGCGACCCGCCGGTCATGCTGCTCGTCATGGGCGAGATAGACCGTCGCCATTCCCCCGGCGCCGGCCTCGCGTTCGATGCGGTAGCGCCCGCCGAGTACCTCGGGCAACGGGTCCGGCGGCACGCTACCCGACAACTAGTCGAACCGTTCGACGGCGGGCCGGAGCAGCATCAGAGCCTTGGCGCAGTCGCGTTGAACGGTACGAACCGTCACTCGTCGCCTGGAGATGCCAAGGAGGTAGGCCAGCGGAATCAACCGGTCCAGAGTGCTTCGCCCGCGGAGAACTGGCTCAGACAATCCCATCATTCCCCCATCAAACACCGGTTCTGGACCGACCGAAATGGCGCGGTCGCGGAATCGCGGGATTTTTCGCTAAGAAGGCCAGGCGAAGGCGCCCTGCTCCTTGGAAAAGGTGGACCCGGGCGATAGGAAGCGCAACTCTTGACCAACCCGCCGCTGTTGAGGTATGCCGAGACATCGGCGAGGCCCTGTTCCAGCACCGTTCGATTGTTGGCGTACCCGATCCGGACGTAGCCCTCCATACCGAGGGCGCTTCCGGGCGTGAACATCACGCCCTTGGTTTCGACCAAGCGAACGCAGAAATCCTCGGACGACACTGGCTCGGCATACTTGTGCGACGCGGTCGTTCCAGATCGCGGCTTCACGTAGGACATCGAGGGCTCGGCGCCGAGCCACCGATCGAGAACGCCCAAGTTCGTTCGGACAATCTCGCGGCTCCGAGCCAGGATCTAGGGGCGGGGATGATCCACCGTCGGGGTTGGGGAACGGCGGCGGGGCCACGGGGGGCTCCGGGGCTGGGGCGTCGGGTCGCGAGCGCGGGTCCGGTGGGTGAGGTGGGCGAGGATCCGGCCGATGGCGCGGGCGCGGTGATCACCGCGACCACCCGCAGCGCCCGCTGACACCGGGGGCAGGTCAGCGGGTCGACCTCGAAGATCCGGCGGAGCACCTCGGCCCACCGGGCGCGGGCGGCCCGGAGCGACCAGGCGACCGGCTCGACGACGGTCACGGTCCCGGCCGTGGGCCCGGCGGTCTTGTCGGAGCGGTAGCTGACCCGATCCAGCCCCGGATCATCGGTCAGCCGCTCGAGCGCCACCGGGTTGCCAAAGCGCCGGCCTCCGGCCGCCGCTTCAGCTTCCCGTCCCTAATCGCTCCGGGTTCCTGGCGCAGTACCGCGCCACCCGAAGGGCGACGGCGCGGTCGTCCTCGGGCACCCCGACCCCGGCGTGGACGTGAAACCCCGAGTGAGGCCACTGGAGCATGCCCTCGGCTTGGTCTTGGTCGAAGAGACCGCGGCGCACGAAGAGCCGGAGCACCGCCCGCCGGAACGCCTCCGTGAGCAGGGCGGTCTCGTGCCCTGGCCACCCCGGCCAGCGCACGAAGGTCCCGTCCGGACGGAACCCGCCATCGGTGACGACGGGGATGCCAATTGGCGAGGGAGCCGTGGGTCTGGAGGCAGGCGATGATCCCGACCGACAGCTCCGCCTCGCCGGTGGTGGCGCGGACCGCGGCCGTCACGGTGCGGGCGGCCACCCGAGCGAGGTCGCCTAACAGGGCTCGGCGGTACAGACAGTGGGCGCGAAGCCGTTTGGGGATCGTCAGCACCACCTGCCGGTGGGGTACCGGGGCCAACAGCGTCTCGTCGAGCCATTGGCTCCATTGGGCGATCCGCTTGGCGTGACAGCTCGGGCAGAAGTTCGAGGAGTGCCGAGCCAAGCAGCAGTAAGCGGAGCGTGGGCATGTCAGGTTTGGTAGCGCGCGAGGAAGCCTCGATCGATCCGGTCCTTCAGCCAAAAGGCCGCGCGACCGAGCCAGTAGAGATCGCGCCAACTCGCAAGCCCGCAGCCGTTGCCGAGATTGAGAATGAGCAGGCAATGCCGCTGCGGATAGAACGCGCGCAGCGGTCGTCCTTCCAAGGTCGCGAGCAGATTGTGACAAAGGATCGGGGCCGAGCGCACCGCATAGATGCCGATCTTCGCCAGCTCGCGACCGCGCAGCCGCACGCAATCGCCGCCGCCGAAGATGCTCGGGTCGCCGGTCGAACGCAGGCAGTCATCGACGAGCAACTCGCCGCGCTCGCTGACCGGCAGGCCGGTTTCGGCGAGGAGCGCGGGCGGATGGAGGCCGGTGGCATTGACGAGAAAGTCGAAGGCCTGGCGCACGCCGTTTGTCGTCACCGCGACCTTCCCATCGAGATGGCTGACCGCCGAGTCGCCGCGCACCACGATGTCGCGGACCGCCAGCCACCGCCGCAGCGCCGCCACCGCCCGGCGCGGAAACGCAGGCGCGATGTCGTCGCCTTGCGCCAGGATGATGACCTCCGCCTTTGCGCCGAGCAGCGCCCGCACATTGGCCGCGATCTCGCAGCCGGAAGCGCCGCCGCCCGCGATCACCACGCGGGGCTTTTCGCCTGCCGCCCGCGCCGCTTCCAGCGCCTGCCGCAGCCGCCAGAGATTGCGCAGCGGCTTGATCGCAAACACACCCTCGCCCTCGCCGGGAAAAGACCGCGTTTCACTCCCCAAATTCAGGGAGAGCACGTCGTAGCCGAGCGCGTCGCCGCTCGCGATCCGAAGGGTTCTTGCGCCCGGATCAATCGCGGTGACTCGATCGCGCACGAAGCGCACGCCCGCACCGCCGCGCGCCAGCAGCGCGGCGACATCCACCTGATCCTGCTCCGGCGCGTAGTGCCCGCCGAGCACACCTGTCGCCAGGCCGGAATACCAAAAGGTCTCCGGCGCGATCACCACCAGCTCGCATCCGCGGCGCGCAAATTCCGCGGCGCGTTTTAGCGTATGCAGATGCGCGTGGCCCGCGCCGACCAGCACGACCCGGCGCGGTGTCGGGGCAGCGGTCATGGCGCGGAAACGTCGAGTTGGGGAAAGGCTTGCCGCGCCCGCTGCCAGCTCGCGCCATCGTCCATGTCTTCCGCGGCTTCCAGTTCCGTCCAGGTGAGCCCATGCTCCCGCAGGCGCTGCCGGGTCTGCGCGAGGACTGCGTCAGTGCTCCAGGAAATCGCGCGAACAACATTCGGCTCCGCCCGGCGTAAAGCGATCAGAGAATACCCGCCGTCCACCGCCGGCACCACGACGGCATCGGACTGTTCCAGTACGACCGCCGCCTCGATGAGCCGCTCGCCGCTGAGGTAGGGACAATCACCACCGAGGATGAGATCGCCATCGGCTTCCGCGGAATACTCCCGCCCGTCACCCAGCCAGGCACGCATCGCCGCGAGCGCGCCTTCCGGTGCGTAGCAAATGTGGACCCGCCACTGCGACGGGATCTCTCGGAGCTGATGCTCGACCAGCGCGCGATGGGCGCGCGTCGCCCCGGCGGGGCCGATGTCTCCACCGAGGCGTGCTTTCACCGCGCCTTCCAACGGCGCTTCCAGCATGAGCAAGGCGGTGGGGACAATCATGGCGAACGATAAAAGTCAGGCGCGGCTCTCTGCTTTACGGGGCCCGCGCCCCGTTCGGATAGGTCTTCGAAAGGCCGTCGATGACGAGTTCCACAGAATCCGCGCTTGGGGAGAGTTGGCAAAGGTAATCAGGCGACCTACATGTTGAGTCCGGTTGGATTCAAGCCCGGGGCTTGCGCGACGATGGCGGCAAAACGCTCGAAGGGTATGTTGCCCCCGGTCAGGAACACCAGCACATCGCGCCCCTTGACGGGCACCTTGCCGGCCAGCACCGCTGCCAGCGCCACCGCGCCCGAAGGTTCCAGCACTAGTTTCAATTCCTCAAAGGCCACGCGCAGGGCGCGGGCGACCTCGGCGTCGGTCACCGAAACGCCTTGCACACCAGAGGCTTTGGCTGCGGCAAAGGGCACCTCGCCTGGCAGGGTCGCCTGCAACGCGTCGCAGATCGTCGCGCCCCCGGTGACACGGAGACGCTCTCCGCCGCGCAAGGAGGCGCCCATGCCGTCATAGCCCTCGGGTTCCACCGCCCAGATCGCAGCGCCGGGACTGGCCGCCCGCACGGCCAGTGCCACGCCCCCCATCAGCCCGCCGCCGCCCACCGGGCAAACCACGGTATCGGGGACGCGGCCCATCTGTTCCATCGATTCGAGCGCGGCACCGGCCTGCCCCGCGACGATCCTGGGGTCATCGAACGGATGCAGCAGCACCAGCCCCTCCTCCGCCGCGATGGATTTGGCGAGGTCCGACGCCGCTTCTTCGCGCGGGCGGTCCCCGTGATGGGACAGCACCACGCGCGCACCGAAGCCTTCGGTCGCCAGGCGTTTGATCGGCGGAGCGTCATCCGGCATCACGATGGTCACCGGCACGCCCAGATCGCGCCCCGCCGCGGCCAGACCCTGGGCGAAGTTGCCCGAGGAATAGGCAACGACGCCCTTGGCCCGTTCCGCCGACGTCAGGGAGTTCAGCCGCCAAGTCGCGCCGCGCAGCTTGAAGGACCCCGCGCGCTGCAGGTTTTCCGCCTTGACCCACAGATGCGCGGCGCCGGTGGCGCGGCGCAGTGTCTCGCTGTCCAGAAGCGGGGTCATCAGCGTGGCCTGGCGGGTGACCGCATAGGCGGCGGCAAGTTCCAGCGCGGTCGGGATCAGCGCGGTGCCAGAGGGGCGAGTAACCATATGGTAAGTAAACCGCACAATTGGCCCGCAAGCAACGCATCGAGCGACGGACGGCCTCGTCCCCCTGGACCCTGATCTTAAGCCGCGCCGCCCGGGTCTTCCATCAACCCTACCCGGGCGAGGTGATGGATTTTGGCCGTTCCGACGTCGCCCAGGAACTCGGGGAGCACATGGAGACCCTGGCTTACTATTTCCCGGTCGTGGCCCGGGATTCCACCGTGATGCGGCTTAACTGGGGCACCACGGTGCTCCCGGTCCGAATCCGGAATCCTCAGTGAAAGTATCCGAGCGGGTCGACCAGTTCGACCTCGGCCCGCTGCCGCAACGCCTTCCCGAACCAGACCTTGTGCCCGGCGCCATAGGTGATCAGCACCCGTTTGCCCTGCCCGGCCACCCGGTCCAATGCCCGGGCGATGTTGGCGAAGTGGGCCCGGTTGATGATGTCCCACCCGCCCGTGCCCAACTCGTTGCCTAACACCGATTGATAGACGTCGAGGTAGATCGATTCGGCCCGGTCCCAGGCGTCGGTATGGATCCATCGGGGGTCGTCGACGGCGCCGCCGGCGAGGATGGCGCTGTCGGACCTCGCTTGGGCCGCCACGTACCGGGCCCAATCGGAGGTTCGGGCCGGGTCCTTCTCGATCCGGGCCAGCGCGGCGCGCCGGAACTTGTCCATCGGCGCGTTCCACCCCGCCGTCGGAACGATTTCGAACGACCGGCGCCGGCTCAACGGAAACAGGACCTCGACATATTCGGGGAACCGGCTGACCCGCGGTTCGACAATCGTGCCGGTTTCCTGAAACTCGCGCCGCGCCTGTTCGAACCGGTTGGGCGGGATCTCGGTCAGGACCAGATCGGGCTTGAACGCCTCGATCGCCGAGCGGAGGACGTCGAGACCAAACCGTGTACTGGTTCGGTGATCTTGGTGGATGGTGCCGATCATCATGACCTGGGTCTTGGCCCCGCCCGGATGGCGACGCTCCGGCCGAGGGACCTCCAACACCGTGACGGTGCCACCGTTCTCGGCGGAGACCAGGATTCGGCGCCCATCGGGGTGGGCCCGGACGACGATCGGCTTGTCGCCAACCGGCACCGACCCGACCAATCGGCGCGCCGCCACATCGAGAATCGATGCCGTGCTCCCGCCTGCATTGATGATGACGGCCAACCGGCCGTCTCGCGTCATCGCCATCGAGAACGGGCGGGGCCCGACGCCGGTCACCCGGGTCTCGACTTGGAACGACGCCGTGTTCACATAGACGATTTCGTTCGATCCACCGCAGGCCACGAGATAGGACACGCCATCGACCGTGAGGGCGCCGCCCTCGGGGAGCGGGCAGACCGCCACTGTCGCGGCGGTTTCCCGGTTGAGCAAGTCGATGACCGACACCGATCCAGCGGTGCGATTGGGCACGAACGCGAGCACGCCGTCGGGGGTGACGTCGGCGGGATAGGGCCGCTTGCCCGTCGGAAAGGTCGACCGCACCCGGCCGGTTCGGAGGTCGACGACCGACAGGGTGTCGGCGAACTCGCTCACCAGATACCCGACGGAATCGGTCCGCGGCGCAAAGAGCGAGGGTCCTCTTCCAATGGCCTCAACTCGGCTCGGGTCGGACAGGCGAATCAACCGGTTGGTTTGAAATTGGGTGACCAACCAGTCGGAACCGACTGGGGCAAGATCCAGCGGCGTGGTCCCGGCCAGCAGTCGTCTCACGACCCGAGATCGGGCCAAGTCGATCACGGCCACCTGATTGTCCCCGCTCAGTGCCACATAGCCAAGCCGGCCGTCGGCGGAAAACCGAATCCCGTGCGGGGCCCGCCCGACTGGAATTGTCGCGATCACCCGAACCGCCGTAGTGTCGCCGGCCCGCGTGGCCGCCGCGGCCACCCAAAGTGCAGCCACGACCAAATCGATTGACATGTGGCATCCTTGAATGCCCGAACCTACCCGGACGATCAACCCGTCGCCAGCCGGCCGCCCAGCACCCGGTCTTGGTCCGATGCCCGAGGCGAGGCTACCTTTATCCATGCTTTCGCTCAACGACCAACTTGCCTCGCTCCGAGCCGAGAAAGAGGCCACCCGGGACCCCAGACTGACGGCCGTGATGAATCAGGCGACCGCCGACCTGCGTGCCTCAGGCATTCTCGACCGGGTCAAAGCGGTGGGCGATCAGGCCCCTCACTTTGCGCGGCCTAACCTTGAGGGCAAGGTCGTCAGGTTGGGACCGCTCCTGCAGGCCGGCCCCGTGATCGTCAGTTTCTTTCGGGGCCGGTGGTGACCCTACTGCCGTCTTGAGCAGGCTGCTCTCCAGGCTGCATTACCCGCCATCCTCGCCAAAGGAGCCTCGCTCGTCACGCTCTCTCCGCAGCTCCCGGATTTCTCCCGAGCGTGGGTTGAGGAGGACCGGATCGAGTTTGACGTGCTCTCGGACCTCGGGTTGGCCGTCGCCCGCGATTACGGGCTGACCTTTCGAATCCCGGACGATCTCCGTCGCGCCTACCTCGAGGCTTTCAAGATCGATCTGGTCCGCTTCAACGGTGACGAGTCGTGGCAGCTGCCGATCCCGGCGACCTTCGTCATCAATCAGTCGGGCACCATCGTGTTCGCCTCGGCGGATCCCGACTACACTGTCAGGCCGGAGCCCGCCGCCGTCGTGGCGGCGATTCCGACCGACTAAGCCGGCTGATCGCCGGGACCCGCTGGCGCGACCGATCGGCGGCGAGCCGAGAGCAGGGAGCCCGCGATCCCGGTGACGAAGACGAGCGGGATCCCATACATGGCCCACGGCCAGGTGTATCCGCCGGCCTCGCCGACGAGCAGGTAACATCCGACCCCCCACCCGACACCCGCGACGATGCTGGCCCAAGCGCCGGCAGTGGTGGCGCCCTTCCAGTGGAATCCGGCGAGCAGGGCGAAGGCAAGAGCCGCGACGGGGATATTCGCAAGGATCAACCGGTCGAGAATGTCGTGACCGAGGAGATTGGCTCCCAGCCAGCAGATCAGCGCGAAGCCGACGGTGACCGCGCGCTGAACGGGCAGCGAACCGGCGCTGACCCATCCGAAATCTGCCGAGACCATCGCCGTCATGGCGCTCCACACCCCTGACAACGTGGTCAGGCTGGCGACGATCAACACGCCGATGCCTACGCCGCGGGCCCCGTCCGGAAGCCACGCGGTGATCATCGCGGGCACCACCAACTGCGGATCGGTGAGGGTGCCGCCCCGAGTTCGGAAACCCGCCGCCGCCAGCACCGTCAGGCCGTAAAGGAGAAAGACCAGCACCGCGGCGATCGCGACCGCCGCGACCGCCACCCGTTCGTTCCGCGCCGCGAAGATCTTCTGACCATACCACGGGGCCGCGATGTAGGTGAAGCAGGTGAGCACGATCAGCGTGACCACGAACCGGAACGGCAACGCTGGGTGGGCCCATTGGGCGACGGGGTCGACGGTGCGCTGAAGCGCTGGAAAAGGCGCTACCTCGACACCCGTCCGCGACTGGAGGTAGAGCGCCCCGACCAGCCCGATGGTGAGCAGGAACCCCACGATGTCGGTTCGCACCACCGCCGCGAGCCCGCCACGGAGTACGACGAGCAACGTAACGATGGCGATGCCGGCGCTGACCAGCCACGGATCGGCCGGGCCGGTCCAGGGTACCAGCAGCAGAGTGAGCGAGGTGAGATAGGTGGCGCTGAAGCCGATCATCGCCGCGATCAGCAGGACCGAGACCAACCGGCCTAACGCCGGCGAGTAGCGCGCCGCGAACAGTTCCGCCACCGAGAGCCGGTCGAAGCGTTTCCACGCCCGTGCCACCGTCACGGTATAGAACCCAAGCCCGATCAGGAACACCAGCGGGAGCGCCACGGCCATCGGGCCGGCCTGGTACCCCGTGGCGGAAAACGCCAGCAGGGTCGACGTGTTGAACTCGGTCATCACCAGGGTCGCCGCCAGCGGGAGGAGTCCGAGGGAACGATTGGCGACCAGATACTCCTCGGGACGCGACGCCGCTCGCCGGGCCACGACCAACATCAGGCCGACGACTAACCCGACGCCGGTCAGATCGAGCCATCCGGTCGGAATGGCCCATTCAGTCACGGAGGAGCCGCCCCGCGATCACGATCCGCTGGATGACCGTCGCGAAAAGCAGGACCACCCACCCGGCGGCTACCCATCCCGCCCAGGTTGGGAGGAAGGCCAGCAGGAGGTAGACGATGGTCGTTTCCCCAGCCTCAGCGAATCCGGCGGTGAACTGCAGCGACCGGTCGTTCTCCGCAACCGCCGCCTGGCGGCGCTCCAAGATCGAGGAGAGGACCGCGGTCGTGGTGATGCACCCAACGTACCCGACCAGTACCAGCAGCCAGATGGTGCCAGGTGCCGGATGGAGCGACGCGAACGCCACCGCCATCAGGCTGTAGGCAAGCATGTCGAGGGTCAGGTCGAGGAATGCACCGAAGTCGCCGCCGCCGCCGGATTCGCGGGCCAGCGCGCCGTCGATCGCGTCGCAGAGACGGCTCAGGAGCCAGAGCGCCGTCCCAACGATAGGGCGGCCGGCAGCGATCGCCGCCGCTGCCGCCAAACCCCCGACGAACCCCGCGACGGTGACCTGATTGGCGGTAACGCCCCATCGACGGAGCGCCCCGACCGGAGCCAATAGCGCCGGAGCGATAAAACGACGGAACGGCGCATCGAACATCAGATCCGGTATTGCGCTGAAAGCTGAAACTGTCGCGGCGGTCCGGGCGAAAAAAGCCGTATTGGATCGCCGGGGCGGCCGTATTGGATCCGGCTCCCCGCGCCACCTAGGCCGATCGGAAAGCCGGCCCAGTTGGTCCGGTTGAGGAGGTTGAACCCGTCAACTCGGAACATCAATCCCCGCCCGCCCGGCACTCGGTACTGAACGCTTGCCCTGAGGTCGAAGTAGGCGGGAAGGCGTTCCCCGTTGCGGGGCACCCCGAAGAATCGCGGTCCGTTGCCGAGAAATGCGTTCCCCCGCACCGGGCCGACCCCGAGCAGGTCGAAGGTGGCGTTGCCCGCTTCCGAGCTGGTGCCGGCAAGCCGGTTGATTGGCTGCCCCGTCTGGAAATCGCCAATGACGCTGACCTGGGCCGCCGCCGACACCTGCACGACCGACCGCAACGTGATGTGGTGGCGGCGGTCGTTGTTGGCGAAGGCCCATTCGGTGCTGGTGCACTTGGCTCCCGTGACCGCGTCGACCCGGTCCTTCGAGAAGCAGTTGGCTTCGGCGGCCGTGAAGTTGATGTCTTCGGTATCCGTCTTGGAGCGGGACCAGACCCAGTTGGCCTCGAGGGTGAGCCGGCCGACCCGCCGCCTCACCGCGGTGTAGAGGCCAAGGTAGTTGGCTTGGCCGCCTGATTCGCTGGTCGAAAGACGTCGGAAGCCCCCTGCCGACGGCAACTCGGGCCGGCTTGGATCCGCCGGGCAGGCGAAGGCACTGGTGCAGGGTCGATCGATGAGGTCGCCGGGGCCGATCCGACGGGGCGAGGGATTGAGATCGACGTTCCGGGGAAGGTTTCGGGTTTCGGACCAGACCGCGTCAATCGCGATGGCCCAGTCGTCGCCAAGCTGTCGTTGCCAACCAAGGCTGGCCTGAAGCGACCGCGGCTGTTCGAGACCCAGGGCAAAGGTCTCGAACACCTCCCGGGGGGGCAGCTGAGACCGCTGCCGCTGGAGCTGGGCGGGTGTCGGACCCTTCAGGTATTGGGGTGCATCGGTCCCGGCGAATGTCACTACGGCGTTGCCGTTCGGGCCGAGTTGAATGGCGTCGGAGTAGATCGCGTAGGGGAGCTTCCCGGTGTAGAGCCCAAGCCCCCCACGAAGAACGCTTCCCCCGCGGCGGTACCAATTGAATGACGCCCTCGGTTGGAAATTGTCGAGGTCGGCCGTGCTTCGGCCCCGGCTGGTCAAGTCGTCGTAGTCCCAGCGGACGCCGAGTTGCAGGGTGAAAGACGGCGACACCCTCCACTCGTCGGCCACGAAGGCGCCCACCACGGTTTGGGTCAGGTCGACTTGTTGCGGACTCGCGTCGACGACGTACTCCTGAACCCGGACATTGGCCGGGATGTCGCTGATCGAAAGCGGCTGGCCCGGCCGAGCGGCGATGTTACCATCGTTGATGACCGTGTACGACCCGTTCGGATTGGTGCCCGCCGCCGCCAGGCGGAACCGACCGGTGATCAGGTCGGCGCCGACCTGGAGCGTGTGGCGGCCGCGAGTGGTCGCGAAAACATCGCGGAGCTGCAACTGGGTCTCGGTCTCGTCGAAGACGAAATTGCTCGATCCGACAATCGCCTGGATGGCCCGCCCCGGGGTCACCACCGTCACTTGCGGTCGGGAGAAGTCGCTGGCGGTGGGCGGGAAAAACCATCGGAACGTGCCCAGTTGAACGCTGGCGCTGTTGCTCGAACGCCCGCCACCCAAGGTGGTCCGATGGGTCAGCGCAGTCAGGGTGCCTACCCGGCGTGTGGTGATGTCCGCCTCCGGTGTCAGGACCCCGCTGCCCCGGCCGGCCCGGATCACCGAGCTCATCGCGAATCGGAGTGTGGTGCCTTGGCGGTCGCTCCAGGCGTGGTCGAGCCGGGCGAACGCCTTGATCTTCGAGCGATCCTCGGTCCCCAGAAACTGCGCCAGCGCAGTCGACCCGATCCGATCCTCGTCCTCGGAGGTATACTCGATCGCTGCGGCACCGAAGGTCCGGTCGCGGCGCAAGGGGCCGGCAACCGAGCCACCAAGCTGGATCCGTTGAAAGCCATCCTGCTGTCGCGCAATCGCCTCGGGCACGCCACCGAACGGGGTCTTGTTGCGGGCGTCGAGCGGCCGGCCCGGGCGCCAATAGCCGAAGACATCGCCGCGGATCCGATTGTCGCCGCCGAGGGTCTGGAGATCCACCAACCCGGTGGCGCTTCGACCGAACTCGGTCGAGTAGCTGTTGACCCGGGCGTCGATTCGGCGGATCGCGCCAAGGGGCAGCTCGACGCGGGGGCCGCCGAGAAACCCCTCGTTGGCGTCGAGTCCGTCGACGGTGTATTGGGTATTGAGGGAATTGCCGCCGTTGAATGACAAGGTAGGCGCATCGCCGAAGTAGGAGGTTGCCTGCGCCACGCCCGGAACGTTGAACAGTAATGCGATGGGATCTCGGGCATCGGTGGGAAGCGCCGCGATCTCCGCCGCTTCGACGGCGCCGCCGGTCGTCGCATCTTTGGTGTCGAGCAACGGCCGTTCCCGGGTCGCCGCGATGGCGAGCGGGTCGAGGAGGAACAGCGCCCGGAGCGTCGCGGCGACCTCCCGGATTTGCCCTGGTGCCAACCCAGGTATCAGGACCCGCTCCGGCGTGAAGCCCAACGCTGCCATCTCGAGCGTTCCCGGCCGACCGGCCGGCACCTCGATCCGGAATCGGCCGGCGGCGTTGGTTTCCGCCGAGGGCTCGGCGTCGAACCGGACGCGGGCGCCAACGAGGGGGGTCCCCGACTGAGCTCGGACGACCCCGATCAGCACCGCTCGGTTCTGCGCCGCCGCGACTGCGAGCGGTGAGACGGTCAGCGCGGCCAGCGCAAACAATGTTGGCATCGAGACGGGTGCGCGGTCGAACGCGCGGTCGGGACGGGCCATCACTGAAGAACCGAGAACCACGTGCGGAGAATCCGGCGCACCGACGGGGTCAGCTTGGTGCGACGCCACAGGTCGGCGGCCCTCCGATACGCTTCGGCCGTCGTCGGGTAGGGGTGCATGGCTCGGCCAATCGCCGACAGCCCGATCCGCTGAGTCATCGCGACGACCGCCTCACCGATCAGATCCCCGGCGTTGGGGGCCACAATCGTCACGCCCAGGATCCGGTCCGTCCCGCGCGCCAAGACGATCTTGAACAGGCCGGCCGTCTCGCCGGACAGCACCGCGCGGTCGACCGCTTCGAGGGGAACCACGATCTCGTCCACTCTGGTGCCCCGGCGGGCAGCCGCCTCGTGGGTCAGGCCGACATGTGCCAACTCCGGCGCGGTGTATGTACACCAGGGTACGATCAGTCGGCTGGCTCTGCTTCGCCCGAAGAACAGCGCATTCCCGATCACCTGCCTGGCCTGGAAATCGGCGTGATGGGTGAACTGAAGGGTCGAACAGACGTCGCCGACGGAAAAGATCCGATGATTCGAGGTCTCGAGCCGGTCATTGACCCGAATCCCCTGGCTTCCGAACTCCACCCCGGCCGCCTCGAGTCCGATGCCGTCGACGTTGGGCAGTCGACCGGCCGCCACGAGGATCTGGTCGGCCGTCACCGGATGGACGTTGCCCCCGCCGTGGATCGTGACCGTACGCTCTCCCCCGGTGGAGGTCACGCTCGCCACCGTCGCCCCAAGTTCCATTCGCACGCCGTCCGCCCGCAGTGACGCGGCCACGATCGCCGCGGCGTCGGCGTCGTCTCGGGCCAGGATTCGAGGAGCCTGGTCGACCAAGGTCACCTCGCTGCCGAAGCGCGCAAAGGCCTGCGCCAGTTCGCATCCGATCGGGCCCGCTCCGATCACCACCAGCCGGCGAGGCAGGTCGGTCAGTGAAAACACCGTTTCGTTGGTGAGGTAGCCACTGTCCGCCAGCCCCGGAATCGGGGGTACCGCCGCCCGGGCCCCGGTGGCGATCACGGCGCGCCGGAACCGAATCGTCTGGTCGGCGACCTGAAGCGCATCGGGCCCGACGAACTGGCCGGTGCCGAGAAAGACGTCGACGCCGAGGCCGGCAAAGCGGGGGGCGCCATCGACGGGGCTCAGGTCGGCGCGGAGGCGGCGGAGCCGTTCCATCACCGCTCCAAAGTCACCCGGCCCAGCCACCGCGGGGCCGCCGAAATCAGGTTGCGATCGGCGCGCTCCCTGCCAACTCCGGGCAGCCGCCACCAGGGCCTTCGACGGCACGCAACCGACATTGAGGCAATCGCCGCCCATCAGGTGCCTCTCGACCAAGGCCACCTTCGCGCCGAGCCCGGCGGCACCCGCCGCACAGACCAGTCCCCCGGTCCCGGCGCCGAGGACCGCAAGATGGTAGCGCGGCTTCGGACGAGGGTTGGACCACGTCGGGGGATGGACCTGCGCCACCAACCGTTGGTTATGTACGTCCGGCGGATCGACCGACACCGATGACGTCATCTCACCCCAGTCCCGCCGCCGCCACCAGGGCTCGGCGGGCGATTCGGGTGATCAGGATCGTGACCGCCGCGGTGGCGACCAGGCCGACGCCGAGCACCAGCCAGTAGCCGGCTCCGCGGGGCGCCGGCGCACCGCTGGAGAGGGCGGCGACGTCGCCGGCCAGTCGACCGTAATAGACGTAGAGGAAGGTGCCGGGAATCATCCCGAATGAGCCGAGGATGTAGTCGGCGAAACGAACCCGGGTCAGCCCGAGGGCGTAGTTGAGCAGACTGAAGGGAACCACCGGCGAAAGCCTGAGGAGAAAGACGATCTTCCGCCCACCACGACCGACGGCGTCGTCGATCGCGGCGAACCGCGGTTCGCGGGCCAGGCGTCGCTCGATTGGCCCTCGCGCCAGGTAACGAGCGACCAGGAATGCCAGTGATGAGCCAGCCACCGCGCCGAGGAACACCAGCGCCGCCCCTTCGCCGAGGCCGAAAATTGCGCCACCGGCGAGGGTCAGGATGGAACCGGGGACGAGAGCGACGGTTGCGAGCGCGTAGCCCGCGACGAACACCGCGGGCCCGAGCGATCCTTGATCGCGGACCCACTGGGTGAAGAGCGGCAGCCGATCGCCGAATATCCGACCGAGTCCGACGAGCCCGGCGACGACGGCCAGGAGCAGGGTCGCCCGCACCAATCGATTCATGTGGCCCGGGGAAGTCGGGTCGCCCGTTTCCTGCCCTGCTCCTGACTGTTCAGGGTCCAGTCGTACTCCGTATAGGTCATGGTCGCCGTGCCCGATTCCAGCAGGTCGCGCTCGGGACCCGGCGGATGGTAACGGCCGATGAATCGCATCACCGCCGCCGGGGAGCCGCCGAAATCCTTCTCATAGTCGTTGAATTGAAAGACCTGGCTCACCCGAACAGTTCGGGCCGCCAACTCGACCCGGTTCTTGTCCGGCGATTGGGTGAGGAAGACTCGGGCCTGGTCGTCGAGCTGGCGCTCCAAGTCCTCCCCGGTGTAGGCCTCCGAACGGAGCGGCGGGCAACCCATGGCCGCGCAAACCAACACGAAGTGGATCCGCGGCTCCTTGAAAGTCGGCCGGATGATTCGCTGTTCGACTGACTCCAGGTCGTAGGCGGTGCCGCCCACCACGACCAACTTCTCAGCCCAGGGCCCGAGCCCGCGGAACAGGCCGAACTTCTTGTTGATGTTTCTGATCGACTGCCGCTCCCGATGCTTGATTATCAACCGAATGGTGTACGCGTTGTAGGCGTTGATCCAGAAGGCGAGCTGCTCGTCCCGCGGGAGGCGAACCGGGTCGAACCCGGCCAACTTACCGAGGTAGGTTTCGAACGCAGGAGCGCTCGCGAACGCGTCGTAGTCCACCAGACCAGCCGCGACGTGATCGCGGAGAAGCCGGTCGAACGCGCTATGGTCAAAGCGCTCGGCTGGCGGAGATGATTCCACGGCGAGCACGGCGACCGCGACGGTGATCACGTTGCCAAACACCAGGGGCCTCCGTTGGATTCAACCCGCCGAAATTTGGCCGGCTTTGGGGTCGGGGCGGGGCTCGCGTGTTCGCTCATCGGTCAGAACTGCCACCGGAGCCCACCGCCGATGAACACGCCGTCGGGGCCGCGGCTGGCCTGAAGAATCGCCACGGACCGGTTGGTCGGCAAGGCTAACCCCGCGCCCCACCCAAACTTGAGTCCGCGAAGACCGAGTCGAAACGGTTCGTTCTCGAACCCGCGGCCCGCATCCGCGAAGCCGAGAACCCGGATTTCTCGGCCTCGAAACCGCGTGAGGTGCTGCCGGACGTCAAGGTTTGCCCACAGCACGCCGTCCCCCGCCAAGCGCTGGTACTGGAGACCCCGGAAAGTGTCTCGCCCGCCGAGAATGCCAATGTCGCCCTCGAGCAACGGCAACACGAACCGGGCGTCGAGGGGCAAGGTCCCCGAGAGCCGCGCTGCTCCGCCAACGCGAGCCGCGACGATCGTTCCCGGTGCCACGGGAAGATAGGCCCGGGCTACCGTGATCCATCGACGATATCCACGATTCGCCGTTCCCGCGGCGATGCCTGACTCGACGAACCAGCCGCGGCTTGGATCGCCGACCTTGTCCCGGCTGTCGATCACCACCAGCGCTCCGACCTGAAAGTCGGTGGACCGCTGAAACCGGCCGTGGTCGGACTCAAATCGCGACGGCCCGCCCGGCGCCTGAAACGCGGCCTCCACGCCGCCAAGCCACCCCGCCACCGCGACGGGTCCGACCACTCGGTGCCCGACCGCGATCCGTCCGCTGTACCGCCGCCGGACCACGCGGAAATAGTCGTCGCCTGCACCCGGGATCCCGGCCCGATCCGACCGCGTATCGTTGCCCAGGCCGAAGTACTCGAAGGTGGCGTCCCGCTGACCACTGACCCGAGCCGCCAAGCGCCAGCCGGGCCACCGGTTCGCCAACTCGATCGAGCCAACAATCTGCCAACTTCCCCGAATCCCGACTCCCGCTTCCGTCATCACCGCGACCGCATCTCGAGTACCGGAGTCCGCCGGCAACCAAAACTCGGCTCGAAGTCCTCCCACCAGCCCGGTATTCCGGGTTCCCTGGCTGGTTGGCCGGATCTGGGAACGCCATTGCGCCCTCCCCGGCCCCGCGAAACCGAGGCTGAACGCAATGGCGACCACGAGATGGCGTTTCATCCCGCGACTCGTTTTCCGCTATCGGTTGCCATTGTTGTTCGACTTCATCTTGTCCATCATGGCGCCGGTCACACCGGATGGATCGAAGCTGGCCGTCCCGATCGTCGCGCTGTACCTCTTGCACCACAGGACGACCTGCGTGAGGCCATCGAGCTTGGCGCCGGCGGGAATGGCGAACGACTGTGCGCCGGTGTGACTGCCGAGTTTGCCGAGCCAGACCCCGTCCTTCTTGCCGACCGTGGCGCTTGAGGACAGGACCACGTAGACGTCGGGCGCGCCGGGATCGACGGAAAGGTCTGCGCTGGTCCGAAGAACGTGGTTGCCATCGACGCTGACGATTTCGTACGATCCGGACGCGAGATGCTTGTCCGCGCCGACGAAGGTGCCCTTGGCCAGCGCCATCGCCATCTCGTCATGCATCATCGCCTTGTCCTTCATTTTGTCTTGGTCCGACTGCTGCGCCCGGGCGGTGGCGGGGAGGGCGAATGCGACGGCGGCCGCGACGATCGCGTGGGTGACAACGTGTTTCATTGGATTCAGCTCCAGGGGGTGGGTTGGTCGTTCTAGGTAAAGACGCTCCGAACCAGCAATCGGATCCAGCGATCGACCTGGACATCGGCCCCCGGAACCGTTGGGGCGCCGCCGACGTTACTAGCGGTAAGGGAGGGACGGCCAGGCCGACCTCCAACCCCCTTCCACGGAGACGGCGCAATGAACGCAGCGAGGTTGGCCACCTGGGTCGCACTGATTGGGCTGCTCGCCGGTTGCGGCGCCACCGAGCCGAACCCGCCGCCCGTGCCTGACGCGAAGCCAGCGGATCCGAACCTGCCTCTCCCGCCGGGGCCCACAGTCGAATCCCGATGGACCGGCGTCGGGCATCGCGCTGGCGGTCGGGTCCGCCTTACGATTGGGGGCGGCCGCGGTCGGCTCGAATTTCTCGACGATTTCTCGGTCGAGGCGGTGCCCGCACCGTACCTCTATCTCAACACGACGAATCGTCCCAATTCCGGTACGCCCCTCCGGATCGCCCGGCTCAGACTGAATAGCGGAGCCCAGCAGTACGATTTCGAGGTGCCGGCCGGGGCCGCCTACGCTTGGATCCTGGTCTGGTGCGACCAGTTCAACGTGCCAGTGGCCGAGGCGGTCATTCCGTGACCTCGACGGGCTCTCCTTGGGTCGCTCGGGGCGGGTGGCTTTTGTGCGGCGCCCTCTCGGCTGGGGTGGTCGGCGGGCCTTCCGACCTGTTCATGCTGGACCAGGTTCCCCTCGGCCCGGGGTTGCCCGCCGGGTGGGAAGTCAGGGCGGTCAAGGGTTTTCAGGGGCCGAACGTCGAGGTCGCGCTGGTGGACGGTCACCGCGTCGTTCGGGTGGCGGGCGCCGGGCGGGCCGGTTGGATTCATCGCGACCTGCGACCGATGGGGCGCTGGGAGGTCGACTCGCTTCGGTGGTCCTGGCGCGTGTTGTCAGCGCCCGCGACGAGCGACCTGACCGCGAAAGCGACCGACGATTCGCCGATCCGCCTCTATGTCATTTTCGGGAACCCGCGAGCGATCATGGGTGGATCGGGCCGGATCATCTTCTATACCTTCGGCAACGCCGAGCCAGTCGGGTACCAGAATCGAAGCCACCTGAGCAGCCGGATCCAAGTCGTCAAGGTAGATGGCGCCGCCGATCGAGGAGTCTGGCGCGAGCATGTGGTCGATCCGAACGCGGACTATCGCCGGATCTGGCAACGGCTGCCTCCGGCAATCACCGGTATCGGCCTGATGCAGGATACCGATCAGACCGGGGAATGGGCGATGGCCGAGGTTCGTGGGCTGGAACTGTTCGGGTCGGGCCGAAGTGCCCCTGGATCACCGGCTTCGGATTCATCGGGTCGGTGAAATCCACGATGTGGACCAGGCCCTGCCTTGCCGGATTCTTTCCCTCTATCCGTACCTGGTGGCCGGGGTGGCGGCATTCAGCGGGGTGGGCGCGATGGTGATCTGGTGGCGACGCCGGCGGCAAAATGAGACGTCAGTCGCGGACTAGCTCCGGGCCGGCCGACTCAACCGTCCTGCCGGCGCTGGCCACGGAGATGGTGGACGGCCAGCTTCCGAAATTGCCGTAAATCAAGTCCTTCGATTCTCCGGTTCGCTCGGGCGGCCGGGTAACCTATTGGCGCACCAGCCCCCGCGCGATTCGGTAGTTCCGCTCAACGTGAGCCGCCATCAGCCGCTCGGCCCGGTTCTCGGCCCCCGCTTCGATGGCGGCCAGGATCTCGGCGTGACCGTGATTGGCGTCGTCATGGAGCGCGACGAAGACGGTGCCGAACGGGAGATACCGCCGGGCCAGCGCCCGTTCCACCGCATCCTCGAACAATGGATGCCGAGCCGCCCGCGCGATCGCCAGGTGAAACTCGGCATCCGCCGCGACAAACCGGGGCACGTTGTCGGGGTTGTTGCGCGCAGTCGCGGTGCCGGAAAGCCCATCCATGGTCTCGAGAATCGCCCGGAGCCGGCGGATATCGGCGGCGGTGCGCCGGGCGGCCGCGAGACGCGCAGCTGCCCGCTCGTTGGCCAGGCGGAACGCAAAGGTGTTCTCCATGTCTTCGCGGGTCTGCCGGGCCTCGCCGCCACCCGCCCCGCGGCTCCGGACCACGATCCCGCCGTACGCACCGCGGAGAATTTCCACCACGCCCTCGCGAGCCAGAACTCGAAGCGCCGATCGCAGCGTGGTCCGGGACACCCCTAGCTGCTGCGCCAGACTCCGCTCGGGCGGCAGCTTGTCTCCGGGCGCAAAACGACCGAGACCGATGGCCCGACGGAGTTGCTCCAACACGACATCGGCCGCCGCGGTGACCCGGACCGGTTCGATCGACCTCGACGCGCGCCTTACCACCCCACGATCCCTCCGTCCACAATCAGTGTGGTGCCGTTAACATAGCCCGCCCGGTCGGAGACCAGGAACTCGACCGCCTCGGCGATCTCCTCCGCCGTTCCCATCCGACCGGCCGGGCACCGTCGGAGCGGCGACCGCTCCGAAAACGCGACCTTCCGCATCGGCTCGGTCATGTCGACGTCGATGATCCCGGGCGCCACCCCGTTCACGCGAATCTTCCGCGCCGCGAGCGCGTGAGATGTATGGCGCGTCCAGGCCTCGAGCCCGGCCTTGCTTGCCCCATAGAGCGCTGTCTCCGACTGATCGCTGAGCCGCGGCGCGATACTGCTGATGTTCACGACGGCGCCGCCGTCCGCCATCTGCGGGAGTGCGGCCGACGTGACGCGCGCCGCGCCGAGAATATTGATGTCGAAGAGGAGCCGCGCGGCCGCGTCGTCAAATCCATCCGGCGCGAAGGTCCGGAGAATGCCGGCGCAATTGACCAGGGCATGGATCGGCCCGAGCGGGGCCACGCCGGCGACCCCTGCCTTCACGCTTTCACTCGAGGTCACGTCCATCCGCTGCAGCACCACACCGGGCCGGGCGGCATCCGGACCATTTTGCTCCGGCGCGACCGTGATGTCCGCCGACACCACCCGGTACCCGGATGCGATCAGGCGGGCCACGATGGCCCGCCCGATTCCTCCCTGCCCGCCCGTCACCAGTGCGAGGCGCGTCATGCCCACATCAGGTAGCGGTCGTACTCCCAGTCCGTCACGCCTCCGCCGGGAAATTCCAGGCCCTTCTCCTTCGCCCACGCCTCGAACTCCGCCCACTCCTCCGTTTTCATGGCGGCGAAGTGGTCAACGAACGCCTCGCCCAGAAGCCGGCGCCCGAGGGCCGAGTCCTTGAACGCCGCGATCGAGTCCGGGAGCGAGTGCGGCAGCTTGGCCCACCGATCCTCGGTCATGGCGTCGCCCTCGCAGTAGGCACCCGGATCGAGCTTGGCCTTGATCCCGTGGAGCCCGCCCAGGAGCACCGACGCGATCGTGAGATACGGGTTCACATCCGAACCCGGCGCCCGGTGCTCGATCCGGGTGTGCTTCTCGGGATTCGAACCATGGACCACCCGAAGCCCGGTGGTGTGGTTGTCGAGCCCCCACGAGGCGTTCTCGGGATTCCACGACAGCCGGTCCATCCGCCGGAAGGAATTGACCCACGGCCGGTAGATCAGATTGAACGCCGGCATCGTTTCGAGGACACCGCCGGCGAAGTGCCGCCCCAGACCGGAGATGCCCTTCTTCTTCGGATCCCAGCAGGCGTTCTTGCCCTTCTTCCAGAGACTGATATTCAGATGGCAGCCGGAGTTCGAATCGCCCGTGCCGGCAAAGGGCGAGGTCATGAACGTCGGCACCAGCCCCTTCTCAGCGCAGAGTTGCTTGAAGTAGAGCTTGGCCCGGGCCGCATCGTCGGCGGCCTTGAGGGCGTCCTCGTGGTGGAAGGTGTACTCCAGCATCCCGTGGCCGAGTTCCGTGTGGAAGACCTCGACATCGATGCCGACCATCTCCATCCGGGTCATGAACTCCTTGGCCAGCGGCTCCCAACTCGGCACCCGGGCAATCGCGTACGCGTCCCACCCGAGGCCGAACGGGGTCAGCTCGCGAGCTCGGCCGGCCCGGATCTTGGCCGCATCGGCTTCGAAGACGTAGAACTCGTACTCCATCGCCACCCGTGGCTCGAGCCCGAGTTTCTCGTACTCGGCCACCACCCGCTTCAGCATGAGCCGAGTATCCATCGGGCACGGCGAGCCGTCATCCATGTAGAAGTCGCAGAGGACGGCGGCGGTGTCGCCCTTCCAGGGCTGCTTGACGACCGTGTCGTAGTCGGGCACCGCCGACATCTTCGGGAAGCCGTTCTCGTAGCAACTCCACGGCGTGATGACCGGCATGTCGCCGCTCCGGAGGGAGACGGTGAGGGTGGACATCCCGGTGCCGCCAGACGACAGGCCCTTCTTGAGCGTCGCAATCTTCCCGCGGACATAGCCGTTGATATCAGGCATCTCCATCTGGATGAACCGGTACCCCTTGTCGGCCAGCTTCTTCTCGATCGAGGCCGAGATCCGGTCCCGCCCTGCGAGTTCGGCAGCACTGAACATGCGTGGTCTCCTGAGTTAGACGGCTACGGACCGGAAGTCCGGCATCACTTCGAGCGCGAACCGCCGAGTCCACTCGCGGCGGGCAGCTGCCGGAACGCCCGGCGTGGCGGTGTGGAGCAGAATCGTGTCGAACCCGACATCAAGGTAATTCTGGAGCCGGCGCCGCACCGTGTCCGGTGAGCCGACCAGCTGCCACTCGGTCCAGGGTGGAATGTTGGCGGGATCCATCCGGGCCTTCATCCCGCTGAAGATCCGCCGCCAGGCTTCATATCCCTTGATGTCTTCCCACGGCGTGTCGTCGATCGTGTAGTGATCCACCTGGGCCTTCATGAAGGCCGGGATGTACTGCTGCGCCTGGGCAATGGCTTCCTGGTCGGTGTCCGCCACGATGCAGTTGATCATGATCGGACGTTTCCCGCCGGTCGGCTGGCCAGCAGCCCGCGCCGCCGTCTCCCAGTCGACCAGCGTCTTCCGCTGCTGCTCGTAGTCGCCGACCGTGGTGCACATCGGCGCCAGGCCCATCTGGGCCATCAGCGGCGCCGAGGCCGGGTTTCCGATTGCGCCATAGAAATGGATCTTGGCCGAGTCGGTCACGGGCCGAACCAGAATTTCCTTCGGGACCTGGTAGTGGGCGCCGGCGTACGTAAACGGCCGGCCGGTGAGCCCCAGCTTGACGATATCGAGGATCTCCGCAAACCGGGCCCGGGTCTCGTCCATCCGGATCCCGAAGGCGTCGTACTCGAACTTGGCCGTCCCCCGGCCCAGTCCGAGATGGAGTTCCCGATCGGTCAGGGCGTTCAACTGGGCGATCTGCTCCACCAGCCGGAGCGGGTTGTGCCAGGGGGTGACGATCACGCAGGTGCCGAGATTGAGCTCGGGGACCCGCCCCGCGATGAACTGCAGCAGGCCCAGCGGATCGGGGGTCGGGAAATAGTCGGAGAAGTGGTGCTCGATCAACCAGGCGGTCGAGAAGCCGAGGTCGACGTGATGCTCGCAATCGCCAATCAGCTCGCGGTACATCGGCACATCCGGCGTCCCGGCCGGGCCGACCGCCGTTGCCACGAATCCGAAATCGATCCCCGTCATGATCCCCATCCGGTTTAAAGGTCTATTCACTGAACCTTTGCCCAATATGCATCCCGGCCGCCCCGCCCGCAAATGCTTCAGGCGGCCAGGCCCTGGCGCAGCGCGGCCGCGCAGTCGGTCAGGCCGGCTGCCCCAGCCGCCAGGATGGGATGGAGGGCGAGGTATCCGTGAATCATCGACGGCGCGCACACATACGACACCGCGACACCGGCAGCTCTGAGGGCATCCGCGTAGGCCCGCCCTTCATCCCGGAGCGGGTCGTACTCCGCCGTCACGACCAGCGCCGGCGGCAGGCCGGCCAGGCTCGGGGCCCTGAGGGGCGAGGCGCGCGGGTCGAGGCGGTCGTGGGGTTGGCGGATGTACGCCTCCGTGTAGAACGGCATGTTGTCGAGCCAGTACCCCTGGCCGAACATGCGGCGGGATTCGTGATCGCTGGCCAGATCGGTGACCGGGTAGAGGAGCAGCTGGAACCGGAGCGCGAGGCCGCCTCCGTCCCGAACGGCCTGGGTCACTGCGGCGGCCAGGTTCCCGCCCGCGCTGTCACCCCCAACGGCAAGTCGGTCCGGATCGATGCCGAGGCGCTCCGCGTTGTCGGCCAGCCAGCGGGTGGCGGCCAATGCGTCTTCGAACGGAACCGGAAACTTGTGCTCGGGCGCCATCCGGTAGCCGATCGACGCCACGACGACCCCGGCCTGGTCGGCCAGGTTTCGCACCAGCGAGTCGTGGGTGTCGAGATCGCACTGGACCCAGCCGCCCCCGTGGAAATACACCAGGCCGGGAGCGGCACCAGATGGCCCGGAGTTGGGCCAGTAGACCCGGGCCCGGATCGAACCGCCCCGCACCGGCACCATCTCTTCTTCCACCCGGCGCATGACAGGGCCCGGCTGGTCGATGCCGGCGAGCGCGGTCCGGGTTTCGGCCCTGACCTTTTCGATCGGCTGGGCCGAGATCGGGATGGCGTTCGGATCCGGGGGGACTGAGAGCAGCGCAGCAAGGATTGGATCAAGCGGTGCCATATCGAACCTTGAACGTCGTGAGCGTCGCGCTGGCAGCAGTCCATCGGTGCCCGGATCACCCCGGCAGCGATCGAATCGGGAGTCATCCAGCGGGGCATTCAATGGTCCACCAGGAAGTCCATTATATCCTCCGGCAGACCGTGGTGCCACCGAGGCGGGACCCGGACCGACCAAGTTGATCATGGCAGGCCGAGGGAATAACTCTCCCACGTCGGCCCACCCGAACGGCACGCACAATTTGCGCGACCGCAGCGGAGGGGTTTACCGTCGAGAATGGTTCGACACACCACCGACCTGTTCGCCCGGGGCTTTCTCCTGTCGATCCTTCTGTGCCTCGATCTTGGCCCTATCATCGCGCGATTCATCCCTCGATGACGGGCACGGGTCACCGTTACGCCGTGAGGCAGTGACGGGTCGTCGGCTCCTTCCCAAATCAGGTCACGAAAACAGAGGGCCTCGGGTGACAACCGAGGCCCTCCGATCTCACGGTAGTGCCGTTTCTGCCTAACCAGCCAACCCCACCTCGGACGCCGAGGACGACGCCCGGAGGGGCCGAACCTAGTTGGTGCCGCTCCGTGACGACGCCACGAATCGGTGACCGTCCTGACAGGCACTGAGAGTCGTGCCGACGCCGGTCAGGATCCATTGGATTTGATCCGCGCCGGCGGGCGCCCAGGCGTTGTTCCACCCGGCCAGCGCCGAGAAGTCCGGCACCAGGAACGCCGCCGTCCCGCCGTTGATGTATCCCGGAGTCAGGCTCAGGAAAATGTCCCGGCCCGGCGTGGTCTGATCCACCTGGATCACCGAGGCGGAGGAGTTGAACTCGGGCGCCAGGGTCACCGACAGATCGAGCCGTTTGTAGGGCGCGGTCGCCGTGGCCATGGTCGGAGTGGGGAGCAACGAGGGGAGCACGAACGGCGACGCGGTTCGGGCCGTCAGCCCCTGGAAGTCTTCCTGCAACTGCCGGCTCGTTGCGGTGCCGTTGGTCACAGAAAGGAAGATGCTATGGAAGTCGGTCGCCACTTGGTTGGCCGCCGGCACGCCGTACACTGTGAAACTGCTGCCGGTGAACTGGAGTCCGCCATAGAGGGATGCTCCGGTGCAGGCGTTGGCCCCGGTGCCGGTATAGTAGCGCATGGCTTGGCTCAAGGTTTCGCCTCCGACGCCGCCGCTCACGGTTGCGCCTGACGAGATCGCCGCGAAGGAGTTGGCGCCAGTAAAGTCAACGGTTCCCAACGACCCGTTGTCGCCCGGATTGAGGCCCCGGTTGATGAAGCCGCGGTCTGCCGTACCGACGCCGCCGGCCGGCTTCATGTAGGCAACCACGTCGTTGACGCCCGACTTGGCACCGGTGATCTGGAAGGCGCCGTCGGCCAGCACCGTCTTGGTCGCGCCGCCGAAATTGATCGTCCCGACAAAATTGGTCGCCAGATTCGCGGCGGTGCCGTTGACGGTAATGCCAGGCGGAATGGCCGGGCAGAAGGTGTGGGGGTAGAGCCCGGTCTCGGACAGGGCGAGGTGATAGATATTCAGGGTTGAGGTTCCGTTGCCCAGGTGCA
Organism: Gemmatimonadota bacterium; assembly: GCA_031394255.1. GTDB lineage: Bacteria > Gemmatimonadota > Gemmatimonadetes > Gemmatimonadales > GWC2-71-9 > SHZU01. The sequence continues at coordinate 47,670 of JANMXA010000117.1, forward strand.
CATACGCCACACCGCCGGTGGATTGAGCGATCGTGAAATGGTAGACGTTCGCAACCGGGGTCACCACCGTCCACGGGGCGGCGGCCGAACCGTCCTGAAGCGCGACCCAGGCCGGGCGATCGGACACCGAGCATGCCGACACGTCGACGTCGATGTTGATCCCGCTCGGGGCAACCACGTTGATGGTCAGGTTGACGACCTGCTCGGCCAACCCGGCTGTGTTACCGTGGATCACGATCGGGTAGGATCCGACGGCCGTGCCCACGGCCGCCGTGACGGTGAGGACCGAGGCGTTGGTGGTGGTACTCGTCGGGAGGAAGGCGAGCGTCAGGCCGGTCGGCAGGGTGCCGGCCGCCGTGAGCGCCACGTCGCTGGCGTTCCCGCCGGTGCGAACAATGTTCACCGTCACCGGGACATTGGTGCCCTGGGTGACGCCGACGCTGCTCGCGGGCGTCGTGGTAAGGGAGAAATTGCCCGCCGGCGCGACGGTGAGCGTGAGGGGCGTGTTCTGGTTCCCGGCCGTGGTGGTGGTGCCGGTGACAACGAGGTTCGTGTTCCCAAGTGCCGCCGCCGCGCCCACGGTGAGCGTGAGCACCGAGGTGTTGGTCGTGGGGGCCGCCGGGACGAATGCCGCCGTGACGTTGGCCGGCAGGCCGGTGACGCCGAGGGTGACTGCGCCGGTGAAGTTGACCCGGGTGATGGTCACAGTTGTCGTCGGCGCGTTCCCGCCCTGCGGGATGCTGAGCGCGGCCGCCGATAATGACAAGCTGTAGCTGGACGGTAGCGCAGTCACCGTGAGGGCGAAGTTGGCCGTGGCCTCGGTGACGCCGGTGCCGTTGCCGTGAACGACCAGGGGATAGGCGCCGGGTGTGGTCGCGGCGTCCACGTTGATCGTGACGGTGGCGGTGGTCACCGCGCCGGTCGTCTGGACGTTGGACACCACCGCCGTCACGCCGGTCGGGGCGCCCGTGACAGTGAGATTCACGATCCCGGTGAAGCTGCCGCTCCGGGTCAGGGTCGCGGCCACCGGGGCGGAGGCCCCCTGCTGAATGGTGGCGGAAGTCGGTGTGATCGAGAGCGCGATGACGCCGGGATCCGTATTGGTCGTGCCGGAACTGCAGCCTGCGGCGAACGACCCGGTCGTCGCTAACAGGACACTCCACGCGCGCAGAGATGTTCGAATCGACGATGACACTGTGGCACCTCAGGGAGATCGGTTGAATCCAATGGCGTCGGGCAACCGCGCAGGCGCGGCGGTACGCTGATGGATAGCGGCACGTTTCGGCGGGCACCATCAATCCATCGATGGATTCTGGACGGAGGCTTGAAGTCGTTCCCCCACTCGTCCGGCAGACTGAGCGTCGCGCGGGCAGCAGTCCATCGGTGCCCGGATCACCCCGGCGGCGATCGGATCGGGAGGCGTCCGGCGGGCATTCAATGGTCCACTAGGAAGTCCATTATATCCTCCGGCCGACCGTGATGCCACCGAGGCGGGACCCGGACCGATCAAGTTGATCATGGCGGGCCGAGGGGATATGCTCCCGCTTCGGCCCACCCGAACGGCACGGGGCACATGCGCGACCGCTTGTCCGCGGTACTCTCCGATCGTTATGTCCTCGAGCGCGAACTCGGCCGGGGCGGGATGGCCACGGTCTATCTGGCCCGCGACCTCCGGCACCGCCGCGAGGTCGCCCTGAAGGTCCTGGACCCCCAGTTGGCCCACGCCCTCGGCCCCGAGCGGTTCCGGCGGGAAATCGACATCGCCGCGGGCCTTCAGCACCCCCACATCCTGACGGTCTTCGATTCCGGTGAGTCGGACGGCATCCTGTGGTACACGATGCCGTTCGTGGACGGCGAGACCCTCCGGGATCGCCTGTCCCGCACGCGCGAGCTCCCGATCGATGTGGTCATGACGCTCATCCGGGAAATTGCCGACGCTCTCGATACCGCCCATGCCCGGGGCGTGATTCACCGGGACATCAAGCCCGAGAACATCCTGCTCGCCAAGGGCCATGCCCTGGTCACCGACTTCGGCATCGCCCACGCGATCGACCAGGGCGCCGGCCGGCTCACGGCAACCGGCCTGGCCATCGGTACGCCGGCCTACATGAGCCCGGAACAGGCGGCCGGCGACCGCAACGTCGAAGCGTCCAGCGATGTCTACAGCCTGGCGTGCATGGCGTTCGAGATGCTGGTCGGGGAGCCGCCCTATACCGGGGCGAGCAGCCACGCGATCATGACCAAGCGGGTCACCGATCCCATTCCGTCGGCACGCCGGCTCCGCGCCGCCGTGCCGGTGGCCGCGGATCTGGCGATCAGACGCGCTTTGTCCCCGACGCCCGCCGATCGGTATTCAAGCGCCGGCGCGTTTGCCGAGGCCCTTGCCCGCTCGAGCGTTGCCCCCCGCCCGACTCGACGCATCCTGGCGATCGCTGCCCTCGGCCTGCTGGGCGTGGTCCTCGCCACGATGCTGGTCCGTCGCCCCGCTGCCAACCGGACATCATCAGTCAATCCGCACCTCGTGAAAGGCAACGCCCTGGTGGCAAAGCGGACCCCTGCCGCCGCCAGTGAGGCTATCACCGAGTACCAGGCGGTGCTCGCCGATGAGCCGGAGAACGCCGCGGCATTGGCAAAGGTGGGCTACACCTACGCACTGTTCGGCGATTGGGGGTGGGCGCACGAGGGGCGAACGGCCGCCGAGCTGCACGCCATGGCGATCGACTACGCGGCACGGGCCATTGCCGCCGACTCGACGTCCGCCGACGCCTGGCTGACCCGCGGCTATGTGCTGACGGTGGACGACCCCTACCGGATGCGAGGCGCGGTGGAGGCTTTTGACCGGGCGCTCGCGATCGATTCGACCATGGCGGAGGGCTGGTACCAGCTGGGCCAGACGCTCATGGCCCTCGGGAATGACACCCGGGCGGCCGACGCCTACCGACGCGCCTTTGCGCTGGACCACAATCGGCCGCTGGCGCTGATGTCCCTGTCGGCCATGCTCCTCCAGGCTGGCCGGGTCGAGGAGGCAAGGCGGGTGGTCGACAGCGCGGTGACGGCGAGCCGGACGGCCAGCAGCCCGTACGTCAGGGTGGTGCGCGGCCTGATCGAACTTTCCGGAGGCGACGTCCGGTCCGCGCACGATGACGCCGATCTGGCCCTGGCCATGGACACGAACTACACCATTCCGGCCCGCACGCTCCTGGTCAGGGTTCTGATGGCCGAGGGGAACCGGGCGCGGGCCGGCGCGGAGGTCACCCGGATCGTGGCCGAGGTCGGAACGGGGAGCCTCTCACCGACCACCGCCAGATTCGCGAGCAGCGCCCTGTTGGCTGTCGGTCGAACGTCGGAGGCCATCGACCTGATCGAGCGGGCCCGGCCGCGGGGGGCCCAGCTCTGGTTCTACCTCCACGGCCTGGAGTTCCAGCCGCTGCACTCGGATCCCCGCTTCGAGCAGGTCTACCGCCAAGCCGATCCCGCGGCGAACCGCAACTAGCTCACCAAGGCCGCCACTTGCGTTACAGGGGTTGAAGACGAGTTGCTCTCTCACAAACGCCCAATTTGCGCGACCCGGGCGAAGGGGTTTGTCGATCTCCCTGTGCCTCGACCTTGGCCTGGTCAACGTTGCGGTCCTGAAGACCGGGATTGAGCGGGGAACGCGCGACGCGGCTCTCCTCGGTATCGGTTCGACGGCCGGTGACTTCGTCTACTTCGCTCTGGCCGCGGGGGGAGCCGCGGCGGTGGTGTCGATCCCGGCGGTTCGGTGGACGCTCTGGCTAAGCGGTACGGCGCTGCTTCTGTACCTCGCCTTTAAGATGGTGCTCGAGGTGATCCGGCCCCACCGGATCGACCTGACCCCGGGAACCACATCACCCAAAGGCTC
>JANMXA010000118.1:0-5004 GCA_031394255.1 Gemmatimonadota bacterium
CGCCGAGGAAAAAGCCGCGAAGCAGCCTCGGCGCTCGGCGCAGGGCGGCGCGGTCTGGCTCCACAGCGCGGCGCCGGTGACGATATCGAGCGCGTGCAGTCCGGGCCTGGCTTCGCCGGGAGGATCGACCGGCGTCATCCGGTCGGAAACGGGGGCGAACACCCGGCCCTCACCGGCGGCCACGCCCCAGTGGACCCCGCCTAACGCTCCGCCGCGCCCGACCCGGGTCTGCCACACGATCGCGCCCCGCCGATCGGGGTCGAGCGCGTAGACCGTCCCGCCCTTCTGGCCGGCGATGAGGATCGGACGCCCGTCCGGCATGGCGGTCAGCAGCGGCGCCTGTCCGAAATCGAGGTCCGAGCCGTTCGGGGCGGGACAGTTGCCGCCCGGCCGGCCACCGCAGGCCATGTTGTAGGCGTCCTGTCTGGTGGCCTGAAATGACCAGGCCAGGCGCCCGGTCCGCTGGTCGAGCGCCAGGATCGCGTCGCTGGTCTCGGTGGTGGGGTGGGTGTAGTTCTCCCCCGTGCCGACGTAGACCAGACCACGACGCGCGTCGACCGTGGGGCTGGACCAGATCGGGGCGCCGGCGGGTCCGAAAGTCGGCAAGCCCGCCGCGGTCTTTCCCACCTCCCGGGCCTTCTGTTTGATGGCCCGGTGCCGCCAGAGCACGGCACCGGTGGCCAGGTCGAGCGCGACCACCGCGCCCGATGACGTGCAGCATCGGTAGGCCGGGTTGGCCGCGGCGACCACTTCCATCGAGGACACGGGGACGAACACCCGGCCGTCGTGAATCACGGGAGATCCGGTGATGCTGGACGACGGATGGTCGCCGACGCGGGTCTTCCAGAGCGGCTTGCCGGTCGCGAGATCAAGTGCCGTGACGGTGGTTCGGAAATCGGCTGCGACCGCGGTTCGCCGGCCGTCGGCGGGCGCCGAGATCGCGACGACGCCTTTGACCGCCGCGTCGCCCTCGTAGGTCCACTGGATGCAGCCGGTATGGAGATCGAGCGAATAGATGTCGCCGAACTGGCCTCCGATCACGACGCGGTCGCCCACCACCGTGGGCTGCGCCCGTGTGACGGTGCCTCCGGGGAACCCGAACGCCCAGCGCAACTCGAGCCCGGGGACGTCCGCCGCGCTCAGGCCGGCCTGGTCCGCCGTCCGGAACCCGGTGCCCGCGGGCGAGCCACCCCATGCCGTCCAGTCCCGGTCGCTGGCCGCGGGCAATGGTCCCGGTGGCGCAGCACAGAAGGCGCCAGGCTGCGGAGTGGCCGCGACGAGCGGCTGGCCGCTCAGATACTCCGCCACTGCGCGCCGATCTTCGGGGCTCAGGTCGGCGGCGACCTCGCGCATCGTGCCCTGGGTCAGCGTAGCGAGAATGGCCCGCGGGGTCATGGCCCCGAGCGCGACCCGCCGCGGTGCCCGGGCCGAACCGTCGCCATCGTGACAGCTGGTGCATTTGCTCGCGTACACGGCCGCGCCGCGTGACTGTGCGAGTGCCGGGCCGGCGAGGACAAACTGGCCGAGCGCCGCGAGGCCGATGAGCCAACGGGTGGTGAAAGGCGTGGGGCCACCTGGAAGAGGCTCGGTCCAACCTAGGGGATCTTCCGAGAGGCGACAAGCGGCTGCCTCTGTCGCGATCCGATCCGGTGGCGGTCTCAAGGCCCGGGTGTTAGGATCGTCGAACGTTGATCACCTGTGGAGGCAGTCCATGACCCGTTGGCGCTTCGCGGCCGCTCTCGCGCTGTTCCCCCTGGCTTCGGCCGGTGCCCAGAGCCCTCCGGCCTCCGCCGACGTCACCGCGATCCGCGCCGGCCGGCTGGTCGTCGGCGACGGCCGGGTGATCGAGCACCCGGTGGTGATCGTCCAGGGCGAGACCATCACGGCCGTGGGCCCGTCGGGTTCTGTGACGATCCCGAAGGGCGCCCGGGTGATCGACCTGGGTGAGCGCACGCTGCTTCCCGGTCTCATCGACACCCACACCCACATCAACTCGTTCGACAGCGACGGCGGCGACTCCGCGATCCTCAAGGAGACGCCGGCCCACGCCGGGGTGTACGGCGCTGTCAACGCGAAGAAGACGATCGATGCCGGGTTCACCACCATTCGTGATGTCGGCGCCGTCAACTTCGCCGACGTGGCGGTGCGGGATCTGGTGGCCCGGGGCGTCATTCCGGGGCCGAGGATGTACGTGGCGGGGCCCTCGCTGGGGATCGTCGGCGGGCACGCTGACGTGAACGGGTTCAATCCCTCGATTCCGATTCCCGGCACCGGCGTCATGGTGACCGGGGTGGACGAGGTGCGGCGGGCCGTCCGGACCAACATCAAGTTCGGCGCGGACCACATCAAGATCACCGCGACCGGCGGAATCCTCTCCCAGGGCGACGCGCCGTCCGCCTCCCAGTTTGCCGACGACGAGCTCCGCGCCGCGGTCGAGGAGGCGGCCCGGCTCGGCCGGAAGGTGGCGGCCCACGCTCATGGGGCGCGCGGGGTTATCGCGGCGGTGAACGCCGGGGTCGCGTCGATCGAGCATGGCTCGCTGATCGACGATGAGGGGATCGCGCTGATGAAGGCGAGGGGCGTCTACCTGGTGCCGACGCTGATCATTCTCGAGGAGATCGTCCGTCTCGGTGCGGCGAAGGGATACCCCGACTACGCCATTGCCAAGGCGAAGCGGATCGAACCGGAGCGCCGGGTCCGGCTCCGGAAGGCGTTCCAGAGCGGGGTGAAGTTTGCCTTCGGCACCGACGCCACGGGTGACATCCACGGGCGGAACGCCCAGGAGTTTTCGCTGCTGGTCGATCAACTTGGCGCCACCCCGGCCGAGGCCATCCGGATGGCCACGGTCAACGCGGCGGACCTGATCGGGATCGGCGACCGGACGGGGACCATCGAAGTGGGGAAGTGGGCCGATCTGATCGCGGTGAACGGGAACCCGCTCGAGGACATTCGCCGTCTCGAGCAGGTGAGTTTCGTGATGAAGGCCGGTCGAGTCTACAAGGAGGCCGCAGCCCGCTAGGGCTTGCCCGCCAGCAGAGCGTCGATCTTGGCATCCGGATAGGACAGCAGCTTCCCGAAGCGCCGCGCGATCTCCCGTCGCGCGGCGCCTTCATATGTGCCGGCCGCCACCAGCGCGGCCCGGTCTCGCTTGAGGGCCTGGTATTCATCCAGGGCCGTTCCCGCGTAGATCACCAGCACGTGCCGGCCGGTGGCCACATCGGCGGGGAAGAGATCGGTCACGATCAGGTCGGGATCGCGGAAGATTCGGGCATGGTTCCGTTCGGCGATGCGTCCCGCCTCGGCCTCGAGCCCGTCGGCTTCCGCGGGCGTGAGGACGTCGGAGAGCGCCAGGCGCTTCACACCGCCGCCCACCATCTCGGCGAAGGCGCCGATGGCGCCCAACACATAGGAGCGGCGGTCGATCGGAGGCTCGGGAGTCATGGGGCGGAGTCCGGGTGCGAGGGCACGGAGGGTGCGGTCGAGTTCGTCCTTCGGATACCAGCGGCCGCGGACCATCACGCCGGCTCGGTCCATCAAATGGTTCAGGTCGTCGAGCGGATTCCCGCCGACCAGCTGGAGATCTGCGGCGTAGCCCGCGGTCACGGCGCCCTGGGTCCGGCCGAGGCCGAGGAAGACGGCAGGTTCGTGGGTGGCGAGCCGGAGGATCGCGGCGCGGGGAATGCCGGCCTTCTCGAACAGTTTCATTTCGTCGTGGAATGCCCAGCCGTTCAGCCACGAGTCGGTGCCGAGCATGAGATGGGCGCCGCGCTCGTAGAGGGCGCGGGCGAAGGCCATCTGCGGGAGGATGGCGCGCTCGGACTCGGCGAAGTCGGCGTCGGTGTAGTCGGCGAGGTAGCTGATCTTCGACCGGTCGGGGACGTTGTCCCGGCCCAGCAGGGCTACTTCCGGCCGCGCCATCAACGCCCGGTATTCCGCCGACGGGAGCATGTCGAGGGCCTGGACGACGAAGGTGGGGACATTCCAGACGCCGGCCGCCACGGTGCGCTTTACCAGGGCGGGGAACCGGGTCTGGTCGATGTTGTTCCATGCCAGGGTGCGGGAGCGCAGTGTGGCGCCGGGCTGGATCGGCGCGTCCTTCGGGACCAGTTCCGCGATGTACCCGCGGAGATGTTCAATCGACGCCTGATGGGCAGCGAGGGCGCCCGCGAGGCCTGCCGCGAACGGCACATGCCCGGCCACCGGCATGCCGAGTTCCCGGGCGACGGCGGTGATCGTGTCGTAGACGGCTTTGGGGACGCTGTTGTAGACCTTGATGAAATCGAACCCGGCCGTGTGCTGGGCCATCACTTCGGCGCGGGCCTGGGTTGGGTCGGTGAGCACCGTCATCATGGGTTGTGACGGCGGGCTTCCATCGATGATCGCGCCGGCGGTGTAGATCCGCGGGGCTGGAAGGGTGCCGGTCTCGGCATCGCGGCGCCAGCGCAGGGTGGCGGTGTCGCCCCACATGACGCGGATCCGGGTGATCCCGTTGGCCAGGTAGGTGTAGAGATCGAACGGGCTCGACGGATGGGTGTGCATGTCCGCGAAGCCGGGGAGGAGAAATTTCCCGCGACCGTCGATCCGGACGGCGCCGGCCGGGATCGTCGCCTTGGCGGCCGGGCCGGACCAGGTGATCCGGCCATCCTGTACGATCACGGTCTGGTGGGTCAGCACGCCGGGGCGAACGGCCGGGATGACGGACACGTCGACGAACGCGGCCGAGGGAGCGGCGGCCTGGAGGAGCAGCAGGATGGCAATCGGCATGGCAGGCCTGGGCGTAGTCGACCGGATTCTACCATCCCGAGGATGGTTTTGCAGCGGATTGGCGGCAAATGCGTTATCCGGGTGACACCCCGGGCGATGCCGTGGCTAGACTGGGGCGTGGCCACGGGGCCCGGTACTCAGAAAACCAAAATGACCACTATATTATGACCATAACTGACTCTCGAGGAACCCCGTTGCCATCCCCCCGACCGCGCCGCCGTGGTGGACCGCGTCCCGACC
>JANMXA010000119.1:0-4231 GCA_031394255.1 Gemmatimonadota bacterium
ACCAGCACGACCGGCTTCTCCGAGCGCACGGTGAGATAGAGGAAGAACGCGGTCTCTTCGAGCCGGTCGGTGCCATGCGTCACTACGACGCCGGCCAGATCGGGCCGGGAGCGCAGCACGCCATCGATCCGGCGGGCCAGCGCAATCCATTGATCGGGGGTAATTAGCGGGCTTGCGACGTTCGAGAACTGCTCGGTCTCGACCTGCGCCACCGCCGAGAGCTGCGGCACCGAGCCAAGGATCTGCTCGGCGGTCAACTTTCCGGCACGGTAGGCACCGAGCGTCCCCGGGGCATCCTGTACCCCGGCGATGGTCCCGCCGGTGGCGATGACGAGAACCTTCGGGCGTGACGCCGAGTCACCCTGGGCGGCGAGACGGCCGGGAATCGCGACCTGGAGCGCCGCAACCACGAGCAGGGGCAGACGAACGGCAAGGTTCATCGTTGACATCCCGGTTACGGCGCCCGAATGCCAAAGGCCCCCAGTGCCTTGGCCAGGAACCGATACTCATCCTCGCCGTTGTACAGGGCCGCGGACACCCGGAGATAACGGGCCCGGTGCATCGGCCAGGAGAACACCACCACCTGGATCCGGTACTCATCGAGGAGCCGGCTCATCAAGGGATCGGCCGTGAGCGCCGGGCGACCGGGATCGGTATCCGGCTCGATGGCCAGGGTGGCCATCGAGGCCAGCATTGAGGTGGGTGCCCGGCTCGGGGCTCCGATCGCGTCGGCCAGAATGTCGCGGGCGCGGACGGCCAGAGCGTGGTTCCGCTCCATGATCGCGGGCCAGCCCCCGGGCATGAGCCCGCCCAGATACTCGATCGCCTTCGGGATGCAGAGCCACGGGGTAGGATCGATGGTGCCGGGCCAGTCGTGTTCGACCCGGAACCGCGCGTTGCCCTCGGCGCCGGCCGAGAGGCCGTGGCTCGTGATCAGCGGGCGGATCAGGTGGCGCCGGTCGGCCCGGACCGAGAGGACACCGGCGGCTTTCGGGGTGCAGAGCCACTTGTGACAGTTGGTGGCCACATAGGCCGCGCCTAACGCGCGAACGTCGAGCGGCACGATCCCGGCACCGTGGGCGGCGTCGAGCAGCACGTCGATCCCGCGGGCTTCGAGCTCCCGGGTCAGCCGTTCGAACGGGAGCCGGAGCGCGGTGGGACTCGTCACCGCGTCGATCATGGCAAGCCTGGTCCGGTCGGTGACCGCGGCAACGACCAGTTCGACGATCTGGTCTTGGCTCTCCGGCGGGAACGGCAGCGCCACCGGAACCACCTTCACGCCCTGCTGGACGGCGATGAACTCGACCGTATTGCGGCAGGCCTGGTAGGCGTGGTCGAGCACCAGGATCTCGTCGCCGGGCCGGAAGGTCAGGCTCTTCAGCACCGTGTTGACCGCGGCGGTGGCGTTGGTCTGGAACGCCACGCCGTCGGGGTCGGCGTTCATGAAGCGGCTGATCGCGTCGATCGCTTCGCGCCAGAGCCTGGGGCGTTCGTTGAAGTAGAAACCGGTAGGATTGGCCTCGATCAGGGCGCGGAGGCGAGTCTGTTCCGCGAGCACCGCGGTGGGGCAGGCGCCAAAAGAACCGTGATTGAGGACGGCCACGTTGGGATCGAGCGACCAGTGATTTGCGAGGTCGCCGCGGGCCGGCCGGGAGTCGGTGTTGGTCATGTGTGAATCGAAGATAACGATGACCAATCAGGCTGCGCTGCGCCCTTTGTGGTGCTAACTTTCCGCTCGTTCCGACCCGTCACCACTAACCACAGGTCCCCCATGTCCCAGGACTCCGTCCTCCTCGAACGCCGGGACGGCGTGGCCCGCCTGACCCTGAACCGGCCCGACGTCTTGAACAGCTTCAACCACGCGATGTTCCCGCTCTTGATGGGCCACCTCGACACCATCGCGAAGGACCGGAGCCTCCGCGCTGTCTATCTGACCGGCGCCGGTCGAGGCTTCTGTGCCGGCCAGGACATCAGCGGCCAGGCGGTAGGCGGTGACTTCGGGAACCACCTCGAGGAGAGCTGGAACCCCGTGGCCCGAGCCATCCGCTCGCTCGACCGGCCGGTGGTGTGCGCCGTGAACGGCGTTGCTGCCGGAGCCGGCGCCAATCTGGCCCTCGCCTGCGACTTCGTCATCGCCGCGGAAGAGGCCTCGTTCATCCAGGCATTCATCAACATCGGCCTGGTGCCCGATACCGGCGGTTCGTGGACCCTGCCCTACCTCGTGGGCCGCGCCCGCGCGACCGCCGCGCTGATGCTGGGTGACAAGATCCCCGCGAAGCAGGCCGCCGAATGGGGCATGATCCTCAAGGCCGTGCCGCTCGCCTCGCTGGAAACTGAAGCCTGGGCCCTCGCCACCCGGCTCGCGGCGATGCCCACGCTGGCGTTAGGCCTGACCAAGCGGCTCATCAATGCGGCCGCCACCAATACCTTCGAGCAGCAGCTCACCGCCGAAGGCGAGTTGCAGACGATCTGCGGCCACAGTACGGACCACACCGAGGGCGTCACCGCGTTCCGCGAAAAGCGGAAGCCCGCCTTTACCGGCAAGTAACGGCCAGACGGCCCGGGCCTTCGAACCAGGAGTTCAATCGGTGGGGTTTACCAGAGAGACAGTCGTCGGCGTGCTGGGCGCGGGAACGATGGGCGCGGGCATCGCCCAGGTGGCGGCCGCGGCCGGCCACCGGGTGATCCTGGCCGATCCGTTCGCCGGCGCCACCGATCGCGCCAAATCGGGCCACGCCAAAGCGATGGCCCGGGAAGTCGAGAAAGGCCGCCTATCGCAGGTTGACGCCGATGGCCTGCTGGCCCGGATCGAATATCACACGCCCGCTTCCGGCGACATGAGCGTCTTCCAGCCGGCCGGTCTCGTGATCGAAGCGATCGTCGAAGATCTCGCCATCAAGAAGACGACCTTCAAGGCGCTCGACGCCGTGGTCGGCCCCGACGCGGTGCTCGCCACCAACACCTCGTCGCTCTCGGTCACCGCCATCGCCTCGGCCTCGACCCGCCCGGAACAGGTGATCGGGATCCACTTCTTCAACCCCGCGCCGGTGCTCCCGCTGGTGGAGATCGTCCCCGGCGTGGTAACCGGTCCCGCCGTGACCGAGCACTCGGTGAAGCTGGTCAATTCATGGGGAAAGACCACAGTGGTGGCCTCGGACACGCCGGGCTTCATCGTGAACCGGATCGCCCGGCCGTTCTACAGCGAGGCACTCCGGATCTTCGAAGAGGGCATCGCCGACAAGGCCACCATCGATTGGGCCATGAAGGAAGCCGGCTTCAAGATGGGCCCCTTCGAGTTGATGGACCTGATCGGGAACGACGTGAACTACGCAGTGTCCGCCTCGGTGTTCGAAGCGTTCGGCTACGACCCAAGGTACCGGCCGTTCCTTTCCCAGAAGCGCCTGGTGGACGGCGGGCTCTACGGCCGGAAGACCAGCCGAGGCCACTTCGACTACCGGCCCGGCGCCGTGAACCCCGAACCGACCCGCGAGAACGCCCTCGCCGAGCAGATCGCGCCACGAGTGATCGCCGTATTGATCAACGCCGCCGCCGATGCCCTCCTCTGGCACGTGGCCTCCGCGAAAGACCTCGACCTCGCGATGACCAAGGGCGTCAACTATCCGAAGGGCCTGCTGGCCTGGGCCGACGAACTCGGCCCCGCCACCGTGCTGGCCCGCCTCGACCAGCTCCTGGCCGAGTACGGCGACGACCGCTACCGCGCCTCCCCGATGCTCAGGCGCATGGCCGCAGCCAAGGGAAGATTCCACGGATGACCGAGATATCCCCGCAGGAAAAGGCGGAGCGCGTGGCCGCCAGCATGATGAAGACCGACGGGTTCACCAAATGGCTCGGCGCCGAGTTCGTGGAGATCGGCCCGGGACGGTGTACGCTCCGGATGACGGTGCGGAAGGAGATGTGCAACGGGTTCGGCGTCTGTCACGGCGGGGTGAGTTTTGCCTTTGCGGACAGCGCCTTCGCCTTTGCCTGCAACACCCAGGGGAACCTGGCGGTCAGTATCGACAACAACATGACGTATCCAGCCGCCATTCATCCGGGCGACGTCCTCACCGCCGCGGCGGTCGAGGCGGTGCGGAGCAACCGGATTCTCTACTATCACGTCACCATCACCAACCAGGCCGACGCCGTCGTGGGTCTCTTCCGGGGCACTGCGTTCCGGACCGAGAAACCCCACGCCATCACCGACGCTCCTGACCGGACCCCGACCGGGGAC
>JANMXA010000120.1:0-7248 GCA_031394255.1 Gemmatimonadota bacterium
CCGATTCGGCCGTCGCTGTCGATGTCACGCGGATCGAATACCCCAACTGCGCCGATAGTGCGGCGGTGGTGTTCTACCGGATCCAGGGTGGCGGCCATACCTGGCCCGGTGGCATGCCGCTGCCGGAGTGGTTCGTCGGCACCACCAGTACCGGCGTTGACGCGACGAGCCGCATGTGGGCGTTTTTTCGCGATCACCCGCTCTCGAGGAGCCGGCAAGGCACCAGCCCGACGCTCCATTGAGATCGTTGCTCCCGCCAACCATCCCAAAGTCTCGACCCATGCCGACGTTGATCTCATCGCGGCCACCATGATCGACGGCCCGGTCGGTGTCCACTTGATGATATCGAGGGGCTCGGACGTCGAGGCGCATCGTAGTCCCTTCGATGGCCCGGTCCGCTCAACCGGATGAGCGATGGTCGTTCCCCGTCCACCGGGAGAGACTTCCCGGTACATCGAAAAGGGCAGCCCGGTCCGAGCCTTGATGGCGGCACTCGAATGGCCGGTCGCGTTCGGGGGATGTGCAAACGCGTCGACCGGGGGCCGTCCGATCAGGATGTCGTCGGAACGCAACACCACGAAGGAGATTCGAATACCATGAATTCCATCATGAAACGGCTGATCGTCGTCGGTCTCACGGCTTTGGGCGCGGCGGCGCCCCTTTCGGCGCAAACTATCGGGGTCAAGGGCGGGGTGGCCTTCGGGAACATCTCGAACAAGGGTGTCCTGCCGGGCAACCTCAATACCCGGACCGGCATCGCCGGGGGCCTCTACCTCGGCAGCGGCGGCGGACTGCTGAGCATCGGGGTCGAGGCGCTCTACGCCCAGCGTGGGCTCCAATCGGATGAGGCCCTCGCGACCGCCACGACCAAGGTCGATCACCTCGACGTTCCGGTCTACCTCAAGCTGACGTTGCCGGTCCCGGTTATTCGCCCGTATGCATTCGCCGGCCCGCAAGTCTCATTCGAGATCAAATGCCGTGAGGCCAACGGGGCCGCCTGTCCCGCCAATTCGAGCCGCGCCAAGACCAACTACGCGGCCGTGATCGGCGCCGGCGTCAAAATCGGCGGCGCCTTAGGCGTCGAGGGGCGCTACGTGTATGGTCTGTCCGACCTCAAGCTCGCCACCGTCACCAACGGCGACAGCTTCAAGCATCGGACCTTCATGCTCCTGCTTTCCCTGGGTCTCTGATCCTTCCACCGGGCGCCGGTCCGGCCCTTCCCGGGCGTCAGGGTTTCTTCGCGTCCGCACGGCGGAGGAAATCCCGGACGGCGCCGAGCAGGAACTCGGGGTTGTCGTTCTCGGTGCCGTGCCCGCTGTTCGGCACCACCTTGAACTCGGCCCCCGGCACCGTCGCCGCGAAGCGGCTCGTCGATGACGGCGTCGCCTCGTCGAATTCGCCGGTGATGAAGAGTGTCGGCACGGCGATCTTCCGGATCGACTCGCTGGCGTCGAAGTGCTTGAGCGTTCCGGTCGCGGTGAATTCGTTGGGCCCCCACATGTAGTTGTAGACCAGCGGCCCGAATCCGCCGCTGTCCGGCTCCGTGGACCGCCGCGGTTGCCGGCGGACGTGTCGGTGGTAGTACTCCGCCACCGCCGCCTGGTACTCGGCCGGAGGCTTGCCGCCGGCTCCGGCGGCCTTGGCGGCCGAGTCGAACCGCGCCAACGCCTGCTGGAGCGAATCGGGCAGCAGCCGCTTCAGGGAGTCGGCGTCGTGTTCCCACTGGGCCGTGGTCACCAGCGGACTCGACAGCGTGACGCTCTTCACGCCACGAGGGTTGGTGGCCATGTACGCCTCGATCAGCATCGCTCCCCACGACCGACCGTAGAGATGCACCTCGGACAGTCCGAGCGAATCGCGGAGCGCGTTCAGCTCCGCGACGGCCCGGTCGACGGTGAACAGCGTCGTGTCGGTCGGGCGATCGGACTTGCCGGAGCCGAGCTGATCGTAGCGGATCACCGGGCGGTCGTCGCCGAGGGCGGCCCAGGGCTTGAGGCCGTAGCTGCTGCTGCCGGGGCCGCCGTGGATCACGATCAACGGCGTGCCGGGCCCGTTCCCCATCCGGGCGTAGTAGATCTTCCCGCCCGGGACCTGGATGAAGCCCTCGGCGGGGCGGGGTGGCGCGCTGCAGGCGGTCATCGCCAGGAGTCCAACGGACGCAATGCGGGGGGGCAACGTCATCGTGAGTGTCTCGAATGGGGTCGCCCAAGTGTACCTCGTCCCGCCGCCGGACCGAAACCGGTCCTCCACCCTGGCGTAGGGTCTGGAGGGGCTCATCACTGATAGGAGTTGCCAAATGAAACGGTTTGCTTTGATGGCGGTGGCGGTGCTCGGGGCATGTCAGGCGGACTCGGGCGGACCCGGGCCTGACCAGGCCCAGGTTCGGCTCCTTCACGTGTCCCCGGGGACGGGAACGGTGGACCTGCTGATCGGGAACACGCCGGTGATCCAGAATCTCGAGTTCGGGAAGGCCTCGTCGATCGCGACGGTGGCCGCCGGTAACCAGGAGGTCCTGGTGCGGTCAGGCACCCAGGAGATCGGCCGGTTCGCGGCGAATCTGAGTGCCGCCCACCTCAACAGCGTGATCGTGGCGAGCGGTGCAGTGTCGATGAGCACGGTGGTGCTCGATACCGGGAGTGTGAATCCGACCCGGGCCAATGTCCGGCTGGTGAACATCGTCGGGCCGTCCAGCGCCGACCCGACCCTGCTCGACGCCCGGCTCCAGGCCACCAATCAGCCGGGCCAGGCGCCGGATTCGGTGCAGGTCTTCGGGATGGACGCCAAGGTGGCCAGCTACTCGAGCCTGATGTACCTGAACCCCGGCGAAGTGACCGTGACCTTCGTGCCGCGGGGCGCCACCACCGTGCTGGCCCAGGTGCGGTTCACCGCCACCACCGGGACCAAAAAGGCGGTCACCCTCGAACGCGCCGCCAATGGGACCTATCACGCCCAGGTGGTCGACGAGCCGTAGTTCGAGACGGGGCTGGGGGAGTTCCTCCGGCCCCAGGAAGGGTGCCCGGTCGCCAGCAGCGCGCCGGCGGGCTACCTTGGCAGGGTCGCCCCAACTTCGGACTCCCCATGCGTTGGTCTTGCTGCGCCGTAGCCCTCTCGCTGCTGGCTGCCGGCCCCGTCTTCGCCCAGAAGGTCCATCGGCTGCCCGTCGGTCCCCACACGGTGGCATACGGCTACTACTGGTCCGGGGCGACGCCGGTGCTCCGGATCTTCTCGGGCGACATCGTCGAAGTCGAAACCCTGATCACCTCGACGCCGGCCCGCCTCGAAGCCGCCGGCGTATCGGCGGCCGAGATCGAGCCCTCGCTCCGCTCGGTGGTGGATTCCGTCACCGACAAGGGGCCCGGCGGGCACATCCTGACCGGGCCGATTCAGGTCGAGGGAGCTCTCCCCGGTGACGTGCTCGAAGTCCGGATCCTCAAGGTCGATCTGCCGATCGGGTACGGCTACAACGGCTGCGCCGGCTTCATGCGCGAGATCTGCACCGGCCCCGGCACCATGCGGATCATCCGCCTCGACCGGAAGAACCTGATCGCCGAGCTCGATCACGGCATCCGGATTCCCCTCCGCCCGTTCTTCGGCAGCATGGGCGTGGCGCCGCCGCCCGACTCGGGCCGGGTCAGCAGCAATCCGCCCGGCATTCACGCCGGCAACCTCGACAACCGCGAACTGGTGGCCGGCACCACGCTCTACATCCCGGTGCATGCCGCGGGCGCATTGTTCGAAGTCGGCGACGGCCACGCCGCCCAGGGCGACGGTGAAGTGGACCAGACCGCGATCGAAACCTCCCTCAGGGGCCGGTTCCAGTTCATCGTCCGGAAGGACCTGAAGCTCACTTGGCCCCGGGCCGAGACACCCACCCACGTGATCACGATGGGCACCGACGTCGATCTGACGGTGGCCACCCGGATCGCACTTCGCCAGATGATCACGTACCTGATGGAAGCCAAGTCGCTCCCCGAGGTCGAGGCATACCGGCTGGCGAGCATCGCAGCGGATCTCCGGATCACCCAGCTGGTCGACGGCCGGGTCGGCGTCCACATGATGATCTCGAAGAAAGTCCTCGGGCTCTGATGGCGGCGCCGACCCTGGTCCGCGGCCTGGGTCGCCTCGAAGCGACCACCATCATCATCGGCGGCGTCATCGGCTCCGGCATCTTCCTGGGCCCCAGCATCGTGGCCCGGAACGTCGGCTCGCCGGGCTGGAGCATGGCGGTGTGGATCGTGGCCGGCATCCTGGCTACCGCCGGCGGGCTCTGCTATGCCGAACTGGGCGCGGCGCTCCCTGAAACCGGCGGCACCTACCAGTACCTCAAGCGGATCTATCGCCTTCCGCTCCTCGCCTTCCTGATGGGCTGGATGTTTTTCTTCGTCGATGGCCCGGGTTCGCTGGCGGCGGTGGCAACCGCGTTCGCCTCCTACGCCGGCTTCTTCATCCCGCTCTCGCCGTTGGGCATCAAGCTGGTGGCCGCGGGTGTCTTGTTGGCTCTGGTGGGCGTCAACGTCCTCGGCGTCCGTACCGGCGGCTGGGTCCAGAACGTCCTCACCACCCTCAAAGTCCTGGTCCTCGTCCTCGTCATGCTGCTCCCGTTCCTGGGCAGCAGCCACGGTTCGTGGAGTCACTTCCTCGATCCGGGCACCGTTCCTGTCAACGGCCGCCTCGCCGCCGTGGGTGCCGCGATCGTGCCGGCATCGTTCGCCTACAGCGGCTGGACCTTCACGAGTTATGTGGCCGGGGAAATCCGCGATCCGGGGAAGGGTCTTCCCCGCGGCATCATCATCGGGATGGCCACGGTGATCGTGATCTACCTCGGGGTCATCGCCGCCTATCAGTACGTTCTGCCGTTCAACCAGCTCGCCTCGTCGTCGCTGGTGGCCACCGACGCCATGAAAGCCGTCATGGGCGACCGCGCCGCCGCCTTCGTCGCCGCGAGCGTCATGATCTCGACCCTGGGCGCCTTGAACGCCGCGGTCATGGTCTTCCCCCGCATGGGCTATGCGCTCGCCGCTGACGGGCTCTTCTTCAAGGGCCTGGAGAAGGTTCATCCGAAGTACCGCACCCCCGCCAACGCGATCGTGGTCCAGGGCCTGATCGCCTGCGCCTTCGTGGCGTCAGGCTCCTACGACACGATCCTTGGCTATTTCGGCTTCACCGACTTCGTGGCCTATGGTCTCGTGGTTCTGGGCGTGCTGATCCTCCGGCGCCGGGAGCCCGACCTCGACCGCCCATACCGGGTGCTGCTCTACCCGGTGACGCCGATCCTCTTCCTGGCCCTCTGCGCCGCCTACCTCGGCACCTCGCTCCTGGGCCGGCCGGTCGAGTCGCTGATCGGGGTGGGGCTTACCCTGACCGGCGTCCCGTTCTACTACTGGTGGTCGCGAAAGCGCCCGGTCGCCTAGCGGGAAGTCGAGCGGCCCGGTAAGCTCAAGTGTCTCGCAATCCGTCCCCCTCGGAGAACAGCTCATGGCATCGAAGAAGGACCACGGCGTCGGCGCCGTCAGCAAGGAATTCGGCCAGTACGACCAGGTGGACCGGCCCCACGAGTATCATCTGGCCGAGGGCGTGGGAGACGAGGGATTCGACGAGGAATTCCAGATCCGCACCTGCGACATGAGCCTCTTCTACCACGGCGGCGAGGCCGGCAAGGCCGAGTTCGCGAAGCAGCTGGGCGAGGCGATGCACGAGATCGGCTTTGCGATCCTGGTGAACCATGGGGTCGACGCCGCGCTTCACCGCGAGGTGCCGGACAAGGTCATCGAGGTCTTCACCCGCCCCACGCTCGAGGAAAAACTCAAGTACAACTCGGTGCGGATCGGCTCGGTCAAGCAGGGCTACTTCCCGATCAAGGAAACCTCCGGCATCCATCCCGATCTGGTCGAGGGCTGGGTCTTCTGCCGCCGGGCCTTCGACCTGGGCGAGCCGCGCGAGACGCCCTACCGGGTCGAGGAGTTCTGGCCCTTCCCGGAAGCGGAGCCCTATTTCCGCCGCGTGGTCCTGGCGCACGAGAAACTGATCCTCCCGATCACCCAGAGCATCTTCCGCTACCTGGGCGTCGATCCCCATCACTACGACGAGCGCCTCACCAAGACCAACTTCGGCTTCCGGCTCAACTACTACCCGCCGATCTCGAAGGAAGACGATGCGTCCGGCGCGGGCCGGCTGCTCGGCCACGAGGACGTGGACCTGTTCACGATCCTTCCGGCGCCCGAGGTCGAGGGGCTCCAGGCGCTCTACCAGAAGACCGGCAAGTGGGTCCGGGTGAACGCCCCGCCGGGGTCGATCATTCTCAACACCGGCGACTACATGCAGCGGATCACCAACGACATCCTGCCCTCCACCACCCACCGGGTCAGCAAGCCCCGGGTGCCGACAATGCATGGCAAGCCGCGGGTGTCCTTCCCGATGGCGGTGTATGTCCGGGAAGAGGAGATGCTCGAGGTACTGCCGGGCCTCCCCAATCCGAAGTATCCCCCGATCAAGGCGATCACCTTCCACACCCGGACCACATCCAAGTTCTACGGAGACGGGTACGCGGTCGAAGATCCAAAGAACAAGTAATGGCTGAAACCGAGTCCCCAGGCCTGGTCCGCGCTCTGGGGCTGTGGGATGTGGTCGGCATCACCGCGGGTACCATGCTCGGCTCCGCGATCTTCGTCGCGGCCGCGTATGTGCCCCGCGACGTGCCCCATCCGACGCTGGTGCTGCTGCTCTGGGTCGCGGGCGGGCTGATCGCGATTGCCGGCGCCCTGAGCTATGCCGAATTGGGGGCGATGTTTCCGGCGGCAGGCGGACAGTACGAGTACCTCAAGCGGGCCTTCGGTCCGCTCTGGGGATTCCTCTTTGGCTGGACGTCGCTGGTGGCGATCCAGTCCGGCGGGATCGCCTACCTCGCGGTGGCCTTCGGCGACTATCTCGGCGCCTACATCCCGTTCTTCTCGTCGAAACACGTGCTCGCCACCATCGCCCTCGGGCCGTGGACGTGGGAGCCCAACACGGCCCAGTTGGCCGGTGTCGCCTCGATCGTCCTGCTCTCCCTGGTGAACTATTTCGGGGCCAGACAGGGCGCGCTGGTTCAGACCTTCCTGACGGGCATCAAGGTCCTGTCCGTTGTCGGCCTCATCGGCTTCGGCCTGCTGGCGCCCGCGAAGGCGTCGCCCGATTGGTCGGCGCCGCTCCCGCCCGGGAACCTGCTGGCGGTGATGGGCCTCGCGCTGGTGGCGATCCTCGGCAACTTCG
>JANMXA010000121.1:0-11321 GCA_031394255.1 Gemmatimonadota bacterium
GTTCACGATCCCGTTGCTGATCGGTGGCGCCACGACTTCGAAAGCCCACACGGCGGTCAAGATCGAGCCCTGTTATTCCGGACCGGTGGTCCACGTGCTCGACGCCTCTCGCGCGGTCGGCGTGGCGAGCAGCCTGCTCAGCGACACCCTCAGGGACCACCTCGTCGCCCAGGTCAAGGCCGAATACGCCGCGATCCGGACGTCCCGCGCCGACCGCGACACCGAGCGCCGAGTGTCGATCGCGGACGCCCGCGCCAACCGCGGCGCCCTCGATCTCAACCGTCCGGTCCCGGTCCCAACGTTCCTCGGCAGCCGCCGTTTCGACGACTATCCGTTGGCCGAACTGGTTGAGCGGATTGACTGGACTCCGTTCTTCCAGACCTGGGAACTGGCCGGTCACTACCCCGCGATCCTCGACGACCCCATCGTTGGCAAGGCGGCGCGGGACCTCCATCGCGACGCGTTGGCCCTGCTCAACCGGATCGTGCGGGACCGGCTTCTTACCGCCCGGGCGGTGGTCGGGTTCCATCCCGCCAACGCGGTGGGAGACGACATTGTGCTCTACGACAACGCGGCCCGGGGCCGGACCATCGGACGGATCCACGCCCTCCGGCAGCAGCACCAGAAGAGCGGCGGCCGGGCGAACCTCGCCCTGGCCGATTTCGTGGCGCCCGAAGCGAGCGCCCGGATCGACTACGTCGGCGCCTTCGCGGTCACGGCCGGCATCGGTCTCGACGCCCTGGTCCAGGAGTTCGAGCGCCAGCACGACGACTACCACAGCATCATGGCCAAGGCCCTGGCCGACCGGCTGGCCGAGGCCTTCGCCGAGCGGATGCACGAGCGGGTCCGCAAGGAACTGTGGGGCTACGCGCCGGGCGAATCGTTAGGCAACAACGACATGATCCGGGAGAAGTATCAGGGCATCCGCCCCGCTCCCGGGTACCCGGCCTGCCCCGACCACACCGAGAAGGGATTCCTGTTCACGTTGCTCGATGCCCCGGCGATCGGGATCGAACTGACCGAGAGTTTCGCGATGACCCCGGCGTCCTCCGTGAGCGGGTACTACTTCTGGCGGCCGGAGGCCCAGTACTTCGGGGTCGGCAAGATCGGCGCGGACCAGGTGGCGGACTACGCCACCCGCAAGAACATCCCGACCGCCGAGGCCGAGCGCTGGCTGGCCCCGAATCTGGGTTACCGGCCGGGGGCCTGAGCCCAAGCCTTCGACCCGCGCTTGCCTGAACGCGGGTTCAGGCTAGCTTCGATTGGTGAGCGATCCCCGGCCAACGCCGATCGCCCCGCCGGGTTGGCGGCCGCGCGATGAGGATCTGGACTTCTTCGGCTTGACCCACCCGGGCAAGGTCCGCAAGGAGAACCAGGACCACTTCCTGTTTTCCACGATCCACAAAGCCATGCGGGTGGGTGGAACCAGCCTCCCGAACCCCGAACTACTCGAGATGCCGAGCCAGCGGCTGGCCTCCTTCGGGATGGTGGCCGATGGAGTCGGCGGCCACGCCGGGGGCGAGCAGGCGAGCCGAGCCGCGCTTGAGGCGATCGTCGACTACCTGGTTCACGCCACCAACTGCTTCTTTACGACCGACTCCAGCGATCAGGCCGTCTTTCTCGAGGCGCTGACCACTGGAGCCGAGAAGAGCCGGGAAGCGGTGATCGGCCGGGCCAAGGCCTCCGGGGATGTCCGGGGCATGGCCACGACCCTGACCGCCGTCATGGTTACCTGGCCCCATCTCTATCTGCTCCAGGTCGGTGACAGCCGTTGCTATCAGTTCCGGACCGGCGAGCTGACCCAGTTGAGCCGCGACCAGACCATGGCGCAGGACTTGATCGACATGGGCGTCCTCCCCGCCGAACGCGCGGCCGCGACCCAGTTCGCCAACGTCCTCTCGAGTTCGATCGGCGGCCAGTCGTACCGCCCCGCGGTGACGACCCACGACGTCATGCCCGGCGAGGTACTGCTGCTCTGCACCGACGGCCTGACCAAGCACGTGTCGAAGGAACAGATCGTCGCCCGCCTCACCAATCTCACCTCGTCCGAACAGGCTTGCCGGGACCTGGTCGACGACGCCCTGGCCGGCGGCGGCAGTGACAACGTCACGGTGGTTGTGCTCAGGAGCGTGGTCCCGGCCGCTCCCCCGGCGTCGTGAGCGGGCCCGCGAGGTACGCCGGGCGAACGGGGAGTCGCTGATGTGAATTCCACCGGCATCGATTAGCTTGCTCTCAAGAGTTCGTGGTGATTTACGCTGATTGCGGCCACGTTAAACAATCGCTAAGACGCCGCCTGGGGCCGTTTTAGCCTCGGGTTTTTTTCGTTGCGGGAGACCGGCATGCCGACACTGAAGGAACTGATTGCCGACGGCAAGGTGCACGTCTTCGACGGCGCGATGGGCACCATGCTGTACGGCCGAGGCGTCTTTCTGAACGTCTGCTTCGATGAACTGGCCTTGCGCCAGCCCGACCTGGTCCGCGACATCCACCGCGAGTACGTCAAGGCCGGGGCGGAGATCCTCGAGACCAACACCTTCGGTGCCAATCCCTTCAAGCTGGCTCAATACGGCCTGGCCGACGACACCGAGAAGATCAACGCCGCCTCCGCCCGGGTCGCCCGCGAAGCCGCGCACACCCAGGCCGCGGTGGCCGGCGCCATCGGCCCCCTCGGTGTCCGGCTCGAACCCTTCGGCGCCACCTCGATTGCCGAGGCCCGCGCCGCCTTCGCCAGGCAGGCCAGCGGCCTGCTGGAAGGCGGCGTGGACGGCTTCATCCTCGAAACCTTCTCCGACCTCCGGGAGATCGTCGCGGCGATCGAAGGCATCCGGCAGCTCTGCGATCTCCCGATTATTGCCCAGATGACGGTGGGCGAAGACGGGATGACGGCGTACGGGAGTTCCGCGGCGATCTTCGGCCCCGAACTCGAGGCCGCGGGTGCCGATGTGATCGGCGTCAACTGTTCGGTGGGCCCGCAGACGATCCTCGAACTGGTAGAACAGCTGAACGCGGTGGTCCGGGTGCCCATTTCGGCCCAGCCCAACGCCGGCCTCCCGCGCGAAGTGGCCGACCGGAAGATCTACATGGCGAGCCCCGAGTACATGGCGACCTACGCCCGCCGGATGGTCGAGGCCGGCGCCCGGTTCGTCGGAGGCTGTTGCGGCACCACGCCCGAGCATATCAAGGCGATCAAGTCGTTCGTCAGGGCCGCCCAGCCGCGGCATTCCACGGCGGTCGGTATCGCCACGGCCCACCACGACGGCGTCGATCCGGTGCCGCTCCGCGAGCGGTCGCGGTATGGCGGGAAGCTCGCCCGAGGGGAGTTCATCACCACGGTGGAGATCGTCCCACCCCGGGGCACCGACCCAGCGCCGATGTTCGACCAGTGCCGCGCGCTCAAGGCCGCGGGTGTGGATGCGGTGAACGTACCGGACGGCCCCAGGGCGCAGAGCCGAATGGGGGCCCTGTTGTCCGGACTGATGATCGAACGGGAAGTCGGGATCGAAACCGTGGTCCACTACGCCTGCCGCGACCGGAACCTCCTCGGCATGCTGTCCGACTTGTTAGGCGCCGCCGCCGCCGGCCTCCGGAACCTCCTGGTGGTGACCGGCGACCCGCCCAAGATGGGCCCCTACCCCGATGCGACCGCGGTGTTCGACATCGACGCCATCGGCCTCACCAACCTGGTGGCGCAGCTCAACCGTGGGCTCGATCCGGGCAAGAACCCGATCGGCAAACCGACCCGGTTCGTGATCGGCGTCGGGGTCAATCCGGCGGCACCCGACCCGGACCGCGAGCTGCGCCGGTTTGCCTGGAAGGTCGAGGCCGGGGCCGAGTTCGCGATCACCCAGCCGGTCTTCGATGTCGAGCAGCTCGACCGATTCCTGAAATCGGCCGAGGGATGCAGGATTCCCATCATCGCGGGGATCTGGCCGCTGGTGTCGCTTCGGAACGCGGAGTTCCTGGCCAACGAGGTGCCTGGAATTACCGTCCCAGAGGAGATCCTTCGCCGGATGCGGACCGCCAGCGACCAGGGCAAGGAGGCGGCGCTGGCCGAAGGCGTGGCGATCGCCCGGGAGATGCTCAATGCCGTGAAGGATCGGGTCCAGGGCGCCCAGGTGTCCGCTCCACTCGGGCGGGTTCCGGTGGTGCTCGATGTACTGGCCGGCCGGGACTGAAGCGTCAGGGGTCGGACCAGGTCCGGTTGTCGGGACGCTGGATGGGAGGTAGTACCCAATGAAAAACCTGTGGCTCCTCGCCGGCGTCGCCGCTCTGGCCGCCTGCACCGACAGCTTCGATCCGGCCGACCCCGGAAAACAACTCAGCATCATCGACGCGGGCCCAGTGGCCGGCCTGCCATCCGGCATTGTGGTGGCCGATACGGTCCATGCCGGCCTGGTCACCATCCGGTACCACAGCTTCGGCAGCTCGAGCTGCAACCGCCCGAACGGCGAAGACGTCGCGAGCGATGCGACCAGCGTCACGATCACCGCCTACGACAAGGCCGTGCCGCCGCGAACGGCGTGCACGGCTGATTTCGGATCATTCCCGCGGGATGTGATGGTCAGCGTCCCGGCCGGGACCGTGGAAATCCGGGTCCGGGGTCTGGGCATGGGCGGTGTCGCGGCCACGATCCGAAAGACGATCGTTTCGCTGCCCTGAACAGCCGGGCGGCGATCC
Organism: Gemmatimonadota bacterium; assembly: GCA_031394255.1. Taxonomy (GTDB): domain Bacteria; phylum Gemmatimonadota; class Gemmatimonadetes; order Gemmatimonadales; family GWC2-71-9; genus SHZU01. Next base: position 4,678 of record JANMXA010000121.1, read on the forward strand.
TAGACCGGCGGGGCCGCTGCCCGCGCGGCGTGCTGGCGACCCAGCCACAGTCCATTGAACAACCAACACACGGCCAACGGGATCGCGGCGAACGCGAGGCCGGCGGTCCCGAGCCCGATGGCGGCGAGGCCGGCGTAGGTCCAGGCCCCGATCTGGTCGCCGCCCCGATATACGAACGTCTCGATGAAGCTCTTCGCCTTGTACTTGTCCTCCCGTGGCACCACAGTGAACAACACCTCCATGGCCGGATTGGTGAGAGCAAAGTTGGCCCCCCGGCGCAGCACGGTGAAGGCGGCCAGGGTCGCGAACGTCGGCACCAGTCCCAATCCGGCAAAGCCAAGAATGCTCAGCGCCGGCAACAGAGCGAGGGCCAGGCCGAGGCCGATCCAGCGGATCAGCCGGCCGGTCAGGAACACCTGAGTCACCACGGTGAGGACCTGCACGGCGAGTTCGATCCTGGCCAGCACCGCCGTCCGGGCCTCGCGGGTCAGGAACTCCCGGCCGACGATATCGGCCTGCTGGAAATAGAGGAACGTCGATCCGACGGTGTAGAAGACCAGGAAGAGACAGATCGCCAGAAGGTAGGGAGATTGGAGGAGCCGGGTGATGCCCGCGAACGCGCTCCCGCCTAGGCCGTTGGTCTCGCGGACAGCTGCCGATTCGCCGCCGGACGTCGCCGGGAAAGCCACCACGAACGCCACCGCAATCTCGAGCAGCACGGCGGAGATCAGCAGCAGGTTCACCGTGCCGATCCGGCTCGCCAGCCCCGCCGTCAGCAGTGATCCGGTGATCGAGCCCAGCGTCCCGCCCACACCGATGAAGCCAAAGAGCCGCTTGGCCTGGTCGCTCCGAAAGACATCCGCCATGAAGGCCCAGAAGATCGACACCACGAACAGGTTGAACACGCTGGTCCAGACGAAGAATGCCCGGCCGATCCAGACCGAGGCCGTCCCGAACTTCATCACGAAGTAGAAGACCAGCAGGTTGGCGACGAAGAAATGGTAGGTCACCGCGATGAACCGGCGGGGCGGGAACCGGCTCACCAGGGAGGAGAAGAGTGGATTGAAGATCAGGGTGACGGCCAGCGTGGCGGAGAACAGCCACGGCAGCTTCTGAACCCCGGAGGCGGCGGCCACCTCGTCCCGGATCGGCCGGAGGATGAAGTAGGCGGCGAGGACGAAGAAGAAATAGAGAAAGCTCATCGTGACGGCGCGCTGCTCGCCGTCGCGGATATCGACCAGCCGTTTGAGTCCCATGTCAGAATGTGGCGCGAAACCGGATGGGAAGCAAAACCGGGCGGCTGGACCGCCAGTGGCCCACCCCGCCCGGCTCTGTCGCTCGCCCGGCCCTTATCGACCGGAAAGGCCCTTTCCGTTTCGGCTCAGCGTCGCAGCCATCTCCACCAGGCGAAGGAACTCGGCCCGATAGCCTTCCTCGTCGCCGCCGCGGGCTCCGCGGGCCCGGCTCAGCACGTCCGCGTACGACGCCTGCCCCTTGTACTCCGAGTCCCGGAGCAGCATCCCGAACTCGGCCACCGAGGTTGCAAACCGGAAGTCAGTCGACGGGGACGAAGTTTCGGTCCGGACCGCCTGCTGGAGGAGTCGGCTCTGCTCCGACTGCGGCGGTTTGTAACGGACCTTGACGGTGAACCAATCGCTCGAGCCGGTGGGCCGGACGCCATGCTGGTAGGTCAGCGGATCGACCGCCCGGTCATCCTCGGCTCGTCCGTCCACCGGAACGATCTCGTAGAGCGCCGTGACGGAGTGACCGGCACCCATGTCCCCGGCGTCCTTGGTATCGTCGTTGAAATCGCGGTCGGCCAGGAGCCGGTTCTCGTAGCCGATCAGGCGGTACGACTTGACCCGGGCCGGATTGAACTCGACCTGGAGCTTGACGTCCTTGGCGATGGTGTAGAGTGTCGCGCCCAGTTCCTGGACGAAGACCTTCTTGGCCTCGAGCAAGTCGTCGACGTAGGCGTAGTGGCCGTTTCCCTTGTTGGCGAGTTGCTCCATCTTGGCGTCCTTCAGGTTCCCGGTCCCGAAGCCCAGCACGGTCAGGAACACGCCATCCTTCTTGCGCTGCTCGATCATCCTGACCAGCTCGCCTTCCGACGAGGCGCCGACGTTGAAGTCCCCGTCGGTAGCGAGAATGACCCGGTTGTTTCCTTCCTTCTGGAACGATTCCCGGGCGGTCTGATAGGCCAGCTGAATCCCGGCGCCACCCGCGGTGGAGCCACCGGCCTGCAGTTGCTCGATCGCGTCGAGAATCCGTTCCTTGTCGCTCCCGCGGGTCGGGGGCAGTACCAGGCCCGCGGCGCCCGCGTACACCACGATCGACACCCGGTCTTCATCGCGGAGCTCGTTCACCAGAAGCCGGAACGCCGACTTGACCAGGGGGAGCTTGTTGGGCTCGTCCATCGAGCCGCTGACGTCGATCAGGAACACCAGGTTGTTGGGAGGCAGATCGCCCAGCTTGAGGCGCTGGCTCTGGAGGCCGATCATCGCCAGCCGATGCCCGGGGGTCCAAGGGGCGGTCGACAGCTCGGTGGTGACCGAGAACGGGTGCTCGCCGTGCGGGGCGGGGTAGTCGTACCGGAAGTAGTTGACCATCTCCTCGACCCGGACGGCGTCCTTGGGGGGCATCCGCCCTTCACGAATGAACCGACGGACGTTGCTGTAGCTTCCGGCGTCCACGTCGATCGAGAAGGTCGAGAGCGGCTGACGGACCGACGATTGCCAGCCGTTGTCGGCCTGGTACTTGTACTCCTCGGTGTTGAAATCGGCTTTCAGGTTGTATCTGGGACTGGCCACCATGGGGGAGGCAACCGCATCGGTCATGGCCCGGGTCGGGGCCACGTTGGTCCTCGACTGCGGCGGGCCGGCCGTTTTACCCAGGGTCTGCTCCTCGAGCCGCAGCGTCACCTGGGCCAGCACGAAGTCGGCGGTGACCGCCTGGCCGGCCTGGACCTGCACCACCCGGACGGCCGGTACGAAGCCGACATAGCTCGCGGTCACCCGGACCGGCCCCACGGGGACGTTGTTCAATTCAAACCGCCCCGCCCGATCGGTCAGCGTCCGGATGGTGGTCCCCTGCACCGTCACGATCGCGCCGGGCAGCGGGCCGCCCCCGATCCCGGTCTCCCGAACGGTGCCGTGGATGGTGCCGGTCTTCACGATGGCTTCAGGATCGCCGCCGGCGCCGAAGAACAAGCCGGCCAGCATGGCCAGGCTACGGGTGCCTCGCATGATTGCTCCTTGAGTTTTGGGTCCGGGAGATGCGCTGGCCCCGAATCAGTGCACAGACCGGTCGGGAACCTTCAATTCGAGGTAGCTCGCCCGTTATGTTTGGGGTGTTCAACGCTGCACACCCAACTCACCGGAGTCTGGTATGGCCGACACCCTAACGTCCCCCGCCCCGCTCTCGGTTCTGTCCGAGGAAGAACAGCTGTTCCGGCAGACTGTTCGCGAGTTCGCCGAATCGGAAGTCAAGCCGCACGTCATGGAGATGGATGAAGCGGCCAAATTTCGGCCCGACATCGTGGCCAAGTTCTTCGACCTGGGCCTCATGGGGATCGAGGTCCCCGAAGAGTTGGGCGGGGCCGGCGGGTCGATCTTCATGGCCACCCTCGCCATCGAGGAACTGGCCCGGGTCGACGCCTCGGCCGCGATCTACGTGGACGTCCACAACACCCTGGTCAACAACGCGCTGCTCCGCTGGGGCACCGACGAGCAGAAAAAGCGCCTCTTCCCGCGGATGACCACCGGCCTGCTCGGCGCCTACGCGCTCTCCGAGCCGGCCAGTGGGAGCGATGCCTTTGCGCTCCAGTGCAAGGCCGAGAAGAAGGGCGAGGATTGGGAGCTCACCGGCCGGAAGTTCTGGATCACCAACGGAGACGAAGCCGGCCTCTTCATCGTCTTCGCCAACACGGATTTCTCGAAGGGTTACAAGGGGATCACGGCCTTCCTGGTCGAGCGAGACTTCCCCGGCTTCTCGGTCGGCAAGAAGGAGAAGAAGCTCGGCATACGGGCCTCGTCCACGTGCGAGCTGATCCTCGAGAACTGCCGGGTGCCGGCGGGCAACGTTCTCGGCCCCGTGGGCATCGGCTACAAGGTGGCGATTGAGACGCTGAACGAAGGCCGGATCGGAATCGGCGCCCAGATGATCGGGATCGCACAGGGCGCGCTCGACTGCTGTGTCGAGTATATCAAGGAGCGGAAGCAGTTCGGCAAGGCGATCGCCGACTTCCAGGGCGTCCAGTTCCAGGTGGCGCAAATGAAAGTGGAACTCGAAGCCGCGCGCCTCATGGTCTACAACACCGCGCGGCTCAAGGACGCGGGGCTTCCATTCGTCGAAGAAGCGGCGATGGCCAAGCTGTTCGGCTCGCAGGTGGCCAATCGGGTCGCGGGTCAGGCCCTCGAGCTGTTCGGCGGCTACGGCTACTCGCGGGAGTACCCGATCGAGAAGTTCTTCCGTGACGCCAAAATTGGCACGATTTATGAGGGTACCAGTAACATGCAGTTGCAGACGATCGCCAAAGCATTGATCAAATAACGGCCATGGCCGGGACAAGGCTCAGAATGCGACGTCGCGCAACACCCTCAATTCTGGCTTTTGCCCTGCTTGGGGCCGCCGCCCTCCCTGCGGCGGCCCAGACGTATGCAGAACCTGACGCCTCCCTTCAGACCCAACTCGAAACCTGGTTTCGTCAAGCCAACGCCCGGGCGCCCGGCATCTGGGGCATCGCGGTGGCGGACAATCAGGGTCGGTTGATGTGGGGCATCCAGCCGACTCGACCCTTGATCCCCGCATCCACGGTCAAGCTCCTCACCACAGGCTATGCTCGAAGCGTGGTCGGCGCGGACGCCCGCAAGACCACCCGCGTGATGGGGAGCGGACAGCTCGACGCCTCGGGCACCTGGCGCGGCAGCTGGTCGCTCGAACTGAACGGCGACCCGACCCTCGAGCATCGCGGCGCGGGAACCACCAGCCTGACCGATCTCGCCACCCAGCTCGCCACTCGCGGCGTGCGCCGTCTGTCCGGTCCGCTGATCGTGACCAGCGCCGAGGGCGCGCCCGAAGCACGGTTCCCCTCCACCTGGTCGGTTCGCCATCAGGGCCGCGTCTTCGCACCACCGGTCGGCAACCTCACCATTCACGACAACCTGGTGTCGGCCAGCGTGTCACCCGGCGCCAGGACCGGCCAGCACGCCCGCCTGGTCGGCGCCTCACCAAGCGGGGCCGACCTGCTGTTCCGGGTCACGGCCAAGACCGTGGCCGGCAAGCGGTCGCGGCTCCGGGTGGAACCGCAGGCGGACGGCACCTACCTCGTGGCCGGCAGCATCGGCCTCAGGTCCCGGGCTCGCGGCCTGGTCCGCGCGGCCACCGACACCCGCAAGGTGCTCGCGGCCATGTGGCAGTCCGCGCTCGACCGGGCCGGCATCGAGTGGAATCAGACCCCGGCCCTCGTGGCCGCCAAAGCCGGCCCGACTGTACTGGCGGAGATCCAGTCTCCCGTGTTCGATTCGATGGCCAGCGAGATCAACCGGCGGAGCATCAATCTCGGGGCCGAGTTGATGCTGCGCTGGGCGGCCGGAAGCGACCCCACCCCGGGTGACCGTCTCACCGCGCACGTCCAGCAGGTGACGGGCGACTACGCCGGTGTCCGCCTGGTCGACGGCAGCGGTCTCTCGGATCAGGACCGGGTATCCCCCTACACATTCGTCTCCTATTTGGCGCGGTTTCCGCTGGCGCCGGGCGGGAAGAACTTCCCGATGCTGCTGCCGCCCAACGGATCCGGCACGCTCTGGCGGCTGGCCAGCGGGATGCCGCAACGGGGGATCCTCCGCGCCAAGACCGGAACGTTAGGCAACGTGGCCACACTGGTCGGTTATCTCGGCCGCGCGGACGGGGTCCTGCTCATTTCGCTGATGTACAACGGGAGCCGGGTCTACGCCGCGCGCCAGCAGCAATGGAAACTCCTTCGCCTGCTGGGCGCCGAGGGTGTGGTGATCCCGTCCGATTCCACCGACGTCGACGACCATCTCGGCGGTGAAGCCCGCGAGTAGGCTCGCCCTGCTCGCGGTCCTGGGAATGTTTCCCGGGGCCGCCGTCCATTACGCCCCGCCCCGGCTCTTTGGGCGATTTGTTCTGACCCTGATCATCGATACGAGCCCGTCGTCCCCCGCCTCGGCAATGTCGGGTACGATTGTACTGTCACCGGTCGCGGCGGCGGGGACGCGGAGCGCGACCGGGCGCTACCAGGCGCCGCTCGGCGTGAACGGGCTGGGCCCCGATCAGGGGCCGGTGATGGCGCGGGAGACCGGCATTGACTCGGCGGAGATCGTGCTCAACCCGTCGGCGCGGGGGCCGCGGGTCGATCTGGCGGGACGCTGGCGATTGGGCGGGTTCGAGGGGCGGTGGGTTTCGGTCGGCGGGGCGCGGGCGGCGGGGGGGCGGTTTTCCCTCCGCGCGGCGCGGTGAATGGGCGGGCTCACGCCCGCCCCAACCGGTGAACGACGGAACGTAGGGGCGGTCGTAAGGCCGCCCCGAACGAAACGGGCCCGCGCCCGTCGGGATCAGGCGGGTTCGACCTCGCCGGGCATCGAATCTTCCCATAGCGCGAAGACGTTTCCCTCCGGGTCGGC
>JANMXA010000122.1:0-36885 GCA_031394255.1 Gemmatimonadota bacterium
GTCGCCGGCCGGCCCGGAAGTAGAGGGCGTACGGGAACCGATGTACCAAGCACCGCCGAATGTCCCGGTGCACGATCGGGAACGAGAGCGGCGATGCGCCTATGTTCTCAAGCTGGACCCCTAACGCGCGGACGAACTCCCGTGCAACCGCTCGGCTCCGGGCAGCATACCAGCGTTCGGCCCGGACAATGTCACGCCGGGCTCCCGATCGGATGATCAACACGTCCGCGCCGGATCAGTCCGCGTGGCCTTCGAGTTTCTTCCGGAATTCCGTCCAGGTTGGGCCGCCGGGGGGCTCCGCGTCATCCTCGGCGACCCGCCGATCCAGGTCAGCGCGGTCCGCGTCGGTCAGCGGCAGGGCGTCACCGGGGTCGCCGATGCTCTCCCACAGGCGATCGATCGCCTCAAGACGCGCCGCGAGGGAGCGGCGGAGGACGTCGTCGAGGTGGGGGTCGGACATGGGAATCAAGTTCGGCATTCAGGCTCCGCTGGGCAAGGTCTGGCCAAGATAGGCCAGGTGGCCCGCCACCCGATAACCAAATCACTGCATTGCCAGTCATCGCTCCGGTGGGCGGGTGCCGCGCAGGCGCTTGATCTCTTCCAGGACGAGGATGTCCGCCTGATCCTGCGGGCGCCCAGTACGCTTCGAGGCGATCAGGTGGTCGAGCGAGACGGTCGGGATTTCAACGCCCTCGAGTTCGAACCGTGTGGCCTCCCGGACGGCATCGCGATACCGGACCGACCAGGCCAGCGTGAGAATGTCGACCCGCGGCGAATCCCCAATGATGGTCACGAATTTCGCAACGATCTCTTTGGCCGCCCATTCCCGGGCAAAGCCGAACCCGACGTGGCCGAGCGCCTCGAGGACCCGGGTGGCGTTCTCCTCGGTCGGTTCGATCAGGATGTCGATGTCGCGGGTGGCGCGGGCGCTGCCCCAGAGTTGGAGCGCCCGGGCGCCCACCAGGAGGTACCGCGCCTCGGCTCGATTGAGATGGTAGCAGACCTCGGCCAACTCCGTCTTGAACGGCGGGGTCAGAGGAGGCCGGCCGCCTCCAGGCTCTTCCATTGGAGATAGTCCTCCGGTCGGTCAAAGCTGACGAACAGCCGCCCGTAGGAACGGGCGGGCACTTCGCGAGCGGTTCGTTCCGCCGCCAGGACCCGGGCTTCCGGTGAGAGGCGAAGATCGTCGGCGAGCATCCGCCGGCGCGACGGGTCGAGCCGCCCGCCGTCCGCTGGCAGCGTCGACCGAGGCGGCGCCGCAATCCCGCGCTCGGCGACCATGCCGGGCAGCGGGGCGGGTTGCTGCTGCTGGTCGAGGCGACGAATGGCTTCGGCGATGACCCAGCTGCGCGATCGGTCCCACTGGCGGGCCAGCTGGTCGGCCTGGCGAACCAGGTCGGCTGGAATCGTCATGCTGATCCGCCCGAGAGGGGTTTTCATACTTAGTAATACTATGTAATATCGCCCAACGGCGCAAGGACCCTCGCGGGTACCTTGCCCCCTGCCGAGATGGCGCGGCTCCGGCACCGTTGCCGACGCTCCATCCCGCCGGTAGAATCTCCATCCCCCTCGAACCCAGAGCCGTCCCCATGTTCAATCGCCACGCGGCCACCGCCGCGCTGCTCCTGCTGGCCCCGCTTGCCCTCGCCGCCCAGCCGGTGCCGCCAGCCCAGATGCTGGAGCGCTATCGCCGAGCCGCCGCGATCCAGGCCCAGCGGAAGGACGGCTGGCTCCTCAACGAAACGATCGTCCCCCACTGGATCCCGGGAACCGACCAGCTCTGGTATGCCCGCCGGACGCCGACCGGCCGCCGCTATGTGGTGGTGGACGGCCCGACCGGCGCCCGGAGCGATCTCTTTGACCACGACAAGCTGGCCGCCGCGCTGACCAAGGCCACGGGCACCGATGGATGCGAACAAGGATTTTGATCTGCTACTCTGGCCTCGGGCGGCGCATGAGCTGCCGGGGTAAGGATTGCGGCGGACCTGGGACTATTTCGTCCGGTGGCTGGGGAAGGCGGAGCCGCCGGCGGAGTTCAAGCTGAAGTCGGCGCAGGAGCTGATGATGGCGGAGATGATGGGGCAGTAGGCGCATCGTCAAGGCGATTCCGCTCGCGCCGGATGGGCGGGATCCGCCCGGTCGAACCAGGCCATGGCGTCGAACCCCGCGCCCGTGGTCACCAGCAGATGCCCGACCTCAAACCGGATCAGCCGGGCGACCGCCAGCCACTCGGCAGGCCCACCGGGAGGCGCATGATCGAGCGGCAACAGGAAGGGGACCTGGCGTACCAGGCCCTGCCGGCGGAGTTTGCCAGGTCCACGCCGTAGGCCCGAACCGGATGGCGGCGTCCGGGGCCCTGGTTCCAGGCCCGGAGCCAGACCATGGCGTGCCGCACCTCGTCGAAGGTTCCGAATCCGTAGCTGATGGCGCGATCGAACCGGATCGAATCGGCCCGGCCGGTGAGCCAGGCGTCGAGCGCCATGGCCTCCGGGAGTCCGGACTCGAGCAGCAGCACGGTCACCCGGTGGCGCCGGACCAGGGAGCGGAGGAACTGGAACCGGACGTCGAGAAACTGGTGGATCCCGTGTTTGCTCTCGCCGACGCCGACCAGGCGGGCCGTGCCCAAGGCGGGGTCCAGCACCGCGAAGGCTCGGCCGGCTGAGTCGATGGGGACCGCGCGGTGCCGGGCCCAGGCGACGAAGGCGGAATCGGACTGGGCGGTGGCCCGGGCCGGGAGCAGGAGCAGCAGCGTTAGGATGAGCGTCACCGGGACGGGCATGGGGGCCTCTGGCTTGCGTTCGACGGGGTCAGTGTCCCGAACCCGCAAACCGCTTCTGCAACGCCGCCATCGTCATCGCGTTTCCCCGGTCGAAGAACTGCCGCATCTTCTGCGACTCCTCGTCCGATCCGAAACCCATGCTGACCTCGCGTACTCGGGTCGTGCCGGCCGTCACGGGCTCGAAGTAGATCACGGTCCACATCGCCTTGATGGCGTTCGGGAACGGAAAGCCCGTCGGCGCATGCGATACCCGGATGGCCAGCATCCGGAGCGGTTCATACGCGAGGACGGCGTTCTCGATGGTGGAAGGATCGCCGAGGCGGGCCTTGGGGTCGTAGACGGTGCGCATCGCGCCGCCGATTCGGAGGTCGATGGTGGCATGAGGGGCCATCCAGGATTCGAGCCCCCGGTCGGTGGTGAACGCGGCCCAGACGGAATCCACCGGGGCGTTGACGACGGCCTCGGTGACGAGTGGTGGTTGGGGTGCCAGTGGGCCGGCGCCGAGCAGGAGGAATACAAGCGTTCCGAGTGACATGGGAGATCCGTGGGGTTGCGGTGGCAGTCAGGCGGCGACCGATGAGTTGTTTTCACGATGCCGGAACGTGGCGAAGCCCACGATCATGCCGAGGATGGTGCCGGGCAGCATGATCTGCCAGTAGTACGCCGGCTGGCCGCTCAGCTTCTGCAACAGGCTCACGAGGGCCGCGAAGAAGAGCCCGATCGCGCCGCCCCAGAGCAGGATCCCGCCAACCGTTTTGACCCTTCGGCTTACCCAGCCGACCAGCGCACCGACGACGATGCCCTTGAATACCGAGCCGCCGACGATGCCGCCGATCTGCGGTGCCACTTCAGGAGCCGTGAGCAGACCCGATAGACCGTCGAAGGCCCCCAGCACACCACCCAGCACCAGACCCAGCACGGGTCGCTTCATGTTCGCACTCCGGAGAGAGGGTATGCCTTCTATACCGTGGCCGGCCGATTTCCTTTAACCTGGCGGGCGGTCCAGGGCCAACAGCAGGAGCCGCATCAGCAGGTACGCCGCGATCAGCCCGATGGCGGTCCGGTGGCGGCCGGCAAAACGGGCGACCCGTTCGAACGGGTTTTCCCGATACGCTGAGACCGGCGCGCCATCGAGATAGGCGCCGACATCGCGGGTCAATGCCGTCACGTCGGGGTACCGGTCGGCGGGACTTGGCGCCAGGGCCCGATCGCGGATCCCCGCCACGGGGCGGGGCGGCGGGCCGGGCAGGTCGCGGAGCAGTTCCCGGAGGACGGCGCCTAACGACCAGACGTCGGCTCGCTCGTCCAGGTCCGCGTCTCCGGCGGCCTGCTCCGGCGCCATGAACCCCGCGGTGCCAAGCACCGAGCCGGGGCCGGTGGCACCGGGGCCGCCGGGCGCGACGGCGGTCGCTGGTCCGGCGGGCAGCGGCGCCGCTCCGCGTACTTTGGCGATGCCCCAGTCCAGCACCAGCACCTCACCGTACGGGCCGACCATGATGTTCGCCGGTTTGAGATCGCGATGGACGATTCCCTGGGCGTGCGCAAACGCCACCGGTTCGCAGATCTTGAGGAAGATCCGGAGCCGCTCCGCCAGGCTCGGCGCCGCGCGCGTCACGTGATGGTCCAACCGTTCACCGTGCACCAGGCGCATGACGTAAAACGGACGGCCGTCGTTGAGTGCGCCGGCATCGTGCACCGGTACCAGGCCGGGGTGATCGAGCCGCGCCAGGATCCGGGCCTCCTGGCCGAGTCGGTCGGCCAGGCCGGGGGCGGGGTCGAGACCGCGGAGGACCTTGATGGCGACGTCGCGCTCGAGGAGCAGGTCGCGGGCCTGGTACACCGACCCCATGCCGCCGCTCGCGATCAGCGGGCCGAGCTGGTAGCGCGGATGACTCAGGTCGGTGGTGCGGGCCACGTCCTCAAGCCGGTCGAGGGCACGATCGTCGAGCGGGGTCACTGGACGTCCGTTCCGAAGAGGTCGCGCGCTTCGGCGGCGAAGTCTTCAGGCGAAGCCGTGACCGCCCGGAGTCGTTCGAGGGCTTCCTTCCGAAACGCCCGCCGGACCAGGGCGAGGTGGTTGGTGACCTGGGTGACGGGAATGTCGAACCGAACTGCCAGATCCCGATACGACGGGCGTTCGTCCTCGGCGGCTGGTTCGATGTCATAGGCCAGGAACACCGCGAGCTGGGTCTCCTTCCCGCGGCTCCGACAGTCTTCGGCTACGGCGGCGAGCGCCGCGTCGAAGAGCGACCGGATCCATTCACGACGGAAGAGCTGCTCCGGGTCCACCGCCGGCCCGGCGTCGGCGGCGTCGAGTGGGGCGGCCATCAGGCCGCCGCCCCGTTTGAGGCGACCATCGCGTTCGATAGCGTTGGCCACGAAGCGGTCGAGGCAGATCCGGAGAAAGGTCCGGAAGCGGGCTTTGGACGGGTCGTAGGAATCAAGACTCCCGCGGTCGAACGCCCGGGCAAAAAAATCCTGGGTGAGATCCTCGGCGTCCTCGCGGGCGAACCGGCGCGCCACTTCGAGGTAGCGGCAGACCGGTTTCCAATAGATCCCGATCAGGACGTCGTATGCAGGGGTGCGCTGAATGGGATCAGTGGAACCGAGCGCCTCGACCAGGGACAGTCTGGTCGGCGGGAAGCGGGGAGATCCGGAATCGGGGGGCGAGCTCACCCGTTCAATTTACGGTGACTTCGGCTTCGGCGCGGCTGCGGGCGCAACGGTGCCAGACGCTGAGCAATCCGGTGATAGCCGGGGTCGGGATCGTTGGTAGACGCCGGCCCAGGGAGGGGAGGGTCGATCGCCGGAACGAGGGTTACTTGTGGCGGATCGACTCCGGCGATCGGTCGCGATCGAACGGCAGCGCCTCCAGCCGCCAGGTGACCGGTCTCGAGGTCGGGGGGTAGCAGACCCGGTCGTCGCAGGCCTGGTACTTGAAGATCCCGGCGATCTCGATCGACTTGCCGGTCCCGATCGACTCGATCATCGCTTTGGACGCGGAGATCTTGATGTCCTGGACGATCCGGAACCGGCCGTCAAAGACCGGCACGGTCTCCTTGATGACTTCGAGACGGAGGGTCCGGGGGTTCGGATACCGGGCCGCGGAGATCTCGATATCCGGTGACGGCGTGATGGTGAGATTGATGGGGATGTAGCCCCCCGTTACGTTCGGGGCGTACACGTGAGTCCGGGCCGGCACGGTGACGTCGAGGACCAGGCTGACCCGGCTCCCCGGAATCCCGACCCGGTCCGACTGGGCCATGGTGAGTTTGAGGTGCGGCGCGTCCACCGACCGCCGCGTCTCCTCGACCAGTTCGGGAAACAGCTTCGCGATGAGGTTGTTGGCGGTGAATCGGTCGGTGTAGGCGGTCTCGAAGTACGTCTCCCGAACGATACCGCTCGGATCGAGGTAGACGAAACCCGGGTGGGCCATTCCGCTGGTGATTCCCGTCGCCGCCTCGTTGAGCACGTGGTAGCTGGCAATGGTCTTCGATCCTGGATCGGCCAGGAGGGGGAAGTCGATCCGGTGGCGCTCCGAAAAATCGGCGAGGATCGCGCGGCTGTCGTAGGAGATCCCGGCGAGCTTGATCCCCTGTCCTTCAAAGCGGCTTTTTGCGGCTTGCAGCTGCACGAGCTGCTGTTTGCAGAAGGGTCACCAGTCTGCGGAGCGGAAGAACAGGAGGACGGTTCCGTTCCGGCCTTTCAGGGTCTCGTTTGACTGGCGCCGGCCGAACTGGTCTTCGAGCGCGAACGGCGGCGCTGCCGTGCCGGCCGCGATCGGCTGGACCGGCTTGGGCGATTCAGGCGCGGCCCGATCCTGGCCGGCTGCCGAGGACAGATGGAGCGTCACGATGGCGAGGGTGAGCGCCGCCGCGCGGGTGGTGGTCATTCGGCAAAGCCTCTCTTGGGGATACCCTGTCAACCTAGCCCGGGGGTTGGCCCCGCGTCCAGACGCCGGGGGCCTTCCGGCTTGACTCGTCGACCCCGACCAGCCAAGGTCAGGGGCAACCGGAACTCCTTTCCACCACTCCATCGAGGGGGCACCAATGAAGCGTGCACCATTGGCATCGTTCGTTGTTCTGGCCGTCGCCGCGGCGGCCACGCCGGCGCCGGTTCGCGCCCAGCAGAGCGCCGCGGACGCCATGGCCGGTCTCCAGGATCAGTGGAAGACCGTGACCGCCAACATCACGGCGGCCGCCGAGGAACTGACCGAAGCCGAATACGCCTACCGCCCGGTTGCGACGGTGCGCACGTTCGGCGAGCTGATCGGCCACGTGGCCGGCACCCAGGACATGATCTGCGCCGCCATCCTGGGCGAGAAGCCGTTGGCCGAGGATGCCGTTGAGAAGGCCGCCAGGACCAAGGCGGCGCTGGTGGCCGCGCTCAAGGCGTCGACCGCTCACTGCGCCAAGGCCTACGCCATCGCGGGCGCCGCCTTGAGCGAGTCGGTGGAGCTGTTCGGGGCGAAGAGCACCAAGGTCGGTGCCCTGGCACTCAATACGGTGCACGACGGGGAGCACTACGGCAATATCGTGACCTATATGCGGATGCAGGGGAAGGTGCCGCCGTCGAGCAAGCGGTGAGACATCGGTGGCGGATGCTGGTGATCGCGGCCGGCGCGAGTGGCGTGCTCGCGGGCGCGGTCCGGGCCCAGGACGGCGCGGTGCCGGTCGAGCGGGAGCCGGCCCACCGGACCGTGTTCAAGAACCGGTGGGTCCAGGTGTTCCGGGTCAGGCTCGCGCCGGGGCGGGGATCCCTGATGCACATCCACGCCCATGACGACGCGGCGGTCCGGCTCGACTCGTCGACTTCGACCAACCAGCCACTGGGACAGCCGGAAGGACCGCCGGGCGCCTCGGCTCCCGGCAACGTGTCGGCGCGGAACAACGAGCCCACGCCCACCATCCATCGGGTCCGCAACGTGGGTACCACGCTGTTCGATGTGATGGACGTACAGGCCCTGGCGCGCCCCGATGGGCCCGAAGCTCCGCCGGTCGTGGCGCCGGCGGCCGAGAATCCCCGGATGCGGGTCTACCGCTACGAGCTGGAGGCCGGGGCGCGGACCGCCGAGCACACCCATACGCGGCCCTATCTGCTGGTGGCTGCGACACCGATCCGGCTGGAGACGGCCGGACGCAGGGGATTGCGGACGGCGGCGCTCAAGGCGGGAGACTTCCACTGGGTGACCGGGACCGCGACGCACACCCTGGGCAACCGGGGGGTGGGGAAGGGGATCGTCGTGGAGTTCGAGCTCCGGTGAGGGCGAAGTGGAACAGATCGCCTTGGGTGTGCCGGGCCTCGCGCTTAGCTTTTCGGGCATGAGGTTTCCCTCGACCCCAGGTCCCGTGCCCGCGGTCCCGCTGATTCCGATCGAGCAGGTGGTCGAGCCGGAGTGGGCTGACTGGTACCGGATGACCCCGGCCCAGCGCTGGGCCGAATCCGCCAGGCTATGGGACACTTTCCTCGCGCTCGGAGGATCCCTTGATCCCGAACCCGATACGCAAAGTCCTTTCTTCGATGCGGCGGCACCGGGTTCGGTGCCTGCTCATGGGCGGCCAGGCGTGCGTGTCGTACGGCGCGGCGGAGTTTAGCCGGGACGTCGACGTCATCATCCTGCTCGACCCCGACAATCTGACCCACCTGCGGGCGGCCCTCGATGAACTGGGGGCCGAGCTCGTCGCGGTGCCCTCCTTTGAACTCGCCTTCCTGCGCCGTGGCCACGCTGTGCATTTCCGCTGTCGGGAGGCGGGCGGGGTTCGCCTGGATGTCATGGGCGTCCTCCGTGGGGTCGCGCCGTTTGAGGAACTGTGGCTCCGCCGAACCACGCTCGAAGCCGATGGACAGGACGATTCGGTCGATGTGCTGGGTTTGCCTGATCTGGTGCTGGCCAAGAAGACGCAGCGGGAGAAGGACTGGCCGATGATTCGGCGGCTGGTGGAGGCCAGCTATTTCGGGAGCCGGGATGCCCCCACGTCCGCGCAGGTTGATTTCTGGCTGGCTGAGCTTCGCACGCCGACGCTCCTGATCGAGGTCACCCGCCGGTTTCCGGCGGAGGCGGCTCGATCCATTCGGCCGGCGGTCGGCGTGGCCGCGAGGGGCGATGAGGCGGGGGTCAGCGTGGCGTTGCAGGAAGAGCAAGGGCTGATCCAGGCGGAGGACCGGGCCTACTGGACGCCGCTCAAGGCGGAACTGGAGCGGTTGCGGCGCGAGTCGCGGTAGTCACTCGTCCTGGAACGCTCTCTTCCACCGCCGCCTGGGATCAGTGAAAACAACCTCCCGGGGCTTGAACTCCGCGGGATCGAATTCCGGTCCGAGGTCCTTCAACACGGTCGAACGGTCGGGATGGCCGGCGTTCGCGACGGTCTTGAGCAGCTCTCCCAGCCCGGCAACGCTTGGGTCTCGGCAAAACCGTCGGAGTCGGGAATGCGAGCTCGGAATCGAGCATCGCGAAATAGTCGGCCACGGTTGCTTCAACTTCGGTCCGGCTCCTGTCTCCCGGCCTAGCCGCTCGGATCAACGATGGGGAACCTTCCCGCCCACCTCAATCTGCCGCTGATGGCTCTTCCCCGGAAGCCCGGGCCGTCGGCGCCAATGCTTGGTCCACGATGGCCTGGAACGACTCCTCGTTCATGGGTCCGCCAGGGTGCATGAGTCCAAGAAGGCGCTCGCAGGCTCCAGTATCGCCTGGTTCCTGCACCTCCAGCGCCTCCTGCAGCTGGGCCCCATACTCCGGCATCCTGAGGGTCCGCATCGCCTCCGCCGTCAGCTGCAGGAGATACCGCCCGAACGCTTCGACCCGCTCCCGCTGCGGCCGGTTCTGGATCTGCCAGAGGAATGTCCGCGCCAGACTTTCGTCGTCCAGGCGTTTCGCCTCCCTACGGTTCATGGCGCCGCCTCTCGGTCCATCCCAGGCAACGGGTTCCCATCCTTGAGATTCCCCACGGCCGCCCACACGTCGTGATACGCGTGCGCCCGCGCCGAGCCTTGCGTCTTCCGGACCTGGTCCTTGAAGTTGTCGTAGGTCACCTCCATCACCATCGCCGCGGCGGCCCGGGCGAAGGCCTCGTGGGTCACAGTCGCGCGCCAGGGGTAGTCGCTCCCCGGCAGGCTGAACGTCGGCGACAGATCGGCCAGGTAACGGGCCCGGAGATTGTCGAGATCTCCTCGCGCCCGGGCCCGGACGGTGAGGTACGCGTTGCCGGGTTTCCGAACGATGCTGAAGAAGCCCACGGTGGTGAACAGCCACATATCGGTCTCCTGAAAAGGTCCGGTCACATGGACGGATGATAGCGGCGGGGTGTGACAAGTTGGAAACGGCGCCGGGGCGAATTGAATGCCCGCTGCGCGAATCCGGTTATCCGATGCGGCGGGTGCTCGCTACCATGGGGATCGTGGCCGGGGTCTGGCCCGTACCCTCGGGGCGAGGATGACTTGATGATAGTAACGCGTGGCGTTATTATAGTGCCGTGATCCGGTCCTTTCGCGACCGTGATACCGCTCGGCTCTTTCAGCGCGAGGCGGTTCGAACGTGGAGCGCCGATATCCAGCGCGCCGGCCTGCGCAAGCTCCGGGCGCTGGACGCCGCCACCTCGATGGACGACCTCCGGACTCCGCCAGGGAATCGGCTGGAACGGCTGCGGGGGGACCGGTTCGGAACGTGGAGCATTCGCGTCAACGACCAGTGGCGTCTGTGTTTCGAATGGCGGGACGGCGACGCGTACCAGGTCGAACTGGTGGACTATCACTGAGGGGAGCGCATGGCCCGGAAACGGCTCGCGCCGGTACACCCCGGCGAAATTCTGCTCGCAGACTTCCTGGGGCCCCTGGGACTGACCCAGTACCGGCTCGCCAAGGAGTTGACGGTCCCCGCCCGCCGGATCAATGAGATCGTGCACGGGCAGCGCGCCGTGAGCGCCGACACGGCGCTTCGGCTCGCTCGTTTCTTCGGGACGTCGGACCGGTTCTGGCTCAACCTCCAGGCCGCGTACGACCTCGACGTGGAACGGGACCGCCTCGGCGACCGCCTGAAACGAGAGGTGACGGTGTACCGGAAGGCCAGCTGAGGAATACCGGCCATTTGGGATTGACCCTGCCTCAGCTCCGGTGCCACCAGCGGAGTTTCTCCTCCGCGGGCCGAGACGCCAGATCCGCCCGATCAAGCACCCAGCCCCGACCCCTGAGCTCGGCCTCGGTCCCCTCCGGCCCGGCGTACACACTGTACCACTCGATTCCGATCTCCCCACCTCGATACTCCGTGACCCCGAACCCCACTACGGCGCGCCGCCCCTCTGTGGATTCGATCCACACCCAGCCCGATGCCGGCTCGTGGCCGGCCTCGGGCTCGCTGACGCCATCGAACACCTCACCGAGGTACCGGTCGATATGGGCCAGACGCAGAGCGTCGGTGATCGCTCCCGGCGCGACCGCGCCGCCCGCGGCTGCTCTCGAAGTGGTCGTACAGCCAGGCGACCAGCGGGAAGAACCCGGCGTCGGCAGCGGAACGGGGCCGGCCGTCCCAGTCGCGGAGCAGGCTGTCGACCGCCGCCTGGACCTCGGGAGGTATAACCGACGCCAGGGCCGCGTCGTATGGATCGGCCGGGAGCAGGAACCCACCGTCGTCGTCGGTTTCGTCAATCATGCCCTGCTCGACTCAGGCCAGTCCCTCCTCG
Source organism: Gemmatimonadota bacterium (assembly GCA_031394255.1). Lineage (GTDB taxonomy): Bacteria > Gemmatimonadota > Gemmatimonadetes > Gemmatimonadales > GWC2-71-9 > SHZU01. The sequence continues at coordinate 11,452 of JANMXA010000122.1, forward strand.
GCGGTGGGGCGCCGGCGAGGCGCCACACCGAGGGCCGGGAAGGCGATTGGGTGGCCATCGCGGTGGAAGGCGTTGTACTCGAGGTCGTCGAGCGAGACGCCGCCTCGGCCCGGAGGTCGCCGCCGGGCTCGCCGGCGAACTGGACGACGTGGGCGATGCCGGGCCGCGCCACGACCAGATAGGTGTACGGCGTCAGCTCGGCCAGGGCCTCGGCGAGGGCAGTGGTGAAGCGGTGCCATTCGGCGTTGGCGGAGGATGTGGGGTGAGGCATGGTGGATCTCCTTTCGCCGGGGAAGATGGACGGGGGGTGTGACAATGAATCGCGTCGATTCGGTTATAGGGTCCGCGATGGCCGGCGGTACAATGGAGGGAGCCAGCGGTGTGCCACTGATTTGACCGGGGAGGGTGCTGTGTATTTGCTTTGGCATATGCCAAACGACGATGCGACAGCCGGGCGGCGGGTCCGCCTCTTTCGGAATGGCTGGAATCAGGCGCTCCGGATCCCCGGCGAGTTCGAGTTGGCGGGGAAGGAAGCCATTCTACGGAAAGACGGAGACCGACTGATCATCGAACCGTTGACCCGCGGTGGCCTGCTTGCGGTGCGGAGCAACGCAATGCGCCAGACGATTTCCGTCATGACCGCCTGGGCTCTCGCGGCCGGCCTCGCCCCCGCCGCCTTCGCCCAGACAAAGCCCGCGGAGCCCCCTGACTACTCGGCTCCGGCCGGGGCGCCCTATCGCGCCGAGTCGGTTCTGGTGACGACTCCGATGGGGCATGTCCTGGCCGGCACGCTCACCATCCCGAACTCGGCGTCGAAGGAGCATCCGGTGGCCGCCATCGTCACCATCAGCGGCACCGGGCCGCAGGACCGGGACGAAAACCTGGGGTTCGGCGGCTACCGTCCCTTCCGGCAGTTCGCCGACTCGCTCGGTCGCCGGGGCATTGCCGTCCTCCGGATGGACGATCGGGGCGTCGGCGGGTCGAAGGGCACCTTCAAGGGCGCCACGCCGGAAGACTTCGTCAAGGACATCCGGGCCGGCCTGGCTTTTCTCCGCACCCGCCCCGAGATCGACGCCAGCCGGCTCGGCCTCCTCGGCCACAGCGAAGGCGCCATCGACGCACCGCTGGTGGCCGTCGAGGAGCCAGGGCTCAAGGCGCTGGTGCTGCTCGCCGGGATGGCCCACTCGCTCCGTGGCGCGCTCCGGTTCCAGCTCTCGAACATGATCCGCCACGATACCACGCTCACGCCCGCCAAACGCGACACGGCGCTGGCCCACGTCGAGGACAAAATCGACTCCCTGACGGCGGCCGATCCCTACATGCGGTTCATGGCGAACTACGATCCGTCGCCGACCGCGCGAAAGGTCGCCAATCCCGCGATTCTGATTCTCACAGGGGAGACCGATCGCCAGGCCGATCCGACCCAGGTCAACGATTGGGTCGCCGCGTTCAAGGCGGCCGGCAATCGTGACGTGACGGGCCGAGTCCTCCCGGGGCTCAATCACCTCTTCATTCCCGATCCAGATGGTTTCCCCGGTGGGTATGCCAAACTGCCGCCGCCGCTCAGGGTGGAGGCGTCGGTGGTTGGGATCGTGGTTGACTGGCTGAGTCAGCGACTAAAGGACTGAAGCAAGTCGGTTGTAGCACGGCGGTTGTAGCAAGTCGATTGTAGTCGTGTTAGTCGAGCGAGCTATTTCGTCGCGATCACCACGGTCTCGGGGCCGCCGGTTGGATGGGCGGTGACGGTCGAGAAGCCGCCCTGGGTCAGCATGGCCTGCAGCTCCGGCAGAGTATAGGCATCTCCGGTCGCCGTACCCGCCAGCATCACGAGACTGAACCGCGCGGCCAGCGGCGGCGTGACCCGATCGTCGTTTGGAACGAACTCCAGCAGGACGACTCGGCCGCCCGGCTTCAACGCTCGGGCGGTTTTGGCGAGAAAGGCCACGTTCGTCGCGGCATCGAAATGGTGGAGGAAGTTGGTCACCAGGGCGACGTCGAATCCGGTTCCGAAATCCACGTTGAAGGCATCGCCCGGTACCAGGTGATGCCGGCTTCCCACTCCCATCCGGACCGCGTTCTCGGTAGCGACCTCGAGCACCGGGGCCCAGTCGACCGCCACGACCTCCACCTCCGGATTGTGCTGCGCCAGCACGATGCCGAAGATACCGTGACCGGCCGCGAGGTCGAGCACTCGCACCGGGCCCGCCGTCTTGATTGCGAGCAACTCGGCGATCGCCTGCGCCGCCGGCATCATCATCGGGACCATCGCACGGGCAAACTGGACCCAGGCCGGGTTCTCCGTCACCATCAGGCTCGCCGCGGGGGTGCCGCGACGGATCGTGTCGGTGAGGCTCTGGAAGTTGAGGGTGACCTGCCGGGAATTCAGGAACTCCGCCGTCCCGCCGAGGTAGGCCGGGGACCGTTTGGTCAGGAACAGGGCGGTATCGGGCGTGAGGTCGTAGGTCAGGCCGGACTTGGTGGTGAAGCCGACCGTCGTCAGGAAATCGCAGAGGATCCGGATGCCCCGCTCGGGCGCTCCGCAGGCCTTGGCCAGCGCCGGCACGGTTCGGGCCCCGTCACCGATCGCCGTGAAGAGGTCGAGGTCGATCGCGGATTGGAGGGCCGCGGAGCGCTGGAAGGCGAAGATGGTGTCGAAGAAGAGTGCCGGTGACGGGGCGCTGGGGACTGGCATGGGGCGTCGCTCTTTGAGGGTCAGAGCAAAGATATCGCCTGACGGGCGGCGCTGCCGCCACCGGTTTCCTCCACGGCACGGTGGGTCGATGCACCTCGTCTCCGTCTGGAATCCGTCGTACGCCGACGATGCCCTGAACGCCCACGCCTCCCTTCTCCGTGCCCTCACCAGCGAGGCCCGGGGTTCGGGGACGTGGGACGCTGCCTACTCCGAGGCGGTGGGCCGGGAAAGGGCGGTGCGTTGGCGAAACCGGATCTGCGGGGTGGGGGAGCTCGGGGTGGTGGGGCAGGTGGTCGGGTCTCGCCGCTAACGGACCGGTCCTGGCCGGTGGCTGTCACACCGTTGGCCTACCATTGTGGCGTCTACTGTTGGTGTCCGACGGGTCGCCGCTTGCCATCGAGGTCCCCCGGTGCGAACATCCCCCGACCCCATGACGCCAAAGCTCCGTCGGTGGATCGACCTCCTGGCCGCTCTGCTCCGACGCAAGTTCCCAATCACCCTCGAGGACCTCTGCAAGGAGGTCCCCGGATACCCCGATATCGGGACCACGGAGGGGAAGGCCGCCCGGCGCCGGATGTTCGAGCCGGACAAGCGCGAACTTCGGGACTTCGGGATTCCGATCACCACCGTGCCGCTCGAGCAGGTCTCGGGTTATGCCCTGAGCCGGACTGATTTCTACCTTCCCTATCTCGAACTCCTCAAGGACGGGCGGAAGATCTCACCGAGGTGCTCGTGCGCGTCACCGCCGAGACCGGCACCGCGCTCGCCGCGATGGAGATGGGCGATGCCGTGAGCGGCGACCCCGCGGCCCGCCGGTTCCGGGTCCGTCGCCTCGACGCTTTCGCCCGCTGGATCCTGGGTGCGGGTGGCGCGGTGGTGCCGCTCTCGCCGCCCGAGCTGGTGACGGCCTTCCGCGATCAGGTTCGCGCGGCGCAGGCCCTCTACGCGGGAGAGGTGCCATGACTGACACCGCCGCCGCGCAGCTCCGCCGGGTTCTGGCGCTGATTCCCGAGTGCGCGGACGACAAGCTGCACTCGATGGAGCAGCTCGCGTCCCGGGCCGGGACTGACGCGAGGACCCTGCTGCGGGACGTTCGTACGCTGGCCGACCGGTTCGACGACCCCGGCGCCTTCATGGAAGCAGTGCGGATCTTTGTCGACGGCCAGCGGATCCGGGTGATGACCGACCACTTCCTCCGGCCGATGCGCCTGACCCTGACGGAGCTGGCCGCGTTCGATCTCGGTCTGTCACTGCTCCGCGCCGAGCGGCCGCCCGAGGAATGGCCGGCGCTCGACAAGGCGCGCGTCCGGCTTGACAAGGCGATGGCCAAGGTTCCCCGCGAAGAAGGCGACGGCAGCCGTCCGATCGACGGCGTCCGCCACGCCACCATGGCGCCGGCGGCCGACCCCGCCATCCTCTCGCTTCTCCGCCGCGCCTACAAGGGGCGCTGCAAGGTGGACCTGGAGTACCGGAAGGCCGACAGCACCGAGCGGAGCCGCCGGGTGGTGTGTCCGTTCGCGATCGTGTCCAGCTCGGGGCACTGGTACCTGGTGGCCCAATGCGATGGGACTGAAGGGATCCGGATCTTTCGCGTCGACCGGATCGCCACCGCCGTGATGCTCGGCGATCGGTACCAGGTGCCGGCCGATTTCGCGGTCGACGACGTGCTCAAGGACGGCCGGGCGTTCGCGTCGACGGTGGAAGAGAAGGTGACGATCCGGTTCTCGCCCCGGGTGGCGCGATGGATCGCGGAGCGGGACGGGCGCGAGGTGGCGGCGGGCGGGACGTACGACCAGGTACTGCCGCTGGCGGATCTGGACTGGCTCGGGCGATATGTGATGCAGTACGGGGCGGAGGCGGAGGTGGTGGGGCCGCCCGCTGCCCGCAACGCGGTTCGTGAGCGGCTGGAACGGACCGCGGGCCTGCTATGAAACGAGGGATGGCGTGATTCGACTGTCGAAGTCGCGGTTCGTGGCCGGGGTGCAATGCCACAAGCAGCTCTGGTGGAAGGTGCATGAGCCGGCGGCCGAGGAACTGCAGGTCGGCAAGGTGCTGCAGGACCTGTTTGATCAGGGGGTGATCGTCGGGCAGTTGGCGCAGCAGGAGTTTCCCGGCGGCGTCCTGATCGACCTGCCGCGTAACGCCGTCGAGGAGCGAGTGGCGGCCACGCTGACTGGGCTCGCGTCGTCGGCGGCAGCGGTGTTCGAGGCCAGTTTCTTTGCGGAGCGGGTGTTCGTGGCCGTGGACGTGCTGCTCAAGACGCCCACCGGGCACACGCTGATCGAGGTCAAGTCGTCCACATCGGTCAAGGACGAGCACATTCCCGATGCGGCGATCCAGGCGTGGGTGCTCCGCCGGGCGGGCCTGGTCGTGGACCGGGTCGAGATCATGCATCTCAACAATGAGTACCGGCACCCGGGGCAGGGGCCGTTGCTGGTGCGCGAGGACGTGACTGACGCAGTGGCAGCGCTGCAGGCCGGGATTCCCGCGATGGTGGCGGAACAGCTGGCTCTGCTCGACGGCCCGCTGCCCGGGCGGAAGGTCGGCGCCCACTGCTTCGAGCCGCGGGAATGCCCGTTCTACGATCGCTGCTGGCCGGACGATCCCGATCGCATCATGACGCTCTACTCGGTCGGTCCGAAGAAGGCGGTGGCGTACATCGCGCAGGGTATCAACCGGATCGGCGATCTCCCGGCGGGTGCCAAGTTGTCGGACACGGCCAGACGGCAGATTCGGGCACTCAAGGAGAATCGGCTGATCGTGGAGCCGACCTTGGCCAGGGCGCTCGAACCGTTTGAGGGTCCGCTCGGCTATCTGGACTTCGAAACCGTCGCGCGCGCGGTGCCGGTGTGGGACGGACTGGCGCCATGGGGGCAGTCGACGGCGCAATTCAGCTTTCATGAGGAGCTGCCCGACGGGACGGTCAAGCACATGGGCTGGCTGGCCGAAGGACCGGAGGATCCGCGCCGGGAACTCGCGGTCGCGATGATCGAGGCCACCAGGAACGCCCGCCGGATTGTCACCTACTCGGCGTTCGAGAAGACCCGGATCGGCGAGCTCCAGGAATTGGTGCCGGATCTGGCGGATCCGCTGGAGGACCTGCTTGGGAAGCTGGTGGACCTGCTGCCCGTGGTCCGGAACAACGTCTATCACCCCGGTTTTCTAGGGAGCTTCAGTCTCAAGTACATCCTGAACCCCCTGGTACCGAGTCTTTCGTATCAGGACCTGGTGATCGTGGATGGGATGGAGGCCAGCGTGGAGATCGCCCGGCTGCTGTTCGTGGCCCACAAGATCCCGGTGGCGGAGCGGGACCGGCTCCGCCAGGACCTGCTGGCCTATTGCGAGCGGGATACCTGGGCGACGGTGGAGCTGATGCGGACGCTCAAGGGACTCGCGGCCGCCGGCTGAGTGGTGTCACAGCCGGGGATCCGTCACCTCCTCACCCGCATCACCCCACGCATCGTGGCGGCATGTCCGGGGAACGAACACACGAACGGGTACTCGCCCGGCGCGAGCGGCGCCTCGAAGTAGATCGACTCGGACTTCCCCGGCTCGATCAGCCCGGTATGGTAGAGCACCTCGCTCATCTGCGGCACGAAGCCCAGCCGCATCCCGTCGAGGCCGAGCCTGAGGGCGGCATCGACCACCGGCGTGGCGCTCCCCGGCCGAACGATCACGAAATTGTGCAGCATGTCGCTCACGTTCGCGAAGCGGATCCGGACCCGGGACCCCGCTTTCACCTCGAAGTTCGTGAGGCTGAACTTGAGTCCCTCCTGTCCCTCAACGCTCACCGTCTGGTCCACCTTGTCGTTCCAGTCATCCGGCAGGTCGGTCTGTCGCTTGCTCATGGCGGCGACGGGCGAGGTCGAGACCCGGCGCGGTTTGGCGATTCCCAGCCTCCGCCCAGATGGCGCGGCAGGCATGGCGGCGATCGCCAGCGGCGCGCCCGCAGGAATCTGGTTCACGGTGTAGTAGCCCAGGTCGTGCAGCAGCGGAACACCGCCGGCCGATCGGACCCCAGACATCACGATCTCGTGGATGTACCCCTGGCGCAGGGAATCCACCACGAGCCGGGCGCTCATGCCGTCGGGCGATACCACTACCGCGCGGACCCGGTGGGCCACCTGGTTGATCACCGGCGAGCCGTAGAAGTGGTGATACCGATAGGTAAAGCTGCTCACCTTGTAGCTCGCGGGGTCGGCGGCGGTGCTTCGGTCCACCGGCATGGTGAAAGTGATGTCGAAGCCGTCGGGCCGTGCCTCGACCCGGTGCGCCTCGAAGGGCGTTACCCCGGTCCACACGAGCCGCTGCAACGCATAGGATGCCTTGCCGGTGGACGGCCATCCGCGGCTGGTCTGGCCCACGTACATCGAGCCGTCGCTTCCCCACACCTCGCGGAACACGCCGGAATCGAATCCCTCCCGGAACGGGAAGACGACGCCCTGGTACACGCCGTTCACCTTCTCGAGAAACACCCGCATGATCTTGCTCTGCCCCTGGTCGCCGACGAAGAGCTGGCCGGCGAAGGGGCCGAACGCGCCCCGGGTGGAATCCACCAGGATGGCCGAGGTTGAAGTGCCGAGGATGGTGTGGGGGAACCAGACGGCGGGGGTCTTGAGGTGAGGCACCCGCTTGGCCACCTCGTATTTCGGCTCGCCGGTGTCCGGGATGTCCTTAAGCGTCAGCTTCACCGGCGAGCCGGGCTCGCCGGACCACTTGAGGCCCATCGGGTTCCCCACGAAGTCACCGGACTCGACATGGGTGATCCCGCCGGAACCGACCCAGTCGCCCTGGTTCTCGGCGTAGAAGAGGTCGCCCTCGAGGTTGTAGCCGAAGCTCGACGGCGACCGGAACCCGGCGGCGACGGGAGTCATCTTCCCGTCCGGGCCGATCTTGAGCATCCAGCCGCGCCATTTCACGAAGCTGTCGCCGTACCCGACCCAGGCGAGGTTCAGGGTGACGATCATGTCCCCGCTGGGGGAGAAGACCGGACCGAACGAGTACTCGTGATAGTTCCCCGACAGCGGCCAGGAGTAGACTGTCTCGTAGCGATCGGCCTTGCCGTCGCCGTCCGTGTCGCGGAGGCGGGTGAGCTCGCTCCGCTGCGCGGTGTACAGCGCGCCGTCGCGCCAGGCGAGGCCTAACGCCTCGTGCAGGCCCTGGGCGTACCGGGTGAAATGAGGCCGGCTCCCGATCGGACCTCCGGGGTTCTCCACCAGCCAGACATCGCCGCGGCGCGTCGCCACCGCGAGCCGTCCGTCCGGCAGCATCTCGAGCCCACCGACTTCGAGGACCACACCCTCGGGGATGGGAAGGGTGACCATCCGGTAGTAGTCGTTTTCGGTTGGAACCCGGGTACTGTCGGCGCGGGGCCGTTGCGCGGCTCCGGTGCCGGCGACGGTGAAAGAGAGGGCCAACGCCGTGGCAAGGCTCTTCATTCCCGGGACTCGCAGTGAATCGTTCATGGAATCGGCTACCAGACGATGGTGTAGGAGACCCGGGCCTCGCCGCGCTCGAACCGCACGGGGAGGAGCAACTCTTCGCGGCCGCTCTTCCGGCGGATCACGGGCTCAGCACCTGCGGGGGAGAGCGTGAGATAGTAGCTCCCGTCACCCACCACAAAGGTGCCGTCGCTCTGCTGAGTCACCCGGGAATCTTCCGCAACCTGGAGATAGAGGCCTTCGGGCGCGGCGGTCCCGGCCGGGGCGCGCAGGTGCAACTCGCGCCGGACAGAGAGACCGTCGGCTCCAGAGCGAATGGCGTCTTCCACGGCCACGCCGCGCACCTGGTACAGGAAGGTGGGGCGACCCGTCGGATCGAGCTCGTATCCGTCGCGTCGGAACTGCCGTTCGTCGACCGAATCCGGCCAGGGCGAGTTCTGATCGGCGAGGAACGCCAGGGCGGGGGTGCCGGGCAGCGTGATGGTGCTCCCCAGGGGCTCGGCCGTCTGGCTGTCGCCCCGCGAGTGCCACATCTGGGTCGTCTCGATGAATGGTCCGCGCCAGAGGTAGAGCAGGGCGCCCTGCGCGAGGTCGTAGCTGAAGTGGGCGCCGGCCGGGTCGGCGACGGACACCGCCGTGACTCTGGTGGCGCCGCGATGACGGATGAAGCTGCGGAGCACTATCGGCTCGAGCCGGGGCTCGACGACGATCGGGCCGGGCGCCGCCCGGGAGGGGGCCGGCGCGGCCGGGTGGCTTCGGGCTGAGTCGACCGCGGCGGAACCGGCGTGGGACTGGTACCGGATATTCCGCATCGCAACCGGGCCGTGATCGCCCTGGATCATGAGGGGCCCGGCGGGGAGTTCATCGGTGAAGCCCGCGGCCCGCGTCGGGCCGGTTACTTCGACGTTCTCCTGGACCACGACACCATTCAGCGTGACGGTCGCGAAGCGGGCGTTGGTGACCTTCTGCGCGCCCTTGAACGTTGGGGCCCGGAACGAAATCTCCAGGTGCTGCCAGAGCCCCGGCGCGCGGCTCGCGTTCTGACGCGGGGGGGTGCCCTCGAAGCCCTCTCGGCCGGCCCCACGCGCCTCATCCCAACGCTGGTAGATCCCGCCCAGGTCGGCAAAGGTGGGCGTCCGCACGCCCCAGCTGTCGAGGAGCTGCACCTCGTAGCGGCCCATGAGATAGAGGCCTGAGTTCGATCCCCGCGGCATCATGAGGTCGAGCGACAGGTCGAGATCGCCGTGCTCCCAGGTGGTGAAGAGGTTGCCCGTGGCTCCCGGAGCCGGCGTGTTCACCAGGACGCCGGTCCCCGGTTCGTCGGTCATCGCGAGAGGGCGGCTCCGGTCCGCGGTTGCCGCTCCCACAATTCTCCAGTTGACGCTGGTCGGCCGGAAGGCGCTCAAGGTGGTGAGCGGCACGCCCTGTGGCAACGCGGTGCCCACCGAGGATGGGCTCTGGGCGCTACCGGTTGATGCGAGCGCGGTGACAAGCAGGATGAACAGCCGTCTGGTCATGAGGCTCTTTGGGCGGGAGGTCAAATCGAACGCGCAACGTTGCTCACGGATCGGCACGGGCGCAAGGGCCGGTCGAACTCGCGGCGGCCGGCTGATCGCCCCATATTGTGGCTCCCGGACCCTGAGGCGAGCCATGGCTGATCAGCCCGAGCATCTCATCACCACTGTCGACCAGCTGCGGGCCCGGATCGGGATCCCGTCGCCTTTGGTTGACAGCAAGTTCTTCACCGCCCTCGAACCGGTGGCGATGGACTTCATTCGCCGGTCGCCGTTCTTCCTGTTCGCGACGGTTGATTCGGACGGGCAGCCGGACGTGTCACCCAAAGGGGATGATCCCGGCTTCGTGCTGATCGACGACGACGGCACGCTCCTCATCCCGGAGCGGAAAGGGAACAAACTCGCCTTTGGGCTCCGGAACCTGATCCATCACCCCAGGGTCGGCCTGATCTTCGTCGTTCCCGGAACGGAGGAGACCCTCCGGGTCAACGGGACCGCGGCGATCACGACTGACCCCGTCGTCCTCGGCCGGCTCGCGGCGCGGGGAGAGCCGGCGATCCTCGCCGTGCGAGTCACCGTCGATCGGTGCTTCTTCCATTGCGCCAAGGCGTTCAAGCGGTCAAAGCTGTGGGATAACGCGAGCTGGTCGCCGCCGATCCGGATTTCGTTCGCGACGATGGTGGCGCCCAAGCTCGGCTGGACCGCGGAGGTCGTCGCGGACGTGGATCGAATGGTCGAGGAGGACTACCGGACCAACCTCTGAGCGTGCCGCGTGCGACGATGGAACCCGCGGCCCCCCTTCCGGGGAGGCCGCGGGACTCGATCATTTCTTGACGTCGAACTCCTTCTCACCGGCCGGCTGCCCGTTGAGCAGGATGGCCACTTTGTATTTCCCGACCGGCCAGGCGGATTTCTTGGTGATGTGGAACTCGGTCTGGGCCGGGCCGGTTGGCGCGATGGCCACGGTGGCGGTGTCGACGACCTGACCAGTCTGAAAGGTCCACTTGGCGCTGAGGGTCGCCGAAGCGGCGGCTCCGGTGGTGGCGACGGATGCGTAGATCGTGTCGCGAAGTCCGAAGGTGGCGAGCGGTGCGGCCACTTTCTTGGCGGCGTCGATCGCGCGACCGAGCTCGACCGCGCCGACGGCGACCGGTGCCGGGGGCGGCGGGGCGGGTTGCTGCGCTTCCGGGGCCGGCGGCGGGGGCGCCTTCTTGCAGGCGGCCACCGTGGTCAGGATCGCCGCCGCGGCGATCAGGGTGCGAAGGGGCGAACGCATGGTCTCGTCCTCAGGCTTCGGGAATGGTGAGGACCTGGCCGGGCTTGATCAGGTCGGGGTTGCCACCGATCGTGGCTTTGTTGGCCTCATAGATCGCCTTCCACTTGCCGGCGTTGCCATAGAGGGTTTTCGCGATCTTGGACAGACTGTCGCCCTTGACCACGGTGTAGGTGCGGGCTTCGGCGGGAGCCGGCTTCGGTGCCGTTGATGAAGCGCCGCCCTCCACGTCGGAGAAGTCGGGAAGCGGGTCGTTGCCTGGGGTCATCGGGGTCTCCTTCGAACCATGGGTGGATGCCCCGGGCCGCGCACGATCGCTGCCTTGGGGGCGACGGTAAGTTACCGCCTTCGGCCAACCTGAGGGATGGTCGTCCGGGGTGTTGCGGCCCGGCTGGACGAACCCCGATTCCGGCCGCATCTTGGGGTGACCGAGATTTCCGGCCAATGCCCCAGACTTGAGTCGGATCCCCCACCAAGGTATCCATGCCGATTCGTAACTTCGCGCTTCGCGCCGCGGCCCCCGCCGTCTTCGCCGTTCTGGTGTTCGTTCCAACCCGCCAGACGCTCTCAGCCCAGCCCAGCCCGGCCGCGCATCCCGACGTCCTCGGCGCCGAACGGCTCTTCTCGGCCTGGATGGAGGGCCAGATCGCCTACCGCGGGCTGCCCGGGATTGTCGTTGGTGTGGTCGCCGACCAGGAACTCGTCTGGGCCGCGGGATTCGGATACGCCGACACCCAGGCCAAACGTCCGATGACCGCGGCCACCAAGTTCCGGATGGCGTCCCACAGCAAGCTCTTCACCGCCACCGCGATCATGCAGCTCCGGGAGCAGGGCAAACTCCGGCTCGACGATCCGGTGTCGAAATACCTGCCCTGGTTTCAGGTCAAACCCGCCGAGCCGGGCGACCCCCCGATCACGATCGAGGAACTGCTGACCCACAGCTCCGGCCTGCCGCGGGAGGCCGGGCCCCACTGGACCACCTACCAGTTCCCGACCCAGGACGAGCTCCGAAAATTGATGGGCGACCGCCAGGCCGCATTTTCGCCCGAGGTGCGGTGGAAGTACTCCAACCTCGCCTTCTCCGTGGCGGGGATGGTGGTCGAGACCGTCAGCGGCATGAAGTGGGCCGACTACGTCCAGCAGAACATCTACGGACCGTTAGGCATGACCGAGTCGAGCGTGGACCGGAATGCTCCGGGGCTGGCGGTTGGCTACAGCCGCCGGATGCCGGACGGGTCGCGGAACGTGGCCCCGTTCATCGACGCCCGGGGGATGGGCGCGGCGACCGGGATCACCTCGACCGTGCAGGACATGGCGAAGTTCGTCTCGGCCCAGTTCCGGACCGGGCCGATGGGCGGCCGCCAGATTCTGAGTACCGGGTCGCTGCGGGAGATGCACCGCGTTCGCGTGGTCGAGAACAACTGGACCCAGGGGAATGCGATCGGATTTGCGGTCAACCGGATGCGGGACAAGACCTATATAGGTCATGGTGGCGGCTACCCCGGGTACACCACCCAGACGCTGATCCAGCTCGACTCGCGGGTCGGCGTCATCGTCCTGACCAACACCAACGACTCGAACCCGTTCGACATCGCCACCCAGCTGATGAACACGGTGGGCGAGGCGGTGGCGAAAGCGACGGCGGTTCAGCCCAAGGTCGTGGCCTGGGACCCGTCCTGGGCCCGGTTCGCCGGTTACTACAGCGGCCCCGGCGGAGACTCCCAGGTGGTGCTCCTCAACGGGCGGCTGGTGATCCTGACCCCGAACGGCGCCAGCCCCGAGAATCCGGTCCAGCTCGAGCCGATCGGGAACGGGCTGTTCCGGTATGTCGCGCCGGGCGGCGGCGGCCCGGTGGGCGAGGTGGTCCGGTTCGTCGAGGAGGGCGGCCGGGTGGTCCGGATGATCACCGGCGATTCGTACGTCGACCGAGTGAGGGATTAACCCTCTTCGGGTCGTTGAGCCCGGCGGACCGACGCCGCACGACTACGCGGCGCCCTTGACGTACCGGGCGATTTGCTCGCAGGTGGCGAACCAGACCCCGGGCTTCGACTTCATGTACCCGACGAACTGATCGAGGTACTTCATCGGGGCCCGGTGACCGATGACCTGGGGATGGAGAGTCAGCACGAACGTGGTGTGGAGGTCGTAGGCGCCATCGAACTCGTCCCGGTAGAGCTGGAACAGCGCGCCGGGTGACGGCATCGTCCCGCCGCGGCCGAGATAGGGGGTCTCGGTCAGGGTCCAGTCGATTCCCAGCTCGACCATGCCGGTGGCCTCGCCGTTGGAGACGATCTCGTAGGGCTCGTCCATCGACTGGAGGCTGCTGTCGTAGAACATCCCGGCCTTCCGGATCAGTCCCAACGTGTTGGCACTGAAGGCCCACGCCGGGGCGCGATAGCCAACCGGCCGCTTGCCGGTGGCCTTCGTGAGGTAGTCGATGGCCTGGGTGAGGAGCCGCTCCTCTTCGGCCGCGCTCGCCGTGGCGGGCGGATATTCGTGAATCCATCCGTGGACCCCGATCTCGTGCCGCCCCGATTTCATGATCGCCGGGATCATCTCGGGGTGGAGCACGGCGCTCACCGCGGGAATGAAGAACGAGGACGGGATCTGGTACTTGTCGAGCATCGCCAGGACCCGCGGGAGGCCTTCCTGGGCCCCGAAGTCGGCCGCGGAGAGCGTGGTGGGCGAGGTTTCGCCCCCGGCCAGCAGGTAGGATTCGTTGTCGACGTCGAAGCTCAGGCAGACGGCGACCCGGGCGTCGTTAGGCCAGGCTTTCGGGGTGAGCTTCCGGCCGGCGCGAACCGGCGCCACCGCGGCCTTGAGTTGCTGCTCGGTCCATTTGGTGCCGGGCTGTTCCGGCACCTGCTGGGCCGCGGCGATGATAGGTACCGACATGCCGAACGCGATGCGCCGGGCCAGGGCGCACATCACGGCGGCCCGCGTGTTTCCAGTCATCGAGATTCCTTGCGAGGGATGGCCAATGCTAGGCCGGGCAGGGCCGAGCGGCAAGGGAACCGGGGCCCGCCGGTTGGCCGTCCGCGTCGCCGGATCGAATGGTCTCCAGGTCATTCCACTCTTCGGGGTTCCTCATGCAACGGTGAACGGTGATGCTCACGGCCGCGATGGCGGTTTTCGGCCGCGGCAAGAAGGCGGACGACGTCCAGCACGCCGCCAGCGCGATCGCGGCGGCGGCCACGGCCGCTCCCAGGGATCGACGCGGGGATGAAGGAGGCGGAGCAATTCCAGAAGGACAGGATCGCCAAGGGTGACACGCTGGCCATGGCCTACGGCGCGCTGCCGACGTTCCGGCCGGCCGCGGTCGACGGCTACGCGGCGAAAGAGGCACCCGGCGGAAGCCAGCAGTCGATGGCGGGGTTCTCGATGTCGCAGGCCGAGCAGACCTGGGTCAAGCCGGCGGGCGCCGACGGCAACACCCCCGAGATCAAGGTGCGTATCACCGACTTCGGCGGCACGCAGCAGGGCTACACCATGCTGGCCGCCCCGCTGCTGATGGGGCTTCAGCCAGGAGGGTGCCCACCGGCGGATGGGCTCCGTCAAGGTCGACGTTCCCCACGCGGGCGCGTGGGAGGAGTTCGACAAGGACACCAAGAGCGCCAAGATCACCGCCGTTGCCCGCTACCGGTACATGATCGCGGTCGAGGGGCGGTTTCCTCTCGGTCGTTATGGCCTTCGACGCGGTGGCCCAGAGTTCCCCGACCCAGACCACCGGCAGGGCGCCGAGGCCGACGTAGGCCAGCCGCCAGCCTGATCGCTGATGAGCCGCTGGGTGATGAGAGGCACCCGCACGTACCCGATGCCGTACCCCGCCATGCAGGCCCCGATGGCGAGTCCCCGCCGGCGGTCGAACCAGGCCCTCAGGACCCGGTGAAGCGACTGAACGGGATGTTGACCAGAGTCGCCGGGCTCCCGGCCGCCCCGACGATGGCGGCGACGATCACCTGCCACCCGAACCGGCCGCCCGCCGGCGGGCCCCGAAGGACGAACGCACGAGATCGCCGCGGCTACCGGAAGATCAACCGTTGCCGCCAGGTCGCCCGCCGGCCGGGGCCTGCGGTCAGCACCAACTCCCCCGCCGCCGGCGCGATCTCGAAGTCCCAGGTCTGACCCACCGCCACCGCCTGCATGGCGGGCTGTGGCTTCCGAAGCGCCGGCAGGAGATCCGCCCCGTCCCTCGCCCGGGGCGTCCACTCGGCCGCGTTGGCGCTGTCCTTCAGCAGCGCATAACGAATGTCGATCGCCGGGTTCAGGTTGATGAACCGGAACCGGTGCTTGACCCCCGCCGGCAGCGTGAGTGTTGGCCCGGTGAGCGTATCACCGTTGATGGCGATCTGCGGACCGCACGCCGGGCCACTCTGGGGCGCGACGCAGCCGGGCGAGGTCTCGTCCTCGGGGCCGTTCCAGCCGCCGAGATAGACGTGATCGCGGGTCGGGTCATATTGCTCGCCGGGCTCGAGGACGATCAGCGGTCCGATCGCGCCGGAAGTCACCTGCTCGACGTCGTTGATGTGGGTGTGGTACATGAACGTACCGGCGCGGGGCACGCTTAGCCGCGCCATGAAGGTGTCCGCCGGCATCAGGGGTGGCACGATCAACTCGCCGCTGCCGCCCCATCCCTCCATGCCGTCGGACCAGCTCTCGAGCTCGAGCCCGTGCCAGTGGATCGCCACCGGCTCGGCGGCGCGGTTATGGACGGTGATGTCGGTGGTCTCGTTCCGGTGGAGCACGATCAGCGACCCGGGCGTCAGGACGGAGTCGGGGGCCGGCGGGGTCGAGCCCTCCTGAAGGATGTAGCTCAGCGTCATGGGCCGGCGGCCCAGGCGAGGACCCTGCTGCACGTAGAGGTCGAGGTTCCGTTTCGGGGTGTCCCGGGACGGCTCGCCATGTTTCGGGGTCACGATGAGGCCGAGGACCAGCCCGGCCATGTGGCGGCCGGGGTCGACCGAGGGGGTCTCCCGGATCTCCACATCGGGACCGTGGCGGTGACCGAGGCGGGCGTCGGGGACCACGTGGAAGGTCAGGTGGCAGTGGAAGAGCCATCGGCCGATCCGGTCCGGGACCCAGGACAGGGTCCGGGTGTCCCACGGGCTCACCTGCTCGGTCACGGCCAGCATCTGGCGGTCGGGCGGGATCTCGTGGCTCTCGGTTCCGTTCCCGGCGGCGTTGATCCGGAAGTAGAAACCGTGGAGGTGCATCGGGTGGGGCCGGACCGAACCGTTAATGAGACGCCAGTGCACGCTGTCGCCTAACGTCATCCGGATCCGCTCGGTGTTCGGCCACCCCTTGCCGTTGATGGCCAGGGCCTCGTTCGTGAGGCCCGAGTCGCCGGGCTGGGTGAAGATGTTCAGCACGAAGATCCGGTCCGCCGGCGAGCCGCCGGGCGGATCGACCACCAGCGCGCCTCCCGCCGTCTCGAGTTCGTTGCCCATCCGCTCGATCCGCTTGCCGATCACCGCCCGGTAGTAGTAGGTCCCGGCCGCGCCGGCCGTGAAGGTGACCTCGCGCTGCTGCCCCGGCGCGAGGTTGACGCTGTCCCCGCCGCCCAAGCCGATCATGTGGACAGTCGAGTCGGGGAAGGCGTTCCTGATCGTGGCGTGGATCACGGTGCCGGCCCGGACCCGGATCAGGGGCCCCGGGATGCTCGCCGCCTTGCCCTCCTCACCCAGGGCGGGGACGGCGATGTGGGGCCCGTTCTCATCCTCCGGATACCACTCGGCCCGCAGGACCACGAGTTTGATCGTGAGGGCGCCGTTCCGCATCGTGCCGGCCGGCGTCCGATTGTCGTTGGGAACGACCCGGGCGGCTGGAGCGCCCGGGCGGAGGCCCCCCCGCACGTGGTTCATCACGCTGTACTTGAGGAAGAAGTCCGCCTCCCGATACCCTGGATACGCCGCCGTCATCCGCCGCATTGCTTCGTCACGCGTCGTGGCTGACGTCACGATTTTCAGGTAGTCGTCGATGTACCGGACCGTGGTGTCAAAGAGTCCCATATCCGCCGGCGCCCCGTGCCCCGGATATAGCGCCGGCGCCCGGTTGGCGTAGAGTCCCTTGATCCGGAGTATCTCCGACCGCCACACCGCAATCCGTGCCAGCGTGATGTCGTCCCCCATCCAGAGATGGACCTGGTTGTACCCGAAGTCCGCCAGAAAAAGCGCGTTCAGATCGCGGCTGTACACCGTGGTCATGTGCGGCGCCTCGGCCTCGCGGTACGCCGTGGTCAGTTCGAGGGTGCCGCCGCCGGGGATCTCGAGCACCGGCTTCGGCAGCACTTCGATCAGCCGCTCGTAATCGAACCCGTTCGGATGCTCGGCCGTCTTCGGCTTGAGGGCGGGATCGAGTGCCGGCTCGGCCCCAGTGGCACCGCCCCTGTCCATGTATATCGCGTAGGCCTTGATGTCCCGTTTGATGGCCTCGGTGGCCACCACGATCTTCGCGTCGGGGAAGGCCTCGTGGAACACGGCCATGCCGGTGAAGTGATCGGTGTGCCCGTGGCTGAGCAGGATGTGGGTGAGCGGAAGACCCCTGGCCTTGATCAGCTCGACCACCTTCCGCGCCTCGACCGCCTTCCGCTGGACGTCGAGCACGACCAGCGACTTGCCGTTCGAAAAGATGAACGAGTTGACCGAGGCGAAGCCGCCCTGGTAGACGTCTACTGTCAGGTGCGCGGCTGGGAGGCGGGGCGGCGCTGCGACCGTGGTGGGGGCGACCGCGAGCGCCGCGAACCAGGCGGCGATCATCGGGTTGCCACCGTCCCGGCGTCGAAGACCTTCTCGCCGCCGATGAAGGTCATCCGGACTTTGGTGTCGTGGACCTGGGCGATCGGCACGTCATACGGATTCCGGTCCACCACGATGAAGTCGGCCAGGTACCCGGGATCGAGGCGGCCCAGCTTGTCGGCGCGGCGCTCGAGCCGGGCGGAGTTTACCGTGAACAGGTCCATCGCCTCGGGCAGCGTGATCGCCTCGGCCGCGCCAAAGGTGTTGGTACTTCCGCCGGCCACCTGGCGGGTGACCAGCGTCTCGATCCCGATCCACGGGTTGACCGACGGGACGACCGACCAGTCGGAGCCCGGGGTGACGAGGGCGCCGGCGTCGAGCATCTCGCGGACGGGCCAGACCCGCTTGATGATCTCGGGCCCGACCGCCGCCGTGATGGCGTCGTTGATCGGGCTCGGCCCCCAAAGGTAGGGGGAGACCTCGAAGGTGGCGCCGATGGCGCGGGCGCGGGCGATGTCGGCCGGATTGACGAAGGTACAGTGCCCGACGTTATGCATGAGTCCGCTCCAGCCGTTGGCCTTCCGGGCGGCCTCGATGGCGTTGAGCCCCGCGCGGACCGCCGCGTCGCCGGCGGCGTGGAATTTGACCGTGAGGCCCATCTTGTCGAATCGGGTCACGGCGGCGTTCAGCACGTTCTGGTCGAGCAGCAGGATGCCGGTCTGGCTCGCGGCATCGCTTCGGCCGGCCACCGCGTCGGCATAGGGCTGGAGCATGGCAGCGGTGTGCCCGTCGGTCGGGACGCCGTCCAGAAACATCTTGACGCAGTCCGCCGCGAGATTCGGCCGGGCATAGAGGTTCCGGTCGGCGATGGCCTTTTCCGCCGCGGCGTTCCCGGGGGACCAGCCGAGGCAGAGCGTGACGCGCTGTTTGAGGACGCCGGCGTCGGCCAGTTCGGCGTAGGTCCGCATCTCCCGGTCGATTCCGGCAATGAACCCGGTGGACGCTTCGGCGAACGAGGTGATCCCGTAGGAGAGCATCCGGTCGAGCGACCAGCGGAGGGCCGCCTTGATCGCGGCATCGGGGGCCGGGGGTGCGTGCTGCTTGACCATGCCGATCGCCGAGCCTTCGCGGAGTACGCCGGTCGGTTCGCCGCGGGCGTTGCGCTCGATGATGCCGCCGGGCGGGTTCGGCGTGTCCTTCGTGATCCCGGCCGCGGCGAGGGCCTTCGAGTTGGCCCAGGCACTGTGGCCGCTGGTGTCGTCGAGGAGGACCGGCTGGCCCGGCGCCACCTGGTCGAGGGCTGCCTTGTCCGGGGTGCCGCCTAACGCCGGGGCATCCCACTGGCCGCCCAGAATCCACTCGCCCGCCGCCGCCCTGGCCACACAGGCTTTCACCGCCTTCTGGACCGCCGCGAGGTCGAGGCCCTGGAGAATCTTGCACCGGCGTTCGGTGATGCCGCCGTCCATCGGATGGACGTGGGTGTCGTGGAGCCCGGGCAGGACGGTAGCGCCCTTCACGTCGAACACCCGGGTGGCGGGGCCTCGCAGCTTGCCGACGGCGGAAGCATCGCCGACCGCCACGATGACGCCGCGGCGCACGGCCATGGCGTCGGCCCAGCCGGTGCTGGTCCGAACCTTCCCGCCGGTGACGATGACATCGGCGACGTCCGCCCGGGCCTGACCCGAGAGGCTGAATGGCATACCGAGAGCGAGCGCCAGCAGGAGGGGCGCGGTCGGAACGTTGATAGTCATGGGAATCTCCTGGCTCCCAAGGTAGCCGCCGCCGCCCGGGCGGACCAGAAGGGGCGGTCCGCCGTGATGAGCGTGATGGCGATCACGGCGTAGATCAGTGTCACCACACACTTGGCCGGCTGTCCCGCGTTGGGCAGCACCGAGCTGGCATTGATCATCGAGTGGAACAGGACCGCGGCGAGGATCGAGCGGCCGTTCCGGTAGAAGAACCAGTTGGCGATCACCGCCGCCGGGATGACGCTCACGAAGAAGTTGACGAGGTACAGTTTGTTCAGCATGGCGGCGAGGCCGGCCTGGTAGGTGCCGGCGATCAGCGCCAGCGGCGCGTGCCACACCGACCAGATCACGCCGAATAGCAGGGTGCCCTGGAGGCGGCCGAACCGGCTGGTCAGGCTGTCCACGCCGTAGCCCCGCCAGCCGGTCTCCTCGATGATCGGGGCCAGAACCAGCGCCACCACGACCATCACGGCCAGGTTGCCGCCATCGGCCAACCGGAACTGGTCGGGGGGCCCGCCGGCCGCGACGGACACGCCTAACGCCAACGCCATGACGGCGGGTGGCAGCAGCAGGGCGGGGACCAGATAGCGGGCCCGGATCCGGTCCCAGCCGAAGAATCGATTCCTGAAATCGGCCCTGAGGGCCGGGCTCCCGCCGCCGAATGTCAGCGCAAGACACACCGCCATTGGCGCCAGCAGGCCGACCAGATTGAACAGGCCGCCGGTGCCGGTGAGCCCGGGCTTCGACGTCACGATCACCCCGGCCACCCACGGAATCCAGGTGGCCACGAAGGTGATCAGGTAGAACCGGAGCGGCCGCCAGTCCTGGGGAGGCACGGAGACGGGCATGGAACTCCGGCGTCAGGCGCCGAAGAAAACACCCGGGCGCCGCGCCGCCCAAGGCGCCGCCTGTTCCAGCTGGCTCGCGATCTGGAGCAGGGTTGCCTCGTCACCCAGCCGGCCGACGAAGTGCATGCCGATCGGCAGCCCGTCCGCCGACTGATGAAGGGGGAGGCTGATCGCCGGCTGGCCTGTGGCATTGAACGGCGCGGTGAACGGCGCCATCCCGAGGATGTACTTGATCCACTCGGCGGCGCCCATCTCGACGTTGGCGTTCATCACGCCCAGCTTGACTGGCGGGAGCGCGAGCGTGGGGGTGAGCCAGATGTCGTACCTGGTGAAGAACGCTCCCATCAGCCGGCTCAGTTCATTGATCCGGGAAAAGGCGCCGCCCAGCCCGAACGCTGAGAGATTCCGGCCGTACTCGTAGATCGCCAGCGTGGTGGGCTCCATGTTCTCGCGGCTGGGTACCCGGCCGGTGATCTGCTGGATGATCGAGATGCCACCGCCGAAGAACGCGGAGGCGAGGTCGAGGAAGTTGAGACAGGCGCCCTCGTGGTCGAACACCGGACTGGCCTCTTCCACGATGTGGCCCAGGCTCGCCAGGAGGGCCGCGGTCTTTTCGACCCCTGCCTTGCAGTCCGGGTGCATCGCCACCGCGCCCTCGGGGCTCTTGAGTGCGTAGGCAATTCGCAGCTTGCCTGGGGGCCGCTTGATGAGCTCGCTGTATGGCGCGGACGGTGACGGCAGGAACAGCCGGGCCCCGATGTCGGGCCCGTGGGTGGCGTCGAGCACGGCCGCCGTGTCCCGTACTGTTCGGCTGACCACCAGCTCGGCACCCATGCCGAAGATGAGATCGTCGGCGTCCGGTCCGGAGGGCATCCGGCCCCGCGAGGGTTTGAGGCCGACGAGACCGCAGTTGGCCGCGGGAACCCGGATCGATCCGCCGCCATCGTTGGCGTGGGCGAAGGGCACCACTCCCGCCGCCACGGCCGCCGCGCTCCCGCCCGACGAGCCGCCCGTGCTGTGGGCCAGGTTCCAGGGATTCCGGGTTGCCCCCTTTGAGACCGGTTCGGTGGAGGCATTGCAGCCCATCTCCGGCGTGTTGGTCCGCCCGAGGGTCACGAGGCCGGCCTTCTTGAACCGGACCGCGAGCTCCGTGTCGTGCGGGAACACCAGGCCTTCGGCGAAACGAGTGCCCATCTCGTGCGGGATGTTGGCGTAGTGCATCCCGATGTCCTTGATCAGGAACGGGACGCCGCCGAACGGCCCCGCGAGGGGCTTGGCCAGGGCCTCAGCCGCCACGGCGTCGATCATGCCGATCACGGCGTTGAGTTTCGGATTCACCTCGTCGATCGCGGCGCGGGCAGTCGCAGCGAGCTCGGACGGGGTCACGTCCTTGCGGCGGACCAGGTCTGCGAGGGCGATGCCGTCGAGGGCGGTGTATTCCGAGGGTTTCATGGTGTCCTTGAGCGGAGGGAGCGGCTCAGGGAATCTTACGGTCCGGCGAGGTTCATCGCAATTGGCGCTGCCTCAGTGACGAGCGACCCGATTGCCCCCCAGTTGCTTGGCCTGATAGCAGGCGGCATCGGCGATTCGCATGGCGGCCGCCATCCCTCCGGTGTCGGCGGTAAGCGAGATCAAGCCGATGCTGGCGGAGATGGAATAGGGAATTCCGGCCCATTCGAAGCGGAGCCGTTCGATCCTGGCGCGGATGCTCTCCGCGACGCGCTCTGACTCGGCCGGCGGACAGTGCTCCAGCAGGACGGCGAACTCATCCCCGCCGAGTCGCGCCACCGAGTCACGCCGCCGGGTGGCCCGGGTGAGGAGGCCGGTCAGGCGGCGGAGCAGGTCGTCGCCGGCTTCGTGGCCCGCCGCGTCGTTCACCGCCTTGAAGCGATCGAGGTCGAAGACGATCAGTCCGTGTTCCGATCCCAGGGTAATCTCGGTTGTGACCCGCGTCAGGCGCCGCCCGAACTCCCGCCGGTTGATCAGGCCGGTCAACGGGTCGTGGGTGGCCTCATACGACAGGCGATGGCTGGCCCGCCGCTTCTCGCTCTCATTCTGAATCACCAGCACCACGCCGACATCGTGCCCGGCGCGGTCCCTGAGCGGTGCCGCCGAATCGCCGATCGGGACCTCGGTGCCGTCGCGGCGGACCAGGAGGACCCCGTCTTCCAGGTCGATCGAACGGCCCTCCTCCAGGCAGCGGATGGCCGGGTTCGGGATCGGGCGCCGATCGGCCTCCGAGATGAGGGGGAAGACCGTATCCAATGCTTCGCCCGCCGCTTCCTCCGGGGTCCAGCCAGTGAGCCGGGCCGCCGTTGGGTTGAGGTAGGTGATGGTTCCGACCATGTCGGTTGTGATCACCGCATCCCCGATTGACTCAAGGGTGTCACGGGCACGGTCCCCCACCTCGGGAGCCCGGGCGGCCCGGGAAGTCATGCAGCCGCGTGGGTTGGTGACATGGAGGAATGATCAGGGGCTGACGGCAGGGGGGCAATCGCTCCTTGGGTTGGGTGAGGTCCCCAGCCCAATGATCGATTCCGGTGCGCTTTCATTCCCCATACAGTTGGGGTGCTGCCGGAGTACCCGAATCAAGGGATCATGATGCGCCAGATATCCGGGATCGCCCTTTGCCGCCACCCGGTGACCATCCGGCGGATCGTTCTGGTCGAGGACAACGACCTCGTGCGCGGAGCGTTGCGGGGACTCCTGGAGTATTCCGGGCATGCCGTGACGGATTTCCGGAGCGGCGTCGAAGGCCTGGCCGGAATTGTTGCGGATCGACCATCCGTGGCGATTGTCGGCATCGGCCTCGATGATAGGGGAGGCTATGAAATCGCGCGTCGGGTTCGCCTGACGCTGGGGAGGACGATCTTTCTGATCGCGGTATCGGGGCATGGACTGGAGGCCGATCGCGCCATGGCGCTGTCGGCCGGCTTTGACGCTCATCTCCTCAAGCCCGTGCCGATCGAGCTGGTCGAACGGGTGCTCGACGGGATACCCGACCGGCGTCGTCAGGCCCTCGAGCGCCCCCGACTGATCACCCGCAAGAGCACCAGCAGTACGACGGCACCGATGAACGCGACGAAGATCGTGCCGCCAAGGCCGCTGAACGGAACCTGAACGTGGAGCGCGGGGAACAACCAACTGCCGAGGAAGGCGCCGACGATGCCGACGGCGATATCGCCGAGGATGCCATAACCCGTGCCCACAACCAAGCTGGCGAGCACCCCGGCGACGAGGCCGACGACTAGCAGAGTCAGAATGTCCATCTGGGGCTCTCCCTTGACGATGAAACGTGACGGTTTCGATCCGATGATGGTCCTACCCCCGGAACATCACGCTCACAGGCGTGGGGGGCAATCGCTCTCGCGATGGATGGCTGGTCTAGCTCGCCGGCCACGCTCTCCCGCGCCCGCGGCTTCACCGCCGCCGCGGTGCTCACCCTCGGCCTGGGCATCGGCGCCAAGCCCGGCCGCCCTCGCGTGGAAAGGGAGCCGGCAGAGGCCGGCTCGGGGGAAGCGTGGCAACCCGTCCGGGTAAACCAGCCCCGCCTTCCTGGGACGGACCCCGAGTTCCGACGGAATAGACCAGGTCCGCCGGCCTGCGGCCGTCATACGCCGTGTATCCGTGGCTTTCATGATGTCCGTGAGAGCGGGCGGACGACCGGAAATGCACGGTGCAGGCTCCGGCAGCGCCAGCGCCCGCGGTCTGGACGCCAAGGCGGTGTATGGCGGTGTATAAGGATATGAAGGGGCATATTCGGCCAGCGGTGACCCTGGTGCCGGCGATGATGATCGCGATCGAACAGCCCAGTGGCGTGGTGGCGTCTTTGAGAAAATGCTTAGGTATTTACAAAAGTATGGCGAGTGTGTAATGTCCAGCGGTTAGATTCGGTCCGTCCGAGAAGAAAAAGCCGGCGCACGTCCGCACCTCCGCACCACCGTAACGTCAGGAACCCCATGCTCGATCTCAAATATGCGGTCCGTACCCTGTCTCGCGCCCGGGGCTTCACCGCCGCCGTGGTGCTGACCCTCGGTCTCGGCATCGGGGCCAACACCGCCATCTTCAGCGTGGTCCGGGGCGTCCTGCTCAAACCCCTCCCCCATCGGGATGGGAGCCGGCTGGTCTTTCTCCGTCAATCCGCTGAAGCGGCCGGGGCCGAGAATGTCGCCTTCTCCGTTCCCGAAATCGCCGACTTCCGGACGGCCTCAAAGACCATGGCCGGGATCGCCGAGTATTCGCCGCTCACCTTCACGCTGGTGGAACGGGACATTGCGGTCCGGATCGCCGCCGGATTAGTGACCGGGAACTACTTCAACGTGATGGGCCTGTCGCCGGTCCTCGGCCGCGCCTTCGACCAGCGGGACGACGGGCCGGGTGCCGCGCCGGTGATGATGCTGACGTACCAGTACTGGCAGGCCCACTTCGGCGGCGATCCCGGCATCGTAGGCAAGGCGCTGCAGATCAATGGCAAGGCCGTCCCGGTGGTGGGGGTGCTCCAGGCGGCGCCGGACTTCCCGCAGCAGATGGACGCGGTGATGAACATGGTGAACAGCGAGCACCATGTGAGCGCCATGATGGTGACGGGCCGGACCCACCGGATGACCCAGATGATCGCCCGGCTGGCGCCGAACGTGACGGTCGAGCAGGCCCGGGCCGAGGTGGCCACGATCACCGCCCGGGCCCACGCCGACCACCCCGAGGCGTACGACGCCGGGTCCGCCTTCAAGGTGACCCTGACCCCGTTCCAGGAAGTCCTGGGCCAGAACGCCCGGCTCATGCTGCTGCTCCTGATGGGAGCCGCCGCCTTCGTGCTCATCATCGCCTGCGCCAACGTGACCAACCTGACCCTGATGCGCGGGGTCCGGCGGGAGCACGAGTTGGTGGTCCGGGCGTCGTTAGGCGCGGGGACTGCGAAGCTCCGGCAGCTGCTCCTGGCCGAGAATCTGGTGCTGGCGCTGGCCGGCGGGGCGCTTGGCGTGCTGATCGCGCTGGGCGGGCTGGGGATGCTGGTGGCCTTCACGGGACGGATGAGCGCGCGGGCCGGGGAGATCAAATTGGACGGCGCGGTGCTGCTCTTTACGCTGGCGGTGACGGTGGGGGTGGCGCTGCTGCTGTCGTACGCGCCGAGGTTCACCAGAGAGCGGGGCCTGAGCGCGGCGCTCGCGGCGGGCGGGCGCCGCA
>JANMXA010000123.1:0-6143 GCA_031394255.1 Gemmatimonadota bacterium
CGGCGGCCGGGGAGGTGGACTTGGTGTGGGGCCACGGTGCCGGCCGGCCCCCGATCCGGACCGACGGACCCACGGGCACGGTTGTCGAGGGCGGGCGTCTCGTCACCCCAATGCAGCAGGACGGCGCCGAGTTCATTTCCGACCTTCGGGTCCCGCCGGGCGCCACGGTTGAGTATTCGTTTCGAACCAGGGTGAGCCGAACCGGAGAGGTGATTGCACCTCTCTGGGACCGAAGCCAGGTGTATCGGCTGGAGGTCGAACGCGACACCGTGGTGGCGGTCACGGCAGCGGTTGGGATCGACGAGACTCGGCCGCGATCGCTCGTGGTATTGGGGGTCGGACTGCTGATCGCCGGCGTTGGCGCAGGGCTCGCCCTCCGGGCGCTCTGGCTAACGCGCTCCGCCGTGGCCATGGGGGAAAGCCCGCTGGGTTAGCTGGCGTTCCGGGAGGGCTCCGGTATCGGACCGGCCGCCCTTTTGCGTGAATGGGAGGAAGCGCTCCCTGCGGATGACATGGCGGCGATCTACGGTCGGTGATTGACCGGAAGATCCAGGGCGGCACGGTCCACCACGGCGCCGCCCTTGATTACCAGGTCGATTCGCTCGGCGTTCCGGATGTCCGCCAGCGGATCGGCCGACAGCAGAACCAAATCGGCCAGTTTCCCCTCCTCCACCGACCCCAGGTCGCGCTCCTTCCCGAGAAAGATTGCCGCGTTGAGCGTCGCAATCCGGATGGCGGCGACCGCCGGGATGCCGCCATTGACCATCAGTTCGAGCTCGCGATGCGAAGCCGGTCCGCTCGACTGATCGGAGCCTAACGCGATGACGCCCCCGGCCGCGTTGATCAGCCGGAGGTTCTCCTGCGCCACCGGGGTCATCACCTTCATCCAGGTGGTCCAGGCCCGCCTGGCGTAGTCATCGCGCACGGTCGTCTTGAGACGCCCGATCAGGGCCGAATCGTAGACCGCCCGGTAGAGCGGCTGGTCGAGGAACTCGGGGTGCTCCACCAGCCGGCTGTACCCCTCCCCGATCGTGAGCGTCGACGCCATCGGGGTCCGGGTGCTGGCCATCAACCGCACGAAGGCGTCGCTGACCGGGCCCTGAATGATCGGGTGGGCCAGCGTGTTGAGCCCCGCGGCGATCGCCTGCCGGGCCCGATACTCGTGCGAGATGTGGACGGTCGTCCGGATGCCATGATCGTTGAAGTACCGGGCCGCCTTCGCCATCACCTCGGCGTCGAGCAGGGGAATCAGCGGCCGAGTGCCCCAGCCATGTTCGTCGAAGGTGAACTTGGCCATGTCCGGCTGGCGGGCGATGTGGGCGTCGAGGGCCCTGATCGCCTCCGGCCACGAGTCGATGAGGGCGGCACCCGGACCACCACCGTGGCCGCCCGGGGCCGTGACGACCCCGCCGGTAGCGTAGATCCGCGGACTTACGATCGCCCCGGCGCGCTCCCTGGCCCTGAGCCCGAAAATGAAGTCGGGATCGTTGCCGGCATCGAAGACCGCGGTGAAGCCGCTGTACAGGAAGCCCTGCAGCGACCGGATGCCGACGGCCGGAGGAGCATCGCTCCCTTCCAGGTGGATATGGACGTCGATCAGGCCGGGGATCAGATACTTCCCCTTGCCATCGATCCGGCGCACATCGGGCATGCCTTCGATCCGCCCGCGGACGATCCGGACAATTCGGTCCCCCTGCACCAACACCGAGACCCCCTCCACCGGAGGCCGTCCCGTGCCGTCAATCAGTGCGACATCGTGGATCAGGAGACCGCCGGCCCGCTCGACGCCCGAACTTTGGGCCGCGACGGACTGAAGCAGCGAGACGATCAGGGTCGGGACGAGCATGAATGGACGCATGGGCGGATCATATCCTTCTCGCTGGCGAAGGAACAGTTCCTGACTGGACGGTGGCTCCCACGGGGAACGACAGCTAGCTTCACCGGGTCTTCTGCCGCCACCCCGGCCCCCGGGAACGCCATGACCGACCCGCGCCCCCACGCTGCATCCGTCGCACTCGGCACCGAGTTCTCCTCCGTTCCGGTGATCGACATCGCAGCCGTCGTGGCCAGGAACAACGGCCGCCACCGCGCCGCCGAGGCCATCGGTGAGGCCTGCCGGCAGTCGGGCTTTTTCTACATCGCGGGCCATGGAGTGGACGAGGCACTCCAACGCCGCCTTGAGGAGCTGAGTCGCCAGTTCTTTGCGCAGGACCTCGAAGCCAAGATGGCCCTCCGGATGGAACTCGGCGGCCGAGCCTGGCGCGGGTACTTCCCTGTCGGGAATGAACTCACCTCCGGCAAGCCCGATTTGAAGGAAGGGATCTACTTCGGCCAGGAGCTGGGCTCCGACCACCCGATGGTGAAGGCCCGTACCCCGCTCCACGGGCCGAATCTCTTCCCCGACAACATCGCCGGCTTCCGGGAGACCGTCCTCGACTACCTCGACCAGGTCACGGCGGTGGGCCACGCCGTCATGGCGGGGATGGCGCTGAGCCTGGGCCTTGAGGAGTCCTACTTCGCCGACCATTACACCCGGGACCCGCTGGTCCTGTTCCGGATCTTCAACTATCCGCCCGGCCCGCCGCCCACCGCTGACGAACCCCAGTGGGGCGTGGGCGAGCACACCGACTACGGCCTGCTCACCATCCTCAAGCAGGACGACCTGGGCGGCCTCCAGGTCAAATCGCGCTCGGGCTGGGTGGCCGCGCCGCCGATCCCCAACACCTTCGTCTGCAACATCGGCGACATGCTGGACCGGATGACGGGCGGACGATACCGCTCCACGCCGCACCGGGTCCTCAACGTGGCCCGTAAGGCTCGGATGTCGTTCCCCTGCTTCTTCGATCCCAACTTCGACGCCGCGATCAAGCCGATCGAGGTTCCGCGCGTGGAGGCAGTGGCGCAGGACCGCTCCGAGCGTTGGGACAAGGCCAGCGCCCACGACTTCCAGGGCACCTACGGCGACTATCTGCTGGGCAAGGTCTCCAAGGTGTTTCCGCAACTTCGCCGTGGGGTCCTCTCCGACGGGAGTGGCCATCAATGAGCCTAACCACTGGCTCCAAACTCGGCCCCTACCAGATCGATGCCCTCCTCGGCGCCGGCGGCATGGGCATGGTGTATCGGGCCCGCGATGCCCGGCTCGAGCGCGACGTGGCCATCAAGATCCTCCCGCCGGGCGTCCTGACCGACGAGTCGGCCCGGAAGCGGTTCCGCAAGGAAGCGCTCGCCCTCGCCAAGCTCAGTCACCCCAACATCGCGGCCGTCTATGACGTCGGCGAGGCGAATGGGATCGACTACATCGTGATGGAGTGCGTCCCCGGCCAGTCACTGGCCGCTTTGCTCTCCGCCGGCCCCCTGCCCGCCGAGCGGGCGCTGGCGTTGAGTGTCCAGGTGGCGGCCGCCCTCGAGGAGGCGCACGACCAGGGCGTGGTCCACCGCGATCTCAAGCCGGCCAACATTCTCGTCACGCCCAAGGGTCAGGTGAAGGTTCTGGATTTCGGGATCGCCAAGCTGCTGGCGCCCGACGGCACCGACGGCGCCTCGCTGTCAGTGACCGAGACCCAGGGACCGATCGGGACGCCGCTCTACATGTCGCCCGAGCAGGCCGGCGGCGAGCCGGTGGATTCCCGGACCGACCTCTGGAGCCTGGGCGTCGTGCTGTTCGAGTCACTGACGGGCCGAGCGCCATTTGGTGGCGCGGGCCCGTGGGCCCTGCTCCGGGCAATCACCCACGATCCGGCGCCCTCCCTGCGGGACATTCGCCCGGAGATCCCGGAGGCACTCGAGGCCGTGGTCTCCCGGGCGCTCACGAAGGACGTAACCCGGCGCTATCAGACCGCCGCAGAGTTGTCCGGCGATCTTGGCCTCACGTTGAACAGCCTGCGGACCCCGGCCGCCCCGAGCACACCCCGAGTCGGGGCGAGGGTACTGGTTCCGGCGGTCCTTGCCCTGACCCTCCTCGGAACCGCCGCCGGCTGGTTCTATCTCCAGTCGGAGCATCGGCACTGGGCGCGCGAAGTGGCGATCCCGGGCATCCCCCGGCTCCGCGCCGATCGCCGGTCGCTGGCAGCGTTCCAGATGCTGGCCAAAGCCAAGACCTACCTCCCGGAAGACTCGGCGCTGGCGCGGATCGAACAGGCCATCACCCGAGTCGTGTCGATCGGCTCGTCGCCCGCCGGAGCCACACTCGAGATCCAGGACTACATGACGCCTGACAGCGGCTGGTACCGGCTGGGGGCGACCCCAATCGCCCGGATCCGGATGCCGAGGGGGTATTTCCGCTGGCGGGTGACGCGGGCCGGGGCGCCGCCGCTCGTCATCGCGCCGCTGACCGGTGACTCGATGATGCTCCAGCTCGACTCGATGGCGGCCGCGCCAACGAGGATGGTCCCCGTCGACGCGGGCCAGTTCGAGACCCAGATTGATTTCGTGGGCTGGATCGGCCCCTACGATTTGCCGCGCTTCTACCTCGACCGCTACGAAGTGACCAATCAGGAATACCAGCGCTTCGTCGACAGCGGAGGCTACCGGCGGCGCGAGTACTGGACCGAACCATTCCGCCGCGATGGCGCTATGCTGGGTTGGGAGCAGGCCATGGCACTCCTCCGTGACCGGACCAACCGACCGGGGCCATCGACCTGGGAAGGCGGCCACTTCCCCGAGGGCCAGGCCGACTACCCCGTCTCCGGGATCAGCTGGTACGAAGCCTCGGCCTACGCGGCATACGCGGGCAAGAGCCTGCCGACTTTTGCCCAGTGGTATCGGGCCGCACCGGACGACATTGCGCCGTACATCGTACACGCCAGCAACATCGGCCAATCGAAGATGGCGCCGGTGGGCTCGTTCAAGGGCGTCGGCCTGTATGGGACCTACGACATGGTCGGCAACGTCCGGGAATGGGCCCGCAACAGCTATGGAACCGACCGGCGGTTCATTCTTGGCGGCGCGTGGAACTCGCAGACCTACCTGGCCGCCGAACCGGAGGCGCTCTCGCCGTTCGACCGGTCCCCGACCAACGGGTTCCGCGGTCTCCGGAACCTGGCCCCCCTCCCCGACGCCGTGGTGCTCCCGGTCAAGGGCCAGGAGCGCGACTTTGGCAAGGTCAAGCCGGCGTCAGACGACGTATTCCGGGCCTACCGGTCGCTCTATGACTACGACGCGGCGCCGCTGAACGCCCGGGTCGATTCCGTCGTCGAGGACACGCCGGATTGGCGGAAGGAGAAGGTGAGTTTCGATGCGGCGTACGGCGGTGGCCGGGTCCCGGCGTTCCTGTTCCTGCCCAAACGGGTCAAGCCGCCGTACCAGACGGTGGTATTCTTCCCGAGCGCCCGAGTTCTCTACATTGACGACAGTCGCTCGTTAGGCGACATGGGATTCATCGACTACGTCATCCAGAGCGGCCGGGCGGCGCTCTACCCGATCTACCTCGGCACCTACGAGCGGCAGATCCAGCGGGTCGTTCCCGGGGCCTCCAAGGGAATGGATATCACGGTAAACACCTACAAGGACCTGGCTCGCTCAGTCGAGTATCTGGAAACCAGGACGGATATCGACAAGACCAGGCTGGGTTACCTGGGCGTCAGTTGGGGGGCGGCGGACGGGGTGCTCTACGGCACGCTCCTGCAGGACAAATTCCGAACCTTCGTCTTCCTGGACGGCGGGTTCTTCCTGGGCACGCCACCGCCGGGGCGGGACCAGGTGGACTTCGCGCCGCGGCTCACCAAGCCGGTGCTGATGGTGAACGGCCGGTACGACTTCAGCTTTTCCTATGAGAAGGCCCAGCTCCCGCTCTTCCGGATGCTGGGGACACCGGCCGCGGACAAGCAGCAGGTCGTCCTCGACACACCGCACGATGTCAGAGCCCAGCGTCCCGAAATGGTGAAGGCCGTGCTGGGCTGGCTCGACCGGTATCTGGGCCGGGTCCAGTAGTCTAGGGGTCTTTCGCGACGAAGATGCTCGCCCCGAGCATCATCAGCGTCACCGGCAGCCACACCAGCCGCTCCCCGGCGCTCGGCGTCAACGCATTGGCGACCACGCTCGCCCCGCAGAACACGACGACGCCCCATGCCGGCTTGCGAGACACGGCTTGCCAGGACGGCCGGGCGAATCCGGCTCGCACCAGGATCACGCCGATGAGCACGAGC
>JANMXA010000124.1:0-2755 GCA_031394255.1 Gemmatimonadota bacterium
GGCGATGACAAACTGGATGTAGTCTTCGGGGTCCACTTTGGGCGCGTTCATGCCCAAAATGTAACCTCCAAATTGGCCGCGCGCAAACTACCCAGTATCCCAACTGCGTAATACCTAAAGACATCTTGCAGGGAATTCCCGGGAGGTGCAGGAACCGTAGGTTCTTGCGGAAGTGTAGGATCTTGCTTCGGTGCATAGACAGCCAGGAGGCGGAAAGCGTCCGGCGAGGAGGCGTCTTGTGGGGTTTGGTAGCGTGAGGGGGTTTCCTTCCTTCTGGAGATTCTCTCGATGGCTCGGTCCGCTCGTGATGACGCCAAGGTGCCACTCTGGCATCAGCGATTCCTCGATCAAAAACAATCGGGCCTGTCGATCCGGGCGTGGTGCCAATGCCACGGCATTCCCGAAAAACGATTCTTCACCTGGCGACGCAACCTCCTCGGATCGTACCGACCAAGACCGTCGGCACCGATTCCTCCGTCCGCCCGTCCGCGATCACCGGGCACACCGAAACTGCAACCGATCCGTCCGGCACCGGCGTTCGTCCCGCTCACCGTGATTCCCGATTTCACGGCTGAGATTCTGCTGCCGTCCGGTCTCGCCGGACGCTTACGAGCGAACACATCACTAGACCGAACGAGTGGGGTGTCGCTAAAAAGTGAACTCATACGCTCTCCACGGCAGATCCACCGGGGATGCGCGTATCACACATTTCGACCCGCCGGATGATCTCGACTGTTCGCCGATTCGGTCGGGCCGCCCGTTCAGCGTGGCGACCCGCCCTCTGTTGGCTCACGACACGTCGAATCCCTTCCAAGTCTTCCAGGGCCCGACGGTCGGGTCGAGGGCTGTCCCGTGGAACTCGATGGCGGCGGTCTCGTCAGCCGGCGCCGGGCGTTCCTTGTCTTGCTGCCGAGGTTCGACCTCCGGCTCGGACACCAGCACGGCCGACCGGCTCACCGTCACGGCGGGCGGCTCTTTCCGACCTGCGGCGGTCGTCGCCGACGGCCAGTCGGCGGCCACGGCCACCTTCGGGGTCGGGGTGACCGTCCACACGGCGTCGCCGATGGCCGGGGCACCGCGGCGGGTGACCCGGACCCCGGCGGCCAGGTCTTCGTGCATCACCCCCACCGCCTCGTGGTCGTACCCGAGCACGTGACCCATCTCGTGCATGACCACAGTCAGCAGGTCGTACCGCCCGGCCTCGCCGCGGTCGCCGGGGCTGACGAACTCGGCGTCGTTGGCCGGGGTCAGGTCCACGAACCAGCCGGTGCCCGCGGCGTCCGCGTCGATCGTGATGCCGCCGGCCGACTCGAACCCGAGTTCCCCGTCCGGCAGTTGGTCGATGCCGACGGTCAGCCCGGCGAGCGCCCGCTGCTGGTCCGCGGTCAGGCCAGCGGCCGCCCACCGCGTCTTAGCCTCGGTGACGACGGGGGCGAGTTGCCCGGCGGTCAGGGCGGTCTCGCCGCCCTTCGGGCCGCCAACGCTCACCGCCTCCAGCGCCGGGCGGACTTGGAGGTTGCCGCCGCCGAGGAGTTGCTCGACGGTGGCTGTGCCGCTCCACCTGCTGGAGAAGTAGGTCTCTCCGGAGTTCCGGTCCCGAAGGGTGATACCGATGGTGTCGGCCGACCCCGGCTCGCCATTGTCCGTCATGGTAACGGTCAGCACCCCGGTCCCCGACCCGAAGATTGAGATCGGGTTCAGCGGGTTGGTGATGTCGGTCAGGTTCGCCTTGCTGGTGAACGTCGCCTTCTGCACCCCGGCCGACGGCGAGGTGATGTTCAGGCTGTCGATCGCGGTACTCTTGATCTGGTACACCCGGCCGTCGGCCGCCCGGATGATGGTGTTCACGTTCCCCTGGAGGTTGGTTCCGCTCTTGTTATACTTGACGTTCAGCCCGAAGTTGGTCCGCGCCCCAACCGCTCCCGCGTAGGTGCCGACCGAGGCCGCGTTCACCAGATACCCGCCGCCGCCGATCGACCCGGCGGTCGGCTTCTTCACCGTCACGGTGGTGTTGTCGGTCCCGGCGTTCCGGGCGTAGTACCCGTTGACGATCACCCCGATGGTGTAAGTGGCGGAGTCCGCGTTCCCGATGTCCACGTTCCAGGTGTAGGCGGCCGTCCCGGTCTTGGTGTCCCCGGCGGTCACCAACCCGACCGGCACGTTGGCCGCGATCACCGCGCCGGTGTCCCGGTTGATGAACGTGACCGTGGCGTTGCGGATGTCGCCGTAGGCCGTGTCGCCCGCCGCGTCCGCCGTGGCGGTGATGTCCTGAATGGTGGCCGACAGCACCACGGTCGCGGTCGAGCTGCTGGCCGAGCTGGTGGTGACGAACAGCAGCCCGGTGTACGTCGCCCGCGCGTCCTCCTGGGTGACGGTGAGCGCCGTAGAGTTGGTCGTCTGGCTGCCGGCGAAGTTGCTGTTGGTGCTCGTGAACGCGGCCCTGACCGAGTAGTAGCTACCCGGCGCGAGAAGGATTTGGCCGGTAGTGACCGAGACGGTGATCGAGTTGCCGCTGCTGAGGCTGACGGGTGCCGTGGCGGCGACCGTCGTGCTGCCATTGATATAGAAGGCGACCGTGCCCGTGAGCGTCTGACTAGCGAGGGTTCCGGTACTGACGGTTGCGCTCAGTGTGACCTGATCGCTGTACTGTACGGACGCGGTGGCAACGGAGACGCTCGTACTCTCGGCACCGACCGTCAGCGTGCCGTTGGTCAGTGCGACGATGTAATTCGAGAGCAGGCCGGTGCCATTCGAC
>JANMXA010000125.1:0-65608 GCA_031394255.1 Gemmatimonadota bacterium
CAACGTGACAAACAGGGGCCCAACCGAGCTGGCTTCACCGGTCCGGGCCCGATGGAACGCCCCGGCCAGGTCCCGGCCCGAAACGCATCCAAGGCTCGCCAGATGGGAATCGGCGATCAGCCGTTCGAGGATCGGCCGTTCCCGTTCCAGAGACCAGACGAGGCGGCCGTCGATCCCGCCCTTGCCCTTCCGGTCCCGAACCACCTGGGGGAGATCGCCGCCCATCGCCTCGCGGAGGATCCACTTCGACCGGTTCGGCCGCTGCCGCAGCAGGATCGGGAGCCGAAGGGAGAACTCGACCAGCGGCCGGTGGAGAAACGGGTATCGGATCTCCATCCCCTCTTCGAAGACCCCGCGTTCCAGCGCGAGATCGATACTGCCCATCTCCCGGGTGACCTGATCGACGAAGATTCGGCCCGGAACGCGGCCCTCGGTACCGTCGAGGCGGGCGGCCCGCTTCGCCTGCTCGGCGAACCGGGGGACCAGCCAGGACGGAAGCTGAGACGACTCGGGCATCAAGCGTCGACGGAGCCAATCCGGCGCCAACGGCGCCACCAGGAACCGGCCGGCCTTTGACCAGAACGACTGCCGCATGGTGACGGCCAGGTCGGTCAGTTGGCCGAGCGCATCGCGCCACCGGCCCTGAACGGCCCAGTCGGCAATGAAGTCATAGTTGGCGGACAGATAGCTGTCGGCCCCGAAGCCGCTCAGCAGCACCGACCCGCCACCGTCCCGGACCATCGCGGCCATGGCCCGGTCCCGGGCATGGAACGGCAGGAAAGCCCGGGGCTCCGCAAACGCCGGCGGCGGCTCGCCCGGCTGCCAGGCCCAGGAGTCGTGGATCTGCTCGTTGCGGAGCCCGTACTGATGAACGACAGCGTCGGAGTACCGGGTCTCATCGCCCTCGGAGAGGGAGTCGACCACCGTCTGGGTTCCGAGCAGCGGACGCACCCGCCCGCCCGCGGCCAGCCGGCACGCCGTGGCTACCACCGACGACGAGTCGATCCCGCCGGACAACTGAGACCAGGCCGGGGCCCCGTCATCGAGCTGCGCCGCCACCGCGTCTTCAAAGAGAACACGGAATTCGTCGACCGCCGCGCGCTCGTCCGCCACTCGGTCGGCCGGCTCGAACGCCGCCGCGGTCCAGTATTGGTGGACCGTGACCTGCCCGCCCTCCGCCACCAGCCACGAGCCGGGCTCAAGACGGGTCACGTCCGCGAAAATGGTCCGGCTCGTGCCGCCGGGGAGGCCGGCCAGGAATTCCCCGATGAACTCACGGTCGTACCGCCGCCCGTCGAAGCAGTCGAGGTGCGAGCCCACCGAGATCCGGCTGCCCTTCCGCTGATAGAACAGACTCTTCACGCCCAGCGCATCGCGCGCCGCCACCACCCGGCTCCGCCGGGTATCCCAGAGCACGAATGCGAAATCCCCGACCAGATCGGCGATCCCGTCCGGGCCACGGCGCACATAGTGCTCAACCAGAAGACGAAGGTCCGACCACACCGCTCGGTCCCGCCCCGCGAGGAACCGGCTCCGGTTGGTGATCCGGACGTTGCCGACCGCCGTGACCCCATGGGCCACCACCACGCCCGGCCGGCCGAACTCTTTCGACGGAACCCACGCGGCGCCCCAGCAGCCATCGAGCGCGATCTGGGCCTGGTCCGGCGCCATATCCAGCGCGGGCAGGACCGACGCCACGGCGTCGACGCCGATCGGAGCGCCATCCAGGTCGACGACGGCAAAGAAGGGGTTCACGCGTACACCCCGGGGAACGGCACGAACTTCACCAGTTCGTCCTCGTTCTCGAGCACCGGGCGGCCATCCACCTCGACCCAGGCGTGGGCGCGAAAGGGATAGGGCTGGACCCCGACCCGGAGATCCGCCGCGTGGCCGTACCGCCGCAGCAGCACGTAGCAGGCGACCGACTGTTCCAAGCAGATGGCCCGGCCGGGGAAGAAAGCCGCAGCGACCGCCACCGCATGGGCCACTTCATCCGGCGTCCCCCGCCGCTCGGTCCGCGCCAACCGGCGAGCCAGCCACCGGCTCCAGCGGAGCGCACGCTTGAAGCCCCCGAACCGGAGCGACGCCCGCGACAGCGTGATCGCGAGGAAGGCGGTCCCAAAGCCCGGACGGTTGCTCACCGGGCCGCCTCGACCAGTCCGTCCGCGGCCAGCTGATCAAGGAACTCGTCGACGTCACGGCGGATCTGGTCCGCGGGCGCCGCGAACTCGGCGGCCAGCACGTCGGCAATCGGCCCTGGCTCGTCGTGGTCGGCGAGCAGTTCCCACACCCGGCCGCCCACGGCGTCGAGGGAATAGAATCGCTCGCTGCCAACGTCCATCAGGACGATCTTGTCGCCGTGCCGGACGCCGGACACCGCCGGGTTCCGGCGAAACCGCCGCACGACAGATCGGGACCTGAACCAACCGAGACCCATGAGCACTCCCTACGACCGGCCTAACGACCGGCCTAACGACACCCGAGGTACTGGGACACAGGGGAAAGTGCCGGCGAGTGAAGACCTCAGCAATACAGACCGTGGCAATTTCTTGCCACGGCGGGAGGCGGGCCGACCCGTTACGGGAGGGCGGTCGCGGAGTGTGCGCTACGCCACAATTCGAACGTGGCAGCCGAGGTCAGGGATGGAACAAAGCCGAAGACCTGTTGGAGGCGATCAGTCGCGAGCACGGGGCGATACCGGAGGAAGTCGACCTGCTCCATCGACAGCGTCCCGTCGCCGGCCACATTGTAGATCCCGGCCGGCCCGTCCGCCACCGCCCGTTCGAGGCAGCGGACCACATCCTGGTCCCAGACGAACCCGAACGGACTCGGCGCGCCCCGGATGACGAGCGGTCGGCGGCGGAGAAACAAGGCGGTGATCTGGTTGTCGGTCGCGCGGCCCAGGATCGTGCCGACCCGGAACACGACCTGCTCCAGGGCCGGATGGCCCCGGCGGTACCTCACCTCGCGAAGGGGCACCGGATTGTCGGCGTGGTAGCCGTAGGCGGCGCCACTCGACGTCACCACAATCCGGCGCACCCCGGCGGTGACCGCCGCTTCGAGCACCCGCTCGGTGCCACCGACATCGACCGCGTACTCGAAGGCCCGGTGGCTGGCCGGCCCCGGCGTGACGATCGACGCCAGGTGGATCACCGTATCCACGCGCTGTTCAGCAAGCAGCCGGCCGAGGCCGTCGTCGCGGACGTCATGGCGGCGCCAGACCACCCGCCCGGACGGCGCGGCCGGGACCCGGATGTCCGTGGCGACGATCACCCCGATCCGCTCATTCGCCGCGAGCGCCGGGAGCAGCTGGGACCCGAGGTAACCGGCCGCTCCGGTTACCAGGACATTGGTCACGACCCGCCGGCTACCGCCCGCGCCACTCGGGCGCCCGCTTCCCGAGGAAAGCATCGATCCCCTCAGCGGCGTCGCCGTAGCCCATATTACAGGTCATCGCCTCGCCGGCCACCTGATACGCGGCGTCGAGCCCGGCGTCGAGCTGGCGGTAGAACGTCCGCTTGCCGATTGCGATGGTGGCCTGGCTCCGGGCGACGATCACATCGGCGAACGCCGCCACCGCCTGATCGAGCCCGGCCGCCGGCACCACTCGGTTCACCAGACCCCACGCCAGCGCGGTCGCGGCATCGATCGGCTGGCCGGTAAGCAGCATCTCCATCGCGCGTTTCCGGGACACATTCCGGGCCACGCCCACGGCCGGGGTCGAGCAGAAGATCCCGACGTTCACTCCGGGCAGCGCAAACGTCGCCGTGTCGGCGGCGACGGCGAGGTCGCACATCGACACCAGTTGGCAGCCGGCGGCGGTCGCGATGCCGTGGACCCGGGCGATCACCGGTTGGGGCAGCCGGGTGAGCGCCATCATCACGCGGCTGCAGTCGTCGAACAGGCCGCGCTGCCAGGCATCATCCCCGGCATGACTCCGCATCTCCTTGAGGTCGTGCCCGGCGCAGAAGCCCCGCCCCTGGGCCGCGAGTACCACGACCCGGGCGTCGGAGGCGGCGGCGAACTCCAGTTCCGTTTGGAGTGCGCCGAGCATGGCGAGGGAAAGCGGATTGAACCGGTCGCCGCGATTCAACGTCAGCGTCAGGACGGGGCCGGTTTGTTCGCGGAGGACGTAGGGCATGTCGTTCATGGGAGTACGGGCCGGATCGGCGGTTAGGCGGACGGGTTGTCGATGGCGGACGCGGATCGGGCCCGCTCCCGCAGCATGAATTTCTGGATCTTGCCGGTCGACGTCTTGGGCAGCACCCCGAAGACGACCGCCCGCGGAGCCTTGAAGTGGGCCAGATGGGTTCGGCAGTGGGCGATCAGATCCGCCTCGGTCACCGACTGCCCCGGCTTGAGTTCCACGAACGCGCAGGGCGACTCGCCCCATCTGGCGTCCGGCTGGGCCACCACGGCGGCGGCGAACACCGCCGGGTGGTAGTGGAGGGCGTCCTCGATCTCGATCGATGAGATGTTCTCGCCGCCGGATATGATGATGTCCTTGCCGCGGTCCTTCACCTTCACATAGCCATCCGGATGGACGACGGCGAGGTCCCCGGAGTGAAACCAGCCCCGGTCGAACGCCGCCGCGGTCGCCGACGGATTCTTGAGATACCCCTTCATGGTGACGTTGCCGCGGAACATGATCTCGCCCATGGTCTCCCCGTCGTGGGGCACCGGCTCCATGGTGTCGGGATCCATCACGGTCATCCCTTCCTCGAGCAGGTAGCGCACGCCCTGGCGGCCGTTCAGCACCGCACGCTCCCGCGAGGGGAGTGTCTCCCAATCGTCCTGTTTGGCGCACAGTGCCGCCGGTCCGTACACCTCGGTCAGGCCGTACACGTGGGTGAGTTCCACGCCCCGCCGCTCCATCGCCTCGATCGTGGCCACCGGCGGGGCGGCGCCCGCGATGAAGGCACGGACGGTGTGCCCGATCCCGGCCCACATCGCGTCAGGTGCGCCGAGCATGGTGTTGTGGACGATCGGCGCGCCGCCATAGTGGGTCACCCGGTGGGCCTTGATCGCCGCGAAGATCGGTCCGACCTCGACCTTGCGGAGACAGATGTTGGTCCCGGCCAGCGCGGCAATGGACCATGGGAAGCACCACCCGTTGCAGTGGTACATCGGGAGCGTCCAGAGATAGACCGGATGCCGCGGCATACTCCAGGCGAGGATTTCGTTCAGCGCGTTCAGGTGAGCACCCCGATGGTGATACACCACGCCCTTCGGATTCCCGGTCGTGCCGCTGGTGTAGTTGAGTGCGATCGCGTCCCATTCATCACCGGGAACCCGCCACGGGTACGACGGATCTCCGCCCGCGATGAACGCCTCGTACTCCTCGGGGCCGATCCGTTCACCCGGCCCGTCGTACTCGGCGTCATCGACGTTGATCACCAGCGGCCGGGCCGTGCAGCGCTGCAGCGCCTCCCGGACCACCGGGGAGAACTCCCGGTCGGTGATGAGCACCTTCGCTTCGCCGTGATCGAGAATGAACGCCACCGTGGCGGCGTCGAGGCGGACGTTGATGGTGTTGAGGACGCCACCGGTCATCGGAACGCCGAAATGGCACTCGTACATCTCGGGGGTGTTGGTGAGTATCGCGGCAACCGTGTCCCCGCGTCCCACCCCCCGGGCCGCCAGCGCGGAGGCCAGCCGACGGCACCGCGCCGCCGTCTCCTCCCAGGTGAACGACCCGCCCCCGTGCACAACTGCCAGTCGCCGGGGATAGACCTGCGCGGCCCAGTCGAGGAACGTGAGCGGCGTCAGCGGGGCGGAGTTTGCCTCGCACTTGTCGAGTCCCACGTCGTAGATCGATGCCTTCATCCGTCACTGCCCCCTGGCAAGTGCCCGGCCGGCCATCACGCCGGTCGGGCGGCCCTGATCGACGGCCAGCCGGCCGTTCACCACCACAAACCGCATCCCGACCGGCGGCGCCGCGGGCGCCTCGTAGGTCGACTGGTCCGCGATCGTGGTGGAATCGAACACCACGACGTCGGCGAACTTGCCGGCGGCCAGCACGCCGCGGTCCACCAACCCGACGATCCCCGCCGTCTGGCCGCTGCTCGCCTCGATCGCCCGGGTGAGCGAGATGACCCCGCGGTCGAGTGCATAACGTCGGATTTTCTTGGGGAAGGTGCCGTACTTCCTCGGGTGGCCGGCGGATCCGTCCGAGCCCGTGACCACGAAGCTCTGCGCCATGAACCGATCGATGTCGGCCTCATTCATGTTGAACGAGGCCACGGACGCGTCACCCGCCGCCACGATCGTGATTGCCGCCTCGATCGGGCTCGCTCCCGTCGTCTTCGCGACCTCGGCCAGACGCCTCCCCTGCCACTTTCCGCCGGTGATCAGCAACAACTCGGCGCCACCCCGGCGGCGAAGGTTTTCCGTCATCTCGGCCGCGATCCTGGCGCGGACGTCAGGATGGGCGAGCCGGCTTTTCAGCGAATCGCGCCCGCCCGCTTCGGCCCAGCGCGGCACCAGGGCCGCCTCCACACTCGTGCCCGACGCGGTGTACGGATACTGATCGGCGGTGACCCTGAGGCCGGCCGCCCGAGCCGCGAGAATCCGGGCGACGACTTCGTCGCTCTTTCCCCAGACGTCGACACCCAGCGCCTTGATGTGGGAGATGTGCACAGGAATTCCAGACTCCCTCCCGATCCGGATCGCCTCGTCGATCGCGCCGAGCAGGCCGATCGTGTAACTCGATTCGTCCCGGATGTGGGAGTCGTAATAGCCACCCGCCGCGTGGGCGGTTCGGGCCAGCTCGATCACTTCTTCCGTCGCGGAGTAGCTGCCGGGCGGGTAGTACAGACCGGTTGACAGCCCGAACGCCCCCTCGCTCATCGCCTGTGCCACCAGAGCCCGCATCCGGTCGAGCTCAGTGGGAGTCGGCGCGCGGGCGGCCATGCCGAGCACCGCGCCGCGCACCGCGCCGTGCCCGACCAGGAATACGATGTTGGCGCCGACCCCCTGGGCGAGGCGTGCCCGGGCCGCGGCCACCCCGGGCGGGCCGCCGCCATCGTTCCCGGTCACCAGGGTCGTGACGCCTTGCAACAAGAACCCCGGCAGGCGCCGACGTACGGGGTCGGCCAGGTCCTCGTCGATGTGGGTGTGTGGATCAACGAACCCGGGCGCCACCACCAGACCCCTGGCATCGATGGTCCGGAGCGCGGTGGCTCCGACCGGCGCCACACCCACGAACACGATCCGGTCCCCGCGGATCCCGACATCGGCGACCCGGGGAGCACCACCGGTACCGTCATAGACGCTGCCGCCCTTGATCAGAACGTCCAGTTTGCCCTGCGCCCGGCCCGTGGACGCAAGGCCGACCAGCAGAATGGCAACGAGTGCGCGACTCACGGCACCAGTTCCGGCTTGTCCTTCACCTCGACGCCCAGAACGTACTTCGAGAAGAAGGCGTACTCGCGCTTGATCTTGTCGAGCATGTGCCTGGGCTCTCCCAGACCATGCGGTTCGCGCGGGAAGAAGACCAGCTCCACGGGGACGTTGTTCTTCTTGAGCCCCATGTAGAGCTCCTGCGCCTGCCCGATCGGCACCCGGGTGTCCTGCTGCCCGTGGAGGATCAGCGTCGGGGTCTTGGCCTGCTTGATGAACATCATCGCGGAAGCGCGGCGATAGACCGCCTCGTCATCCCAGGGCTGACCGCCGTAGTAGTCCTCGAGGGTCCCCTGGAGGTCATTGGTCGAGTACATCGAATACATATTGGTGAGCCCGGCACCGACCATCACCGCCTTGAAGCGGTTGGTCTGCGTCAGGGTCCATGCGGTCATGTACCCGCCGTAGCTCCAGCCGCCCTGCGCCAGTTTCGTCGAATCGGCGATGCCGCGCTTCACCAGGTTGTCGAGGCCGGTCTGGATGTCGAGATAGTCCCCGTGGCCCCAGTCGCGATAGTTCGCGG
Organism: Gemmatimonadota bacterium; assembly: GCA_031394255.1. Lineage (GTDB taxonomy): Bacteria > Gemmatimonadota > Gemmatimonadetes > Gemmatimonadales > GWC2-71-9 > SHZU01. The sequence goes on from JANMXA010000125.1 coordinate 7,925, forward strand.
CCATGAATTTCTCGCCGTAACCGCTCGAGCCCCGTGGGTTGGGAAGGAACGCCACCCAGCCCTGGCCGGCGTAGATCTGGGCCGAGTTGTACCAGTTGGCCGGGAAGGACTGGTCCCAGACCCCGGAGGGGCCGCCGTGGATGATGGCCACGGTCGGATACCGTTTCCCGGGCTCGTAGCCCACGGGATAGACCAGGACGCCCTCGACCTCGAGGCCGTCCTTGCTCTTCCAGCGGATTACTTCGCCCTTGCCCATCGGGACCGAGGCGAGTTCGGGATTGTTCTTCGTCAGCGCCGTCTGGCTCCATGGCCCGTCGAGCCGGGCGACGTTCACTTCCTCCGGCGAGGACAGCGTCCCCCGCGGAAAGGCCATGACCTTGCCGTCCGAGGAGATCGACGGTGCCCCGGCACCGAACACGCCGACCGATCCCTGCAGATTGGAAACCTGCTTCACCGGCCCGCCGGACGCCGCCACCCGGTACAGTTCAGCCGTCGTGCCGGTCTGGGCCCAGAAGTAGAGGGCATCGCCGTCCGGTGACCAGACGGCCTCGCCGGGCTGATAGAGGAAGCCCTCGCCGAGAATCTTCGGTGTCCCGCCGCTCACCGGAATCACCGCCAGTTTCGACTGGGTGATCGAAATCGCCTTCGGGCCCTTGGTCTCGAACGCGATCCACGACCCGTCCGGCGACCAGGAAGGCGCCCCGTCCGGCCCGTCGTTGTCGATGAGCTTCCGCGTGGTACCGCTGGCCAGATCCACGATCATCACGTCGGTCCGCCGGCTGTCGTCGGCCCGCGGCGTGGGCATGGCCGTGTACGCGATCTGCTTCCCGTCCGGCGACCAGTCCATGCCGATGATCTGGTAGTCGCCGCGGACCACTTCGGTCGCCTTGCGTGTAGCCAGATCGAGCACCGAGAGTCGGGCCGGGATGAACCCCTGATCGACGACGATCGCGTCGTCCTTGTCCTTCTGCTTCTTCTCTTCCTCGGGGCTCGGGTCGCGCGGCGCCACGTACGCCAGCCGATTCCCCTCGGGTGCCCACATGAACGACTGCACGCCGGTCTTCGAATCGGTCAGTTTTTCGGCCTCTCCGCCGGTCGGTGAGATCCGGTAGACCTGCGGCTTCCCATCGCGGGTCGAGACAAAACCGACCCAGCGCCCGTCCGACGACCATCGCGGCTGGTCGTCCATCCCCTTGGCGGCGGTAAGCCTGACAGCCGCCCCGCCCTGCGCCGACACCAGCCAGATGTCGGCGTCCATGCTGCTGGTCTTGAGGTCGGGCACCGAGAGCGTATAGGCCACCCAGCGGCCGTCCGGCGAGATCCGGACGTTACTGAGCTGGCGCATCCCCGTGGCCTGCTCGGCCGTAAGGCCGCCCTGCGCGGCGAGCGGGGCGGACACCAGCGTGAGGCCGGCCGAGAAGACCAGCATCCGAGTCGTCATCGTCATGGGACCAGCTCCTGTTTCTCTTTTACTTCGATACCCAGCACGGTCTTGGAGAAGAAGGCATACTCCCGCTTCATCTTGTCGATCTGGTGATGGGGCTCGCCCAGACCGTGGCCCTCGCGGGGAAAGAACACCAGGGTGACCGGCACGTTGTTCTTCTTGAGCCCCATGTAGAGTTCCTGCGCCTGCCCGATCGGCACCCGGGTGTCCTGCTGCCCGTGCATGATCATGGTTGGCGTCCGGGCCTTCTTGATGTTCATCATCGCCGATGCCCGCCGAAACGACTGCTCGTCGTTCCAGGGCTCGCCGCCGAAATACTGCTCCAGCAGGCTCTGCAGATCGTTGGTCGAATACATCGAGTACATGTTGGTGAGGCCCGCGCCAACCATGACGCCCTTGAAGCGGTTCGTCTGCGTCAGGGTCCAGGCGGTCATGTACCCGCCGTAACTCCAGCCGCTCTGGCCGAGCCGGGTCGAGTCGGCCACCCCGGTCCGGATCAGGTGATCGAGCCCGGACTGGATGTCCTGGTAGTCCCCGCCGCCCCAGTCACGGATGTTGGCGAACAGGAATTTCTCGCCATACCCGGTCGAGCCCCGCACGTTCGGAAAGAAACTGACCCATCCCTGGCCGGCCCACACGTGCGCGAAGTTCCCCCAGTTCCCCGGGAAAGTCTCGGTCCAGTTGCCCGCCGGCCCGCCATGGATGAAGGCCATCGTCGGATACCGCTTGCCCGGGTCGTATCCGACCGGATAGACCACGAGGCCCTCCACCTCGGTGCCGTCCTTGCTCTTCCACCGGATCACATCGCTCCGCCCGATCCCGATCGAGGCGAGTTCGGGATTGTGGTTGGTCAGCCGGCGGGGAGCGAACCCGTCGCCGAGCCGGGCGACCTGAACCTCGTTGGGTTGTTGGACCGTGGCCTGGGTGAACGCGATGGTCCGCCCGTCGTCCGCGAAGGTCGGCGCCGACATCACGCCGCGGGTCTTCGAGATTTGCACCGGCTCGCCGCCGGCCGCCGGCACTGAGTAGAGCTGCGAGGTGGTCCGGACCGAGGCGGTGAAGTACAGCGTCTTCCCATCCGCCGTCCAGGTCGCCGGGCCGGGCTGATACAGGAAGCCCGGAGCGATGACGACGCGCGGCGTCCCGCCCTCAGCCGCGATCACCGCGAGCCGCTGCTGGCCGATGCTGCGCAGCGAATCGGGGCGGGTCAGAAAGGCGATCCACCGTCCGTCGGGCGACCAGCGTGGCCCCGCGTCGGGGCCCGGATTCTCCACCAGTTTCCGGCTGGGGCCGCCTTCAGCCGCCACCACGAAGATGTCGGACCGGGCCCCGTCATCCGCCTTCGGGGTGGGCGAGGCCGAGTACGCCAGGCGGGCGCCGTCGGGCGACCACCGGGCTTCGTTGATCTGGATATCCCCGCCGGCCAGGTCCGTGACCTTGCGCGTCTGGACATCGATCACCGAGAGCCGGGCCATCCGGAAATCCAAGTCCACCACGATGGCGTCGTCCTTCGCCTTCTCCTTCTTCTCTTCCTCCGCCGTCGCGGGCCGGGGCGCCAGAAAGGCAATCCGCTTCCCGTCGGGCGACCATTGAATCGACTGGACCGCGGTCTTGGAATCGGACAACTTCTCCGCCTCGCCACCCGTCGGACGGATCAGCCAGATCTGGGCCCGCTCGTCCCGGGCGCTGACGAAGGCGATCCACCGCCCGTCCGGCGACCACCTCGGCTGACCGTCAGCCTTGGGACTCGACGTGAGCCGGATCGGCGTGCAGACCGCCGGGCAATCCGCGGACACGAGATAGATGTCGCTGTTGACGGCGTTCTGAGCCGGGTCCACGACCGACACCACGTACGCGACCCAATGGCCGTCGGGTGAGATCTGGGCGTCCGACACCTGTTTCAATCCAATGACGTCGTCGGCCGTCATGGGCCGCTGGGCAGCCAGGGCCGCGGGGACGAGCAGGGCGAGGACGGCGCCCGTGAATCTTCTGGACAACATGAAGGCCTCCGGTGGGATCATCGCAGAACGCAGGAATCCGGAGGAAAACTGCCGCCGTTCCGGTGTTCAGGCAACCAGTTCACCCGGTCGGTGCCTTGAGGTAGAATGGTGGACATGCCGATCCTCCCTTCACAGCGTCATCTGTTCGACCTGCCCGGTCACGCCGCCTACCTGAACTGCGCCTACATGGGCCCGCTGTCGAACGCCGTGGCGGCGGCGACCCACGAGGGCGTCGACCGCAAGCGCCATCCCTGGGCCGTCGCCCCGGCCGACTTCTTCACCCTCGCAGACCAGGCTCGCACCACCTTCGCCCGGCTCCTCGGTGCCCCGGCAACGGCCGAGGATGTGGCCCTGGTCCCGGCGGCTTCCTACGGCATGGCGGTGGCAGCCGCCAACCTGCCGGTCCGGCCCGGGCAGGCGATCCTGGTCCTGGCGGAGGAGTTCCCGTCGACGATTCTGACCTGGCGGGAGCGGGCCCGCGCCGCCGGCACCGAACTCGTCACCATACCCCGCCCCGCCGATCACGACTGGACCGAAGCCATCCTGGCCGCGATCGACGACCGGACCGCCGTGGCCGCCCTGCCGGCGGTCCACTGGATCGACGGCGCCGCCATCGACCTGGTCCGAATCGGCGCCCGGCTCCGTCAGGTTGGGGCCGCCCTGGCGCTCGACCTGACCCAATCGTTAGGCGCCCGCCCGTTTCCGCTCGCCGAGGTCGACCCGGACTTCCTGGTGGTGGCTGCTTACAAATGGCTGCTGTCGCCCTATTCCACCGGATGCCTCTACGTCGCCCCGCGGCGCCAGAACGGCCGGCCGCTCGAACATCACTGGTTCGGCCGCGCCGGGGCCCAGGATTTCAGCCATCTCGGGTACCCGGACGATTTTCAGCGCGGCGCCCGGAGGTTCGATGTCGGCGAACCGGCCAATTTCGCCCTGCTCCCCGGCGTGATCGCCGCCATCGAGCAGATTCTGGACTGGGGCGTCGACCGGATCGCGGCCACCGCGGGCGCCTTCACCGACGCCATCGCCACCCGGGCCCTGCCGCTCGGCCTTACCGCCGTTCCCGCGCCGCTTCGCGCCCGGCATTACCTCGGCCTCAAGGCATCTGGCGGCCTGCCCGCCGACCTGGCCGCATCGCTCACCCAGCGGGGCGTGTACATCAGTATCCGCGGTGGCCGGACCCTCCGAATCACGCCGCACGTGTACAACGAGTGGTGGGAGGTGGAGCGGCTCTTCGCCGTTCTCGAGCCGGCGTTCGGGGCCCCCCGGCCTTGACGGTCCAGCCACGCACGCCTATCCTGACGACATGACCGGACGCAACGCTTCAACGCAGTGGTGGTGGCCCTGGCGCGATTTCGCGGTAGGGCAAAGCCTGCGTCTGAGTCGATAGTCATCGAATCCTGACCACGGAGCCCACCGCGCAAGCGGTGGGCTTTTCGTTGCGTGGCCCGCCGTGCGGTCTCCCCAGACAGCAAAAGGCACGGCCATGATCATCGTCCTCAAACCGCACGCCACCGCGGCGCACGCGGAAGAACTCGTCCGCGACATCGCGGCCGTCGGGCTCAAACCCCTCCACATGCCGGGCGCCGAACGCGTCGTCCTCGGCGCCCTCGGCGACGAGCGCATTCTCGAACGCCTCCACCTCGAAAGCCACCCGCTGGTCGAAAGCGTCAAGCCAATCCTGGCGCCATACAAGCTGGTGGCCCGCGAGCTCCATCCGGCCGACACCATCGTGTCGCTGGGTGGAGTCGCGATCGGCGGCGACCGTATCGTCGTGATCGGGGGACCCTGCTCGGTCGAGAGCGCCGACCAGCTGGGAACCACGGCCCGGGCAGTGGCGGCCGCCGGCGGGAGAATCCTGCGCGGCGGAGCGTTCAAGCCCCGGACCAGTCCGTACGCCTTCCAGGGGCTGGGACGCGAGGGCCTCGAGATCCTCAAGGCGGTATCGGACGAGGTCGGCCTGCCGACACTGACCGAGGTCCTCGACCCCGCCGATGTCGAACTGGTGGATCGTTATGCCGACGGCTTCCAGGTGGGCGCCCGAAACATGCAGAACTTCCGGCTCCTGCAAGCGATCGGCCGGAGCCGGAAGCCGGTCGTGCTGAAACGAGGCATGGCCGCCAGGATCGAGGATCTCCTGCTGGCCGCCGAGTACATCCTCGCGGAGGGCAACCCCAACGTGATTCTCTGTGAACGGGGGATCCAGGGCTTTGATTCCGCGACCCGGAACGTCCTGGATCTCACCGCCGTCCCAGCCATCAAGGCCCGCAGTCACTTGCCGGTGCTGGTCGATCCGTCCCATGGAACCGGCGTCCGTGACTACGTGGCGCCCATGGCGAAGGCCGCGGTGGCCTGCGGCGCCGACGGCTTGTTGATCGAGGTCCATCAAGACCCCAGGCTCGCATGGTCGGACGGCCAGCAGACCCTCGACCATATCGAGTTCGCGGCCCTGATGCGCGATTTGGAACCGTTCGCTCGGGCGGCGGGGCGGGCCCTGTGACCGTGCCGCCCCCACTCGGGACCGTCACGCCCCTGGTCCGTCGCCTCGCCGGCGCAGCCGACCCGCTCGCCCTCTATCGGGACCTGGCGGCGGGCCGCGCCGACACGTTTCTCCTCGAGTCGGCGGATCGCGGGGGAGCCGGCGGCGAACGGAGCCTGCTCGGCGTCCGTGCGGCGCTCCGGCTGCAGGCCGGACCGACGACGGTGACACTGGATGCCCTGTCGCCTAACGGCGATGCCATCCTGGCGTGGCTCGCTGCCACCAAAGCCATCACGGTCTTGGCGCGACGGGCGATCGTACCGATTCGCCCGGTGGCGATCGACGACGAGGAACATCGGTTTCGCCAGCCATCCGGACTCGACTTGCTCCGGGCGCTCGCGTTCGAGCCCGCCGTCGTGACGGAGCCCAACCCGTGGTGCCACCTGCTGGCCGGCGTGATCGCCTACGACGCGATCGAGTACTTCGAGCGCCTTCCCCCTGGGAGGCCCGACCCGCTGGACCAGCCGCTTCTCGAATGGTGGTTGCCCGACGTCCTGGTCGTCGTCGACCACGCCGGCCGAACCACCACGATCGTGACCACCGCCTGGGGCGGCCCCGGCTTCGACGCCCGGTTCCACGACGGCCACCGTCTGCTCGCATCCGTCGAGGCGGCCCTCGCGGCGACGGGCCCGGCCGAGCCGCCGCGGAATTTCGCACCGCCCCGACCCGACGACCCCGATCCCGCGGACCAGTCCGATGCCGCGTACGCCGAAACCGTCCGCCGGCTCAAGGAGCACGTCCGACGCGGTGACGTTTATCAGATCGTGCCGTCCCGGACGTTCCGGACCCCCTGCGGCTCACCGCTCGACGCCTACGCAGCGCTGCGCCATGCGAATCCGAGCCCCTACCTGTTCTACCTGGCGGGGGAGGAGCGGACACTGCTCGGCGCCTCGCCCGAAACCTGTCTCCGGGTTGAAGGCCCGAGTCGGCGCGTCTCGGTCGTACCGATCGCGGGAACGGCCGCCCGGGGCCGGAACCCCGCGGGCGAAGTCGACGGTGACCTCGACCGCCGGCACGAGGTTGCCCTCCGGAACAACCCCAAGGAATCCGCCGAGCACCTGATGCTGGTCGATCTGGCGCGGAACGACGTCGCCCGGGTCGCGGCAACGGGAACCCGCGCCGTGACCCGACTGCTCGATGTCGAGCGCTATCGCCACGTGATGCACCTGGTGTCCGAAGTCTCCGGCACCCTGGCCCCGGGGATCGACGCGCTGGAAGCGCTCGCCGCGACGCTCCCCATGGGCACGCTCGTTGGCGCGCCCAAAGTCCGGGCGGCGGAACTGCTCCGCGAGTATGAGCCGAGCCGCCGGGGCTGGTACGGTGGGGCGGTCGGGTACCTCCGTCACGACGGCACGCTCGAGACGGCGATCGTGATTCGGTCGGCCGTCGTCCGGAACGGCGTGGCCACGGTGCGCGCGGGCGCGGGTGTCGTGCTCGACTCGGACCCCGACGCCGAAGCGGCCGAGACCCGAGCCAAGGTCCGCGCGGTACTCGAAGCGATCCGCTCGTCCGAGGAGGCGCCGATCCATGTCTGAGCCGCTGCGGGTCACCCTGCTCGACAACATCGACTCCTTCACCTTCAACCTGGTCGATGAATTCGCCCGGCGCGGTGCCGAGGTCACGGTCTTCCGCAACGACCGGCCGGCCGCCGACATCCTGGCCCACGCCACCCGGCCGGGCGCGGGGCTCCTGGTGATTTCCCCCGGCCCCGGGGATCCCGCCTCGGCGGGTTCCAGCATCGCCGCAATTTCCGGCGGGCTCGGCCGAGTCCCGATCTTCGGCGTGTGTCTCGGCCATCAGGCCCTGGTCGTCGCGTTAGGCGGCGTCGTCCGCTGCAGTCCGGTCCCGCTCCACGGCCGAGCCACATTGCTCCGCCACGGTGGCCAGGGCATCTTCGCCGGCCTGCCCGACCCCATGCCCGTGGCCCGCTATCACTCGCTGGCCGCCACCGAACTGCCGGAGCCGCTCGAAGCAATTGCGGAGTCAGACGGTGTCGTCATGGCGGTCAGTCATCGGAAACAGCCGGCCATCGGTGTCCAGTTCCACCCCGAATCCGTCCTGACGCCGCACGGCGGCCGCCTGATCGACCATGTGATGCTCTGGGCCTCCCATGCCGCTCACTGAATTCCTCGACACGCTGTCGCACCGGAGTCTGAGCGAGCGGGAGAGCTACCGCACGTTTACCGACATTCTGGACGGGGCGATGTCCGACATCGAAATTGCCGCCCTCCTCGCCGCGATGAAGACCCGCGGTGAAACGGCCGACGAAATCACCGGGGCCGCCCTTGCGATTCTGGCCCAGGCCCGGCCGTTTCCCCAGCCGGCCTACCCCGTCGCCGACACCTGCGGCACCGGCGGTGACGGACTCGGCACCATCAATGTGTCCACGGCGGCCGCGTTCGTAGCCGCCGCGGGTGGAGTGCCGGTCGCCAAGCACGGCAACCGGGCCACCTCGTCGCGCACCGGATCGGCTGATGTACTCGAAGCCCTGGGGCTCGATCTCGAGGCCTCTCCAGACACGACGCGTCGGGCGCTGGACCGGGCCCGGGTCTGCTTTCTCTTCGCCCCGGCCTATCACCCCGGCATCCGGAAGGCCGCCACCGTCCGCCGGACCCTCCGCACCCGCACCGTCATGAACCTGCTGGGCCCGCTGGTCAATCCGGTCCGACCGGCGTGGCAGGTGATGGGCGTTTATGCCCCGCACCTGGTTCGTCCGATCGCCCAGACCCTCCAGCGCCTTGGCGTAACCGCGGCGCTCGTCGTCCATGGCAGCGGGCTCGATGAGATCGCCCTGCACGGCCCCACCACGGCCGCGCTGGTCCGGGACGGCCGGATCACCGACCTGGTCCTGACCCCGGAGGACGCCCGGCTGCCACGCGCCCCAATCTCCGAACTGGCCGGGGGCGGTCCGGCCGAGAGCGCCGTGTGGCTCCGCCAGGTTCTCGAGGGCCGGGCACCGCCGGCCCACACCAACTCGGTCGCGCTCAACGCCGGAGCCCTGTTCTGGGTTGCCGGCGTCGCCGACTCGCTCGCCGCCGGGGCACACCTCGCCTCCGGCATCATCACCGCGGGGGCCGGGGCCAAGCACCTCGAACTCCTGCTCAAGGAGGCAGTATGACGCTCAACGCCATCCTGGTTCGCAAACGCGAAGAGGTCCGGCTTCGAACCGCCGGTTACCGAACGACGGAACCGACCATCGAGCCTTCGGATCGCGATTTCGAAGCGGCGCTCCGGACGGCCCGGCCGGCGTTCATCCTCGAGGTGAAGCCCAGATCGCCATCGGCAGGCCCGATTCGTGACGCCGGGGACCTCGGACCGGTGATCGACTGTTATCGGCGCCGCGCCGATGCGGTCAGCGTGCTCACCGACTCGACGTTCTTCGGCGGATCGCCGGGTCTGCTGACCCGGATTCGCTCCGCGTTGCCCCAGCCGATTCTGGCCAAGGACTTCATCATTGACCCCGCGCAGGTTCGCGATCTCCGTGCCGCCGGCGCCGACGCCATCCTCCTCATCCTCGCGGCCCTCGACGACCGGAGCTACCGGGCCTGCGCCGACCAGGCCCGCGCCCTCCGAATGAGTGTGTTGACGGAAGTGCACGATGCCGGTGAGATGGCCCGGGCCGCGTCCCTCGGCGCCCGATTGATCGGCGTCAACAGCCGGAACCTCCGCACGTTCAAGGTCGACCTCGCGGGCGTGGCCGCGTTGGCGGCGCAGGCGCCACCCGAAGCGCTCGTGATCGCCGAGTCCGGCATCACCGGCAGGCCAGACGTCCGCCGGCTCGCCGGCCAGGTCGACGGCTTCCTGATCGGCAGTGCGCTCATGTCCCGGGCCGACCCCGATCCGTTTGCCCGCGAGTTGATCTACGGCCCGACCAAGGTCTGCGGCCTCACCCGGCCCGAGGATGCCGAGGCGGCGGCGGCGGCCGGCGCCACCCATGGCGGCCTCGTGTTCGCGCCGTCACCCCGCCGGCTCGACGCAGCCCGGGCGAAGGGGATCCGGCACGCGGCCGATCTCCAGTGGGTGGGCGTCTTCGCCGGACACCGGCCCCATGAAGTCGCCGCGTTGGCGGAACATCTCGAGCTCGATACGGTCCAGCTCCACGGTGGGGAATCCGACCAGGACCTTGAGGAAACGCGGCGCCGGCTGCCCGGACGCGTGGCGCTGTGGCGAGCAGTCCCGGTCAACGGAGCGATACCGCCCCTGGTCGGCCCGGCCGATCGGTGGCTGCTCGATGGCCAGTGTGGCGGCAGCGGTCGCATCTTCGACTGGGGGCTTCTTGGCGGGATCGACCGACCCGAGGCCTGCATCGTCGGTGGCGGATTGGATCCGGACAACGTGGGCGCCGTCCCGGAGGTCGGCATCGACTTCTTCGACGTGAGTTCCGGCGTCGAGACGTCGCCCGGCCTGAAAGACCGGCCGCTCATCCGCCGCTTCCTGGCGGCCCGGCGGGCCCGGGCTGGTCGGAGGCCGGCATGAGACTCCCGACCCGGTTCGGCCGGTTCGGCGGCTACTTCGTCCCCGAGATCCTGGCCCCCGCCCTCGAAGAACTCGAGGCGGCGTTCATCGCGGCCCTCGCGGACCCCGCATTCGGGGCCGAGCTTGCCGGATGGCTGCGGCACTTCGCCGGCCGCCCGACGCCGCTCTACCAGTGCCGCCGGTTCGGCGGCGACGGAACCGAGATCTGGCTCAAGCGCGAAGATCTCCTGCACGGCGGGGCCCACAAGACCAACCAGGCACTGGGCCAGGGGCTTCTGGCCCGTCGCCTCGGCAAGCGGCGGCTGATCGCCGAGACCGGGGCGGGCCAGCATGGCGTCGCCACGGCGTTCACCGGTGCGGCGTTAGGCATGGAGACCGTGATTTACATGGGGGCGACGGACGTGGCTCGTCAGCGCCCGAACGTGGACCGGATGCGGCTCTTCGGCGCGACCGTGGTAGAGGTGACGTCCGGCGGGGCCACCCTCAAGGACGCAATCAATGAAGCCCTCCGCGACTGGTCGGCGTCCTTTGTTGACACCCACTATCTGCTCGGGACCGTCGCCGGACCCCATCCATTCCCCACCATCGTTCGGGAATTTCAGCGGGTGATCGGAGACGAGGCCCGGGCCCAGTTTGCCGAACAAGCCGGGGGCCGTCCTGACGCAGTCGTCGCCGCGGTGGGCGGAGGATCCAACGCCATCGGGATCTTCACCGCGTTCCTCGACGATCCGGTCGCCCTCATCGGGGTCGAGCCCGGTGGCGAGGGACTCGAAACCCGCGCCCATGGCGCCACGATCCTCCGGGGCCGGCCCGGCGTCCTGCACGGCGCTTTCACCCAGGTCCTCCAGGACGACGATGGACAGATCCGGGAATCGCATTCGGTGTCGGCCGGGCTCGACTATCCCGGGGTCGGGCCGGAACACGCCCATCTGGCCGAGACCGGCCGCGCCCGTTATCTGTCCTGCGACGATCGCGATGCCGTCCAGGCGTACCGGGACCTGGCCCGCGACGAGGGCATCCTTCCGGCGCTGGAGAGTGCCCACGCGCTTGCGGTCGCCCGGCGGCTCGCGGCCGCCGGCGAATTCCGGCGGATCGTGGTGAACCTGTCCGGCCGCGGCGACAAGGATCTCGCCACGGTCGGCCACTGGATTGAGGAGTGGGCCCGATGAGCGCGCGCTACGCCGCCCTGTTCGGCGGGCCGGCCACGTCCCGGGTCGCCGTCATCCCGTTCCTCGTCCTGGGCGATCCCGACCTCGATACCTCGGCCCGCATCCTCGACGCACTCGCCGACGCCGCGATCGATGCGATCGAACTCGGTTTTCCGTTCTCTGATCCGGTCGCCGATGGTCCCGTGATTCAGGCGGCTGCCGTCCGCGCGCTGGCGGCAGGCACCACGGCGGATGGCTGTTGGGATCTGGTCGAACGCCTCCGGCAGCGGGCCCCGGCCCTGCCGATCGGCCTCCTCGTGTATGCCAATCTCGTCGTCCACCGGGGCATCGACCGCTTCTACCAGCGGGCCGCAGCGGCCGGCGCCGATTCCGTACTGATCGCCGACCTTCCGCTTGGCGAGGCGGAACCCTTTCATGCGGAGGCCCGCCGCCATGGCATCTCCCCCGTCTTGATTGCACCTCCGAACGCCACGATCGCCCGCCTCGAGCAGGTGGCCCGGGCAACCAGCGGCTATACCTATGTTACGAGCCGGGCCGGCGTCACCGGTGCCGCCGGCCCTGATGCCGCCGTGCTCCGCGCCACGATCGCTGATCTCCGGACCTTGAACGCTCCCCCTCCAGTGCTGGGCTTCGGGATTTCAGGACCCGACCACGTTCGCACCGCCCGGCGCCTCGGCGCCCGCGGGGTGATCACGGGATCCGCCCTGATCAGCCGAATCGAGTCCGTCCGTCAGGCCGGCGGCGACCCGGCCGCCGCCGCGGTGAACTTCGTCTCGACGCTGCGCGACGCCGCCATTGCCGACGTGGCGCCGACGGTTGAGAATTAGCCGGTCCACAGCCAACCGGTCTCATGCCTGCCATCACGTCGATCCATGCCCCGGGGACGCTCGCCCCCGCAGGCCACTATTCCCAGGCCGTGGTCGCCAACGGGTTCGTCTTCGTCTCGGGCCAGCTCCCCTTCGACCCCGCCACCGGCAAGCCGTTCACCGGATCGATCGAGGACCAGGCCGAACTCGCCCTCCGCAACACCGCCCGAATTCTCGAAGCCGCCGGCTCGAGTCTCGCCCACGCCGTCCAGATCACGATCTTTCTCTCGGACATGGAGCACTGGGGCCCCGTCAACAGGGTCTATTCCCGGATGATGGGAAGCGCCAAGCCGGCCCGGGCCATCGTGCCGGTCCTGCCGCTGCACTACGGCACCGGCATCGAGATTCAATGCATCGCCGTTGTTCCTGCCCCGGAGGATTCATGAACCGCGCCGTGCTCTTGATGCTCCTCGCCCTCGCTGGCGTATCGACCGCGGGCGCCCAGGCCGCCGACACCGCCGTGGCCCGGGCCCTGACGATCCTCCAACGCGACAACGCGTGGACCCTCGGCCAGCAGGTGGGGCTCTGCGAAATCCCGGCGCCGCCGTTCAAGGAGGCGGCCCGCGGCGCCGAGTACGCCCGCCGCTTCGAAGCGTTAGGCTACCATACCACCATCGACCCGATCGGCAACGTCATCGCGATCCGGCCCGGCACGGGGGGCGGCCGGCGGCTGGTGCTTGCCGCGCACCTCGACACCGTGTTTCCCGACGGCACTGACGTCACGGTCCGCCGCGAAGGGAGCAGGATGGCGGCCCCGGGGATCGGCGACGACTGCCGCGGCCTGGCCGTGGTCCTGGCCGTGGCCCGGGCCATGAACCTGGCCGGTGTAAAGACCGTGGGCGACCTGGTATTCGTGGGTAACGTCGGGGAGGAAGGGTCCGGCAACCTCAGGGGAACCCGGTACCTGTTCGAGCACGGGTCCGCCGGCCGGATCGACGCGTTCATCTCGGTGGACGGTGTCGGCCTCGGGGCCGCCCACGGCGCGGTCGGCAGCAACCGGTACCGGGTCACCTTTGCCGGGCCGGGCGGCCACAGCTACGGCGACTTCGGCATGCCGAACCCGATGCACGCCATGGGAAGGGCCATCGCCGCGATCGCGGCGTTCGACGTGCCGGCCTCCCCGAAGACGACCTTCAACGTCGGCATGGTGAAGGGTGGAACCTCGGTCAACTCGATCACCATGGCCGCCACCCTGGAGATGGATCTCCGCTCCGAGTCGGCCGCCGCCCTGGCCCGGCTCGACTCCGCCTTCCGCGCGGCCGTCGCCAGCGCGGTCACGGCCGAAATCGCCCGCTGGCCGGGATCGAAGGCCGCGCTCACCGCCCGGATCGACACCATCGGCATCCGGCCCGCCGGCAGCCAGCCGGACACCCTGTGGCTGCTCCGCGCCGCGCAGGACGCGGCACGCCGTCTCGGGTTTCCACCCCCGCCCGGCGGCGCCGGCAGCACCGACGCCAACGTCCCGATCAGGCTCGGCATCCCGGCCATCGCCCTCGACGGCGGCGGCCGGAGCGACGGAACGCATTCGTTAGGCGAATGGTACGAAGACGGAGATCGGGGCTACCTCGGTCCCCAGTGGGCCCTCCTCGTGGCCTTGGCGGCGACGGCGCGCTAACGGGCCGGCGGCCCGGCCGGGGCCTCGAACACCACCCGGCCGTTCATTACCGTCAGCTGGCACTTCATCTCTTTCAATTGCGCCGTCGGGACCGTGTAGGGATCACGGTCCCATACCGCCAGATCGGCGTACTTGCCCACTTCAATCGAGCCGGTCTTCTTGTCGAGGAAGATCTGGTGGGCGGCGTCGATGGTGAACGCCCGAAGGGCGGCGTGTACGTCCACCGCTTCCTCCCGCCCGAAGGGATCCTGCCCCCAGACACCCAACAGCGGCTCCCGCGCCACCGCCGACCAGATCCCGTAGCGGGCCGGAAACGGCGTCACGTTGTAGTCGCTGGTGCCGGCCCACTTGACCCCCTTCTTCTGGAAGGTCCGGAACGGATTCAGCCGGCGGGACCGTGTCGGCCCGAAATTCCCGGCATAGGTGTCGCCGAGCCACCAGGTGAAGGAGGGCGAGGGCTCGGGATAGCCGGCATCATACTTCTTCTGCAACTCGGCCATCAGGTCGATGGCTTTGTCGGTCGGAATGTTGGCGTGGATGATCCCGTGGCGACGGCCCTGGGCGGGATGCTCTGCCAGCGCCTGCGCAAAACTCTCGACCGTCCAGTCGATCGCCCGGTCCCCGATCGAGTGCACGCTGACGTGGAACCCCGCCTCGTGGTAACGCTTGATCAATGCCCGGATGGTGTCGGGATTCGTGGTCGGGTACCCTCGATTGCCCCGGTCCACCTCGGTCAGGTTCTTGTTCCAGTCGTCGTAGAGCCAGGCCGTGCGGGCCCCGCCACTCCCATCGATGTAGAGCTTGACGCCCCCAGCGATCAACCGATCGTTCCCGGTCGACTCATACGGCCGGGTCATCGCCGCCCGCGTCCGGATGACCGTATCGGCGGTCGCGTTGCTGATCCCGCCGGTCCACAGCACGAACACCCGCACCGTGAGCCCGCTGTCCGCCAGCGCCTTCCCGTAGTTGTCCCACGCCTGGCTGGCGATCCCCGGATCCTTGAGCCCGGTCATCCCCTCGGCGTTGAACGCTTGGGCGAGTTCCTTCATGCCCCGCACCACCACACTGTCATCGGGCGCGGGAATGAGTCGCGCCACCAGATCCTGGGCCGATTCCTTGAGTACGCCAGTCGGGCGACCGTCCGGACCGCGATCGATGGTCCCCGCGGGCGGATCCTTCGTGCCCCGATCGATGCCCGCCAGTTTGAGCGCCGCCGAGTTGGCCACGCCGTAGTGTCCCGTCGTCTGGGTAAGCCACACCGGGTGGTTCGGTGCCACCCGGTCGAGATCGGCCGCCGTGAGCAGCCGCCGCTCGGCGAGCTTGCCCTCGTCCCAGCCCCGGCCCTCGATCCAGCGGCCGGCGGCCGTCGCCGCCGCCCGTTCCGCCACTTTGGCCTGAACCTCCGCGACACTCTTCACGTCGGGGTAGCTCAGGTCGACCAGCAGGATTCGGTTGGTACTCCCCCACGCGAAATGGGCGTGGGCGTCGATCAACCCCGGCGTCACGGCCCGTCCCGCCAGGTCCACCCGCCGGGTCTTCTCGCCGCCGAGCTTCTCGACCTCCGCCGTGGTCCCGACCGCCACGATCCGGTCACCCCGGATCGCCACAGCCTCGGCCACCCGGTCCGCCGAGTCGACGGTGATCACTTTGCCGTTCACGAGGATGAGGTCGGCCGGCGGAATGGACGTCCGACAGCCTGCGAGCAGCGAACCGGCAACCATGCACCGACGCCAGGCGGCGGCCGAACGCGAGAAGTTCATGTGAGATCGGGAAAGGGATGCCTCAATATGACGCGGGGCGGTCGCTCCCGATAGCAGCGACCGCCCCGCCTCGTGCCCCTCCCGCCCGCGTCAGCGGGGCCAGCCGTCCGGCCGGCCCTCCGTCAGCAGAAGAATCGGTGATTTGAGATCGCCCGCGAACACGGTCGATTCGAGCGGCATCGTCCGGTCCAGGTCATCGGTGGTCGAACCAATGCAGCAAGTCAGCATGATGTGTAAAACCGGCTGGTCCATCAGGGCCGGCGGTGGAGAAGAGCGGCGGGGTCCGAAGGCCATCCCATCCCGGATTGTGGCCGGAACCCGGCCACTGACATAGACCGGAAGGTCCATTAGCGACTGGAGCAGCCGGTAGGTCAGCGTTGTGGATTCTCCGCCACAGGTGACGACCCCGAACACCGGAGCGTCGAACCGGCCGGTCCGCGGAAAGATCGCCACGCCCCAGACGAACCGGGCGCTCTGCTCATTGGCAATGGTCATGGTCTCCGAGAGGAGATCATGAACGGCCACAAGGTTCTGGGGAATCGGATCTACGTTCACGGATGGAGGCTCCGGCCAGGGACGGTTGGATGGTCACTATCCCTAAGGGCACAAGCCGGGCCGGTTGGCCCGGGCCAATCCCCCCTGCCCACCCTCCGCGCCACCATCGACCTCAAACGGTTGCGGAGCCCATCGGAAGCAAATTCCTGCACCGCATCCGCGCAATGTTCGATTGGGCGACACTGAGCGATCAGAGCGTCGTGAAGCGCCGCTGACCGATGAATCGCTGCTGCTCGATCATGATCCCGAAAGGCACCCCTTGGGACAGGGCCACCGACACACTCGGGGCCTCAACCCGGACGACCGCCCCCTCGATCTCCAGGATCTCCCCAGTGGGGAGCCGGAGTGTTCCAACCACCTTGGTCCCCACCGTGGGCCGGGCCGAGCCGGGATGAAGGAACCGGACCCCCTGCTCGGAAAGGTCCATGACCTCAAAGGTCTGGCTGCCGGTCCGGAGCCGGGGCCGCAACGCCATCGGATATACGAGGCGATAGTAGGCCCGGTCGTAGTGATAGTCCATCTGCTACTAGCATCGGCATCCGAGCCCACCGCTCAAGTCGGCCCCGCCGGTACCGATACCCAATGTCGCAAGGAGCGCGTATCGCCATGCTGGTAGCCATCGACAATGTTCGCCCCGAAATGGAGTTGGGCACCGACCTCGTAGACGGGGGCGGCCGCCTGCTGCTTCCCAAGGGTACGATCCTGACCGAAAAGCACCTCCGGTACTGCCAGATGTGGGGCGTCGTCGAGCTCGAGATCGGCGGAGCGGCGGAGCCGGAGGCGCCGAGTGAACCGGTCGTCGATCCCGTCCTCATCGCCCAGGCGGAGGAATCCGTCGCGCCGCGCTTCCGCCACGTCGCCCGGGGTCACCCGGTGATTGACGCGCTCTTCCAGCATTGCGTTCAGAAACAGCTCGCCCGGAAGTCGGCCTGACCATGGCCCGTCGCCCGGAGGACCTGATCCGCGGAGCCATCGACGTCGGCACCATCCAGACCATGTACCAGCGGCTGGTGCAGGTGATCGACCATCCTCTGAGCTCGGCCGCCGACGTCGGCAAGGTGATTTCCGAGGACCCCGGACTCACCGCGCGACTCCTCCGGCTGGTGAACAGCCCGATCTATGGGTTCCCATCCCGCATCGACACCGTCACCCAGGCCATCAGCATTGTCGGGATGACTCAGCTCCGCGATCTGGCGATCGGCACGTCGTTCATACGGCTGTTTTCCAACGTGCCGTCTCACCTCGTCGACATGGACTCGTTCTGGCGCCACAGCATCGCCTGCGGGCTGACCGCGCGCCAGCTGGCCGCCCACCGCCGAGAAGCGAACGTCGAACGGTTCTTCGTCGCGGGCCTCCTGCACGACATCGGCCGGCCCATCATCTTCATGCGGGCGCCGCTCGAAGCCGCGTCCGCTCTCCTCGAATCGAGCCGGACCGGCGAACTGCTGTTCCAGGTCGAGCAGAAGCTGCTCGGCTTCCACCACGGCGCCGTGGGATCGGCCCTGCTCGAGCGCTGGCGCCTTCCGGGCCTGCTGGTCGACGGCGCCGCCTGGCACCACACGCCCCGACTGGCCACCCGGTTCCCCGCCGAGACGGCCGTCGTACACATCGCCGACGTCATCGCCAACGCCCTTCAACTCGGCTCCAGCGGCGAGCATCTGGTCCCGACCTTTGACCCGGCCGCGTGGGACCTCCTCGACCTGTCGCCCTCGATTCTTCCCGGCCTTTTGAAGCAGGTCGAGACCCAGTTCGTTCACGCCGTCGCGGCCATCCTCGGCCCGGATCACTGAGTGACCACGGTCGCCGGGGATCTCGAACGGGCGAATCTCGATCAGGCCGCACAGGCGGCCCGGTCGATGAACCGTTGGCTGCTCGACGCGCTGGACCACGTTGCCTCCGTCGGGATCGCCCAGCCCGGCGCCCAGGAGGTCGCGACCGCCACCGACCTCCTCGCCCAGGCGGGAGCCACGCTGTTCCGGATCTCGCCGATCACCGGCGGGGCCTTCTTCCTGCTCGACCCCGAGGCCGCGGACTTCCCGATGGCCTGGTGTCATCCCCTCGAGCGTCAGGAAGAATTCCGCCAAGAAATCGAAGCCCAGATTCGCGATGGCGTCTTCGCCTGGGCGCTGCAGAACACCCACCCGGTCGTCGTCCCCGGCGCAACCCATACCGCCGGCGCGATGCTTCACGCCCTTGCCACCCGGAACGGCCCCCTCGGCATGTTCCTGGGCACACTGGCCGAGCGCTCGCCGTTCATTCCGGACGGGTGCCAGAAGTTGATTTCGATCGTGATCACCAGCTGCGCCACCAATCTCCGGTCCGAGGAGCTCCGGGCCGAATTGAAGCGCATCAACCGGGGGCTCGAGGCGTCCATCGAGCAGCGGACCGTGGAACTCCGGCAGGCCCGCGACGCAGCCTTCCGCGCCGCCCAGGCCAAATCGGAATTCCTGGCCAACATGAGCCACGAGATCCGGACCCCGATGAATGCAGTCCTCGGGACCGTCGCCATGTTGATGGACTCGGAGCTCGGGCCCGAGCAACGAGGTCTGGCCGAGACCATCGCCCACTCGGGGCGCGATCTTCTCACCATCATCAACGACATTCTCGATTTTTCGAAGCTCGAGGCCGGCAAGCTTCGGGTCGAGTCTATTCCCTTCGATCCCCGCGAAACCGTCACTGCCGTCACCGCCCTGCTCACCGCCAAGGCCGAGGCCAAGGGCATCAAGCTCCGCGCCGGGTTCGGCGAGGGAATTCCGGCCCAGGTGGTGGGTGACCCGAGCCGCCTTCGCCAGGTGCTCACCAACCTGATCGACAACGCGATCAAGTTCACGCCGCAGGGCTTCGTGATGGTCCACGTCACACGTGAGGCCGGGCCGCCTGATATCCATCCGATCACCTTCACCATCCGCGACTCCGGCATCGGGATCGCCGCCGACAAGGTGGCCAGCATCTTCGAGAAGTTCACCCAGGCCGACACCTCGACCACCCGGAAATACGGCGGCACCGGCCTGGGCCTCACGATTTGCCGCCAGCTCACCGAACTCATGGGTGGCTCGATCACCGCCACCAGTGAACCGGGGGCCGGCAGCACCTTCACCGTGCTGATCCCCTTCCGGACCTGCGCAACGCCCCAGACCCCGGCCGCCCCGGTGCCGGCTGGGTCGATCCATCTCCACGGCCGCATCCTGCTGGCCGAGGACTACCCCGCCAATCAACGAATCGCGCGGTGGATGCTGGAGGGGCTCGGATGCGAGGTGACGCTGGCCGAGCACGGCCGGGAAGCGCTCCAACGGCTCGCGGCCGAGCGGTTCGATCTGGTGCTGATGGATTGTCAGATGCCGGAGATGGACGGATATGACGCGACCCAAGCCATTCGGGCCAGCGGAGCGGCCTACGCGACGATCCCGATCGTGGCGATGACCGCGGCCGCACTTGCCACCGACCGCGACCGCTGCTTCGCGGTCGGCATGAACGACTACATCAGCAAGCCGGTCCAGAAGGACGATCTGGCCGTTGTGCTGGCCCGCTGGCTGCCCCGGGCCCCCGCCGCCTAACGGCCATCGGGTTCCCGGAACCCGATCGTCACCGTCGTCCCGATGTTCGCGGTGCTCACCACATCGATGACCGCGCCCCAGCCCTCGACCAGACGTTTCACGATCGCGAGTCCGAGCCCCGACCCGCTCGTGGTCGTCGAGAACCGGGGTTCGAAGATCCGGGGCAGCCGGTCCGCCGGGATCCCGACGCCGTCATCCTGGACCGAGAGCCGCGAACCGTCCACCCGCACCACGATGGCTTTCGCATCCGCGTTGCGGGCATTCTCGAGCAGATTGATCAGCGCCTCTTTGACCTCATCCCGCTGCGCGAGCACCACAGGATCCCGGATCACCACCAGCCGGACCGGCGCCGCGCCCGGGGCGATCCCGTAGAGCGCGACGACCTCCCGGCAGATCTCGGCCAACGCGGTCGGCTCGGGGGCGGGGCGTCCTTCGGCCGGTGCCGCGAACCGGCTGAACGCCCGCGCGATCGTATCGAGCCGGTCGATCTCCCCTAGAATCCGCTTCGAGGTCTCCTCCAGCGTCGCGCCGATCGGCCGGCCGTCGCGATGGACCCGGAGGAGATGCTGGACCCCGAGTCGCATCGGCGTCAGCGGGTTCTTGATCTCGTGAGCGATCTGGTTGGCCATCTCGCCCCACGCCAGCACCCGCGCCGCCCGTTCCTCGGCCGCCCGGGTAGCCTGGACATCCGCCGCCATCTTTTCCAAGGCCTGGAACACCGGCTCGAACTCCGTCGGCGGTGCCCCCGCCGGCGCCGGCAGCGGCTCCCCCCGCCCGAAAGCCAGGGCCGCATCGCGGAGATCGGCCGCCGGCCGGGTGAGCGCCCGGGCCGAGACCCGCGCCGCCACCACCGCCGCCACCAGCCCGATCAGCACGGCCAGCGCGAGCCCGTAGGCCAGATCCCGCTGCTGGGCTCCGATCCCCGGGTCACCCACGGCCTGGGGTGAGGCGAGCATGGCCCCGTCCCCGGTCGGGAGTCGGACCGACCGGACCCCAAGCCGAGCCGGAAGGCTCGAGCTCGGCCCATCGGTCACCGCCGTCGGCTCGCCTTCGAGCTCGACCCGATGAAAGACGGCGGGATCAACCAGAGGGTCCACGACGCCGAAATCCTCGAAGACTCCGCCACCATTCGAGCCGATCAGTCGCCCGTCCTTGAACAGTACCAGATTGGCGTCGACCCGCTCGCTCAGGCTTTCGAGCGCCCGGTCGAGTTCGAACCCGCTGCCGACCGGCAGCGTCGTTCCGGGCGACGCGTCACGCAGCGTCTGGGCAATCATCAAGTCGCGCCGGCTCCGTCCCTCGTTGGCAAGTTCCACGATGTTGATCAACGCGAACCCGGCCGCCGGAAGCAGAAAGAAGCCGCCGAGAGCCACCGTGATCCTGGTCCGGAAGGCGCGCCATTCCGGCCACCACAGCGGTCGTTCCACCCGCCCGGTCGCGAGCCAGCTGGCCAGCCCCGCGAGAGCAAACAGCAGCAACAGGTCGAGCACCACGAGCAAACTGCCCCGCACCAGCAGACTCTGGGGAGCCCCGAGGTCGATGACCCCGTTCACGTCCCGGGCGCCGTCCCCCATCGCCACGGTCCGCCGTCCCCGGGCCGTCCATCCTTCCCGGGCCCACAGGGCGACGCCCGGGTCAGGCTGTTCGAGCGACCCCGTAGGCGCCAGCGTCAGCCGATAGAGTGGCGCGGTCGACGGTTCGGGATCGAGCAGCCGGCCGAGTCGGGCCTGCCGCACCAGACTGGTCCGCGGCCCCAGGCCAACCGTCAGCACCATCGAGGCATCGACGCGAACCAGCGCCAGGTAGTGGACGGCCGGGTTGCGCTGGAATGGCAGGATGGCCCGCGACAGATCCGGCCGGAGCTCGCGTACGGCCCGGGCAACCAGCGAGTCCGGCAGATCCACTTCGTCGAGTCGAAGCTGGGCCCGGCTGTCGCCATCCGCCGACCAGAGCCCGAGGGCGGCGGGAAACGCCTGACGCGACAGCGGTGACGACCGCCAGACGGCGAAGAGCTCGGAGGCGCTTCGGGGCGGAGCGCCGACCCCCACCCGGTCGGCGAAGGCCTCGAGCAGCGGAATCGCGATCGGGTCCGCCCGGATGCCTAACGAAATGAGGTCGGCCCGGGCCGCGGTGATCCGGCCTTCGACCTCAGCCCCCCAGACCATCAGGGCCGCCGCCGCACCGACGGCGACGCCGATCCCGGCGAGCCGCGCCGCCCGCCGCCCCGGCCAGATCACCAGACCGATCGCCGCCGCCCACAGGAAGGGATACCAGTCGGGCCAGCCGAACCGGGCATTCCATACCAGCAGACCGATCACCGCCACCCCGACCGCGCCGGCGGCGCCCGCCGCGGCCGGCCAGACCCGGCTCGAGTTGTTCGGCATCAGGGCGGCTGCCGCCAGAACGATGGAGGCGGCGACCAGAAAGACCGTCGCCTGCCAGGTGAACCAGAGCCCCGCCTGGGCGCCACCCGGCGGCACCTGAACGCCCCGGCCCAGTTGGCTCACCAGGTAGGGTGCGGCGAAGAGGAGCACCAACGCGAAGGGCACGCCCCATCGGCTCGTGCCCCGCCGCCCGAGCGCCGCGGCCGCCACCATCACCAGGAACCCGGCGGCCAGCATCAGCGGCCCCGCCGCTTCCGACACCGGCCCCAGCAACGGGTGATTGAACGTGCGCGGGGAGAACAGCGCCGGCAGCGACAGGGCATCGCCTAACGGTGCTCGCACCGACACCCACACGGGAACCGCCGCGATCACGAACCGGAGCCCGCCGGCGGGAGCAAGGCCCAGTGCCAGCACCAGCGCCGCCATGCCGAGGATCACCAATCGCAGGACCGCCGCCCGGTAAGCCCGCTCGTGAGCCACGCTCTGGGTCGGTGGTTCGAGCCGGACACTGAACAGGAGGCGAGACGAGCCGTCCGCGGACGGCTCGAGATAATCGAAGACGTCCGACGTGTCGGGCGCGACTCCCCGGGGCAGGACGTCGACCGCCACCCCGGTGCGCCCCTCGAATCGCCGGGCAAGACTCCGCGCCTGATCCGGCACCGTCGAATCGGCCGCCAGGAGCAGCGACGCGATGGCCGTGCGCCCCTGGCCCAGATGACGTCGCGCCTCGAGCACCGCATAGTATGGCGACGCCCGGAAGTCGATGGAGTCGCCGGCGGCGTCCGGCGCCAGCCGGTGGCGGCCCGCCCACGCGTAGGGGGTGCCGTCGGCCTCGAGCACCAGCACGCCGACCTCGAGCCCCTCCCGCGCGACCTGACGGCGGAGCCGGTCGAAGACGACTTCCCGCCCGAGCTGGTCCAGCCCGACGGCACCGCTGGCCACCCGCTCGACCAGCCCACGGGACGAGCGAAGGTCCTTGAGCCACTGGTCGGCCGCACCGGTGATCTGCTGCTCGCGGACCCGGGGCCACTCGCGCTCGATCCGGTCAATCCGGATGTGCGACCACCCCAGCAGCAGCGCCTTGGCAAGGAGGATTCCCGCGAGTAGGGTACCAGCAGCGCCGCGCCGCACCACCGGCAATGCGCCGAGCGTCCAGCAGAGCACCGCCCCGACGGCGATCGCCGCCCGAGGGAGCCGGATCCACTCCGCCAGAAACGCCTCGCCGGCCACCAGCAGCAGGAGCCAGCCATGCCGACCGAGCCAGTGCCGAACGCCCCCCGCGGACCGCTCCGCCTCGATCACCTCACGCCCGTCGAGGCCCGTCAGATTCTCAGCTCCACTCCACGACTCCTCGTGCCGGTCGGCACCATGGTGTCCCGCGGCGGCCACCTCCCGCTCGGAACCGATACCCTCATCGTCGAACGCCTCACCGATGACCTCTCCGCCCTCTTCGGCGTCGCCCGGACCCCCGCCATTCCCTTCGGCGTCCACGCCCGGCACGACCGGGAAACACCGGGCAGCGCCGCCCTGACCCGAAAAACCCTCCACCGGCTGATGAACGAACTTATTGCCGGCTGGGAGAACGAGGCAAAGGTCACCGACGTCCTCATCATTACCGCCCACGGTGGCGAAGCCCACCTCGAAGCCCTGAGCACCATCCGATCCGAAGGCCGGGTCAGTCTGCTCGACATCTACGCCGCCCCCCTGAATGACCTTACCGGAGGAGCCCCCCCCGACACGGCAATCCTGATGTGGTTGACGCCGTCACTGGTCGACGTCGCCTCGATCCCGCCGGGCATTCCCCGCGACCCGGAACTCGGAGCCCGGATCTACGACCGGATCGCCGAGTACGCCGCCCGGGAAATTCGCGCTTTCTTCCCGGCCTAGAAGACCGCGCTGTTCGGCTCTGGGACGTTTCGTCCCGGAACCGACCACGGCGTCCGAATCATCACGACGACCCAGTCACTTAAGCAACGTCGGGGCAAGGGGTTACATTTCCCCGCGAGACGGCACGAACCATCCATTGGTGGCTCCCTTAACCGGAGGCTCATCATGGCGTACAACTGTTTGAATGCGAATCGCTTGGCGACGCTTTGTCGCAACTTGAAACCAACGTTTCACCGCCCCCGTACGGGCGTTCGTTCCAGAAGAATCACGATGAAAGGATCAGACCCGATGAGGCCGTGGGCCCTTGCCGCCGTTATCCTGGCTGGCGCAACACCATTCGCGGCGGCCCAACGGCCGACCCCGACCGCTACGCTGTCGCTCAGCCAGGCGCTCGAACAGGCCCTGCGCAACAGCCCGGCCTATCGCCAGACGCTGAATGACGCCGGCGTGGCACGGTGGGGCGTTCGGAACGCCTACGCCGCCGCGTATCTCCCAAGCCTGTCCACTGGCGGAAGCCTCTCATACACCGGGTCCGGATCCGCGACCTTCGGCGGCTCGTTCTTCAACCAGTCATCCCCGGCGATCTCCTCGGGCTATGGCATCAACCTCGACTGGAACCTCTCGGGGGCGACGCTCTCGGCGCCGGGCCAGCAGAAGGCCAGCCAGAACGCGATCAACGAAGACATCAACTTCGCCTCGGTGTCGCTCCGGTACGAGGTGACTTTCCAGTACCTCGCCACCCTCCAGTCCATCGCGCAGGCCAACGTGGCCCGCCAGCAGGTGGTGCGGAACGCCGAGTTCCTCAATCTCGCCCAGGCCCGCTACCAGGTCGGCCAGGCCACGATCCTCGACGTGAAGCAGGCCCAGGTTCAAAAGGGCCAGGCCGACGTCCAGTTGCTTCGGGCCGAGCAGAACGAGAGCGATGCCCGGCTCGAGCTGTTCCGCCGGATGGGCATCAACGCCCCCGACGCGATCGCGGCCGTCGCGCTCAGCGATTCGTTCGCGGTAGCCGAGCCCACCTGGAAACTCGAAGAGCTGATGACCGTCGCCACGGAGCAGAACCCCACGGTCCGGGCCGCTCGGGCCCGGGAGTCATCGGCCGGCTATGCGGTCTCGGCGCAGAAGTCCCGGTATCTCCCGTCGCTCAGTTTCTCGGCCGGCTGGAATGGGTTCACTCAGCAGTTCACCAACGAAGGTGTCCTGCTTGGTTCGGCGCTCGGCAGCGCCAAAGGGAATCTGGCCAACTGCGAATTCCAGAACGGCTTGATCCGGAGCCTGCCGGGCGGCGGCATCGGCGGCCAGAATGGCAACGGTACGATCGCCGACTGCAAGGGCTTCTCCGGTCTCGACGCCACCGGCGAGTCGCTGCTCCCCGGCGTGTCGAACGGGATCCTCGCGCGGAACAACGTCTTTCCGTTCCACTTCACGTCGCAGCCGTTCCGGGCGTCGGTCCAGATCTCGTTGCCCATCTTCGACGGGTTCCAGCGGAACTTGTCGGTGGCCCAGGCCCAGGCGCAGCGGGATGACGCCCGTGAGGCGGTCAGGGCCCGACAGCTGCAGACCCGGACCGACGTGCAGTCCCGCTACCTCGCGGTACAGACCTCGTTCAAGGCCATCAGCGTGCAAGCCGCGAATCGCGAGGCCGCCCGCGACCAGCTTCGGTTGGCGCAGGACCGGTATCGGCTGGGGAGCGGCAGCGCCCTCGAAGTCGCCGACGCCCAGAACAACGTCCAGCGGGCCGAAGGCGATTACGTGAACTCGGTATACGACTATCACAAGGCTATCGCGGCGCTCGAACTCGCCGTGGGCCGCCCACTCCGCTAGCCGCGGGGATCAGAGCCATGTCCAAGAAAACCAAGTGGAGTCTCGCCGTCATCATCCTGGTCGGCGCCGGTGCCGCGATCTTTTCACTCACCGCGGCCAACAAGGGCGGCAAGCCCGTCGACGTCAAGATCGAGACCGTCGGCCAGCGCGATCTCGTCGCCGCCGTGACGGCCAGCGGGAAGATCGAGGCCGACGCCCAGGTCGATATCTCGGCCGACATCACCGGTCGGATCGTCCAGCTTGGCGTTAAGGAGGGTGATCTGGTCAAGAAGGGCCAGTTCCTCGTCCAGATCGACCCGGCCCAGTACCAGTCGGCGGTCAAGCGGCTTGAGGGACTCCTGGCGTCGAGCCAGGCCCAGATGATCCAGGCCCAGACCAACCGGGATCAGCTCAAACGCCAGCTCGACCGCTGGAACGAAATGCGGAAGATCAACGCCGCCCTCGTGGCCCAGGAACAGGTCGAGCAGGCCCAGCAGCAGTACGATGTCGCCGTGGCATCACACAACGCCGCCGCCGCCAACGTCGAGCAGGCCCGCGGGTCGCTGTCCGAGTCCCGCGATCAACTGTCGAAGACCCGAATCATGTCGCCAATCAACGGCCGCGTGGTGCGCCTCCCCGTCGAAGTCGGTGAAGTGGCCGTCCCCGGTACCTTCTCGCGAGAGACCGGCCGGCTGATGACGATCGCCGATCTTGGCACCATCCTGGCCAAGGTGAAGGTCGATGAAACCGATGTCGTCCGAGTCCATCTCGGCGACTCCGTCCAGGTTACCATCGACGCCTTCAACGACAGCTCGTTCGCGGGGCGGGTCACCAAGATCTCCAACGCCGCCGCCACCTCGGCCCAGGCCAGCGGCAGTTCGTCCGACCGCGCCGTCGACTTCGACGTCGAGGTCACCCTCGACAGTCCGCCGGCCGGCGTCCGGCCCGATCTTTCCGCCACCGCGCGGATCGTGACTGATACCCGGACCAAGTCCGTCGCGATCCCGATCATCGCCCTGACGGTTCGGCAGCACGAAGAGCTTCCGAACGAGCTCAAGAACCAGACCGCCAAGCCCGCCGGAAAACAGAAGGACCGCGAGGGCGTCTTCGTGATCCAGAACGGCGTCGCCACCTTCCGCCCGGTCAAGGTGGGCATCGCCGGCGACGAGTTTTTCGAGGTGATTGACGGCGTCAAGACCGGTGACTCGATTGTGGCCGGGCCGTATCAGGCCGTCCGCGACATGAAGGACTCGACCCGCGTGAAATCCGCCAAGGACGAGAAGGGCGGCAAGAAGCCGTGAGCGATCTCGTCATCCAGATCGTCGACCTCACCCGCGAGTACCTGATGGGCGAGGAACGGGTCCAGGCCCTCAAGGGCGTGTCCCTGGAGATTGCCAGGAACGAGTATGTGGCGATCATGGGACCGTCGGGATCGGGCAAGTCGACGATGATGAACATGCTGGGATGCCTCGACACGCCCACCAGCGGCGAGTACTGGCTGAACGGCCAGGAGGTTTCCCGGATGCCGGACGACGCCCTGGCCCGGGTCAGGAATCGCGAGATCGGCTTCGTGTTCCAGACCTTCAATCTGCTGCCGCGCGCGAGCGCGCTCCAGAACGTGGAGCTTCCGCTCGTCTATGCCGGCGTAAGTTCGCGCGAGCGGCGCGACCGCGCCCGCGGCGCCCTCGAGCGCGTGGGACTCGGCAACCGAATGGACCACAAGCCGAACGAGCTCTCCGGCGGTCAGCGCCAGCGCGTGGCCATTGCCCGGGCGCTCGTCAATGAGCCGTCGATCCTTCTGGCCGACGAACCGACCGGCAACCTCGACAGCGCCACCAGCGCGGACGTGATGCGGGTGTTCGACCGGCTCCAGACCCAGGGACAGACCATCGTGGTCGTGACCCACGAGGCCGACATCGCCGCCCACGCAGCCCGGGTGGTGACCCTGAAGGACGGCCTGGTGGCAAGCGACGCCCGGCAAGAACAGGTGCCGGCGGCCTGATCATGCCCTTCTTCGAAGCCGTGCGCATGGCGTTCAACACCCTCTGGACGCAGAAGCTCAAGAGCTTCTTCAGCCTCATCGGCGTGCTGATCGGCGTCACCTTCCTGATCGCGGTCGTGTCCATCGTCCAGGGCATGACAGTGTACATGGAGAAGGAATTCGCCGAGCGCCTCGTCGGCCTCAACACGTTCCAGCTCCGCCGGATGTCCGACTTCAATATGGGCAACGTGACGGACGAGATGTGGAAGGAATGGATGCGCCGCCCCCGGATCAACAACGGGGATGCGCAATTCATCCAGACCAAGCTCGGAACCCCGGCGCTCTTCTCGCGAAGCTGCGACGAGCGGGGTCTGGTGACCGTCGGCAACCGAAGCGCCAAGGACATCCAGCTGTCCGTGGTCGACGCGCCATATTTCCAGATCAAGAACTACGCCTTCACCTCGGGCCGCCCGTTCACCCCGCAAGAGTCCCGGGCCGGGGCCGCCGTGGCCGTCATCGGCGCCGAGGTTGCCGAGAAGCTCTTCCCCGGCCTGGACCCGCTCGGCCGCTCGGCAACGATCGGGACCTTGCCCTACCGGGTGATCGGAATCATCGAGAAACAGGGTACGCTCTTCGGCATGTCGATGGACAAGTTCATCCTCATGCCATACGACAGCCCGGCCCGCCGCCAGGCCTGCAGCCTGGCGAACATGGACGAATTGCATGTGAAATCGCCGTCGGTCGACTTGATGACCACTGCGGTCGGTCGGACGGAGGAGCTGATGCGGATTCGCCACCGGCTCCGGCCGAACCAGGAGAACAACTTCGCGATCCAGACCGCGGCCGGGGCGCTCTCGGGCTGGAAGAAGATTTCGGCGATCCTGTTCGCGGCCCTGCCCGGGCTCGTCGCCATCTCGCTCGTAGTCGGCGGCATCGTGATCATGAACATCATGCTGATGGCCGTGAGCGAACGGACCCGCGAGATCGGAATCCGGAAGGCGCTGGGTGCCAAGCGGCGTGACATCCTGGCCCAGTTCATCATCGAGTCCGCCACGATTTCGACCGTCGGCGCCCTGTTCGGCATCGGACTCGGCATCGGGCTCGCCTACCTGGTCAAGGCGTTGACGCCTCTGCCGGCCGCCGTTGCCCCGTGGTCGATCGGTGTCGGCGTATTCCTGGGCGTGGCCGTCGGCATGATCGCCGGCGTGTACCCCGCCAGCCGGGCCTCCCGGCTCGACCCCATTCAAGCCCTGCGAACCGAATGACCGACGCGACCGCACCCCGCTGGGGGATGCCCCCGGTTCCCGCCCGGCCCCGGGGTCTCAGCCGGATCAGCTTGCTCGACCCGGCCCGGATCGCCGAAGGCGTCGGCATTGCGATTGAGTCGATCCGGGTCAGCAAGACGCGGGCGGCGCTGACGATCCTGGGCGTGGCGATTGGCGTCATGGTCGTCATCGCGATGGCGTCGATGATCACCGGCATCAACCGCGCCGTCAGCGGCATGCTCGAACAGGCCGGCCCGACCACCTTCTCACTGGTGCGCCATTTCGGCGGTGGGATCAACGTCAGTGACGGTACCGAGCGCCCGTGGGAGCGGCGCCCGAAAATCACCGGCGCTGAGGCCGTGATGCTCCGGAAGATCTCGGGAATTGCCCAGGTGGCCTGGAAGGAAGAGGGCCCCGGTCCCGCCAGCGCCGGGAATAATTTCATCGGCTCGCTCTGGGTCGTCGGAGCCACGCCGAACTTTCTCATGGCTGGCGGCGGCTCCCTCACCCGGGGGCGGAACTTTACCGACGTCGAAGCCGCCGCCGGGGCGTTTGTCGCCATCGTCAACGACCGGACGGCCGAGCAGCTCTTCCCCGGATTGGTGCCCCTCGGGCGACTCATCAAGGTTTTCGGCGTCCCCTTTACCGTGGTCGGCGTCTACTCCGAGCCGGCCAGCCTGTTCAGTGGGGCGGACAGCAACCCGATCGTCATTCTCCCCCACGGTACGTTCACCAAGGTGGCGAGCTACGACCGGGGTGGCATGATGGTTCTGATCAAGCCGGACGACTCGGTTTCTGTCGCCGATGCCCAGGACCGGGTGATCGCCGCCATGCGGGTCAAACGCGGGCTCAAGCCGGCCGAGGAGAACAATTTCGACCTCATCACCCAGGACAAGTTCCTCGAGACCTACAACAAGGTCACCAGCGGATTCTTTCTGGTCATGCTGGCCCTGTCGAGCGTGGGTCTGCTGGTCGGCGGTGTCGGCGTCGTGGCCATCATGATGATTTCCGTCACCGAACGCACCCGGGAAATCGGCGTGCGGAAGGCGCTCGGCGCGACCAGGCGCGAGATCATGTTCCAGTTCCTGGTCGAGGCCGCCACCCTGACCCTGCTCGGCGGCGTCATCGGCATGGCCATGGGCGGCGCCATCGCATGGGCGGTCAATCGGTTCACCCCGATCCCCGCGGCGGTGCCCCTCTGGTCCGTCGTCACCGCGCTGGTCGCGAGCGTCGTAACCGGGATCTTCTTCGGCATCTATCCCGCCAGCAAGGCCGCGAAACTCGACCCCGTCGAGGCCCTCCGGTACGAGTAGTCCTGGCGGCCGGACCTGCCTGGCCGGTCGCCACCCCCTGACTATCTTTCCCCGATGCCGCTGTCTGAAGCCATTCGCCTCGCCGTCGAGTCGATCCGCACCTCCAAGCTTCGGTCCGTCTTCACCCTCCTCGGCATCATCGTGTCCGTGGGGTTCCTGGTGACGGTGGTCGCGATCATCCAGGGCATGAACGCCTACGTCCGCGACAACCTCACCAGCGCCATGATCGGAACCAACTCCTTCCAGGTCAGACGCGCACCGATCGCCATGCAGCTCCTGTCCGACGCCGAGGTGCGCCGCATCAACCACCGCCCGCTGGTGTCCCAGGAAGACGCCGCGGTCGTCCGGGCTGCCCTGCCGACGGCCCAGGCGGTGGCAATCCAGTCCGGCTGGCCGACACCATCGGTCGATGTGACCTACCGGAACCGCGACCTCTCGAGCGTCCTGGTCTTCGGTGTCTCGCCCGACTATCAGATCGTCCAGGACTACACGTTCGCGGCCGGATCCCCGATCGCCGACCCGGACCTGCGGGAACGCCGCTTCGTGGCCGTCGTCGGCTTCGACATCGCCGACAAGCTGTTTGACGGCGCCGATCAGGCCATCGGCAAGACGATCCGGGTCGGCGGCCTGCCGATCACGATCAAGGGCGTGATTGCCAAGAAGGGCCGCGTCCTCGGTCAGTCGTTCGACGCTTTCATCCTGACTCCACTGTCGACCTTCGAGTCGATGTTCGGCCGCCGGCTCACCACCACGGTATCGGTCAAGGTTCGTGACGCGGCCGAGCTGCCGGCCGCCATGGCCGGCGCCGAGGAGGCGATGCGGGTGTCCCACCGGCTCCGGCCCGCGGAAGAGAATGATTTTGCCGTGGACAAGGCCGACGCGCTGATCGCCTTCTGGACCACCCTCACCTCGGTGCTCTTCCTGGTGGTCCCGGCAGTCGTGGCGATCGGCATCGTGGTGGGCGGCATCGTCATCATGAACGTGATGCT
Source organism: Gemmatimonadota bacterium (assembly GCA_031394255.1). Taxonomy (GTDB): domain Bacteria; phylum Gemmatimonadota; class Gemmatimonadetes; order Gemmatimonadales; family GWC2-71-9; genus SHZU01. The sequence goes on from JANMXA010000125.1 coordinate 39,525, forward strand.
GATGGCGGTGACCGAGCGGACCTACGAGATCGGCCTCCGCAAATCGCTGGGCGCCCGGCAGCGGGACATTCGCCGCCAGTTCCTGGTCGAGACCATCATTCTCTCGACGTTAGGCGGCATCCTGGGCGTCCTGTCGGGTGCGGCGCTGGCCGGGCTCATCTCCCTCGTGAGCCCTCTCCCGGCCAAGGTCACCGCATGGTCGATCGCCCTGTCCCTCGCACTCGGGGCCGGCACCGGCATCATCTTCGGCGTCTACCCCGCCACCCGCGCGGCCCGTCTCGACCCGATCACCGCGCTCCGGGCCGAATAGCATGCGGCTGCCCAATATCGGCGAGGGCGTCCGGATGGCCCTGGACTCGCTCCGGGCCAACAAGCTCCGCTCCTTCCTCACGATTCTCGGCGTCGTCATCGGGGTCTCCACCGTCATGACCATGGCGTCGATCGTCCAGGGCATCCGGGGTCAGATCTTCAACGCCATCAACGCCGCGGTCCCCAACACGTTCTATGTGTTCCGGTTCAATGTCGGCAGCGTCGCCAACCCCGACAATCTTCCGGCCGAGGTCCGCCAGCGCCCGGTGGTCTCAGCCCTGGACGCCGAGGCCATCAAACGGTCGCCGGCCATCCGCCACGCCGCGGTCTGGCTCAAATTTTTTTCACGGATCGAGGCCGGTGACGCCAGGACCCAGATGACCACGGTGTTCGGTGCCGACGATCACTTCATGGATCTTCAGGGCGGCAGCCTGGCGGCCGGGCGCTCCTTCGCGCCCTCCGAAGTCCGTTCCGGCGCCCCGGTCGTGGTGCTCGACATTGGTGTTGCCCGGACGCTGTTCGGAAACCACGACCCGGTCGGCCAGTTCGTCCGGTTGGGGAGCCGCGCCCTTCAGGTCATCGGGGTGTGGCAGCCACCGGACAACGTATTCAGCCCGCAAGGCGCCTCCACCGGTGCCATCATGCCATATCTCGCGGCCAAGGGATCGTTCCGGTACAGCGAGACGACTGACCAGTTCATCATCGTCCTCGGGCATCCCGACCTGTCGATCACCGAGGTCAAGGACGCTGCCGCGGTCGCGCTGCGCCGCCATCGGGGAATCCGGCCCGGCATGCCGGACACCTTCGACATGTTGACCCAGGATCAGATCCTGGAAATCACCGCCAAGCTCACCGGCGCCTTCTTCCTCGTCATGGTGGCCCTCTCTGGTGTGGCACTGCTGGTCGGCGGCATCGGTGTCATGGCGATCATGATGGTCTCGGTCACCAGCCGAACCCGGGAGATCGGTACTCGGAAGGCGCTCGGCGCCACCCGCCGCGAGATTCTGTGGCAGTTCCTGGTCGAGGCCGCCACGCTCACCATGTTCGGGGGAGTCCTGGGCGTCGGCGGCGGCCTGTTCTTTGGCGCGGTGATCAAGCTCGCACTCAAGATCGACTCAACGCCGCCTCTGTGGAGCGCCGTCGTATCTGTTGCCGTGTCGATTGCCATCGGGCTCGGTTTCGGCCTCTATCCGGCCAACCGGGCAGCGCGCATGGATCCGGTGGACGCGCTCCGCCACGAGTAACGGGTCAACCAAGGGGAACGAAACCATGGCGGTCGACATTCTGGCCATCGCAGCCCACCGGGACGACGTCGAGCTGACCTGTGCCGGTACCCTGATCCGGGCCGTCGACCAGGGCCGCACCGTCGGGATTCTTGATCTCACCGCTGGCGAGACCGGCACCCGTGGATCCGCCGCGATCCGTGGCGAGGAAGCCGCGAAGGCCGCCGCCATCATCGGGGCTGGGGAGCGCATGAACCTCGGCCTGCCCGACGCGGGCGTCACCAATACCGACGCCACCAGGAAGAAACTCGTCGAAGCGATCCGTCACTTTGGGCCGAGAGTCGTCATCCTGCCGTTTCCGGTCGGCCGCCATCCCGACCACCGCATCACCTCCGAGCTCGGTCGCGATGCCTGCTTCCTGGCCGGCCTCGCGCGGTATCCGGCCGACGGCACACCCCATCGCCCCTTCAAGATTCTCTACGCCCTCGCCTACCGCGAAGATCCGGTCAAGCCCACGCTGGTCGTCGACATCTCGGCCCAGTTCGACCGGAAGATGGCGGCCATTCGCTGCTACGCGAGCCAATTCGACGACGCCACCACCGCCGGTGAACTGTTCCCGACCGGCCAGGACCTCTACAGCCTGGTCGAGACTCAAAGCGCCCACTACGGCTCCCTGATCCGAGCCCGGTACGGCGAGCCCTTCTTCACCCACGAAACCGTCCTGGTCGATGATGTCGCCGCACTCGGCGTCCAGAGCATGTAGAGGAGGCCCGAAGGTCCGGCCTAACCGAGCCCCCCACAAGGGGTTATAATCCTCCCATGGCGACCCCCATCTACTTCGACCACGCCGCGACGACCCCGGTCCGTCCGGAAGTGCTTGAGGCGATGCTCCCGTTTCTGGGCGCATCCGCGTTCGGGAACCCGTCGAGCAGCCACCGATTCGGACGGACGGCCAAGGCCGGATTGGAACACGCCCGTCGCGAAGTCGCGGCGGCCGTCGCCGTCGATCCCAACCAGGTCGTTTTCACCTCCGGCGGAACCGAGGCCGACAACCTCGCGATCATCGGAACCGCGATGGCGGCCCTGGGCCGGGGCGAGTCCGGCCGAGTCGTCACGACCGGCACCGAACACAAGGCGATCCTGGCGGCGGCCCATCAGGTCGCGAGGCTCGGCGGCAGCGAAGAGATCCTCGCGGTTGGGACCAACGGGGTCGTCGATCTCGGCGCCTTCGAACAGGCGATGGCCCGGTCGCCCTCGGTCGTATCGGTGATGTGGGTCAACAACGAAACCGGGGTCCGGCAGCCGATCGAGCTCATCGCTGAGCGCTGTCGAGCGTCGGGAGTGCCCTTCCATTCCGACGCAGTGCAGGCGTTCGGCAAGTTCCCGATTTCGCTCACCACCGTACCCTGCTCCTTCCTGACCCTCTCCGGCCACAAGATTGGCGCCCCCAAGGGCATCGGTGCCCTGATCGTCCGGGACCGGAAAACGGTGGACGCCATCATCCACGGCGGCGGCCAGCAGTTCGGCATCCGGCCCGGCACCGAGAACGTGGCCGGCGCGGTGGCGCTGGGCCGGGCGGCGACGATCGTGGTACGGGAGGTCGAGCATGAAGCGGTCCGGCTTGCGGCGCTCCGCGAGCGGCTCGCTGCCGGTCTCCGGGCCCGGGTTGGTGACCTGGTCGTCAACGGCGAAGGCGCGCCCCGGGCGCCTCACGTGCTGAACATGGCCATTCCCGGAGCCGACAGTGAGGCCCTGCTCATGCACCTCGATCTGGCCGGCATCGCCGCCTCGGGAGGGTCGGCGTGTTCCACCGGGTCGGTGGAACCGTCTCATGTCCTGATGGCAATGGGGCTTCCTCGTTCTCTGGCGATCGCGTCGGTCCGCTTCAGCCTCGGTCATGAGACGACCGAGGCCGAGGTCGACCGCGCCATCGCCATCGTCCCGGGCATCGTCGAGAAGGTCCGGCAACTGACGGCGGTGCTCGGCCGTGCCTGAAAAGATTCTGGTCGCGATGTCCGGCGGGGTTGACAGTTCCGTCGCCGCGGCGCTGCTCGTCGAGCAGGGCCACGACGTGGTCGGCGCGACCATGAAGCTGTTCTGCCACGGCGACGACGTGCCGGACCGTCCCTGCTGTTCGCTTGATTCGATCAACGACGCCCGCACAGTCGCCCATCGGCTCGGGATTCCCCATTACGTCCTGAACCTCGAGGACCGCTTCAGCCGCCAGGTCATCGCCAATTTCGTCGATGAGTACAGCCGGGGACGGACGCCGATTCCCTGCGTCCGCTGCAACTCATTCACCAAGTTCCGCGACCTGCTCGCGCACGCCGACGCCCTGGGATGCACCGCGATCGCGACCGGCCACTACGCCGTGAGTCGGAATGGCGCGCTCTACCGCGGACGGGACCAGTCCAAGGACCAGAGCTATTTCCTCTGGGGCATTCCGGCCGAGGTCGTCCCCCGGATGCGAACCCCGGTCGGCGAACTGACCAAGGCCGAAACCCGGACGATCGCCCGCAAGCTCGACCTGGTGACGGCCGAGAAGCCCGAGTCGGTTGAAATCTGCTTCGTGCCCGATGACGACTATGTCGGCGTGCTCGAACGACATCTCCCCGCCGATGCGCCGGCCCTGACCCCGGGCCCCCTCCTGACGGCCGATGGCCGGCTCCTCGGCGAACACCGGGGGTTCGCCCGCTACACCATCGGCCAGCGGAAGGGATTGCCCGGCGGCTCACCGCTGCCGTTGTATGTGGTCGGGATCAGGCCCGACGACCGGGCCGTCATCGTCGGCACCGCGGCGGACCTCGACGGCGATACCGTCCGGATCGAGGAGCTCAACTGGCTCTCCCCGCCCCTTGGCGCCGGGGACCGTTGCCTCGTGCAGGTGCGGTATCGGAGCCGTGCCGTGCCCGCGGTCGTACGGTCGGCGGATGCGGACAGCGTAGTGCTCGACCTTGAGATACCGGCCCGGGCCATCACGCCCGGACAATCCGGCGTCCTGTATTCGGATCAAAACCAGGTTCTTGGTGGCGGAGTCATCGGATGAGACGTCTAGCAGCGGCAATCGTGGCGGCAATCGGCCTGGGCACCGGCATCCTCGGCGCCCAGGACAAGCGTCCCATGGGAATCGATGATTTCCTGGCCCTCCGGATCGCGAGCGACATCCAGCTCTCGCCTGACGGCGGGACGGCGGCCTTCACAATCACGACCCCGTCCCTGGCCGACAACCGGAACGTGTCGCGGATCTATCTCCACACCCTGACCGATGGCGTCACCCGGGAGTTGACCCGCGGGCCCGGCTCGGACCAGCTGCCCCGCTGGGCCAGGGACGGCCGGACCCTGGCCTTCGTGTCGACCCGGAGCGGAACGCCCCAGGTGTGGCGGATCCGGACCGATGGCGGCGAACCGGCCCAGATGACGAGCCTGGCCAGCGGTGTCAACGAATTCTGGTGGTCCCCCGACACCACGGCGATTTTCGTGACGTCCGATGTGAAGTGGCCCGAGCAGAGCGAGCTGGACCAGCGGGAGAAGGACCAGAAGACCCAGGCAAAGATCTGGACCGACCTGTTCTATCGCCACTGGAACGAATGGCGGACGGGCACCCGGCAACATCTCTTCAAGGTCGACCTCGCCGATGGCAAGACGACCGACCTGACCCGCTTCGACCGGGACGTGCCGACGCTTGCGTTGGGCGGAGCCGACGTCGCCATCTCGCCCCTCGGCACCGAACTGGCGGTGGTCTTCAACCCCGACTCGAACGTGGCCACCAGCACCAACAACGACATCTTCCTGCTGGGGCCGGACGGCAGCGGGATGGTGCCGATGACGCAAAACCCGGCCAACGACCACAGCCCGACCTACTCGCCGAGCGCCCGTTGGGTGGCGTACCTCGCCATGGCCACCCCCGGTTTCGAAGCCGACCGCCAGGAAGTGATCCTGTACGACCGGGCCACCGGTGAGCGGACGTCGCTGACCGCGGGCTGGGACGTCAGCGTCCAGTCGCTGCTCTGGACCCCCGACTCGAGGAGTCTGGTGGTCGAGGTCGAGGAGCGGGGCGAGCACAACATCTATCGCCTGCCGGTGCCCGCCGGACCGCGGACGCTACTGGTCTCGGGAGGCGTGAACACCAGCGCCCAGATCACCCCTCGTGGCGATGCCCTGATCTTCCTCCGTCAGACGGCCATCCAGCCGCCCGAGATCTTCGCGCTGCGGCTCGACCCGAAGCTGCCTCCGGCGATGCGCCAGCTCACCCACATCAACGGCGCGGCCCTGGCCGGTCTCGACCTCGCCCCGGTGGAGACGTTTTCCTTTGCCGGCGCGAAGGGCGACAGTGTGTTCGGGTACCTGGTCAAGCCTCCGGCCTTCGACTCCACCAGGAAGTATCCGCTCGTCTACCTTATTCACGGCGGGCCCCAGAGCGCCTGGGTCGATGGATGGCACCAGCGCTGGAACTACGCGCTCTTCGCTTCCCGCGGGTACGTCGTGGCGGTCGTGAACTTCCATGGCTCGACCGGATACGGCCAGGCCTTCACCAACAGCATCTCGAAACACTGGGGCGACCTGCCCTACGAAGACCTGATGAAAGGGGTGGAGACCGTCGCCAAACTGCCCTTCGTCGACGGCGCCCGCATCGGTGCCGCCGGGGCGTCCTATGGCGGCTACATGATCTACTGGATGGCCGGCCACACCGACCGGTTCAAGACCTTCGTGGCCCACGACGGCATCTTCAACACCGAGAGCATGGCCGGCACCACCGAAGAACAATGGTTCCCCGCCTGGGAGTTCGGAGGCAACCTCGCGAATCCCGACGCCCGCGCCCTCATGGCCCAGTGGTCCCCGGCGCCGTTCGCCTCGCAGTGGAAGACACCGATGCTGGTGGTGCACAGCCAGCAGGACTTCAGGGTCGATGTGTCCGAGGGATACCAGGCCTTCACCGCCCTCAAGCAGAAGAATCTCACCGCCAAGTTTCTCTACTTTCCCGACGAAGGGCACTTCGTCCTGAAACCGCGGAACCGCAAACTCTGGTGGGGTGTGGTGCTCGACTGGCTCGATCTGTCCCTGACACCCGCGCCCCCGTCGAAGCCGTGACCGGCTCGTTACACTCCGACCGCCGGACGGGCCGTAATTTCCCGGCCATGACGCTTCCGTCGGCGCCCCCGAATGGCGACCTCCGGCATCCCTCGCTGTACATCAATCGCGAGTTGTCGTGGCTCGAGTTCAACCGCCGGGTCTTGAACGAGGCGCTCGACCGGAGAACCCCGCTTCTCGAACGGCTCAAGTTCCTCGCCATCTTCTCGTCGAACCTCGACGAATTCTTCCAGGTCCGCGTCGCCGGTCTCCGGACCCAGATCGCCGCCCGGTTTCAGGACTCACCATCCGACGCGCTGACGCCCGAAGAACAACTCGCGGCGATCTCGGTCGCGGTCCGGGAACTGCAGCGGCTCCACGATCGCTGCCTGACCGACGACGTGCTCCCGGCCCTTGCGGCGGCCCATGTCCACCTGATCCAGGACTGGGACCTGCTGACCGAGGCCGATCGTGGTCACATCGCCCGGTACTTCGCCGATCAGGTCTTCCCCGTCCTGACGCCACTCGCGGTCGACCCGGCCCACCCGTTTCCGCACATCTCGAATCTGAGCCTGTCCCTCGCCGTCATTCTCCGCGGGCCAGACGGCGAGGAACGGTTCGCCCGCGTCAAGGTTCCCAAGATCCTGCCGCGCTGGGTCCCGCTGCCGGGGGCCAACCGGTTCGTGCCGCTCGACCTCGTAATCGCCAGCCATCTCGACGCCCTGTTCCCCGGCATCGAAATCCTCGGATCGTATCCCTTCCGGATCACCCGGAACACCGACACGGAATTCGACTTCGAAGAAGCCGAGGACCTGCTGTCGCTGATCCAGGAGGAGGTCCGGAACCGCCGATTCGCCGAGGTGGTGCGCCTCGAAGTGCACCCCAGAACTCCGGCGTCGCTCCGGCAGTTGCTCCTCGCCGAACTGAACGCCGACCAGGAAGTCCTCGGCATGGCCCTCACGGCCGACGACATCTACGAGGTGTCGGGCCTGCTGGATGGCGGGGATCTGATGTCGCTGGCGTCGCTCGATCTGGCCGACCTCCACGATCCCTCGTTTACGCCGGTCACGCAGCCCCGCCTGGCCCACGGACGGAACTTCTTCGAGGTGATCCGCGAGGGCGACATCTTCGTCCATCACCCCTACGAGAGCTTCGCGACGTCGGTCGAGCGCTTTCTCCAGGCCGCGACAGAGGACCCCGACGTCCTCGCGATCAAGATGACGCTCTACCGGACCGGCGGCGACTCCCACATCGCGCGGATGCTGACCGCGGCCGCCGAACGGGGGAAGCAGGTGGCGGTGCTGATCGAGCTGCAGGCGCGGTTCGACGAGGAGAACAACATCCGCTGGGCCCAGCGGTTCGAAGATGCCGGCGTCCACGTGAGTTACGGCGTGAGCGGGCTCAAGACCCACGCCAAGGTGATTCTCGTGGTCCGTCGCGAGGGCGACACCATCCGGCGCTACGTGCACATCGGCACCGGCAACTATCAGCCGAAGACCGCCCGCCTCTACACCGACTTCGGCCTCTTCAGTTGCGATCCGGACCTGGGCGCCGATCTCACCGATCTCTTCAACGTCCTCACCGGCTTCGCCGCGCCGGCCGGCTATCGCAAGCTGCTCGTCGCCCCCGGCGGCATGAAGATCCGATTGCTCGAGATGATCGCCCGCGAGGCGGACGCAGCCCGCCTGGGGCGCCCGGCCCGCATTCTGGCCAAGATGAATGCCTGCAACCACGCCGATGTGATCCTGGCGCTGTACGAAGCGTCACAAGCCGGCGTGAAGATCGATTTGATCATTCGAGGGATTTGCGCCCTGCGGCCCGAGGTCCCCGGAGTGAGCGACAATATCCGAGTCATCAGCGTGGTCGGTCGGTTCCTCGAGCATTCCCGGGCCTGGCACTTTCACAACGACGGCCATCCCGAGGTCTTTATCTCGTCAGCGGACTGGATGCCGCGCAACCTTGATCGCCGGATCGAGTCGGCCGCCCCGATCGGCGACCCAGCTCATCAACAAGCGGTATTCCAACTGCTCGAAGCGATGTGGCACGACAACCGGCAGGCGTGGGAACTGAGGGGCGACGGCTCATGGCACCAGCGGAGCCCGACGGCTGGCGACGCTGAATGGGCCACCCACACGGCCCTGGTGGAGCAGTATCGCGCCGAGGCCCGACGGGAGAGCTGACGCCCGGCCGTCAGTGGGCGAGGCCGGCCGACTCGGCGAATTGTTTGAAGAGGGCTTCCTGCTCGGGCGTGAGCGCCTCGGGCATCGTGATACCGATTTCGACCAACTGATCGCCCTGGCGCTCGCCCTTGGTGATCCCCATCCCCTTGAGACGGAATTTTTTCCCCGGTTCGCTCCCGGCGGGCACCTTGAGCACCACCTTCTTGCCGTCCAGCGTCCGGACTTTGATCCGGGTGCCCAGGACCGCCTGCGCCAGGTTGATCGGCACCTCGCAGTGGACGTCGAGACCGTCCCGGCGGAAGAACCGGTCCGGCTGGACCTCGAACGTCACCACCAGATCTCCCGGCTCGCCACCCTCCTGCGCCTCGCCCTGCCCCTTGAGCCGGATCTTGCTGCCCGAATCGGTCCCGGGCGCCACGGTCAGACTGATGGTCTTTTCACCCCGGACTTCCCCGGCGCCGCCGCAGGTGCCGCACTTCTGCGACGGAACCTTGCCCCGGCCCCGGCACATCGGACAGGGTCGGTTGACCGCAAAACCACCCTGCCCGAACGAAATCGAGCCCCGGCCCTTGCACTCCGGGCACTGGGAGATGGTCGAGCCCTGCGCCCCGCCACTGCCGGCACAGGTCGCGCAGGCCGTGGTCATCTGGAGCGTGATCGGCAGTTTGCCGCCTAACGCCGCCGTCCGGAACGGGATTTCCACCACGGTTTCGATCGCGTCGCCCCGGGGTTGCTCCTTGCGGCCCCCGGCCCCGCGGCCAAAGATCGACGAAAAGATGTCGCCCAGCCCCATCGACCCGAAGTCGCCGAAGTCGAAGGTCTCGCTGGTCCCCGGCTGCTGCGGACCGGCTCCGCCGCCCCGCGGCCCGCCGCCCTGCGGACGACTTCCGCGCTGCGGAAAATCGAAGGCGCCGAGCTTCCGCATCTGGTCGTACTTCTTCCGCTTGTCGGGATCGGAAAGCACCCCGTGGGCTTCGGAGATCTGCTTGAACATCTCCGACGCCTGCGGCTTCCCGGGATTGGCATCGGGATGGTGCAGCTTGGCAAGCCGCCGGTAGGCCTTCTTGATCTCCTCCGGCGTGGCGCTCTCCGGAACGCCAAGTACCTGGTAGAAGTCCTTCGAGGCCACCGTCAGGCCTGACCTTCGACCGAGAAGACCTGGACCCGGGCGGGGCGTACCAGCGACCCCTTGAATCGGTAGCCGACCTGGAACGTGGCGCTGACGAAGTGATCCTGATCCGGCGCCGGGGCCGGAACGACGGATACCGCTTCCGCGACCGACGGATCGAACCTCAGTCCGGCCGGATCGAGCCGCTCGAGGCCGGCCGTTTCCAGTTCCTTCCGAAGCTTGCGGTCCACCATATCCACGGCCTGGCGCACCGCGGTCACCGGTCCATTCGGATCGGTCGCGGACAGGCGATCGAGGTCGTCGAGAACATCCAGCAGCCGGATCACGAATGCGGCCTGGGCCTTGTCCCCCAGTTCCAGGCGCTCCTTGGCCACCCGTTTCCGGAAGTTGTCGTGGTCCGCCGCCAGCCTGAGGTAGCGGTCGTTGGCGTCGGCCAGCTGATCCTGGAGCCGTCTGATCGCGCTGTCCGGCGGCTCCGCGGCCGCCGAGCCGGCGCCTCCGGTGGAGTGGACTTCGGCCAGGCTGGGATCGAATTCGGCGTTCTCTTCAAACGGGCGTTCGTCGTTCACGGCTTTGGGCTCGATGGCTACGTCGTTTTGACCGATTTGCGGACCCGGCCGTCCCCTCGGGGCGGCCGAATAGTCCGACGCGATAGACAGTTAACTCCCCCGCGTACGGCAACAGTCGTTCCCGGTTTCGCTGTCAATTTGGCACCGGGCCGGGCCCCGGTAAAGCGCGTGCCCCACTCAGACCCCCAGCGCCCGCCGCCAGAGGCCGTGCAGCGCGAACTGGGAAGCCCGGCCCCGGATATCCGCCCGGGTGCCCGGAAACCCCACCTTGATGGCGTCGACCACCCCCCGGGCCGAAAAGCCGAACCACACGGTCCCCACGGGCTTGTCCTCGCTGCCGCCACCCGGGCCGGCCACCCCGGTTACCGCCACCGCCAGGTCAGCCCCAGTCCGCTCAGCCACGCCGGCCACCATCTCGGTCACCACGGCGGCGCTCACGGCCCCATGCCCGGCCACGGTCTCGGGGTTGACGCCGAGGAGGCCGGTCTTGAGCTCATTGGCGTAGGCGATGACACCGCCGAGAAAGACGTCAGAGCTCCCAGCCACATTGGTGACGCGCTCTCCGATCATGCCACCGGTACACGACTCGGCCGCGGCCAGCGTCAGGCCGCCGGCCCGGAGCCTGTCGAGGAGGACGGCGGCCAGGTCATCGTCGCCGGTTCCGTAGCAGTGGTCGCCCGTCACCGCCCGGATCTCGTCCATCGCCCGATCAAACAGGGGCCCCGATTGATCGGCCGTCATGTCCCAGGCGGTGAGCCGGAGATCAACGCCCTCGATGCCCGGCAGATACGCCAGCGTGAGCGGTGCCAGGCCATCCTCCACCCCGGACAGTCGCTCCGCCAGGGTCGATTCCGGAATCCCCGTGGTCCGAAGCACCCGGGACGCGATGGCGGTCCCGCCAACCCGGGCCCGGAGCCGGGGGACGACTTCCTCCCGGAGCAGTCCCTTCATCTCCGACGGCACGCCGGGCAGCATAACCACTTCGCCCAGCGCCCCGGCGAGCCAGAGCCCCGGCGCCGTCCCCCGCTTGTTCGGCAGCACCGTGGCGCCCTTTGGCACCTCGGCCTGGCAGCGATTCGACTCCGAGATCTTCCGCCCGAACCGGGCCCATTTGGCCACCAGTTCGTCCCAGATCGGCGCCTGGAATTCCAGCGGCGCATCGAACAGCTCGGCCACGACCTTCTTGGTCATGTCGTCGCGGGTGGGGCCAAGGCCGCCCGAGGTGATCACGAACCGGGAGCGCGCCAACGCCTCGCGAATCGCGGCCTGGATGTCGGCCGGATCGTCCCGCACCGACGTCCGCCGGGCGATCCGTACACCGGCCTCGCCCAGAACCTGGCCAATGAATGCGCTGTTGGTGTCGACGGTGAAGCCGAGCAGAAGCTCGGTGCCGATGGTGACGAGGTCGATGTCCATGGGGGAAAGATAAGACCTACGGGGGTGGGTCGCGGGTCTCTTTCGGGGCGTTCCACCGGGTCCAGATCCCGATCGCCGCGCAGCCGTCGTCGTGGTATTCGCCGGGCAGCTGGGCTGCCCCGCGGAAGACCTCGATCATCTCGATCTGGGCCGGGCCGATTCGCTCGAGAGCGATCGCCCATCCAGCCGGCCCCTTCTCGTCGGGCGACAGGTGTTGCAGCTGGCCGTCAATCCAGATCGTCAGCTTTGCGCCCGGCCCATTGCACCGCACGAAGCTGATGGCGCCGTCCGGTGCCCCAAGCGGGTTGGTCATTGGCGGAGTGACCCGCACGCCTGGCAACCCCTGCAACAGCTCGAGCGTGTGGAGCGCCGGCGTCCGGTCGATCTGCTCGCGGGTCAAGAACGAACCCAACCCCAGCTTCTGCCGCCGGAAGAAGTCATCATAGTTGGTGGTTCCTGCATAACGAAGTGGTTTCGACCAACGGGGTGCCGCCACTTCGAGGTCAGGCAATACCTGCGGAACCGCGGTAAGCTCTACACTCACCGTGTCGGCCGCCGGCCCCTTCGCATCGACCGAGAACCACACTGGCCGGTACCCGATGCGCCGAAAGCCCAGGCTCGTCACGGCCGAGGGCATCACGGCGGTAAACCAGCCATCGCCTCGGGTCGTGTCCACCACCCGCTGAGCCACCAGCACCTCAACGCCGGACAACCGCTGTCCCCTGGCGTCGCGAACCCGGCCGGCCACTACTCTGGTGGTATCGTGCCCCGCGACAACGCCGGTCAGCACCCCACCGAGCCAGACCAGCGACCAGGCAGCGACCATGACGCCCTCCGGTCTACGGGAATTTCAGCAGCCGACGGTATCGATAGAGGTAGATGACGAAGGAATAGACCGTCAGGACCGTCGCGATCGCCAGGCTGACCGAGACGAAATGCCCGTGAAAACTCTTCCACCCCTGCCAGAACGCGCTCTTGTTCAGGGCCAGCGGGTCCCAGGCGTCCCGGAACGCGAACCAGAGAATCGTCCCGCCCACGAAGATGTTCTGCATGACGGTCTTGAGCTTGCCCGGCCCCTGCGCCGCGATCACCACGCCGCGCCGGTCCGCCCACCACCGGAACGCCGTCATGGCAAACTCCCGCCCCAGCATCAGCACGCAGACCCAGAGCGGAATGCTCCGCCAGAGCGGAATGTCGTAGAGGTCGTGCCGCGCCTGCGCCACGAAATAGATCGGCACCACGGTGGCGAGCAGCAGCAGCTTGTCGGCGAGCGGGTCCAGCCACTTGCCCAGATCGGTCACCAGATTTCGGGACCGGGCCAGCCGCCCGTCGATCACATCCGACACGGCGGCCACGATGAAGACCACGAAGAGGAGCAGTTTGGGCGCATACCCGGCCATGAACGGCAGGTAAGCAATGACCGGCGTGATGGCGATCCGGCCCATCGTCAGAATATTGGGGAGGGTCCAGATCGCCGCGGGCTTCACGCCGCCATCACCCCAGCGTCTTCAGCACGAGCTTGCTGATGGAGCGCAGGGTGTCGAACACCCCGTCGCCGCGCACCGCGACCGCTTCAAAGTACGGCGCCCGTTCAATCCAGGTGCCCTCGATCTGTTCGACCAGCATGTCGCCCGGGCGGTCCGGATTGGTGAGCGGCTTCTGGCGCGCAAGATCCTCGACCGGCCACCCCGGGTTGAGGTTCTCCTGCAGTTCCTCGAGCGACGAGGAGTTCGGCAGATCCCGCTTGTTGTACTGGATCGCGAACGGGATCTTGGTCAGGTCGTAGCCGTGCTGCAGCAGATTGTCATAGAGATTCTGCATTGACTCGACGTTGGCTTCCATCCGCTCGATCTGGCTGTCGGCCACGAATACCACGCCGTCCACACCCTTCAGAATCAGCTTCCGGGAGGCGTTGTAATACACCTGCCCCGGAACGGTGTAGAGGTGGAACCGGGTCTTGAATCCCCGGATCGTGCCGAGGTCCACCGGCAGGAAATCGAAGAAAAGGGTACGCTCCGTTTCGGTCGCAAGGGAGATCATCTTCCCCTTCGACGACGGCGACACCTTCTCGTAGATGTATTCGAGATTGGTGGTTTTTCCACCAAGCCCCGGCCCGTAGTAGACCAACTTGCAGTTGATCTCGCGAGACGCATAGTTGATGAGCGACATGGCCCCCGCTTACGCCCCGAACAGTTTATCGATCTCGTCTTCCGCCTCACCCAGGAACGCCGCTTCAACCCTGGGCGGCGGCTGGGAATCCCTGCGCTCGAAAATATCGGTGAACAGCACCGTGAGCCGCTCCACCACCGAGCGAACCCGCAGCTTGACCAGGCCGAGCGTTGTTCGATTGTCGAATCGTACCACCAGAATGACCCGCCGGGCCACGTCCGCCAGATAGAGCGATTCCCGCTCGCCCTGGTGGAACAGCGCCCCGAACTCGGGCTCACCGAGCATCCGCGCCAGCTGATCGTTGGCACTGAAGTCCGCCGCCGTGAGGGACGCAAACGCCACCGGATCGAAGTTGGGCTGCTCCCCAGCCGTCGCCAGCATCTGACCGGCCCGATCCACCACCAGCGCCGTCCGCGCGTTCGCCTCGGCGAGCAGCTGGTCGAGAATCACCTGGATCCGGTTTGCATCCTCTTCCCGGAAGGCCCAGCTGGCCGCGCCGCTCATGCCGGAACTGCCTCGAGCTCGGTCTTCATCCGTCGCACGATCTCCCGGGCCCGCTTCCGCAATAGGGCCGATGGCTCCCACGCCGCATAGTCTTCGAGCATGCGTACTGTCTCGACCCGGACCTGGCCCGCCAGATGGCTCAGTGCGGCCATCCGGTTGAGGCGGCTCGGACTGAACAGCGCGGCCCGGTGCCGTTCAACATGGCGGCTGGCAACGAACCACCCCACCGAGAACCCCGCCACCAGGGCCAGCGCAAACGAAACGGCCTTGGTCGGTTTCACGGTACCTCCTGCCGGGCCTCCAACGCGTGACTGAGGGTCACGCCGTCGATGTATTCGAGATCCCCACCAACCGGCAATCCACGGGCCAAGCGACTCACCCGCACCCCCATGCCGGCCAGCAATTGATGAACGAATGTAGCGGTGGCCTCACCCTCCAGCGAAGGGTTGGTGGCCAGAATCACCTCTCGCACCTCGCCCGCCCCGACCCGCTGCCGGAGCAGCCCGATCCTGAGTTGATCCGGACCCACCCCCTCCAGGGGCGATAATCGGCCACCGAGGACCAGGTAACGGCCCTTGTACGTGGTGGATCGCTCCACTTGCCCGACGGCCGAGGCCTCCTCGACCACGCAAAGCACCGACCGGTCGCGTCGTGAATCGGAGCAGATGGCGCACCGCTCCCCCTCACAGTAGTTCCCGCATTCCGGACAGCTGGCGACTCGCTCCGCCACGACATCGAGCACCCGGGCCAGCCGGATCATCCGTTCCCGCGGCTGCTGGAGGAGGTGATAGGCCAGGCGCTGCGCCGTCTTTCGCCCGATCCCCGGCAACTTCGAAAGTTCACCGACCAGGTCTTCGATCGCGGCCACCGGCTAGAGCCCCGGCGTGGAGGGAAGCCCCTCCATCTTCCGCATCTCGGCCTGCGCCGCCTCCGCCGCACGTCGCTGGGCCTCGGCCACCGCGGACAGTACCAAGTCCGACAGCAGCTCGGCGTCGCGGCTCTGAAAAGCGGTCTGGTCGATGTCGATGCCTCGAACCACCCCGCGCCCATCGACCCGGACGCGGACCATCCCGCCGCCCGCAGAGGCCTCCACCATCCGATCGGCCAGATCCGCCTGCAACTGCTGCAAGCGCCCCTGGACCTGCTGGCTCAACTGGAACAACTGCTGAAGATCTGCCATGCCCATGCCTAGTCCACGATTTCCAAATCTAATGCGTCGGCGGCCGCATCCAGGGCTCGATCCTTCCCCCGGAGCTCTTTGAGGCGGTCGGCCTTCATGTCTTTTTCTGACAAACGCTTTGGGCGGTCCGGCCGGGCCGGCGCGGCATCGGCGCCATCGGTCATCGTCACCGTGACCCGGCTCCCGACCGCGGTCGACAGCAACTCCTCGAGGAGAGGCTGCTGCCGCTTGGCCCCCTCCAGCATGTGCTCGCCGTCGGTTGTGGCCGACAGGATGATCCGGCTCCCGTCGATGGTCCCGACCCGAAGGTGCTCGACCACGGCCCCGAACAACGGACTGCGTTCCCGGGCC
Source organism: Gemmatimonadota bacterium (assembly GCA_031394255.1). Classification (GTDB taxonomy): domain Bacteria; phylum Gemmatimonadota; class Gemmatimonadetes; order Gemmatimonadales; family GWC2-71-9; genus SHZU01. Next base: position 55,622 of record JANMXA010000125.1, read on the forward strand.
CGGGCCACGATCTCGGGCCACGACCCTGCAAGCGCCTCGAGCTTGATCGGCCCCGGATCACGAACCAGTTCCCCGACCTCCGCCGGCGGCTCCGGCCGAGGTTCAGGCCGTGGAGTCGGCGCAGCGGCGGCGCGGGCTTCAGGGCGGCTTGGGGCCCGCTCGACCGGCCCGGCGCCCCGAAGAACCGTCTCGATATCCACCGTCCGGTCCATCATGGTCCATCGGAGCAACAGCGTCTCGACCACCAGGCGCGGATTGGCGCTCCGCCGGATCGCCGTCTCGACCTGGGTCAGCAGCCCGAGCATCCGGAGCAGGTCCCCCGCCGACAAGTGCTCCCGCGCCGCCGTGATGACCTCGCGCTGGGACGACGTCAGCCCTTCGGGCTCGACCCCGGTCACCGTCATCAGCACGGCCCGCAGGAGTTCCGCCATCCCGTTCACGAATTCGACCAGATCGGCTCCCGCCGCAAGCAGCGAGTCCACGACCGGGAAGATGGCACCGGCGTCCTTCCGCGCCACGGCGCCGAGGACCTGGGCGTAGACCTCGTCGCCAATCAGGCCGAGGGCCTGCCGCACCCGGTCCGCGGTAAGCCGGCCCTCGGACAGGCTCAGGGCCTGATCCAGTACCGACAGCGCATCCCGCATCCCACCATCGGCGTACCGGGCGATCACCGCGATCGCGTCCTCGTCGGCCTCGAGCTTTTCGGCGGCCAGCACCTCACGAACCCGGTCGCGGATCGCGGCGGCGCCGATCCGCTTGAAATCAAATCGCTGGAGGCGCGACAGCACCGGGGCGGCAGTGTTGGCGATCTTCTGCGGCTCCGTCGTGGCGAAGACGAAGACGACCCGCGGCGGCGGCTCTTCCAGGATCTTGAGCAGCGCATTCCAGGCCTCGCGGGTGAGCATGTGGGCTTCGTCCACGATGTAGACCTTGTAGCCATTCTCCTGCGAGGCGGCGTACATCGCCCGTTCCCGAAGGTCCCGGGCGTCGTCCACGCTCCGGTTGCTGGCCGCGTCGATCTCGACCACGTCGAGGTTGGCCGAGCCGCTCCAGACCCGCTCGCAGGTGACGCACTCGCCGCAGGGCTCGCCGGTGGGGTTCTTGGGGTCGGCCCGTTCGCAATTCAGGGCCATGGCCAGGATGCGGGCCGCCGTGGTCTTCCCCACCCCCCGGGGCCCCGTCAGCAGATACCCGTGCCCAACCCGCCCTCGGGCCACCGCGCCGCGGAGAGCGGCTGCGACGTGGTCCTGGACCAGCAGATCCGCGAATCGGCGGGGACGGTACTTGCGGGCGAGGGCGATCACAGGGAATCCGGCATGGCAGAGGCGGGGAATATAGGCGCATCGCCACCCCTTCAGGGATGCCCGCATTCCCGGTATATTGGCGGTGCCCCAGGTCCGAAGGGTGTCGGCGCGCGAACTGCGTCAGGACCTTGCCGGTAGCAGCGCTAAGCGATGTCTGGTATCGCTTCGGGTCGCCTGGGGCACTTTCCTTTCCGCGGCCGCGTTACGCCACGCCGCTTCGCTGCTCGCGCTGCATCTCTCGCAGTTCCCACGTTTCCGCCACGACCCCGCCGAGCAGAAACACCAGCGACGAGTAGTACATCCATACCACGAACAGCACGCCGGCGGCAACGTTGACGTCCACCGTCACCTGTTGCCCCATTCGGCTCTTCACGTACAGACCGAACAGCCGTTTGGCCAGTTCGAACAGCAGCGACGAAAACAGCGACGCCACCAGCGTCGCCCGGATCGGCGGGCGGCGCTGGGAGGCGAAATGGTACACGACGAAGAACAGACTGAGCAGAAATCCAAATGCCACCAGCTCGCCGACCAGCCGCCCCACCCAGGTGAAGAAGAACTCGAACCCCGGCACCATCGAGCGCCCCCGGGCCTGGACCAGCGCCAGCGCGGTGGTCGCGATCGCGTTGGCCAGGAACAGCGCCAGCGTGAGGCCGACCATGCCGAGGTCCCGGAGTTTGCCCAGGAGATAGCGGAGCAGAAAATGCTGTTGCACCGGGCGAACGTGTACGTCGTAGATCTCGTTCAGGGTCGTTCGCGCCGAGGCGAACAGCCGGGTACTGAACCAGAGAAACGCCGGCACCGCAACCAGGGAAAATTGTCGGGCTGAGACCACCAGCTTGCCGAGGAAGGTCTCCACAGCCGCGAAGGGATCCAGGCCCGGCGTCGTGTCGTGCGGCGGGAAGAATCGTTCGATGAAATCCGTGGCCCGAACCGGGTCCCCGCCGGTCCGGTCGAGGATCCAGCCGAGGCCGGCCAGGATCAGCAGAAACAGCGGCACGGCGGCGAGCAGCGCGTCGAACGTCAGCGCACTCGCCAGAAAGGGGATCCGGTTCTCGTCAGCTGCCTCCAGCGTTCGACGGAGAAACCCGCCGACGGACCGGTACCAGCCTCTGACCCGGTCTTCGCTCAGGCGACCGGTTCCTCGTCAACCGGATCGGGCTGGCGGCGACGGGCCCGCGCCGCGGCGAGCCGCCGTTCGAGCTCCTGGCGGGCGGCCACCTTGGGATTTGCCGGCACCCGTCGAACCGGCTCGGCATCGGCATCTTCCCCGTAAGCCCCACCCTCAGTCTCGGGCGCCTCGTCGTCCTCCGCCCCAATCTCCATTTTGAGTTCGGTCAGGGTTTCGTCGGCCAGATCCTTGAGGCCCTTGATCCGGTTCCCCAGATCCCGGCGGAGCTCCCTCCCTGGCTTCGGCGCGAACAGCAGCGCCAGCCCCGCCCCGACCGCCGCACCGAGCAGCAGCCATTTGACCGAGCCACCGCCATCGCGCTCCACCACGATCACTTCCCGCTCGTCCCGTCCCATGAGTGCCCCCTACTCGCCGGCGTCGGCGTCGTCGACCGCCCGGACCGCCGGCTTCGAAAGATCGGCATGCGCCAGCGGCGCCGCCGTGACATGACGACGCACCACCTCGGCCGTACCGTTCACTTTGAGTTGCTCGAACAGAAACATGAAAGTCTTCTCCAGATCGGCGCTGATCGCGGCCCGCACCGGTTCAGGCAACGACCAGCATTCCTTCTTGAAGGGCCCGATCGCCCGCTTCCGCGCCTTGTAGTAGAACTGCTCCGGCGTGTCGCTCGCCTTCTTTTCGCTCTGGGCGTTCTGATCCAGCCAGGCGTAGGCCCGGTTCCGCAACTCGGCCGGCAGCGCCGGATGGTCGAAGACCAGACTCTGGAAGTTGGTCGCGAGGTGGATCTCGGCCGTTTCGATCCGCGGGAAATTTCCGAACGCGTCCGGCGGCAACGTACTGGCGCCGTGTTGCACCGCCCCAGCCATGCCATATGGCTTCCGCGCCACCCTGGACAGGGCTTCGAGGGCCGCCAGGTCGAGCTTCACATCGGCGATGGTTCCGTCCGGCAGGACCACACCGCCGTGACTGGTCCCCGTCTGGACCGAGATCTTGGAAATGCCGGCCAGGCCACTGCCTAACGATGCCAGCGCCCGGTTGAACCCGATCATGAACGCATTGAGCTCCTCGACCGTGCTGTTCTTATGCCCGACCTCACCGATCTCGGCCCCGACCGACACCGTGACCCCCCTCGGTTCGAGCCGGCGAATGAAGGCCGTGATCTCCGCCGCCCGGACATAGTTGACGCGCTGCTGGTCGTCGAGCGTCGGCAGGGCCAGGTCCACCAGCGTCGAGGTGTCGACGTCGATATTGAAGAAGCCGGCCCCGACCTCTTCGGCGATCAGCTTCTTCACCTCGCCGACTTCACCCTCGGCGTCGGTCTCATACTTCTTGGCGTTGACCTGGCAATGATCGCCCTGGATGAATATCGGGAGTGCATACCCCTCGCGAAGCGCCGCGCCGATCATCACCGACACATACTCGGCCGGCCGCTGGTCGGTGTAAGCGATTTCCGAGCGAGCGATCTCGAGCAGAATGGCCCCGGCGTTCCCCTTGATCGCGGCCCGGAATACGGCTCTGGCCGTATCGTACGCGATCATCCGGATGTTGATCGCCGGCACCGTGAAGCCGCCACATTCGCCGCGGCCGCGCGCGAGATAGAGCTCGTTGATCGAGGCGGGACGAACACCGACCGCCTGCCCCATCTCCCACAGCAGCCATCGCGCCGCCTCCTGCTGGTCGGCCGTGCCGAAGACCGCGTGCCAAACCACGGCGTCGGTTGCGACCGTGGCCAACTTGCTCGCATCGTGAACCCGGACACCGCGTTCGGTGACCTCGACCGCATCACCGTAGGTCTGGGCCGCGTTGTGACGTTCTGACAGGGTCATGGCTCGAGTCTCGTTCAGGAGCGTAAGTGATTGTCCGAAAAGCAATTTAGACGGCTGTTCCCGACCCGTCAAAGCCGCCCTCGGATCACGCCGGATGTCACCGATCAGCATCTTCTCAGCCAGGGCCCAAAGTCGGCTCGACCAGAATTTTTCCACATAACGGCGTTATGTGCACGCATTGTGGATCACGGCCTAAAAAACGGCCGTTATTGTTGAAACCGACCGCTGTTGCCAACGCCAGTGTGGTGACCAACTTATCCCCTTCGGCCACCGAGCCTCCCCTGACGCCCCTGTGGACAATTTCGCGAGTCCACATAACTGTACACGCCGGTTTTCCCTCTGATTCGACCCCAAAACCGCGACTTTCCAATGTGGAGATCCAGTTGGCTTCCGACACGTATGTCATTACAATTCAACGGATTAGTTTCCACACTCGGCGTTGGCCGGGTTCTCCACATGCTGAACGGTTAGGCGAGGTAGCTTTTGGCCAGAGACAGCCGCCGCACGAAGATCGTCGCCACCCTTGGGCCCGCCTGGGACCAGCCTGAACAGATGCGCGGCATGCTCGACGCCGGCGTCGATGTCGTGCGCGTCAATGCTTCCCACGGCACACCCGAGATCCGGGCCAAATGGATCACCGACCTGAAGGAAGTCCAGCGGCAGCGCGAAAAATCGTCGGCCATTCTCCTCGACCTTCAGGGTCCGCGAATCCGGGTCGGCGACCTGCCCGAGCCGATGCAGCTGACCGTCGGCCAGCAGGTCACCTTCGCTCCCGAAGATGAAGCCGCGGCCGGCGAGATTCCCACCACCTACCGGGAGCTCTCGGAGGACGCCCGGCCCGGCAGCCGGATCCTTCTCGACGATGGCCTGATTGCCGTCGATGTGATCTCGGTCGCCGGGATGAAGGTTCACGGCACGGTTCGCTATGGCGGCCTGCTCAAGACCCACAAGGGAATGAACCTGCCGGGCATCGATGTCTCGGCTCCCGCACTGACCGATAAGGACCGGGAAGACGCGCTCCAGGCCTGCGAGCTCGGCGTCAACTACCTCGGCATGAGTTTCGTCCGCCGGCCCCAGGACATCGAGGGCCTTCGCCGGCTCGTCCCCAAACACGTGAAGCTGGTCGCCAAGATCGAGAAGGACACCGCCCTGCAGCACCTCGAGGGCATCCTGGCCGCCGCCGACGCCATCATGGTGGCTCGCGGTGATCTCGGCGTAGAATTGCCCTTCGAACAGGTCCCGCTGGTTCAGAAGAGGCTCATCCGCGAGGCCAATCGGCACGGCAAGCCGGTCATCACCGCCACGCAGATGCTCGAGTCGATGATCAAGGCTCCCCGCCCCACCCGGGCCGAAGCGTCCGACGTGGCGAACGCCATCCTCGACGGCACCGACGCGGTCATGCTGTCGGCGGAGACCGCGGTCGGGAACTATCCGCTCGAGGCCGTCCTCGCCATGGACCAGATTGCCCGCGAGGTCGAAAGCCACCGCCGCGACGGCGACGACCACGCCCCGGTCTGGCAGGCCTCGGCAACCCACCTGAACCAGCCCCACGCCACGACCCGCACCGAGGACGCCATCGCCGTGGCGGTCTGTGCCGCGGCGGACCTGCTCAAGGTGCCGCTCATCGTCTGCCTCACCAGCAGCGGCTTCACCGCACGGACCGTGGCGTCCTATCGCCCCACCGTGCCAATTCTCGCGATTACGCCAGAAACCGAGACCTACCGCCAGCTGGCCCTCATCTGGGGCGTGATCCCCGTGATGGTCGAGCGACGGCCCGACTACGAATCGATGCTGGCCGTCACCCGGGAAGTCATCGTCAAAAAGGGCATCGCCTGGCCCGGAGACCGATTCGTCGTCACCGCCGGCGTCCCCTTCGACCGCGCCGGCACCACCAACCTCCTTCGCATCGAAACCGTCTAGGGCCGGGGTTCGCCGCGTAAGGGCGGGCGTAAGCCCGCCCCCCCGGACTCCCCGCGCACGCCGATCCCCGGTCGGACGCGAAGATCCCGTCGTAAGGGCGGGCGTAAGCCCGCCCCTACGTTCCCCTTGACGCCGGCCTCCCCATGGCCACGACCGCGCGGCGCGGGTTATCCCGGACGTAGTTCCGAAACCGGCGGAGTTCCGCTTCATTTCGGACGATGCGATCCCAGAAGCTCCGCTGCCACAGTTTCCGGCGCCCCACGATGCCCACCACCGCACGGCTCGTGGCCGTCTTGAACGTCCCGACGACCCGGTCGAGCGACACCCCATGCCCGGGGAGCGCGAGGATCGCATGAATGTGGTCCGGCATCACCGCGAATTCGTCCAGCTGAACGCCTGGAAACCACAGGGGGCGTTCCAGCCAGATCCGCCGGGCGATGAGCCCGGCCGCCGTCAGCGCAACCCGGTCCGGCTCCACCCAGGCCAGCCACGGCACCCGATCACCGGTGACCATAGTGATGTTGTACCATTGGGCCCGGCGATAGTCGAACCCGGAGAGACGAGGAGCGCGCTCTCGGGTTTCCATGCCCGGAACAATCGCGCCCCCGGGCGGAACCCCGTTAACCAAATCCCCGCCAATCCCACCGTTCCTCCGCGAATCCGCGGATCCGGTAAGGGCGGGCGTAAGCCCGCCCCTACGACGACGATCGCGGCGAGGGCGACGATCGGGACGACGACGACGATCGCGGCGAGGGCGACGATCGGGGCGACGACGACGATCGCGGCGAGGGCGACGATCGGGACGACGACGACGTTCGCGACGACGGCGCGGATCCGGGAACCCAACGCGTGACCCGACTCACGCTGCTCGGCACCGGAACCTCCTTCGGGGTCCCCCAGATCGGGTGCGACTGCGCCGTCTGCCGCTCCACCGACCCCCGCGACCGCCGCCACCGCACCGCCGCCCTCATCGGAACCGGCGCTGCCACGATCCTGATCGACACCCCCCCGGAACTCCGGGTCCAGCTCCTGGCCGCCGCCCCGGCCCGAATCGACGCCGTGCTGTTTACCCACGAGCACGCCGACCACGTCGCCGGCATCGACGACCTGCGAATGTTCTCGGTTCGCCAGCGTGCGCCGCTGCCGGTCTATGCCAATCGCTCCACCGCCAGTTTTCTCAAGACCTCGTACCGCTACATTTTCGACGACGATGTGGTGCCGATCCCCGGCACCTCCAAGCCCCGCCTCTCATTGACCACGATCGAGCCGGGCCGCCCGATGGACGTGGCCGGCGTCAGCGTGCTGCCGCTCGCCTTCGCCCACGGCAGTGCCGAGGTCCTGGGATTTCGGTTCGGCCCGATCGCCTATGTCACCGATGTGAAGGCTGTTCCTCCAGAAGCGGAGGCCGCACTCCAGGGCCTCCAGGTGCTGGTCTTGAACGCGCTCTGGTGGCGGAGCCACCCAACCCATCAGAGCATCCCCGAAGCAATCGACGCGGCCCGCCGGATCGGCGCCCGCCGCACCATTCTCACCCACCTGACCCACGAAACCGGACACGCCGAATTGCTCGCGGCGCTGCCGGCCGGTGTAGAGCCAGGATTCGACGGCATGACCGTGGAGATCGCGACATGAAATTCCATTACGGCCGGATGATCAGTGACAAACTCGACGGCCAGCACGGCCTCGGCCGGAGCCGACTGGCCGAGTTGACCACCCGCTTCCCCACGGTGCTGGCCGAAGTCGGCACCCGGCGGGCCCAGGGCGAGTACGGCTTCTATGGTCTCGGAGAGCAGGCCGAGGTCGTCAAGGGCATCACCCGATTCGCCGAGGGAGTAGGACAGGCCTATGACCATGTCCTGGTCCTCGGCATCGGCGGCTCGGCGCTCGGCACCAAGGCGCTGCTCAACGCGCTCAAGGCGCCCGCCTGGAACGAACTCTCCGACGAGCAGCGTGACTACTTCCCGAAGCTGACCATCCTCGAGAACGTCGACCCGACCTCGATCGCCGCCGCCCTCCGCCGGATCGATCCGCGTCGCGTGTTCGTGAACGTGATCAGCAAGTCCGGCGGCACCGCCGAGACACTGGCCCAGTACCTCGTGGTCCGCGCCTGGCTCGATCAGGCCCTGGGCCCCGAGGCCGCGTCCCGGCACATCGCCTTCACCACCGACCCCGTGAAAGGCCCCCTCCGCGAACTGGCCGTGCGGGAAGGGATCGCAGCCCTCGAAGTGCCGGCGGACGTCGGCGGACGCTTCAGCGTCCTCACCGCCGTTGGCCTGCTGCCGGCCGCCCTGGTCGGGATCGACATCGAGGCCCTGCTGCGCGGCGCCCGAGCCGCCCTCGCCGCTGGTGCCGAGCTGGATCTCCTCAAGAACCCGCCGGCGCTGTACGCCGCCCTGCTGTGGGCCGCCGATGCCTGGCTCGGCGCTCGGATCCATGTCCTGATGCCCTACAGCGACCGGCTTCGCGAGTTCGCCGCCTGGTTCGTGCAACTGTGGGCCGAGAGTCTCGGCAAACGGACCGACCGCCGCGGCGAGCCGATCTTCGCCGGCCCGACACCGTTAGGCGCCGTCGGCGCCACCGACCAGCACAGCCAGGTCCAGCTCTTCATGGAAGGGCCGTTCGACAAGGTGGTCACCTTCCTCAAGGTCGAGAACCCCGGCGAAGACGTCCGGATCCCCCACCGGGCGGACCTCCCCGAAGAGCTGGCCTACCTCCAGGGTCACTCGATCGGCGACCTCCTGCGGGCCGAGCAGGAGGCCACATCGGCAGCGCTGGCCCGGATGGGCCGGATGAACGCCACCCTCGAACTGCCCCGCCTCGACGCCGAGGTCCTCGGCGAACTGATCATGTTCATGCAGCTGGCCACCGGATTTGCCGGCATCTGGTACGGGGTCAATCCGTTCGACCAGCCCGGCGTAGAACTCGGCAAGCGGCTGACCTTCGCCGCCATGGGGCGCCCCGGCTATCCCCGGGAAGGATCGGTGACGTCTGAGGCCGGCCTTCCGGCCGATATGGCGTAGCCGCCCCGGGGTTGGCGAGTCGCATTGTAGTTGACCAATTTGGTCAAGTTCCTTATTCTTGAGGCATGAGCACACCCAAGCGCCATGCCCCGGGCGTCTCGGAGGTCCGTGAGCCGGTCAGCCTGTACGACGCGAAGACCCACCTGTCGGACCTGGTGGAGCTTGCGGCGGGCGGGGCCGAGATCGTCATCATGAAGTCCGGAAAGCCGATGGCGCGCCTGGGGCCGCTCACCCGGGACCACGCTCCCCGCGTGCCTGGAAAGGGCCGCGGCCTGTGGAACGTCGCCGCCGATTTCGACCAGCCCCTTGCCACGGAGGTACTCCGCACCTTCGAGCCCGAAGGGTGAGGCTCCTGCTCGACACCCACGCGTTGATCTGGTGGGACGAAGGCACCGGTCTCAACAAGGCGGCCCAGAAGGCCATCCGGGACGCCGACCAAGTATTCGTCAGCGCCGCGTCGGCCTGGGAGATCGCCAGCAAGGCCTCCCTCGGCCGCATCGACCCTCGACGGTCCTTCGCCGAGGCGATCGAGGAGAACGGGTTTGAGGAACTGCCCGTCCTGGTCCGGCACGCCACCGCCGTGAGTAGCCTGCCTTGGCACCACCGCGATCCATTCGACCGCCTCCTGATCGCTCAGGCCCAGGTCGACCGGCTCACCATCGTCACCCGCGATCCCGCCTTCGCCGCCTACGGAACCCCCACCCTCCCCGCCTGATCCCGAAACACCGGCTCCCCTGGACACCCGTCCCCTCCCCCCCGCCCGAACGCCCCCCAAACCCGTCCCCCCC
>JANMXA010000126.1:0-5495 GCA_031394255.1 Gemmatimonadota bacterium
ACACGATGTACGCCTACCGCGACATCATCGACGTGGTCGAACCCGCCGGGAACGCGATCGACTGCCTGATGCTTCCGAAGACCCGGGGCGCGGACGATGTGCGGTTCGTCGATACCCTGCTCACGCAGGTCGAGGCGAAGGCCGGGATCGGCCACCGGATCGGGATCGAGGCGCAGATCGAGACGGCGTCGGGCTTCCTCTGGCTTCGGGAGATCGCGGCCAGCTCGGACCGGCTCGAATCCCTGATCTTCGGCTCCGGAGACTACGCCGCTTCGATGCGGATGCCCCTCGCCAGCATCGGCGGGGCGGACGAGCACGACGCGGCCTATCCCGGGCATCGATGGCACGCCGTGATGCACGGGATCGTGGCCGCCGCGCGCGCCCACGGCCTGCGCGCGATCGACGGGCCCTACGCTGACTTCAAGGACGCCGGCGGTTTCGAACGCGCCTCCCGGCTCGCCCGCTCCATGGGGTTTGATGGCAAACAATGCATCCACCCGACCCAGATCGCCGCCGTCAACACCGTGTTCTCCCCTGCCGCCGATGAGATCGCCTGGGCGCGGTCGGTCGTCGCCGCCTATGAAGAAGCCGCGGCGCGGGGCCTGGGCGCTGTGGCGTTAGGCGGCAAGATGATCGACGCGGCCAACATCCGGATGGCCACGACCACACTGCGCCGGGCCGACCTGATTCAGGCCCGGACCTGAAGACGAGAGACCGATGAGCGACGCCCGCTGTTATGAGGATTTTCAGGTCGGCATGGTGATCCGGCATCCGCTGGGCCGGACGGTCACCGCCACGGACAACACCTGGTTTACCCTGCTCACCAACAACACCAATCCGATTCACTTCGACCGGCACTACGCCGCCCAGACCGAGTTCGGCCAGCCGCTGGTGAATTCGACTTTCACCCTGGCGCTGGTGGTGGGCCTCACGGTGTCCGACATCTCCCAGAACGCCGTCAATCTCGGCTGGGACGAGGTCAAGATGCCGGCCCCGGTGTTCGAGGGCGACACGATCTACGCCCAGACCGAGGTCCTGAGCACCCGCGCCTCTGGGTCGCGGCCGACGATGGGGATCGTCGAGATCAAGACGACGGGCTACAAGCAGGACGGCACGGTGGTCATGACCTTCCGCCGAACCATACTCGTCTACAAGAAGGGCTACGCCCCCGCCCGCCCGACTCCGGAGATCAAGCAGTGACCACTGCCCTGGGCCCCAGCTGGGCGGACGAGATCCACGGACTCTTCCGCACTCACCGGATCGGACTGGTGTCTCTGGTACCGGACGCCGGTCATCAGCGCCTGATCGAGCTCTGTCAGGCCGACCCCGCGATCCGGACCGTGACGCTCACCACCGAAGAGGAAGGGATCGCACTGGCCGCGGGGGCGTATCTCGGCGGGGTGCGGTCGGCCCTCCTGATCCAGTCGAGCGGGGTCGGCAACTGCATCAACATGCTGTCGCTGCCCACTGTGTGTCAGATGCCGTTCTTCACCATCGTGACGATGCGGGGCGAGTGGGGCGAGTTCAACCCATGGCAGGTGCCGATGGGGTCGAGCACGCCGGCGGTACTCGCGGCCAGCGGCGTCACGGTGTTCCGGGCCGACTCCGCCGCCGAGGTTGCTCCGACAGTGGAAGGTGCGCTGCAGCTGGCCTGGCAGAGCCGCCGCCGCGTGGCCGTGCTCCTGTCGCAGCGCCTCCTCGGGGCCAAACGATTCACGGAGGCCGCCCGATGACCACCCTACCCCGTCGTGAAGCGGTCCGTCGCCTCCTCGCCGACCGCGGCGACCTCGTCGTCACTACCGGCCTCGGGGCCTCAGCGTACGACGTGGCCGCCGCCGGTGACTCGCCCCTCGATTTCCCGCTCTGGGGTGCCATGGGTGGCGCCGCCATGGTGGGACTCGGCCTGGCCATCGCCCAACCGAAGCGCACCGTGCTCGTGATTACCGGTGACGGCGAGATGCTGATGGGCATCGGAAGCTTCGCGACCATCGGCCTCGAGCAGCCGGCCAACCTCCGGATCGTCGTCCTCGACAACGAGCGGTTCGGCGAAACCGGCAACCAGAAGACCCACACCGCCGCGCGCACCGATCTCGCCGCCGTGGCAACGGCCTGCGGAATCGGCGACGTGCGGACCATCACGTCCCTCGGCCAAATGGATCAGCTCCGGAACGACGTTCACCGCGCCACCGCGCCGCTCGTGGCGGTCATCAAGATCGGCGCGGAGCCCGAGAGCAAGGCGCTGCCGCCGCGGGACGGGCCGTTCCTCGCGCACCGAACTCGCGTCGCGCTCCTCGGCGCCGCCCAGGCACTCGAAGACTGAGCCGGGTGATGAGCACCACGGGGGCGTCGGTCGTGATCGTCGGCGGGGGCATCATCGGGGCCTCGGTGGCGTACCACCTGGCGCTCCGCGGCGCCCGCGATGTCACGATCCTCGAGCGAGCGGACTCGCCCGCCACCGGGAGTACGGCACGCTCCGCTGCGGGGGTCCGGCATCAGTTCGCGGCCGAGGTGAACATCCGACTGTCCCAATACAGCATCGAAAGGCTGGCCCGGTTCACGGAAGAGATCGGCGGGTACTCCGAACTCCGACAGGTGGGCTACCTCATGCTCATCACCGATCGTCACGTGTGGTCCAAGTACCTGAAGCAGGTCGAGGTCCAGCACCGGTTTGGCGTGCCGACGGAGGTACTGGGACCGGGTGACATCGAGCGGCTCGTCCCGGGAACCCGCGTGGACGACGTACTCGGCGCCACCTACTGCCCGCTGGATGGGTACTGTGACCCCCATGGCGTCGCGATGGGGTACGTGAACCGGGCGCGGGAGCTCGGCGTCACGGTCAGGTGCGAAGCGACCGTGACCGCGGTGCATCGGGTCGGCGACAGAGTTACCGGGGTCGAGACGCCGGCCGGCCGGATCGGGTGCGATGTCATGGTGAACGCCGCCGGGCCCTGGGCCGGCGCGGTTGGGAAGCTCGCGGGTCTCAAGATTCCTGTCCGCCCCTTCCGGCGCAACATCTACATGACGGAGGCGTTCGACGGCTTCCCCGACGGAATGCCCTTCACCTTCGACGTGGTGAGCGGGTTCTACGTTCGGAAGGAGGGCCGCGGCCTCCTCATGGGACTCAGCCGACCGGACGAGCCGTCCAGCGAGCGCCTCGACGTCGACTGGCCGTGGCTCGAGACGGTACTCGAAGCCGGGATCAGCCGCTTCCCGAGGATGGAAGACGCCCGGCTCGCGGAGCGGCAGTGCTGGGCCGGCCTTTACGAGGTGACGCCCGACCACATGCCGGTCCTCGGCCGCCATCCCGAGCTGCCTAACTATGTGGACGCGAGCGGCTTCAGCGGCCATGGCGTGATGCATTCGCCGGCCACCGGACTGCTCATGGCCGAGGAAATCCTCGACGGCCGAGCGACGACGATCGATATCGACGAGCTCAGGATCACCCGCTTTGCCGACCGATCGGGCGTGGTCGAGACCAACATCTTCTAGGACCCGATGACTGTGTCGCTGCCATCCGATCTGCCGTATTCGGGACTCACCGTCGTCGCGCTGGAACAGGCGGTGACGGGGCCGTTCTGTTCCCGGCAGTTCGCGGACCTGGGCGCCCGGGTCATCAAGATCGAGCGGCCTGATGGCGGAGACTTCGCCCGCGGGTACGACAGCGCGCTACACGGGATGTCCGCCTACTTCGCCTGGCTCAATCGGGGGAAAGAAAGCGTGGTCCTCGATCTCAAGACCGACGCCGGCCGGGGCGCGCTGCTCGAACTGGTCAGGCGGGCCGACGTCTTCGTCCACAACCTGGCGCCGGGCGCGGTCGAGCGGATGGGCCTGGGCTACGACGTCGTGGCGCCGGTGGCCCCGCGGCTCATCTGGGTCGGGATCTCGGGGTATGGGCCGGACGGTCCGTATCGCGATAAGAAGGCGTACGACATGCTGATCCAGGCCGAGGCCGGCGTGGTGAGCCTGACCGGCACGCCGGATGCGCCGGCCAAGGTCGGCATCAGCGTGGCCGACATTGCCGCGGGGCTCCATGCCTACGCCAGCGTGCAGGCAGCGCTCCGCCAGCGGGACCGGACCGGCCGGGGCGACCGGATCGACATCTCGATGCTCGAGTGCCTGGTCGAGTGGGTGACGCCGCAGCTCTACGTCCAGCTCGGCACGGGCAGCGCGCCACCCCGGGCCGGGCTCCGTCACAACATGATCGTCCCGTACGGCGCCTATCGCTGCGCTGATGGCAACGTGATGTTCGCGATTCAGAACGAGCGCGAGTGGCGGCGCCTCTGCGACGTGGTACTCAGCCGCGCCGAGCTGGCCGATGATCCGCGCTACGCGACCAACACCGACCGGCTCACCAACCGCCGGGAGCTCGAGTTGCTGATCGAGACGATCTTCGGGCAGCTCACGGTGGCGGCAGTGATCGACCGACTTGAACAGGGCGAGATCGCCAACGCCGTGGTGAACGACGTGGCGGCGGTGGCCGTGCACCCGCAACTCGCGGCGCGGGGGCGCTGGACCGAGCTCGACTCGTTCGTGGGCCGGATTCCCGGGCTGCTGCCACCGCACAATCTGGCCGGGGTCGCGCCCCGAATGGACCGGGTTCCGGCCCTCGGCGAGCATACCGCGGCGGTGCTGGCCGAGCTGGCGAAGGACCACACGCCGTGACCCGCGCCGACGTGGCCTATGAAGAGCTCCGCCGCGGCATTCTGAGCGGGCAGTTTCCGCCGGCGGCCCCGCTGTCGGAGTATCAGCTGGCGAGTCAGCTCAAGCTGAGCCGGACGCCGGTGCGGGAGGCGCTGGCGCGGCTCGAGCATGAGCGACTGGTCCGGACCGTGGGCACCCGGGGCTGTTTCGTGGCCGAGCTCACGCCGAACGACATCATCGAGATCTATCAGATCCGCGAACCGCTCGAGTCGTCGGCAGCGCGCGTGGCCGCCGAACGGATGACGGCGGAGGCGCTGGCCGAGCTCGAGGCGATCGTGGAGCAGATGCGGGAGAGCGCCAGGGCCGGGTATGCCCAGGAGACACTCACCACCGACGTCGACCTCCATCGCGCTGTGGTCCGGGCTACCCAGAATGGGCGGATGATTTCCATTCTGGGCACCCTGGACGACCAGATGCACCGGATCCGGTCGATGTGGCCCCGGACGCCGCGGTGGCTGGACGGTGCGGTGGACGAACACGCCGATATCGTACGGAGTATCGCGGCCCGCGATCCGGACAGGGCCGAGCAGGCAATGCGGAAGCACCTGCGCTCGTCGTGCGACCATGCGATCCGCTTTCTGATGCCGACCCGGGCGGACTGAACCGGGAATACCGAACCACGGAGTCCTCCATGACAGTACCGGTACGACGCGCCATCCGCGCCCTCATCACGATCCTTGGCCTTGCTGCCACCGGGGCCGCACCCGGCGCGGCAGCGCAGGACCCTTCCACCGACCCTCGCCCCGCTCCGCCGCGGGCCGAGGGCGACGGGCCCTTCGACCGGCTCACCATCC
>JANMXA010000127.1:0-12544 GCA_031394255.1 Gemmatimonadota bacterium
AGTTGCCGGCGTCGTGGGCCTCGTGCTGCAGCACGGGAAGGTGGCGTATCAGGGTGCCTACGGCTGGTCCGACAAGGAGGCCGGCAAGAAGCTCACCACCGACGCAATGTTCCGGATCGCGTCGCAGAGCAAGGCGGTCACCAGCGTCGCGATCATGATGCTCTACGAAGAGGGGAAGATCGGCCTCGGTGACCCGGTGTCCCGATACATGCCGACCTTCGCCAACTCGACAGTCGCGGTGAAGGCCGACACCGGGCGAGTGATCGTACCGGCCAAACGGCCGATTACGATCCGGGACCTCCTGACCCACACCGCAGGCATCTCCTACGGCACCGACCCGCAGGTCGCACCGCTCTACCAGGCCCAAGGCCTCGGACCGGCCGCCGGATATGGCTGGTACACCGCGGACAAGGACGAGCCGATCTGCACGACGATGGACCGACTCGGCTCCCTGCCCTTCGTGGCCCAGCCGGGGGAGAAGTTCGTCTACGGCTACAACACCGACATCCTCGGCTGCATCGTCGAGCGGGTGTCGGGCCTGCCGCTCGACCAGTTCTTTGCCCAGCGGATCTTCGGGCCGATCGGCATGACTGACACCTATTTCTTTGTGCCGACGGAGAAGGCCGGCCGCCTGGCCGCCGTGTATCGGCCGGGCCCGGCCGGTGCACTGGTCAAGGCCGACGAAGGCCCCCGGGGTCAGGGACATTACGTCGTCGGGCCAAGAAAGAGCTTTGCGGGCGGCGCAGGGCTCGTGTCCACGGCCCGCGACTACTCCCGGTTCCTGCAGATGCTGCTTAATGGCGGCACGATCGACGGCCACCGACTCCTGGGCCCGAACACCGTCCGGCTGATAACCACCAACATGGTCGGCACGCTCCTGTCCCCTGATGGCCAGGGCTTCGGCCTCGGGTTCCAGACCCAGGACCGGTTCGGTGCCGGCAACAGCCCGATGTCGGTGGGCAGCTTCGGATGGGGTGGCGCCTATCAGACCAGCTACAACGTCGACCCGGTGCAGGATCTCGTCATCGTGATGATGACCCAGAACCTCCCCGGTGTGCCGGTCGATATGGCGGGACGGTACGCGGCGCTGATCTACCAGGCCCTGACCCCCCCAGCGATACCGGTGGTTCGCCACTGACCTGACCCCGTCGGGGTCCGCAGGCCAGTTGGCTTGCGCGGTGTCGCCGCGAGGCGTAGGTAAAGAGTGCGGGCTCTTCCCGATCTCGGGAATCCTGGAGCTCCGGTATCAGTCGTCCATCGACGCGACCACCCGCCGCTGACTCACGCTCCCTTGGGAACGCCGGTCAACCCTCGGCGGCCCGTCGAATACCTTACATTGGGAGGTAGCGAAGCAGGTTCCAGGTCCCGGACAACAGCAACTCTTCCCCCTCCGCGTGCCCATGAACACTCACGTTGCCGTTCTCGTCTCGTCGGCCGTTTGCGCATTACTTCTTCCGGTCCACACGACAGTCTCTGCCGGCGGAGCGCCCGCCGCCCGCCCCCGCCACGCCGTTCGGGTGCTGGTCGTCACCGACATGGAAGGGATCTCCGGCATCAACGATCCCCGGATGACGGACAACTCGCCGCGCTACGTCAGCTACTACGACCGCGGACGAGAACACCTGCATGACGACGTCAACGCCTGCATCGCCGGTCTTTTTGATGGCGGCGCAACGGCGGTTGACGTCGTGGACGGGCATGGGAGCGGCCACAATCTCGAGGCCTCGCGCATCGATCCGCGTGCCAGGCTCCTGTCGCAGGACACTCGCCGTGATCTGTATTTCACGCTGCCGCGAGAAGGCACCTACGACGCGGTGCTGACGGTTGGGATGCACGACAAGCCGTTGAGCGGAGGCTTCATGGCGCATACCCGCGGCGCGGGTCTGTCACCGGTGCTCAATGATGCAACGCTGACGGAGACTGAGCTGCTCGCCTACGAGTTCGGGATGACCGACGTGCCGGTGATCTTCGCCTCAGGGGATGATCGTCTCCAGCGCGACCTCGCGGAGTCGCTGCCCTGGATCGTCTATGTCACGGTCAAGCGCGCGACGGGGTATTCGACGGCAGAACTGAGTCATCCCGACACCACCCGCGCGGCGCTACGGGCAGGCGCCCGACTCGCGGTCGAGTCGCTGTCGCGGATGAAATCGCTGAAACCGACAACCCCGATCCGGGCGGGGATGCTCGCCACATTCCCTCAGCAACTTCCACCGCCGGGATCGCCGTTCTCGAGGCTACCGGAGATCGAATACCGAGGCGACACCATCACCTTTCCGGCCCGCGATTATCCCGAAGCATACGAGCGCATGGGCTTCTTGATGAATTTCGCGGTCCGAGGGGGAAGTCAGTTCATCCTCGGACTGCTGCGGGCCCGGCCGGAGGCAGCCAGCGCCTTCGAGGCCGTCTACGACAGCGTGTTCGACCGATTGCTGCCGGCGTTCGAGGCCGGCACGTGGCGTCCCGGAATGGTGCCCCCGCCTCCCGTCAAGAATCCGCCACACTGAGCAGATTCCAACGCCTCCGGCGTCGTGGCGCACTAGTACCCGCGCCGGCGGGCAAGTTGGTCGAGGTTCCAGTTGGTGTCCCCGAACAACTCCTGCAGCACCCGGGCCCGCTTCATGAAGAAGCCGATCTCGAATTCGTCGGTCATCCCGATACCCCCGTGCAGCTGGACCGCCTCCTGGACGGCAAGTGTGGCGGTGCGTCCGGCCCGCGCCTTCGCGACCGCCACCAGATCGCCCGCCGTAGCAGGATCCGTGTCGAGTGCCTGCTGCGCCTTGATCACCGCCGCGCGGGTGATTTCGAGCTCGGTGTAGAGGTGGGCGGCCCGGTGCTGGAGCGCCTGGAACTCGCCGATCAGCCGGCCGAACTGGCGCCGTTCCTTGAGGTAGCCGACCGTGCGACTGAACGCCTCATCGGCAACGCCCAGCAGCTCAGCCGCCGCGCCGGCCCGTCCGGCATCGAGCGCCGCCGTGAGCGCGGCGGCGCCGCCGTGGAGAGAACCGAGAATTGTTCCGGCGCCGACCCGGACCTGACGGAACGTGACCCGCGCCGCGTTGTGCGCATCAACCATGACCGTCCGCTCGACCTCGACTCCCGGCGCAGACCGTTCCACCAGGCAGAGGGTGATGCCGCTCGTCTCGCCGGGCCGGCCGGAGGTCCGCGCCGCCACGATGAACAGGTCGGCCATATGCCCGTCCAGCACGAAGGTCTTGGCGCCATCGAGTACCAGCCCGTCGCCATCGGGCGTGGCGCGGAGGGCGGTGGCGGCCGGCCGGTGCTTCCCGCCTTCGTCGACCGCCAACGTGGCGATCGCTTCGCCCTTCGCGAGCCGCGGTAACCAGGCCCGCTGCTGGGCCCCGCTGCCCCCCGCCCTCAAGGCCGTCGCCGCCACGACGCTCGACGCCAGGAAAGGCGACGCCGTGAGATGATGACCGATCTGCTCCATTACCACGCCTGCCTCGACATGGCCGAGGCCCAGCCCATCCAGGGCCTCGGGCACCAGCACCCCACAGAAGCCCTGCTCGGCGAACCGCCGCCAGAGCGGCCGGGAGAATCCGTCCGCATCGGCGTCGTCGCGCAACGCCCGCAGAGCGGTCACCGGCGACTCGGCGGCCAGGAAATCCCGGGCGCTGTCCCGCAGCATGCCCTGCTCTTCAGTCAGAATGAGTGACATGGAATCGTCCGCTCAATGGGGTTCAGGCGCCGGGAAGTTCGAGGATGCGCTTGGCAATGACGTTGAGCTGCACTTCGCTGGTGCCGCCCTCGATCGAATTCCCCTTGGCGCGGATCCAGGTTCGGGGAACGCTTCCGTGGCCGGACCGCTCGCTTTCCCACTCGAGGCCGTCACTGCCATGAATCGAGGCGATCAGCTCCCAGCGCCGCTTGTTGAGCTCGGCGCCGTAGTACTTGAGCATCGATGACATCGCCGGGTGGGCCTGGCGCACTTTGACCAGGTCCATGGCCCGTTCGGCCGCGAGGCGGAACGCCGCTTCGTCCATCTCGAATTCCGCGATCTGGGTCCGCAGCACCGGGTCGGCCAACAGTCCGTCGGCGTCGAGGCCGATCTTTTCAGCAGCGACCCGGGAGACGGCCTTCGCCTCCGTCGCCCCGCCCATGGCGCCGAGGATCTCGCGCTCGTGGGTCAGCAGGTACTTGGCGACATCCCAGCCGGCGGTGATCGCGCCAACCACATTCCGCTTGTCGACCCGGACGTTGTCGAAGAAGGTCTCGCAAAACGGCGACTTCCCCGAGATCAGCATCGTGGGCCTGGTACTCACCCCAGCCGACGCCATGTCGAAGAGCACGAAGCTGATCCCGGCATGCTTCTTCTCGGCGTCGGTCCGCACCAGGCAGAAGATCCAGTCGGCCAAGTCGGCATAGCTGGTCCAGATCTTCTGACCGTTCACAATCAGGTGATCACCATGGTCGTCGGCCCGGGTGGCCAGAGAGGCCAGATCGGAACCGGCATCCGGCTCGGAGTAGCCCTGACACCAGCGGATCTCTCCGCGGGCGATCTTCGGCAGGTGCTCGAGCTTCTGTTCGTGAGTCCCGAATTTGAGGAGTGCCGGGCCAAGCATCCAGATCCCGAAGCTCACGAGCGGCGTGCGACAGCCGAGAGCGCGCATCTCCTGGCCCAGCACCCGCGCCTCCTCGGAAGAGAGCCCCCCGCCCCCGTACTCGCGCGGCCAGGTCGGCACCGTCCACCCACGCGACCCCATCCGTTCGAGCCACACGCGCTGCGCGTCGGAGGTGAACTGGCAGTGCCGTCCGCCCCAGCACTGGTCCTCTTCGCCGGCCGGGCGGCGCATCTCGGGCGGGCAGTTGGCCTCGAGCCAGGCGCGGGTCTCCTGGCGGAATCGGGAGATGGCGTCGAGATCGTTCATGGGACGGCCTTTTCGTACGGAGGGGAAGGTCCTGATCGTGGGCCGGTCGTGCGGGGCTCGGCAGGCAATATGGTTTGGCGCCGGTGGACCCGCCAACCCCCCGGCCCCTTTCGAAATCGACGCCAACGCCTTGAGCCGGTATCTTCCGGGCGTTCAATCCAACTCCTACCCGGACCGGATCATGCGCCGTCTGACCCTGCTTGCCGCTGTCTCTTTGGCCTTGCCCTCTCTGGCCACCGCCCAGGCGGCGCCGGACACGACCGACCGCTACCGCTGGCTCGAGGAAATGCACGGCGACCGCGCCATGGCCTGGGTCAACGTTGAGAACACCAAGACTGCCGGCGTGCTCGAGAAGGACCCGCGCTTCGCCGGGATCTACCGATCGGCGCTCGCCATCGGCCAGGCCAATGACCGGATCCCGTACGTCCAGTTCCTCGGCGGCCAGCTGTACAACTTCTGGCAGGACTCGGTCCACGTCCGCGGGCTCTGGCGCCGGACCACGCTCGCCAGCTATCGGACCGCGTCTCCTGTCTGGACGACGGTACTCGATCTGGACTCGCTGGCGACGGCGGAGAAGGCCAACTGGGTCTGGCAGGGAGAGACCTGCGCGGAGCCGGCCGAGCGGCGGTGCCTGCTGATGCTCTCCGATGGCGGGGAGGACGCCAACACGGTCCGCGAGTTCGACGTGGTGTCGCGCACCTTCGTGGCCAACGGATTCGCGTTGCCCAAGGGCAAGCAGCGGGTGAGCTGGATGGGGCCCGACACGCTGCTCGTCGGGCGCGAGTGGCAGCCCGGGGAGCTCACCTCCTCCGGCTATCCCTTCACGATCCGTCGCCTGGCCCGGGGGCAGAGTCTGGCGGAGGCGATCGAGATCTACCGCGGTGCGGCGGCGGACGGTGGCTACGGCGTCTCGCCCGCGACCATGGTCGACGCGCAGGGGCACCGGCTCAGCATCATCCACCGGCCCCTTTCCACCTTCGAGGCCGAGCAGTATATCGTGCGGTCGGGGGACGTGGCCCGACTGAACCTGCCGCTCAAGGCCCGGATCGTGGCGTTGATTGATGGCCGGGTCATCGTGCAACTGGCGGACGACTGGAAGATCGGTTCGAGGACCATTCCCAGCGGAGCGATTGCGGCCTTCGACCTCGCCATGGCGCTCCGCGACCCCGCGAGCCTGAATCCCGTGGCGGTCTTCGTGCCCGGCCCGAAGGAGGCGGTCAATGGCGTCACGGCCGTGCGCGACCGGCTGCTCGTCGACCTGAACCGGAATGTGCAGGGGGTCGTCCTGGCCTTCTCCCGGAAGCCCGACGGCCGTTGGACCCAGGTGCCGATTGCGCTGCCGGCCAACGTATCGACCAGCGTGATTGGTGCGGAGCAAGCCGGCAACCGGGCGTTCATCGGCGTCACCGGGTATCTGACGCCCAGCAGCGTGTGGCTGGCCGACGCGGTCCGAGCCACGGCGGTGCCGGTCAAGACCGAGAAGCCGCGGTTCGATGCGTCGCGGAGCGCGGTCGAGCAATTCGAAGCCACGTCGAAGGATGGGACCCGGGTGCCGTATTTCGTCGTCCATCCGAAGGGCATGTCCCTCGACGGCGCCAACCCGACGATCCTATACGCCTACGGCGGATTCGAGATCTCGCTCACGCCCCGGTACAATGCCGCGGTGGGCAAGCTCTGGGTCGAGCAGGGCGGCGTCTACGTGGTGGCCAACATCCGGGGCGGCGGCGAGTTCGGCCCCGCCTGGCACGAAGCCGGGCTCAAGACCCGTCGCCAGGCGATCTACGACGATTTCGCCGCGGTGGCGCAGGACCTGATCGCCCGGAAGATCACGTCACCGCGCCGGCTCGGCATCCAGGGCGGATCGAACGGCGGGCTGCTGATGGGGGTCCAGATGACCCAGCACCCGGAGCTCTGGACCGCGGTGGACATCCAGGTCCCGCTGCTCGACATGCTCCGGTTCGAACAGATCCAGGCGGGCGCCTCGTGGGTGGGCGAATACGGCAGCGTGTCCAAGCCGGACGAACGGGCCTTTCTCGCCTCGATCTCGCCGTTCCACAATCTCCGGCCCGGCGTGAAGTACCCGGAGCCGCTGATCTGGACCACCACCAAGGACGACCGGGTCGGCCCGCAGCACGCGCGGAAGTTTGCCGCCAAGATGGCGGACATGGGGCTCCCGTATCTGTTCTACGAGGTCACGGAGGGCGGGCACGGCGCCGGGGCCAACATCGCGCAGCAGGCCCACACCGAGGCGATGGAGTTCACCTACTTCGCGCGGCAGTTGATGGACCGGGGCCGGGGCCTCATTCCCTGAGGACTGACCCCGGCCCGGCTGCAGGCGGCACCCCGATCAGGGCTGGGTGCCGACGACGATCGGCGGGTACTCGGCCGGCGTCTTGATCTGATAGTCGGCTGGCGGCGTCTGGCCCACCAGATGCTGGACGAAGTAGTCCCAGCGCCTCCGCCGGAAGTACATGTTGGCCATCATCGCGTGGGAGCCGTTCGGCACGATCATCAGGTCGTAGTTCTTGTTGGCTTTGGTCAGGGCGTCGATCACCTGGATGGTCAGCGCCGGCGGGACGTTGTCGTCCATGTCGCCGAAGACCAGCATCAGCTTGCCCTTCAGGTTCTTCGCGATCGACGGATTGGCCTGCGCGGCGTAGTTGTCGCCGTTCGGCATCCCGTTGTAAGTCTCGCCCCAGAGCGACAGATAGCCGCGTTGGTCGTGATTCCCCGCCGACGACACCGCCACCTTGTAGAAGTCCGGATAGAGGAACATCGCCCGGGCTGAAGCAAAGCCGCCGCCGGAGTGACCGTAGATCCCGACCCGGTCGAGATCGAGGTATGGCCGAGTGGCCGCGATCTGCTTGTAGGCCGCCAGGTGGTCCTCGAGCCCGCCGCCATTCTCGAGATGTCCGTACGAGTAGTTGTGAAACGCTTTCGAACGGAACGGCGTCCCGCGGCCGTCCACCTCGACACCGACCATACCCAGTTCGACCAGGGCCCGGTGATCGCCCCCGGGCTCAAACGCCTTGCGGACCTGACCGGTCTGCGGTCCGGGGTAGATCTCCTCAATGACGGGATACTTCCGGGTCGAGTCGAACCCGGCCGGCTTGAAGATGACGCCATAGACTTCCGTCACTCCATCGGCGGCCTTGGCCGTGAACCGCTCCGGCCAGCGCCACCCGGTGGCGAGCAGCCGCGAAACATCCGCCTGCTCCAGCGGGAGCACGGCCTTGCCGTCCAGCGACCGCGCCACCGTCACCGGCGCCAGATCCTGCCGGCTGTACCGGTCGACCACCCAGTTCCCGCCGGCGGTCAATGTGATCTGATGTTCCGCATCCTCGGGAGACAACAGCGTGAGCCCGATTCCGTCAAAGCCGATCGAGTACAGGTGCTCGAAGTAGGGATCCCGCCCCGGCTCCCGGCCGCCGGCGGTAAACCAGATCTTCCGGGCCTGGTCATCGATCTTGACCAGCGAGCGCACCACCCATTCGCCCCTGGTGATCTGATTCTTGATCCGGCCGGTCGCGGCGTCCATCAGGTAGAGATGCGGCCAGCCGTCCCGCTCCGAGAACCAGATGACCTCCTTGCGATCGCGGGTGACCCGCACCAGCGGCTGGGTACCTAACGACAGCGTCGCCTCGGCCAGGGTCGGGCCGCGCTCTTCGGCCACCACGCGATTCTTGCCCGTGGCCGCGTCGATAGCCTTGAGCCACCACGCCTTCACGCCCCGTTCGTGTTCGAGGTAGTACGCCGTGGTCCCGGCCGAGTCGGCCCACCAGGCCTCCTGAAAGCCGATCGACGGGCCGAACGGCGCCGGGAGGGCCGGCGCGTCGGCTTGAGTCGCCCGGCCCGATTCCGGCTCGAAGATCCACCAGGTGGCCTGGCCAACCGAGTCGCCCGGCATCGGAAACGCAAAGGGCCACAATTTGGGCCGCACGCCGCCGTTGTGGACCGCCTGCACCAGATACGACTCGGGCACCCGCCGCTGATCGATCTTCTGGGTAAGAAACCTCTTTGAGTCGGCCGACCAGAGTGCAATGGGCGGCGCGGGAGCCCCGGCCCGGATCGACGTCACCCATGACGTATTCGATTCCGTATTGGCGGCGTAGTCGTTCCTGACAGCGCCGTCCGTCGTCAGTGCCCGGCGCTCGTCCGTCGCCGTGTTCCGGATCCAGAGATTATGGTCCCTGAGAAACAGAGCCCACTTCCCGTTCGGGGATTTGAGTTCGCTGGGGTCCGCGGCCTTGGGCGTGGCCACCGTGTCGCAACGATAGAGGCCCAGATCGCACCGCCAGGACTTGCCCCGGAGCGACAGGTCGATCCGGGTCGCCTTCCCCTCCTCCAGCCAGGTCAGCGTCTGGAACGGCAGCGAGTCCGCCACCACGCTGGTATCCGCCGCCTTCGCGAGCGCCGTGGCCAGCCGCGTGTGATCGAAGGCCGGGCGCCGGACTTTCTTCGCCGGATCGACGTAGAGGAACTCACTCCCCTTCTCCGTCGTGACCCGATACCAGAAGCGATCGCTCCCCGCGATCCACTGTGGGGTGATCTTGTCGCGGAGCACCATGGCGCTCGCGTTCGACGCGAACCGCTGCTCGGCCTTGGCATAGACGGCAACGGGCATCTGCGACTGAGCGGCGGCCTCGCCGAAGGAGGCGAGTGCCAGCCCGAGAACGGAACTGAGGGCAACGTTCTTCATGGTTCCTCTGATCTTCAGCGCGAGCCGGGAGCCCGCGGCTCACGGCGATAGACGACTTTGCCATCGAATACGGTGGTGACAACCGACGCGTCCTTGACCAGATCAACCGGTACCGCAAACAGATCGCGATCCCAGATGACCAGGTCCGCCAGCATCCCGACCTTGATCAGGCCCTTGGTGGAATCGGCGAACTCGGCATACGCCGACCCGCTCGTGAATGTCTCGAGTACCTGGCGGAGCGGCAGCCTCTGCGCCGGCCCGAACCCGCCGGGAGGCGCCCCCGCCGCCGTCGTCCGTGTCAGCGCCGTGTGCATGCCGGGCCGGGGATCGATGCCGACCACTGGCCAGTCGGTCCCGAACGCCAGCTTGCCACCGGCGTCGTAGATGCTCTTCCAGCTCCACGCCCGGGCCGCTCGCTCCGGCCCCACGTTCACGGCCCAGACGTTCAGCACATTTCCGTTCGGGCTGGCGTGAAACGGCTGCATCGAGGCAATCACACCAAGCTTCCCGAACCGGGCAATATCATCCGCGCTGACGTCCTCGATATGCTCCAGCCTGTGCCGCCGCCCACGGGCCGGCGCGGGATTGGCCTTCTGGGCGGCCTCGATCGCGTCGAGCGACATCCGGATCCCCCGGTCGCCGATCGCGTGGATCAGGATCTGCCAGCCGCGCCGGTCGAGCATCGTCACGATTCGCGTCAGGTCATCGGGTCGGTAATTGGGGAGTCCGGTACCGGGGGCGTTCGTCCACGGGTTCAGCATCGACGCGGTATGGGCCTCGATCACGCCATCAGCGTAGAACTTGACCGCTCCGATCGTCAGTCCCGGATGCCGGGCCTTCAGGGAATCCAGCTGGTCCGCCTCGGCTTCCGCCATTCCCGGATGGGCCTGGAGCGCGATCGACATCCGAACGCCGAGCTGCCCCGCAGTCCGCAGCGCATCGAACAGATCAAGCTCCTCCGCGCCGACCCCCGCGTCCAGAACACTGGTCACCCCGAATCGCTGGGCCTCCGCGATCCCCGCCCGGAGCGCCGCGAGCCTGGCCTCGCGCGTGGGCTCGGGAATGGCGTGGTCCACGAGGGCCTGGGCTGCTTCCTTGAGGACGCCGGTCGGTTCACCACTGGCGTCCCGCACGATGACGCCGTTGGCCGGATCCCTGGTGTGCCTGGTAATGCCGGCCGCCGCCAGGGCTTTCGAATTGAGCCAGCGAGTATGGCCGTCGTAACAGTTCATCACCGCGGGACGATCCGGCACCAACAGATCGAGCTGCGCCCGGGTCGGCAGCCCACCGGGGAAAGCCCCATAGAGCCAGCCTCGGCCCAGCACCCAGGGGGCAGCGGGATTGGCCGCCGCAAAGCCGCGGATCTTCGTCTCGATAGCGGGCAGAGTCTCCGCATCGAGGAGATCGACCTGGCCGAGAGAGAGGCTCCCCTCGAGGAAGTGCACGTGGGCGTCGTTGAACCCCGGCGTGAGGGAGGCGCCTCCGGCATCCATCCGCCAGGTGGCCTTCCCCGCCAGCGCCTCGACCTCCTTCCGCCCTCCGACCAGCGCGATCCGGTTGCCCCGGATCGCCACCGCGTCCGCCGGCGACGAGTCGGGGGTAAAGACGCGGGCGTTCACGACGATCAGGTCCGCCGGATCTGGCGGTGCCGCCGGCGCACAACCGGCCACGGCCAGCGCCGCCAGGGCCAGGCCTAGGCGCACGGTCAATCTCTCCATGGCGTCCGTTCAATCCTTCGAATACAATGGGGGACCGGGACATTCGTCCTCAAACTATCGCCGTCACCGTGGAGTCGCCATGCGCCGCATCCTGGCCGCCGTCCTGTTCGGCACGCCTATCGCCACCCCTCTTGCCGCCCAGACCGGCAGCCGCCTCGACCAGGAGATCGCCCGCATCGAGCCGCTGTCGGGTGGCCAGCTCGGCGTCGCCGCCCTGCACCTCGAATCGGGGCGGACCTTCTTCTACAAGGCGGACGACCAGTATCCGATGGCCAGCACCTACAAGGTGCCGATGGCGGTGCAGGCTTTCACGCTGGTCGAACAGGGCAAGCTCGACCTCAACCGGTTGGTCGAGTGGGACACCACGGACCTCCATATCGGGAGCGAGGCTTTCCTGCTGTTCCGGAAGCCCGGGTTCGCCATGTCCGTCCGCAACCTGATCGAGACGATGCTGATTCTTTCGGAGAACAACTCGACCGACTGGGTCCTGAAGCTCGACGGTGGCGGCGCCGCGGTCACCAAGCGGCTCCGGGACGCCGGCCTGACTGACATCCGGGTCGACCGGCCCACCGCCGAGATTATCGCCCATCCGTATGGCATTACCGACATCTGGACCAACGGGAAGTTCGACCGCTCGAAGTGGGAAACCCAATTTGCCGCCCTGAGCCCGGCCCGTCGTGATTCAGCCGCGTACTACTACCCGCGCGACCCCCGCGACCAGACCAGCCCCCGCGCGATGCTCTCGCTCCTGACGAAGCTCTGGAAGGGCGAACTGCTGAACAAGGAGAACACGGCGGCGATGCTCGACATCATGTACCGCTGCGAGACCGGCATGAACCGGATCAAGGGAATGCTCCCGCCCGGAACCAAAGTGGCCCACAAGACCGGCACCTATCCCGGCACCACCAACGACGTCGGCATCATCGACATGCCCGACGGTACCCACCTGGCCATCGCGGTCTACGTCAAGAAGTCCGCCAAAATCGAAGGCAAGGATCTCGAGACCACGATCGCCCAGACAGCCCGGGCCGCCTACGACTACTTCCTCTACACCAAATGAGCCACGGGATCCCGTCGGGGCACGAGGTCCGGTTGGGGCGGGCGTGTGGGCGCCCCCCCCACCCCCCCCGGCGGGGGTGGGTGCGCGTGGGGGTGGGTGACAGCGGGTGCAATGGCGCCCCCCCCCCAAAAAAAAAAAGCGCCACCCCCCCCACGAGAAAAACAAAAAAAAACACCAAACA
>JANMXA010000128.1:0-3250 GCA_031394255.1 Gemmatimonadota bacterium
CAGCACGTCACCAAGCCGGTCGTCGGCTTCATTGCCGGCCAAACCGCGCCCCCGGGGCGCCGCATGGGCCATGCCGGCGCGATCGTATCCGGGTCGTCGGGAACGGCCGCCGAAAAGATCGCGGCTTTCAAAGAGGCCGGCATCAGTGTCATGGAGCGGCCGGCCGATGTGGTCCGGCTCATCACCGAACGTTTGAAGAACTAGGATCAAGGGGTCGTCAATGGCGGGACGTCAGACACTCGGTATCGTCAAACCCGATGCCGTCCAGAAGGGCAACATCGGCAACATCATCGCCCACCTGGAGCGGGATGGCTGGGTAGTTCGGGCCGGCCGGCTGGTCCGGCTGTCCAGACCACAAGCGGAGGCCTTCTATGAGGTCCACCGGGGCCGGCCGTTCTATGCCGAACTCGTGCATTTCATGACCAGCGGCCCGTGTTTCCCAATGGCCCTCGAGAAGGACGATGCCGTGAAGGCGTTCCGGACCGCGATCGGCGCCACCGATCCCGCGGAAGCCGCGGCCGGTACCATTCGGAAACTCTTCGCCGAATCCAAGGGCCGCAATGCGGTTCACGGATCAGACAGCGACGAGAACGCCGCCCGGGAAATCGGCTTCTTCTTTACCGAAGCGGACCGGGCCGGGCTCTGGGGCTAGGGCCGGGGACAAAACTTGTCCTAAGCCTGTTTCCCGGCTAGCTTTACGGGCTATGCTTCGGGTGGATGTTCGGGAACTCCGGTACGGACCGGTGGCGACCGCCGGGACTGTCCCGGCCACGGACCCGCTGTTTGAAGGGCTCGGCGTTGCGCTGGCGGAACCGTTGGTGGTTTCGGGATCGCTCGAAACCACCGCGCGGGGCGACTATGTCTGGAAGGGGCAGCTGGTTGGCAAGACCCACGTTGCCTGCCGCCGCTGCCTCAAGGAGTTCGTGTTGCCGGTCACGGTGCCGGTCGAAGCGCTGTTTTCGACCAATCCCGACCTCCAGGACGACCCGAGCGTCTACCCATTGATGGAACCGGTCGCGTCCGTCGATGTGACCGCGGCAGTGCGCGAGGAGTTGGCTCTCGCCGCAGCGGCGTATCCGCTGTGTCGGGAAGACTGTGCCGGGCTCTGTCCCCGGTGCGGTGCGGATTTGAACCAGGGCCCGTGCGACTGCGCGGGCGCCAAGGCACACTGAGGATCCCATGGCTGTACCCAAGCGGAAAACGTCCAAGCGGCGGAAGCGGATGCGGCGGAGCCACCATTCGGCGGCCGGCCTCGCGATCCAGGCCTGCCCGCGCTGCGGCTCGCAGCGGATCCCTCACCGGATCTGCGGCTCCTGCGGCTACTACGGCGGCAAGAAGCGCCTCGAGATCGAGGACTGACGCCAGTGGTTCGCGTCGCTGTCGACGCGATGGGTGGAGACAAAGCGCCCGCGTCCGAGGTCGAGGGCGCGGTCCGTGCGTTGACGGAGCTTCCGGGCGAATTCATCATCCAGTTCGTGGGACCGCCCGGTCCGATCGAGGCTGAGCTCGCCAACTACCCCAACGTCGACCGGCGCCGGATCGAGATCATCGACGCGCCCGAAGTCATTGGCATGGCGGAGAAGCCGCTCGAGGCGGTCCGGAAGAAGCGGAAGAGCACCATTGTGGTCGGCCTCTCCCTTCAGCCGGCCGGCCACTCCCAGGCCTTTGTCTCCGCGGGAAATACCGGCGCCACGCTGGCGGCGTCCACGATCATCCTCGGCCTCCATCCCGGGGTCGAACGCGCCACCGTCGGAACCTTGCTCCCGACCCGCGAGGGCACCGTCCTGATGCTCGACGCCGGCGCCAACGTCGACTGCTCCGCCCGGGAACTGGTCGGGTTTGCCTACCTCGGCAGCGTGTACATGCGCGACATCGTGAACCGGCCTGACCCGGTCGTTGGCCTGCTCAACGTCGGCGAGGAGGAGGGGAAGGGCACCGGGCTGATCAAGGAGGCCCACCAACTCCTCAAACAGGCAACCGGACTGAACTACCTCGGCAACATCGAGGGGCGCGACATCCTCGGTGGTCACCACAAGGGCCAGATCGATGTCGTGGTCTGCGACGGGTTCGTGGGGAACGTCGTGTTGAAGTTCTATGAATCGGTCCTGGGCCTCGTGCGCCAGCTGGCGGCGGCCGAGGGGCTCTGGGATCAGCCGGCCACCCGCCGGGCATTCCGACCCCTCGACTACTCGCAGTATGGCGGTGCGCCGCTTCTTGGCGTCAAGGGCATCTCGATTATCTGCCACGGCAGTTCCAACGCGAACGCGATCAAGCACGCTATTCGAGTAGCGGTGCAGTCGGTCGAGAAGAATCTGAGCGCGCATATCGGAACGGAGTTCTCGAGCCACCAGCCAGCGGGGCAGTCGTAATGCAACGTCCGGTTGCGATGATTGCCGGCCTTGGCGCGGCGCTGCCCGCCACGGTGATCACCAACGCGGATCTCGAAGCGAGACTCGACACCTCCGACCAGTGGATCGTGGACCGAACCGGGATCCGCGAACGCCGGATGCTCCAGCCCGGCGAGGCCCTCTCCGATCTCTTCGTCACCGCCTCCCGCCACGCCCTCGCCAGAGCCGGCCTCGAGTTCGCCGCCATCCAGGCCGTGGTCTGCGGTACCTGCACGCCGGACCGTCGACTGCCGTCCACCGCCTGCGACGTGCAGGCCAAACTGGGCGGAGGAACGGCGGCCGCGTTCGACGTCGTGG
Organism: Gemmatimonadota bacterium; assembly: GCA_031394255.1. GTDB lineage: Bacteria > Gemmatimonadota > Gemmatimonadetes > Gemmatimonadales > GWC2-71-9 > SHZU01. Next base: position 2,706 of record JANMXA010000128.1, read on the forward strand.
CCGCATGCCCCGGCTGGCTCTACAGCCTGACCGTTGCCGAGGGCCTGATCGCAACCGGAACCTACGACCGGATCCTGGTCCTCGGCGGCGACCGCGTCTGTTCGATCGTCGACCAGCAGGATCGGGGCACGGCGGTGCTCTTTGGCGATGGCGGCGGCGCGGCGGTGCTGACCCGGTCAACCGGCGGCCGGGGTATCCTCGGGACCTCGCTGGGAGCGGACGGTACCCTCGCCGAATTGCTGTACATCCCGGCAGGTGGGTCCACGGAGCCGCCCAGCGACAAGGTACTCGCCGAGGGCGGCCTCTACGTGAAGATGGCCGGCCGGGAAGTGTTCAAGGTCGCGGTCCGGCGGATGGCTCAGGCCTGTCAGGAGGCGCTGGACCGTGCTGGTGTGACGGCCGACCAGATCAAGCTGCTCGTCCCCCACCAGGCCAACCTCCGGATCATCACCGCCACGGCCAGCGAGGCCGGCGTTCCGATGGACAAGGTCGTCGTGAACGTCGATCGGTATGGCAACACCTCGGCCGGGTCGATCCCGCTGGCC
>JANMXA010000129.1:0-4105 GCA_031394255.1 Gemmatimonadota bacterium
GACGACCTCCTCGAAGGGTTACGTCTCGCCGTACTGCATCGCCCTGATTTATGCCGGGCTCGGAGACAAGGACCAGGCCTTCGCCTGGTTCGAGCGGGCCGTTGACGATCGGTCGAGTTTTCCGCCCCTGTATTACAATGACGCGCGGTGGGACAAGCTCCACGCCGACCCGCGCTGGGCCGCGCTGATGAAGCGGATCGGGCTCCCCAATCCCTGACGGCTCGGGTTACTGCCCCGCAGGCTTCCATGCCTCAACGCACCGCCGTGAGACTGTCCACCCGCCAGGGCACGAACCCGAACCGCCGCGATACGTGCGCCCGAACCGTAGCGGCGCTCGTTCCCGCGGGAGCCAGGTCGACGGTACCAGTCCGGCCAATGCCGCTCTGCCCCACCATCCGGGATCGCACCATCACCATCGCCGCCCCACCAGGCGGAGTCGCCGCCCGGATCGCTGGACCTTCGGGTCCCGGCGTGGTGGACTCGGCGACCAGGTTGGCGACAAATAGCAGGAACACCAGCGACAGAGCGTTCAGCAGCCGGCCGACCGGACGAGCCGGCCCGTCCACCGGCCGGAGCAGGGCCCACACCCGGTCGCGCTCGGCCCAGATCAGTATGCCGAGCAACAGGGTGTAGATGGTGACCAGGTACTTGACCCCGGGAAACCCGAAGCCGAAGTCCATTGCCGTGATGTTGAGCGCCACGGGAAAGAGGGCCAGCGCCCCGGCAAACGCCGTGCGCGGAAAGAGCAGCATGATCCCGGGCACCAACTCGCAGAGCGCGATGAACCGGGCATAGGCTGGTGAGAAGCCGTAGAACGCCCAGACCAGGAACGGCCCGTTGGCCGTGCTGCGGGTGATCGTCCACTCATCGTAGACGAACTGCCCGCCGAGCAGCTTGACGGTGCCGTACGAGATGAAGACCACGCCGAGGAACCGGCGGATCATCACGAGGGGAAGGGCATCTCGCTGCATGATCACTCCGCGAAAGCGTACTTGGGGTCGATTGTCGAAATTGCCGCCCAAAGGCCAACGGCCGCAAGCCTTACCGCGGGACTGGCCCTCGAGTTTTCCGGACGATACCTTGGGGCGGATGCTGTTCCCGGGCTGACCGCCTCAAGGGCTGGCCCGGGGGACGACGCATCCAATCCTCCACGACCGAGGTCTTGATGCGCATCGCCCGGATTGTCCTCCTCTCCCTGGCTGCTCAGATCCTTCCCGATGTCGTCGCTGCGCAGGCACCCGCCACCACCAAAGTAGAATCTCAAGTCGTCGCGACCGGCGAGCCCGGAATGAGGTTCGTCGTGAGTCCGCGCGGGGCCCATCTAGCGGTCGTCACCCAGAAGGGGAGCCGCTACGTGGTCCTGTTCGACGGAACCCCCGGACCGGTGTTCGACCAGATCGTGTCCGAGGTGTACATCAGTCCCGACGGCAGCCGGTACGCCTACGTGGGACGGTCGGGCTCCGAGGAAGTCGTCATCGTCGACGGCAAGGAGCAAACCCGGGTCCCGATCTCCAACGCAACGGGCGTGGCCGCGGTTCGCGGCATGGGGTCACCCGCGATCGCATTCAGCCCGGACAGCAAGCACATCTCCTACGGCATGCAGACCGTCGGGCCGGGGCCCGGTGGTGCCAAGTTCAAGGAGATTCATCTGGTCTACGACGGAGTGGTGGGACCGCCCGATGGCGGCGAGACCATGGGGGTTGCCTACAGCGCCGAGGGCGGGCGCCACGCCTATCTCATCACGGCCCGGGCCGGCACCGCGCTCAACTCGGGGCCACAGGACAAATCGCTCCTGGTGGTGGACGGGAAGCTGGCGGCCTACACCGCCGGGACGCTCCAGTTCACCACCGACGGCAGTCATCTTTTTTCTCAACGCCTAGCACCACTCGGCCCGGGCAAGGGCGCAGTCACCGAGGTGCTGGTGGACGGGCGGCCGATGATGCGGGTCCAGAGCATCCGGATCACCATGGCGCCGATCGGCAACGGTTTCGTCGGCGTGGTCCGACAGCAGACCCCCACCGGCACGGTCACGGAGTTTTTGGTGACCGGGGCCACCAGAATCGCCGGGAGCGATTGCGTCGGAACCGGCTACAGCGATGTCATATTCAGCCCCGACGGCAAGCACGTCGCCGCCAAGTGCCAGACCGCTTCCGGAGGGTACACGATGGTGGTCGACGGCAAGAAGGGGCCGGAGTACCAGCTGATTACCGATTTCACCTGGGCGCCGGACGGCTCCCGGGTGATGTACAAGGGCCGCCAGGGGATGAAGTATTTCGTCGTCACCGGCGACACCGAATCGGATGGCTACCAACTCGTCGATTCACTGAAGTTCGGGGGCGGGGGCAAGCGAGCCGGATTCGTCGCGACGACGGCCAGCGGCAGCGCGCCGTGGGCCGCGGTGATCGACGGCAAGCCGGTGCCGCGTGGCGATCAGCAGGTCATCAGCTTGTTCGGCTTCAGTCCGGACGGGTCGCGCTCCGCGTACGTCGCAGGCTACGGCACCGCGATCACACTGGTGGTCGATGGGGTCGACCAGACGGCGCTCCTGCTCCAGGGGTTCGCCCGCGATTGGCACGGGGCCAAGTTCGTGTTCAGTCCGGACGGCAAACACCTGGTGTCGTTCGGGCAGCCCAAAGCCACGCCGGGCCAGCCGAATAGCGGATTGTTCATCGACGGCAAGTTCCTCAAGCTGGGGGCGTCGTACGTATCCAACCCCACCTTCACGTCCGATGGCCGTCACCTGGTGTTTCTCGCCGCGGATGGGAACGCAGCGCGGCAGACGCTCTATTTGGATGGCAAGGCGGTGGCGCAGGTGGACGCCAACACCTCGCTCGTCGACAGTCCGGGCGCGTGGGATCTGGGAGCGGACGGGGTCTTGACGTTCCTGGCCCAGGATGGGGCGAGCCTCAAGCGGTTCAAGGTCACCCTGGGAACCGATACCAGCGTCGAGACCCTGCTGGCGCTGACGAAGAAGCTGTAGCTGGCTACCGATCAGTTGGCCCGCCTCGCGACCGCCCTTAGCCGTAGCTACCGGATCGAGCGGGAACTCGGCGCGGGCGGGATGGCCACGGTCTACCTCGCCCAAGACCTGAAGCACGACCGCCAGGTCGCCGGCGTCGAGGCGCGGGAGCCGATGTTCGACAAACTGAAGACCAACGCCCGCTACCTCGCCCTGCTCAAGCGGCTCGGGTCGACACCGTGTCCGCCGCTCCCCCGCTGGCCGATCCCGCCCCGGCCGCGATAAGATGCTCCACCACGAACCCCGAAAGGCCCCGATGCGAGCCCCGCTCCGACTGAGCCTGCTCCTCGCCGCGCTGGGCGCCGCCCCGGCCGCGGCCCAGGCACCCGACGCGATCCTCACCCTCGGCAACGGCTACGACATCTCGCCCAACCAGGTCTACGGCCGGTTCAACGGGTGGGATGCCAAGCTCGATCTCTACGTCCCGCACGACACCACCCGGGCCCATCCCGTCCTCATATACATCCACGGCGGCGGATGGATGGCCGGCACCAAAGAGGACTCGGCTTTCGAGCTCCTGCCGTATCTCGCCCAGGGATGGGCGGTCGCGAACGTCGAGTACCGCCTGGCCGAGGTGTCGCTCGCGCCCGCGGCGGTGGCCGACTGCCGGTGCGCCCTCCGCTGGCTGGTCGCGAACGCCAAACGCTACCACCTCGATCCCGCCCGCATCGTGGTCACCGGTCACTCGGCCGGCGGCCACCTGGCGCTCACCACCGGGATGGCGCCGGACGGCAACCCGTTCGATCGCGAGTGCCCCTATTCGCCCGAGGCCCACGTGGCCGCGATCGTCAACTGGTTCGGGATCACCGACGTGGCCGACCTGCTCGAGGGCGCCAACCGGCAGGGGTACGCGGTCGGCTGGTTCGGCCCGATGCTCGATCGCGAGCCGATCGCCCGCGCCACCTCCCCGCTCTCGATGGTCCGCGCCGGCGGTCCACCCGTGATCACGATTCACGGCGACGCCGACCCGACGGTGCCCTACCAGCACGCCGTCCGCCTCCACCGCGCCCTCGACGCCGCCGGCGTCAAGAACCAGCTGATCACGATCCCGAAGGGCGGCCACGGGGGATTCTCCAACCCCGAGAC
>JANMXA010000130.1:0-3994 GCA_031394255.1 Gemmatimonadota bacterium
GAGCTGCGCGACCTGCGCCAGCAATACTTCGAGATCTTCGAGGAGCCGACGAATCCTGGCGTCCTTGAGCCGCGGCGACTCGAGCAATTGACGGGTTTCCGACAACAGGTTCCGGGTGCTCGCCGTGAATTCGTCGGTGACCTGGCCGGTCTGGTAGTCGGTCAGCAGGTAGTCCACCCGTCGCAGGTGGTCGAGGGCGTAATAGCGAACCATCGCTTCGCCCCGCGCCTCCTGCGCCGGGGTCTCTCGTCGAGCGATCGCGGCGGGCGACTCGCCAGTCCCGGTTCGGAACTCAGGCATGACCCAACGTCCGATGGCGACACCCATGACCAGCATGGCTGCGAGGGCCAGGCCGGTGCGGAGCCACCCGCGCCGCCGGGAGGAGAGATCGACGACGTCACCTCCTGCGGTCCGGTGTCGCCGAGCCGCCTCGATCCGGGCCCAGATTTCATCGCGAGGGGTTGCCGGCGGGCGGTGATACTCGCCCGTCATCTCGCGGATCCGTTCATCGAGTTTTTCGTCCTGGTCGTCCGTCATTGGGTCACCCATTCTCCAGCGAATACTGCCAGCAATTTTCGCAATTTGGCGCGCGCCCGGCTCAACTGTGCTTTCGAGGTTCCCGTCTGGATGCCGAGGGAGGAAGCAATCTCCTCGTGGGTATAGCCCTCGACATCATGCATCAGAAACACCGTTCGATATCCCTCGGGCAGGCCGTCGACGGCCCGGTTCAACTCCGCTTTGAGGTCGGGCTCGGCCGGTCTGGCGCCGCCGGCCGGCCGATTCGCCGCCTCATCCAACTCCACCTCTCGGGACTCATTTCGCCGAGTTCGTCTGAGCCCGGTGTAGATCACCGAGTAGGCGACGCTGGTGATCCAGGTCGACAAGGCAGCGTCGCCCCGGAACGTCCCGAGCCGGCTGAAGACCCGGATGAACGTCTCCTGGGTGCAGTCAGCGGCCGTGTCCGCCTCCCCGGTAAGGCGGTAGGCCAGCCGGTAGACCCGGTCCACGTTCTGGTCATACAACTCGCGTTCGGCGCGGGGATCACCCCGCAGGACGCGGATCACCAAGTCGGTGACTGTCACCGGGCTCCGGATTGTTCAGGGTGGCGCCTGTTACGCCTGATATGACAGGTGTTCGGTCTCAATGGTTGCACCGACGTTTGACCGGGGGACGGATCGGAGTGGCGGAAATCGTCGTGGCCGGAAGTGCAGGATCCGCACATACCAGGACCGATATCGCTCCACGATATTTGCAAGTTGTTATTCCACAGATGTCTAGTCAATGACAATACTGACTGATTCAGTTATTGTCTTTGAATGCCACGCTCAAGAGACCCCATGAAACTTGACCAGATCGCGGCGGCGGCCGCTTGGGACTTCGCGACCGTCGGGTTCGATCGAGCCCGGATCAGCCGTATCGCCGACCGAGCCCGCGTGGGACCAGGCACGCTGTATCTCTACGTCGAGGACAAAGAGGCCCTGTTCGAGCTTGCTCTCCTGAGGAGCCTCGAGAGCCCGCTGGTCGCCAATCCGGCGCTGCCCTTTCGGAAATCGCCGCCTGGGGCGCGGCTGCGATTGATCGAAGACTGCCTGCATGAGGTCGCTCATTTCCCGCAACTCTGGGTGGCGAACCAACGCCGAAATGTCACTGACGCGGTAGAGGAGTATGATGGCATACTGCTCGAGATGACTCGGTGGCTCCTCCGATATCGCGGCGCGGTAGTCCTGGCGGAACGGAACCGCACCGACCGGCCCGAGCTCGGCGGCAGTTTTGACCGGGTGGTCTGGGTGGATCTCCATCAGCGGTTGACCACCTACATCGCCACCCGGGTTCGGACGGGCCACCTGCAACCCGCCGGCCCCCCGGCCGCCCTCGCTCGCTTCACGATCGATGCCCTGATCGCCGCTACGGTGTCTGGGCCGGTGGCCGCCGCCCAGGCGGAGACGACGGCCTCTGCGGTCGGTGACGAGGTCCTGGTGCGGTGGGTCGGCGCGGCCCTGCGTGGTTCAGGGGTTGGCCGGCTCAGCGGGTCCGAAGCCGCCGGGTGATCAACGGATCGCGGATCAGGGGGATGACGGCCCCCGATGCATCGCGGAGACGAGTTCCTTGACGAACTTGGCCGCGACCATTCCCGATCGAGGGGACGGATCATTGGCTGGGTTCAACTCCACGACGTCGGCGCCCACGATTCGGGCATCGAGCTGCTGGAGAGTGGCCACGACATCGCGGACCGACAGGCCGCCAGGTTCAGGGTGCGAAATTCCCGCGACGAAGGCGGGGTCCAGGACGTCGAGGTCGAGCGAGATGTACAGCGGCTGCTCGAATCGAAGCCGCGGCGGGCCGGCCCAGCTGCGCATATCGCGGACCTCCGCGCCGTACTTCCTGGCCTGGTCCCACTGGTGCGGGTTCAGGGTTCGGACGCCGACTTGCACCAGTCGATCGGCCAGCTTGTCCTCCATGATTCGGGCAAACGGGCAGGCGTGGGACAGTCGATCGCCTTCGTATTCGTGATATAGATCGCCATGGGCGTCGAAGTGGAGAATTGCGAGCTCGGGATGGCGTTCCCGCATGGCGCGGAGGACGGGATAGGTGACGGAGTGATCGCCGCCGAGTACCAACGGCCGCCGACCCTGGTCGAGGAGCCGGCGGACGCCGGCCGTGATGGGTTCGAGGACCTCCCTCGCGCCGGCGTCCGGCCTGATGGCGACGTCGCCCCCGTCGTCCATGACGTCGACCGTTGCGGTATTGAGCCCGTCTTCAGTCCAGCGATTGCTCGAGTCCCGCACGAGGGACGCCCTGATGAGTGAGGGCCCTCCCGCAGGCCCTCGCTGGAACGAGGACGCGGCGTCGAAAGGGACACCGAGGAGCGTAGGGACGCCGACTTTGCTGGCCGGGCACATTTGTGATCCAGTTGTTTTCCCAAGATACTCCACTGTCGCCGCCGAAGTGATGACCTTCCGGTTTTCTCGCAGCAGGCTACAATCGGGTCTCCCTTCCCACTCTTAGGAACACCATGCCCGTCGCGATTACCTGGTTTGACCAGCGACCCTGGTTCGCCCTCGCACTCGGCGCAGGGTTGATCATCGGATGCGCCTCGCCACGCCCGGTCGATGACGCCATGCTTCGAGCCGCTGATGGCGACTCGGCCAACTGGCTCACCCACGGCCGGACCTACGCCGAGCAGCGCTTCAGTCCCCTGCACCAGATCGATGAGAAGACCGTGACCGGGCTTGGGCTCGCCTGGTGGCTCGACATGGGGACGCTGCACGGTCTCGAGGCGACCTCGCTGGTCAAGGACGGCGTACTCTACACCTCCAGTGCCTGGAGTATCGTCTACGCCATCGATGCGCGAGAGGGCCGGGTGCTGTGGCGTTTCGACCCGCAGGTCCCGAAGGATCACGGCAAGTTCGCCTGCTGTGACGTGGTAAATCGAGGCGTCGCTCTGTATCGGGGCCGAGTCTATGTGGCGACGATCGACGGTCGTCTGATCGCGATCGATCAAGTATCCGGCCAGCCCGTGTGGGACGTGCAGACCACGCCCAGGGGAGAACCGTACGCTATCACGGGGGCCCCCCGCATTGCCGCGGGCCGCGTCATCATCGGCAACGCGGGATCCGAATACACGGTTCGCGGTTTCGTCTCGGCGTACGACGCCCTGACCGGCTCACTGGCATGGCGAACCTACATGGTGCCCGGCGATCCGGCTCGGCCGTCCGAATCCGAGGCGATGAAGCGTGCTACCGCGACCTGGTCGGGCGAGTGGTGGAAGGGTGGGGGCGGCGGAAGTCCGTGGGATCCGATTGTGTACGATGCGGCCCTTGATCTGGTCTTCGTTGGAACGGGCAACGCCTCGCCCTGGTATCCGGAACTCCGTGGCACGACCGCAGGGGACAATCTGTACACGTCCTCGATAGTGGCTCTCAGGGCCAGTACCGGTGAGCAGGTGTGGCATTACCAGACGACCCCGGGCGACAGCTGGGATTACGACGCGACG
>JANMXA010000131.1:0-2420 GCA_031394255.1 Gemmatimonadota bacterium
GGCGGTGGCAGGGCGCCGGGCAGGCCGCAGTTGTCGCGAGGCGAGCTGTACCGGAACTCGGAGCAGGGGTCCTTCTTGAGGGCGATGGCGTCGAGGCCGGTCAACGCGGCCACGTACAGCATGCCGGTTACCGGGTCGACCGCCGCGCCACCATCGATGTTCACACCGCCACTCGCCCCTGGCGCGTACCAGGAGCATGGCTTGGCACTGCTGCCGTCAGAGGTGGATCCGGGAATGAAGTAGGGTCCCATCCGGCACAGTTGGGCGATCTTGAGGGCCGAGTCGCGGATGGCCGGGGTGTAGTCGATCAGGTCCTCCGCCTTGAGACCCTGCTGCGCGTAGGGCGCGGGCCGGCTGGGAATCGGCTGGGTCGGCCAGGTGTGCTCTCCGGGCACGTCGCTCTGCAGCACGGGCGTTTCCACGATCGGCCAGATCGGCTGCCCGGTGGCGCGATCGAGCACGTAGGCAAAGCCCTGCTTGGTGGTCTGGGCAATGACCTTGCGCCGTTTTCCGTTGACGGTGACATCGAGAAGGTTGGGCGCCATCGGCGTGTCGTAGTCCCAGATGTCGTGGTGGACCATCTGGTAATGCCACCGCCGCCGACCGGTCTTGACGTCGATCGCCACGAGGCTGTTCCCGAACAGGTTGCTCCCCGGACGATGGCCGCCGTATTCGTCCATCAGCGGCATGCCGACCGGGATGTAAGCCAGCCCGAGGTCAGGGTCGGCCGAATAGGTGGCCCAGGGATCGTTCTTCCCGACGCCCTCGGTCCCGACCTTCGACCCATTCTTCCAGGTGTCGGCGCCGAATTCTCCCGGCTGCGGCACCAGATTGAATTTCCAGATCTGGCGGCCGGTCCGAATGTCGAAGCCGCGGACGAATCCGGGAATGTTGCGGACCCGGATCGGGTAGTACCCGTGGATCGAGGAGTTGCCGACCACGATCACGTTGTTCACGATCACGGCGGGGGAGCTGTTGGCGATCTGGCCCAGCTTCGGATCGATGCCGATGGTGCCGTCGGCTCCAGTCTTGGTGACGGGATCCCATCGTTCACCCGGGCGGGCCCGGCGGGCGGGGGCGGCGTCGCTGATGATGAGCGAGCCCGAGTCATCCACCGCCAGCGGGACCATCGGTAGGCCCAACCCGCCCATCAGATCCACCACGCCGTTCTTGCCGAACTTGGGATCGGGAATCCCGGTCTTGGCGTCGAGCGAGGCCATGTGATAGCCCGGCGTGACGACGATGATCCGTTCTTCGTGGCCGTCGGTCCAATACGCGAGCCCGCGTCCGGCAAACTGGCGTGGGGCCTTCTGCCAGCGAATTCCCTCATCCAGGCGCCACATCCACAGGGTCTCCCCAGTGGCGGGGTCGAGGGCGGCGGCGACTCGGCGGGTGGTGGCGACGGTGAAGATCCGGCCGTTGGCGTACAGCGGCGTGGTCCGGTAGTACTCGTCGGCCCCGAACGCGCCGACTTTCCACTGCCAGGCCTGCTTGAGCGAACTGAAGTTTGCGGCGTTGATCTGATCGAGGGGGGAATACCGGGTGCTCCAGAGGTCCGCGCCCCAGGCCCGCCATTCGCCCGGTACGTTGCCCCGCGCCTGGGCGGAGGCGACCCCGGCCACCGCGGCCACCCCGAGTGCCGCTGCCGCCATCCGCCGAATCATCGTCTGGTTCACCATCGGTCCGGTCCCTTCCGTTGCGTGGAATCGCCCGCCGTCTTGAGTTCGATCTGGACTCGTTTCAATGCCGTTGAGTCCGCCACCAGTTCGTCGGATCCGGCCGGCATCCCGTTCATCATCAGCAGATAGGCCACGACTCTCGCGTATTCGCGCTGGGAGAGACTGCCTGGCTGGCTCTTGGGCATCCGTTCGCTGACGTACCGAAACAGATCCCAGAGCCGCCGTCCGTGCCAGGCCGCCACGAAGCCCGGCCCGGTATGGGAGACGGTGGTGTGGCAGCTGGCGCAATTCATCACGTAGATGTCCCGGCCGAACTCTACCTGTGTAGTTGTATAGACGCCGGTCCGGGTCGACCGAATCGAGTCCGCATTGGCCGCCTGGGCATGGCCGCGCGAGGGCAATCCGGCCAAGGCGAGTATGCACCCCGCCGCGAGGAGACGCAAGCTAGTTCCCGGTGGCGACCGGCGGGCGCTCCGGTCCAATCGGTGGAGTCAGTTTCCGGGCCAGCGCCCGCATCAGCCACCCCGCGCCAAGGACGATCAGCAACAACACCAGCACCCGCAACACGCTCGTCGCGAGGCCGGCATCGAGCTCCGGCCACTGGAACCGATATTGCCGGAGGACCGACCAGCGTTCCGCCATCCAGTGCCAGGCGCTGTGGGCCACCAGGGCCGAGAGGAGAATGGTGCCCGTCCGCTCCGGCATCACCTGGCGGAACAGCCAGGCGAGGACCGGGACCGT